>DASTKT010000017.1:0-104124 GCA_035715725.1 Longimicrobiales bacterium | reverse complement strand
CAGGATCGCCCCGAGGGTGGCGAGGGCGACCGCGTGCTCCACGGGGCCGTCCGCGGCGGCGGTGTCGGCGCGGTAGTCGATGCGCGCGGCGCCGGCGGTGCGGAGGGCGACGAAGGCGTAGGGGCGTCCGGCCACCTCGAGAAGGCGGACGCCCTCGAGCTCACAAGCAGTAGTATCGGCCGCGGGGCGCGCGGAGATTACGGCGCGGGCGACGGCGTCGAGGCGGCCGGCCGGCGTGTCCTCGCCCGCGGCGTCGCCGACGAGGATGCGGTGGCCGGCGGCGAGGGTGACGCGGGCGGCGACGCGGCCGGGGCCGGGGTACTCGAGGTCGACGCGGGCGAGGCGGACGTTGACGCGCGGCGCGGGCTCGGCGCCGGCGGCGTGCGCATGCGGCGGCGGCGCGGGTGCGGCCGGCTCGGCGGCGTGCTCCGGGAACGGCGTGGCGTCGACGTCCATCTCGGCGGGCGGCGCGGCCGGCGGCGCGGCGGCGCCGGGGCGGGCGCGGCCGTTCGGCGGGCGGCGGCCCGGCGCGGTCCGCGCCTTCGCCGCGGGCGCGCCGCTCCCCTTGGAGCCGGACGAGGCGGGGGCGCGGCGGGGCGAGTCGGGGCGGGGCGCGAGCGGCGCCTTCGCGGGGCCCTTGCCGTCCCTCGGGGCGACGGTGATGCGCGCCGGGTCGACGGTGATGCGGAGCGCGGCGAAGAGCGCGGACTGGACGTTGCGCGCGACCTCGCGGGGATGCGCGCCGTCCTCGGCGAGGACGCGGACGGCGCGGACGGCGCCGCCGGCGTCGGCCTCCACGGATGCGCCGGCGACGCCCGCGAGCGAGCGCACCAGCGACTCGGCGCGGGCGGCCTCGCCGGACCGCGACGGGGCGCGACTCTCCCTGGAGTTCATGACCGCCGACCTCGTCTCCACCGCCATGGTGGCAAAAATCGTTGTTGTATTTCGCACGGAGTGCCGGCGCGGCGCGACGGGGATCCGTATTCCGGGCCCGAGCGTCGGGCAGCGTCTCGTGATCCGTTCTGGGACCGAGAGGGGAGATGGGCCTCATAATGGGGCAACTCCATGTGGTATGTCAAGAAGCGGGGCATCGTCGCCTCCGTCCGTTTCCCGGCTGTTCCGGGTCGTGGAACATGTGACGGAAATGCGGCCCGATTCGGGGGTATTACGTTGCGATTCCGGGACGAATGGAGGGGGCGTATGAATCTCGGCGACGAGCGGCCCGGGCGGGCACGGATCGACTACCAGGCGGCGGGCGGCGTCGAGGCCGGACGGCTGGAGCGCTCGCTGGGGCTGCGGGTGACGCGGGTCGGGCGGGGGCGGTACCGCGTGGAGGGCGGGCGGGAGGCGCACTGGGTGGACCTGTACACGGCGCGGCTGCCGCGGTGCGACTGCGGGGACCACCTGTGGCGGGAGCGGATCTGCAAGCACATCCTGGCGGTGATGCTGCGGGAGGGGGACGAGCGGGTGATCGGGGAGGTGGGGCGGCTGGTGGAGCAGCTACGCGAGGATGCGCGGGAGCTGCGGCGGGTGGCGAAGCGGCGGAAGCCGGAGGCGGCGTGAGCGGCGCGGCCGGTGGTGGGGAGGCGCGCGGGTCTCGCGAGCGGCGGGGGCGGGGAAGCCCGGGGCGGGCGGGATCGGCGTCGCGTCGCGGGGGCGCGGGGCGGCGCTGGACAGGCCGCGGCGGGGCGCGGTAAACTTCCGGCCATGGAAAATCCCTCCCCGACCGGCTGGATCGAGGTGATCGCCGGGGTCATGTTCAGCGGCAAGTCCGAGGAGCTGATCCGGCGGGTTCGGCGCGCGGTGCTGGCGCGGAAGCGGGTGCAGGTGTTCAAGTCGCACCTGGACGAGCGGTACGGCGGGGTGCAGCTGGTGTCGTCGCACGACGGCGGGCGTGTGGAGGCGGAGCCGGTGCAGGCGTCGGTGGAGGTGATGGAGCGGGTGCGGCTGGGGACGGAGGTGGTGGCGGTGGACGAGGTGCAGTTCCTGGACCTGGGGATCGTGGACGTGGCCAACGTGTTGGCGGACCGAGGGATCCGAGTGATCCTGGCGGGCACGGACATGGATTTCCGGGGGCAGCCGTTCGGGCCGATCCCGCAGTTGCTGGCGGTGGCGGAGAAGATCGACAAGCTGACGGCGATCTGCGTGGTGTGCGGGAGCCCGGCGACGCGCAACCAGCGGCTGCTGAACGGGATGCCGGCGCCGGCGGAGGGTCCGACGATCCAGGTGGGCGGGCTGGAGACGTACGAGGCGCGCTGCCGGGAGTGCCACGACGTGCCGTCGGTCGGTCGGGCGCAGATCCGACTCCTCGAGTAGGTCCTACTTTCCCCATGATCTCGGAACCGCGGGTAGAGGCGGGCGCCGTCACGGTGCTGCGCCTGTACGACGTCGCGTACGCGATCGACCTGGCGGCGGCGGAGCGGCTGGCGGGCGCGGAGACGGCGGCGGTGGCGCGGGTGCGGCTGGCGCGGGCGGAGCCGAAGGCGATCGACTTCGGCATCCCGCCGGTGGAGATCGGGCTGGGTCCGGTGGAGCTGGGCGCGGAGATGGCGACGGCGCACGCGCGGGTCTACGATTTCGGCGCGGTGTCGCTGCTGCTGCGGGTGCCGATCGCGGGCGTGCCGTGGACGGAGTTCGTGGACCGGAGCAACGCGGTGGACCGGGCGGCACAGGAGTCGCCGGCGTGGGTGGAGCTGCTGGAGCGGCTGCGGGGGGTGATCGGTCCGGCGCTGGAGCGCCCGACGCCGGACGCGGCGCTGGAGGAGGACTACCTGCTCGCGGGGGTGCGGCGCTTCGAGCCGCCGCTGGGCGCGGCGGACGTGCTGGGCGGCCTGGACCTCGCGCCGCTGCTGTCGGGGGAGCGGCGCGAGCTGTCGGAGGCATCGCGGCGGGAGCTGCTGCGGCACGCGTTCTCGTACTACACGACGGACCTGGTCGTGCTGACGTGGGACCACGCGTTCATCCTGGAGCCGTCCGGGGACACGGACGTGGCGGATGTGCTGGAGGTGGCGAACGCGCAGCTGCTGGAGCTGCGCTACTACGACGAGCTGCTGGACGCGGAGCTGCCGCGGATGTACGACCGGGTGGAGGCGGCGCGGCGCGGGTGGGCGGGGCTGGCGCGGCGGCGCTACGCGGACCTGGCGCGCCAGCTCTACACGCTGGTCGCCGAGGTGACGGAGATCACGGAGCGGGTGGACAACGCGCTCAAGGTGACCGAGGACGTCTACCTGGCCCGGATCTACGGCTCGGCGCTGGAGCTGTTCCGCGTACCCACGCTGAGCGCGGCGGTGAACCGGAAGCTGGCGATCATCCGGGACACGTACACGGCGCTGTACGACGAGGCCGCGACGGCGCGCGCGGAGATCCTCGAGCTGGGCATCTTCATCCTCATCATCCTCGAGCTGGTGCTGGCCCTCCTGTGAGCGACGACGCGGCTCCCATCCGCCCGCCGCTCGAGGCGACGACGCCGGAGACGTTCTTCGCGGTGGACATCCGCGCCGGCATGGTGATCCGCGCGGAGCCGTTCCCGGAGGCGCGCAACCCCGCGATCAAGCTCTGGATCGACTTCGGCGAGGACGTGGGCGTGCGGCGCTCGAGCGCGCAGCTCACGCGGCGCTACACGCCGGAAGGGCTGGTCGGCACGCCGGTGCTGGCCGTCGTGAACTTCCCGCCGCGGCGCATCGCCGGGTTCGAGAGCCAGGTGCTGGTGCTGGGCGTCGTGAACCCGGCGGACCCCTCGGACGTGGTTCTGGTCCGCCCGGAGAGCGACGCGGTGAACGGCTGGCGCCTGGCGTGACGGCGCGCACCGTCTCGTAGTCGCACGCCGTCGTGCTTCCGCCCGCCGGAGCTGCGCGCGGTCAAGCGTACCGGCGGGTGGCGCCGCCGTAGTCCCACCCCGCCATTCTTCCGCCCCGCCGCCGGCCGCTTCGTGGCCGCGTGGCGAGCGATCCCCCCATCGAGGCCCTGCTGCGCAGGGCGTCCGACCGCGCCGGCCTGTGCGAGCTGCTGCGCGCGCTGGGGCTGCCGGCCGAGCCGGGCGCGGCGACGGCCGCGATTCCGGCCGACGCCGCGGCGCCGGTGGTCGTCGCGGAGGCGGACCGCGGCGGGCTGCGGGCGCTGGCGGTGGAGATCGCCGGCGAGGTGCGGGCGGAAGACGTCGCCTGTCTGGCGCGGCGGATCCAGGCCGGGGATTCAGGGCGGCCGCACCTGCTGGTCGTGGCCGGCGAGGGGTACCGGCGCCTGGCGTTCGTGGCCGCGGGGCTGGACGAGACGCCGCGGCCGCTCGTCGTCGAGCGCGCTCGCCCGCGGCGCAGCGACGTCGAGGCGCTCGAGGAGCTGGCCGCGCGCGAGGGCGAGGCGGGCGCCGCGCTGGCGCTCCGGCACGTGCGCGCGCTCGAGCGCTCGCGCATCTCCGGCCGGTTCTTCCGCGACTTCCGCGCGCAGCGAGACGCCGTGGCGGCGGCGTGGAGCGGCGTGCCGGACGAGGAGGACGCGCACCGGCGGCAGCTCGCGCTGCTCCTCCTCTGCCGGCTCATGTTCCTCTACTTCCTGCAGCGGGACGGCCATCTGGGCGGCGACGAGGCGTACCTGCCGGCGCTCGTCGCCGGCTGGCGGCCCGGTCGCGGCGGTCGCTCGTTCTTCCGGTCCGTCCTCCAGCCCCTCTTCTTCGGCGTCCTGAACACGCGGCCGGAGCGTCGCACGCCGGGGGCACGGGCGCTCGGCGAGCTGCCGTACCTGAACGGCGGGCTCTTCGAGCGGCACGCGCTCGAGCGCGCATACCCGGAGCTGGACCTGCCGGACGACATCGTCGCCGACAGCTTCGATCGGCTGCTGGAGCGCTACCGCTTCACGACGCAGGAGCCGGTCGAGGCGGAGGTCGCCGCCCCGGACCTCCCGGGGATCGACCCGGAGATGCTGGGCCGCGTCTTCGAGGGGCTGATGGCGTCGGAGCGACGGGGCCTCACCGGCACGTTCTTCACCCCGGCCGCGGTCGTGGACCGCCTCACGCGCGAGGCCACGGCGACGTACCTGGCGGGGCGGACGGGGGTGGGCGAGGCGCGGGTCCGCGAGGCCCTCGACGGCCGGGATCGGTCCCCGCCCGGAGCCGCGCCGCGCCGCGAGCTGCTGGACGCGGCGCGGGCCGCGAGGGTCCTCGACCCGGCATGCGGCTCCGGCGCCTTCCTGGTCGGCGCGCTCAGCCGGCTGGCCGCCGTACGGCGCGCGCTCGGCGAGGAGCCGGACGGCGTGCGGCGCGACATCGTGGCGCGCGCGCTCCACGGCGTCGACCTGCAGGAGGATGCCGCGCTCCTGTGCGCGCTGCGGCTCTGGCTGGCGCTGGCGGTGCGGCCGCGGGGCGCGGCGCGGACGTCCGCGCCGGTGCCGCCGCTGCCGAACCTGGACCGGCGGATCCGGCAGGGCGATGCGCTGGTGGACCCGCTGGACCTGGTCGGCGCCGCGGCCGGGTCGGGTGGCGCAGTGGTCGATCTCGCGGTCCGTCAATCGGTTCGGCGGATCGAGCCGCTGGCCGCGCGGTACCTGGGCGCGGACCCGCAGGAGCGGCCGCGGGTCCAGCGCGAGCTGGTGGACGCGGAGGGTGCGCTGGCGCGGGCGTGGCTGTCGAGCGCGCGGGCGCGGCTGGAGCGGCGGCAGCGCGAATCGCGGGCGCGGGCGGCGGACCGGGACCTGTTCGGCGAGCGGCCGGTGGAGGCGGCGCGGGCGGAGGCCGAGCGGGCCGCGCTGGCGCGGGCGCGGGCCGAGATCGGCCGGCTGGAGGCGACGCTCGAGACGGCGGGCGGACTGCCGTTCTTCAGCTTCGGCGTGCACTTCGCCGACGCGGCGATGACGGGTTTCGACCTGGTGCTGTCGAACCCGCCGTGGGTGCGGTCGCACCGGTGGCCGGCGCACCTGCGGCGGCTGGTGGGCCGGCGCTACCGGGTGTGCGGGTCGGCGGGGTGGCGGGGCGCGGGCGGCTCGGCGCCGCGGGGCTCGGGCTCGCAGGTCGACCTGGCTCTGCTCTTCCTGGAGCGCTCGCTGGAGCTGCTGGCGCCGGGCGGCGTGCTGGGGATGGTGCTGCCGGCGAAGCTGCTGCGGTCGCTGTACGGCTCAGGCGGCCGGCGGCTGCTCACGGAGCAGGCGCGGCTGGTCTCGGTGCAGGACCACTCGCTGGACCAGCGCTCGGTGTTCCGGGCGGACGCGTTCGCGATGCTCGTCGTGGCGGAGAAGCGGCGCGCGCCGGCGAGCGCGGACGAATCGGTGCGCGTGACGATGATCCGGCGACGCTCGGAGCCGCTGCGCTTCTCGGTCGTGGCGTCGGATCTCCCACTGGTCCGGGGTGATCCGGACGCGCCGTGGATGATCGCGCCGCCGGCGGTGCAGCGGGCGCTGCGCCGGATGCAGGCGGCGGGGCCGCGGCTCGCGGAGCAGCCGGGCGTGCGCATCCGCCGTGGCGTAGTCACGGGCGCGAACGACGTGCTCCTCGTGCGGGAGGCCGAGGACAAGCTCGGCGGTCTCGCCGTGGTGCGGGCGGAGGGTGCGTTCGCGGCGGTCCGGCGGAACGGGGACCGCGCGGCGGCGGACCGGTACGAGGCAGTGGTCGAGGCGGCGGGGCTCGCGCGGCTGGTGCGCGGGAGCGGGATCGGCGCGTGGCGGTTCGACGCCCCGGAGCGCGTGGTCTGGGTGCACGACGACGCGACGGGTGCCGCGGCGAGCGCGCCGCCGCGCCTGGGCGCGTACCTGGCGAGGCACGCCGCGCGGCTGGAAGCGAGGACCGGGTGGCGGCCGGGTCGGCCGCCGGGAGCGCTGTTTCATGTGACCCCGGACACGCTGCGGCCGAAGGTGGCGTGGCACGACCTGGCGGCGACGCTGAACGCGGTGGCGCTGCCGGCGCGGATCGCGACGGGGGGCGTGGCGCGGCCGCTGGTCCCGCTGAACACCGTCTACTTCGTTCCGGCGGAGTGCGACGCGGACGCGGTGCTGCTTGCGGCGTACCTGAACTCGTTGCCGGTTCGGGTCTTCGCCCGGAGCATCGCGGAGCGCGCGAAGGATGCGCGCTTCCGCTTCTTCGCGTGGGTCGTCGGGGCGATCCCGCTCCCCGTCGGCTGGCGAACCGATCGGAACGCGCGGCCGCTGCTGGCGCTCTCGCGCGACGCGCACGCCGAGGGGCGGATCGGCGCGGACGCGCAGGCGCGGCTGGACGAGCGCGTGGCGCGCGCATACGGGCTGCGTGGGGAAGACCTGACGGAGCTGGCGGGCTTCGACCGGTGGCTGCGGGGGGAGGGATGACAGGCGGGGCCGAGCTGGCGCGGGTCGCGCGCCGGCTGCGCGGCGCGCCGATCCTCCTCGACGAGCGGGCGGGGCCGTCCGTGCGTGCGCTGCTGGGCGCGGCGCTGGCGGGAGCGCGCGAGGCGGACTTCGCCATCGCGCGGGTGCGGCTGGCCGCGGTCGACCTGACACCGCGCGAGCTGTCCCGGCTCCAGCGCTGCCGCGTCCTGCTCGGGCAGGTGGACGCGAACACGTTCGCGGAGGCGGGCGCGGCGAGCGCGACCAGCGCCGCCCACCGCGCGCAGCTCGACGTCCTGCAACGCTTCCTGGAGAGCGGGCGGGCGGAGGTGCGGGCGGCCGGCTCGGAGGCGTGGACTCCCGATTTCTCGGTGCTCCGCGACGTCCGCTGGACGCCGGAGGACGAGTCGGGCGACGTCGCCTTGCTGGGTGCGCACTACTTCGCGAAGCCGTTCCCGGTGCGCGGCGCCGCGCTCACCTGCCTGATGTCGGACCCGGAGGTCGTGGAGGCGTTGCGGCGGCGGTTCCTCGAACTCTGGCGGCGGGGCTACGACGTGGCGCCGGTGCTGCGGGACGCGATCGAGAAGATGCTGGGCGCCGGGGCGGCGTACCGGGGCGCGGCGGGCGCGGGGCTGGTGCGCGAGGCGGCGGCGCCGCCGCCGGCGGGCGCGGCGGGAGAGCGGACGGCGGGGGACGAGTCGGATCCCGGAACAACACGGGCCGCGCGCGAGAATCCGCAGCGGGAGGCCGATCCGCGGGGCTCGGCGTCGGAGACCGATCCCGCGGGCCGCCCGCGCGAGGCGGCGCTCATTGCGCTGGCCTCGCGGTTCGATGGTCAGGCTGGTCGGGTGTCCGCGGCGGAGCCCGTCTTCGACCTCGCCGCGTTCCAACGCGACGCGGTACGGCGCGCCGAGGCGATCCTCGAGCGGCGGCGAGGCGTCCTCGTCGCGGACGCCGTCGGCCTCGGAAAGACGTTCGTCGCGCTGGCGCTCATCGAGCGGCGCCTGCGGGCGGGCGGGACCGTGCTGGTCGCGATCCCGGCGGCGCTCCGCCGGACGTGGACCGGGCCGCTGCGGCGGCTCTCGCGCGAGCTGGGCGTCGCGCTCCACGTGGGCGCGGGTGGCGCCACGACGCCGGACGATCCCGACCGGCGACGCGGCGCGATCCGGCTGGTCTCGCACACCTCGCTGAGCCGCGGCCCCGGTGGAGGCGCTCGTGCTCGTAGTGGTGGACGAGGCGCATGCGTTCCGGAATCCGGGTACGCGGCGCTACCGCTCGCTGGCGGCGCTGTGCCGTGGTGCGGAGGTCGTGCTGCTGACCGCGACCCCGGTGAACAACACGTTGTCGGACCTCTACTTCCAGCTCAGGCTCTTCGCCGGAGACGGGAGCTTCCGGGACGTCGGCGTGCCGGACCTGCGGGGCGCGTTCGAGGCCGCACGGGGCGGGCTCGCGGCGCGGCCGGTGCTGCCGGTGCTGCGGGACGTCATGGTGAGGCGGACGCGCCCGTTCCTGCGCGAGCACTACGCCGGCGCGGCGTGGCCGGGCGGGGAAGCGGTGCGGCTGCCGCGGCGCGCGGGGCCGCGAGCGGTGCGGTACTCGATGGATCCGGCGGGAACCGGGGTGTTCGGCGACGTGGCATCGGTGCTGGCGTCGCTCACGCTGGCGCCGTACCGGCCGGCGGCGTACGGCCTCGCTGCGAGGGCCGGGGAGACGCCGGCGGAGCTGGTCCGGCTGACGCTGCTGAAGCGGCTGGAATCGAGCGTCGTCGCGTTCCGGGCGAGCGTGGCGCGGCAGGTTCGGTTCCTGGAATCGTTCGTGGACGCACTGGGGCGGGGGTTCCTGCTGCTGCCGGGGGGCCGCGGCGGGCCTCGCGCGGGGGCCGCGGACGGCGACCAACTCCTGCTCGAGCCGGTGGCGCTGAGCCCGTGTCCGGCCGGCGCGGAGCGGGCGCGGCTGGAGGCGGACGCGCGGGCGGACCTCGGCGCGCTGCGCGGGCTGCTCGGCCGGCTGCGGGTGGGGGCCGGCGCGGCGGACCCTAAGCTGGAGGCACTGCGGTCGCTGCTGGACGAGCTGGCCGGGCGCAAGGTGGTGGTGTTCACGGAGTTCCGGGAGACGGCGCGCTACCTGGCGCGGGCGCTGGAGCGGCGCGGGGCGGTCGGGCTGGTGGACGGGCGAGGCGCGCTGCTGGGCGGGGCGCCGGCCGGGCGCCGGGAGGTGGTCGAGCGCTTCGCGCCGGCCGCGAACGGGGCGCCGGAGCCGCCGGCGCGCGAGCGGGTGGAGCTGCTGATCGCGACGGACGTGCTCTCGGAGGGGCTCAACCTGCAGGACGCGGCGCACGTGGTGAGCTACGACCTGCCGTGGAACCCGATCCGGCTGGTGCAGCGGGTGGGGCGGGTCGACCGGCTGGGCTCGCCGCACGAGACCGTGTTCCCGTACCATTTCGTCCCGGAGCGGGGGCTGGAGGAGCTGCTCGGGCTGCTGCGCCGCCTGCGCGGGAAGCTGCGCGCGATCGAGGAGGCGGTGCCGGGCGACGACGCGGTGCTCGACGGCACCGTCGCCGGTGACTCGATCGGCGCGCTGGAGCGGCTCCTGGCCGGGGACGGGACGGTGCTGGACGACCTCGAGCGAGTGGACGCGGCGCCGTTCGAGGCGGAGGAGCGCCTGCGGGGGCTGGCCGCGCGCGTGCTGTCGGAACCGGAGCTCGAGCGACTCCGCCGGCACGCGGGCGGCGCGTGCCGCGCGGCGGTGCTGGATCCCGCCGCGACGCGGGAGCTGGTCCTGGTGGCCGGGGAGCGCCGCGGCCGAGGGGTCTGGCTGGTGTACGACCCGGCGACCGGGCTGGTGGAGGAGGACGACGTGGCGGCCGCGGAGGTGATCGCGGCGGCGCTGCGGAAGGACGCCGTAGCGGGCCCGCCGGACGGCGGCCGGGTGGCGGCGGCGGAGCGCGCGGCGATCGCCCGGGCGGACGGGGTTCTGCGGGCCGGCGAGAGCCTCGCGGGCGAGCGCGCGTCCCGGCCTGGCGCCGCGTCCGTAGCGGCGCGGCGGCTGCTGCGCGGACTGGGCCGGGAGCGCGGCCGCGCGGACCCCGAGCTGTGCGGGCGGGTCGACGGGCTGCTGGCAGCGCTCAGCCGGCTCGGCGAGGATGGCGACGCCGGCGCGGAGGAGGCGGTCCGGCGCGTGGTTCGGGCGGCGCGAAGCGGCGCCGCCGGCGCGCTGGCGGAGCTCGTCGAAGCACTGGGGACGGCGCTCCGTTCGGACGGGGACCGCGCGGTTCGGGCCGGGGCGGCGGGAGGGGAGGGAGGGCCTTTCGAGGTGCGCGCGACGATCGAGCTGCGGCGCGGATCCGGGGCTGTCGGGGGTTGACCGAAGCCCGTTTTTCCGTTAGGCTTATGGCCTGCACGTGATCCCGCGTAGCTCAGTCGGTAGAGCAGCGGACTGTTAATCCGTTTGTCGCAGGTTCGAGTCCTGCCGCGGGAGCTTCGGCAAGATGGAGCGCCGCATGGGTCAAGCCCGTGCGGCACTTCGTTTATGGCGGGTATGCCCACCGCGCTATAACCCCTTCGCTCACGACCGACCTCACGACGCCGCGGCTCGATCGGGCTGACCGCCCGGCGCCACGGACAATTCACTCCTGTAGTGCGGCGAGTGCGCGGGTCCGCGTTCCCGGCCGTCCCTTCCACTCATCGATCGAAACGGTCGCGCTCGCGTGTCGGCGGGGGCTGTCGGCACGGCCGCGGCATGCCGTCGCGCACGCGGCAATCCGGCATCTCTTTCCAATTCCAGCCAGCGGCAAGGACAGAAAGGCCACGGCGGTATTCGCGGCTTGGGACGCAATGCGACCGGGACCACGCCGGCGCGGCGACTCGGTCCCGGGTGCTGGGGCGCGACGCCGGCTCGACAGTCCGCCGGCTCCGGGGCGGCGGGGGCGGGGCGGGGGGCGCGCGGCACGGCGCTCGCCCCCGGGGCGCGGCGGACGGTCTCGTGAGCAGGCGCGTGCGTCGTCGCCCGCTACGCGGGATGCGCCGCAGCGGTGGGCCGTCGGGTCCTGGAGGGGCCCGGGCGAGGTTCGCGGCCGGCCGCGAGAGCCTGCGAGGTGATCATGAGGCATTCGAGACGTTTCGGAGGCGGTGCGGACCGGCGGGCCACGCTCGTCCGGGCCGGTCGGCTGGGGCCGGTCGTGGCCGGGCTCCTGCTGGCGGCCGGGGCGGTGTCCGCGGCGGGGCAGGAGCTGGACTCGCTGCGGCGGGCGCAGCGCCTGCCGGCGCCGCCGACGATGGAGATCGCGGGGCGGGGCGTGCGGGCGGCGCCGGGGATCTCGCTGGGGACGCCGAGCGGGTTCGGCGCGGGCTTCGGCGACGGCTTCGTCGGCGCGGGCTACCAGCTCCGGACGCGGCTGGTGAACCGCGCGGACGGCGTCGCGGTCGTGGGCGCCGGGCTCGGCGATCCGCAGCGCTACGTGGGGCTGGAGGTGGTGGCCAGCTCGAACGGGACGGTGCGGAGCTGCTGTCGGGGCGGGATCAGCCTGAAGCTGCATCGGCAGATCCCGGGCGATGCGAGCGTGGCGGTGGGGTGGGAGAACGGGGTGGTGTGGAAGGAGTTCGACGCGCCGGCCGGGGACGAAGCGACGGACGCGGGCCACAGCGTGTTCGGCGTGGTGAGCAAGGTGGTGCGGCTGCGCCCCACCGTGGCCGAGCCGCTGAGCACGCTGACGCTGTCGCTAGGCGTGGGGAACGGCCGGTTCCGGACGGAGCACGACATCCTGGCGGACCACTCGACGGCGAACGTCTTCGGCGCCGCCGCGCTCCGGCTGACGGAAGCGGTGGCGGCGGTGGCGGACTGGACGGGTCAGGACATGGTGGCCGGCGTATCGGTGCTGCCGCTGCGCGATCGCGCGCTGGTGGTGACGCCGGGCTTCGCGGACCTGACGACGAAGCCCCGCTTCATCCTGGGGGCGGCGTACGGGTTCGACTACACCGCGATCTTCAGGTAGGCGGGGACCCATGAATCGATTCCATTCGAGCCGAGCCCGGCGGGCGGCGGGCGGCGCGGCGGGGTGCGCCGCGCTGCTGCTGTGCGGTTCTCCCGCGCTGCGGGCGCAGTACGTGGACCCCGGCGAGACGCGGGTGCCGATGTCGGACGTGACGGGTCCGTCGGTCGCGTCGCTGCTGCTGTTCGAGCCGGGGACGGTGAAGACGTTCGACTGCCCGGTGGCCTGGGGGGTGCGCACGGCGGCCGAGCAGCAGGAGCAGGCGCTGCGCGCCGACCTGGCCGCGCGGGGGAACGGCGCGGCGCTGGCCGCGGCGCTGGCGGCGCCGTCGCGGCGGGAGCTGCTGGAGGTGCTGATGGCGGGCGACCGCGCGGGGAGCGCGAGCGCGGCATTGGTCTCCGCGCTCGCCGACAGCGCGGGGCGGGGCGGCGCGGGAGCCGCTCGAGACCTGGTGCGGCGGCTCCGGGGCCTGCTCGCGATGGCCGAGCGGATGGACCCGAGGCGACCCGGCTACGAGACCGCGACGCGGCTGAGCGCGGCCGTCGGCTCGTTCAACCTCTTCGTGGACGGCCGCTCCGCGAGCTTCCTGGCGAGCCCGCCGGCCGCGTTCCTCGACATCCAGCAGGTCCTGTCGCAGCTCGTCATCGCGGCGCTGGAGAACGAGGGGCGCGAGGTGAGCGTGGATTCCCGGCGCGGCGTCGGCGTGCGCCTGGCGTGCGAGGCGCCGCAGCGCATCCTGGCGCAGCCGGCGCCGCCGCCGGAGCGGGCGATCCAGGTGTGCGTGGCCACGGACGCCGGGGTGCGCTGGGTGCCGGCGCTGCTCCGGCCGTCGACCGGTGACACGCTGGTGGTGGTGAAGGGCGAGCGCCGCCCGCTTTCGGCGGCGTACCCGGATACGCTGCGCTATCCGGCGAGCGAGGCGTGGCTCACGGGGGCGGAGCCGGTCCGGTTCGGTGGCAAGGTCTACGTCGCCTTCGGCCCGCGTCGGATGTTGGGCCCGGAGGCGCTCATCCGGCTCGGCGAGTACGAGGGCATCCCGATCTTCGGCAGCGGAGACGACCGGGGCGCGAAGTCGATCTACGTCGTCGCCGCGCCGCGCTGCATCGTGCAGGGCTTCCACGTGCTGGACCAGGTGCGGAAGCGCGGCCGCTGAGCGGTGTCCCGGCGGCGGCCGGCCCGGCCGCCGCCGGGCGCTTTCCGCGAGCTGGCGCCGGAACCGCGGCACGGCGCTCCCCGCCGAGCCGAGCACGCTGCCGGACCGCACGCGGAATTCCGCGAGCGGTCCTCCCGGCCGGGACGAGCGGCGGCGCGCCCGGCTCGTTCCCCGCCGTTTCCGAGCGAGCGCGAACCGCTCAGCGGGCGTCCGCCGGTCCGCGGACCAGGCGCGCGTCACTCTGCCCGTTCAGCACCGGGCCGACCTCGGCGCGCCGCCGAACACCCAGCTTCGAGAGCACGTGCTCGACGTGGTGCCGCGTGGTGTGGACGCTGATCCGGAGCTGCCGGGCGATGTCCCGGTTGCGCTTCCCCTCGGCGAGGAGACGCGCGATCCGGATCTCCTGCTCCGTCATCCGTGCGCGCCGGCGCAGCACCTCGTCGGTGATCGGCGTGGGCGTGCGGGGCTGCAGGATCACGAGGAGCGGCTGCTCCGCCGCGCTCCCTTCCGTGAACACCACGCCGTGGAGCCGGTACTCCGTCTGCTCCGTCCGGATCGTTCGCTCCAGCAGGCACTTTCCCGTCTCGCCCCGGTTGCGTCGGAGCAGCGACAGGCTGCGGGCGAGGATCTGGATCTCCTCCTCCACCCGTTCGCGCTCCGGCTCCGCGTCGAGGAGCTCGACCATGCGGCCGTTCTCGCGCCGCGTGGCTCCGTCGGGATCGCAGATCCGCAGCCCATCCTGAAGCAGGTCGAGGACCTGGAGCACGACCTCCCAGTTCGGCGCGGAAGCGTCGACCGCCGCGCCCGGGAACGCCGCGCCCGTCGCGCGCGGGGTCCCGCTCGTTCGAGGGGCAAGCCCCGCCGCGGCTGCCGAGCATGACCATGCCGTGGCGCGCCGCGTCGATGCGGCCGGACTCATTGCTGGCATCATGTGACGCTACGGTGAATCGCCGGGCCTTTGCCGCTTCCTTCACAGTCTCCTCGGCCGCGGCTGGGTGATCTCTTCCCGCCGGGTCCCGACCCATGCGCTGTCGCGACCTGCCGCAGGAATGCCGTCAGGCCGGTTCCCGGGGACAACGAACGTGCCAGCCGGCGCGGTGGACCGGTGGAGTGGCCGCGGGCTGCCGTGCCGCTCGCGGCGGTACCGCTGCTCGTCCAGGGCCGAGCAGGAGAGGCGGCACGGGGTGCAGCCGGCGCGGGCACCGCTTCGCGCATGGCGGTCGCGATCGGGCCGGCACCGGCCGAGGACAATTTGACCCGGCGCCGGACGTTGTGCCCGCTCGGCGCTGCGGTATGGGGGTCTGGTGCACCTGCGACCAGGATGGACGGCCGGAACCCGCGGCATATGGGCCGAAATGCCTATCGAACTGCTGGGCCGGCGTGCCCATCCGCGGCCGGTGTGCGCCGCCGATATTGCGGGCGGTTGGATGCCGTGCCGGTGCTGAAGGGAACTCGGGGGAATCCCCGCCGGCCGGTCGACGTGAGACGAGGTTCGTTCGGGTCGCCTCGGGCGGCTCGGGATGCTTCTGCAGCGCGCATGCAGCGCGCATGCAGCGCGACGGACGGCTCGGCGGCCCGAGGTGACGGGCGCCGGGTGCCGCGGAGGTCGTCGACCGGAGGTCTCTTCGCATCGGCCCGGACAGGCGGGAACGGCCGGGGAGCGGAGTGATCGCATGTACGCGCCGGAATGGTCGGGTGGCCTCGTGCCGGGGGAGTCGGCGGGGATCCGGGTGTCTCCCGACGTCCTGGCGCGAGGCCGGCGGACGGTGGCGGTGACCGGATTCCACCTGGCGGCGGCCGCTCTCTCCCTCTCCCTCGCATTCGCACTCCACTTCGGGATTCCGCTGCCGGCGCGGGCCGCGGCGGCGCTCGCGGGCGCGCTCCCCGTCATGGTGCTGTGCCGGCTGGCGGCGTTCGCGCGGCGGCGCCTGGTCCGCCGCTCGTACCGGTATGCGAGCGCGGGCGACCTGGTGGCGCTGGCGCTGGCCGTCGCGGAGGGGACGGCGCTCTTCGTCGCCTGGCGGCTGTCGACGGGCGGGCTCGGGGCGATCCCGGTGGTGGTCCTGGTGCTGGACGGGCTGCTCCTGATGGCGTTCGGGAGCGGCGGCTACCTGGCCGGGCGGCTGGCCGGGGCGCGTGGAGCGCGGCGGGCCGATGGCCGGCGGCGGCGCCGGGTGCTGCTGGTGGGCGCGGGCGAGGCGGCGGAGCGGCTGGTCCACCAGTTCGCGCTGGACGAGCAGAGCGAGCTGGAGCCGGTCGGGCTGGTGGACGACGACCCGTCGAAGCACGGCCTGCGGCTGCACGGCATCCCGGTGCTGGGCACGGTCGAGGAGCTGCCGCGGTTGGCGGCCGCGAGCGGGGCCGAGCTGGCGGCGATCGCGATCGCGGAGCCGACGCGCGGGCAGATCCACCGGATCGTGGACCGGTGCCGGGCGGCGGGGCTCGAGTATCGGATCATCCCACCGCTCGCGGAGCTGATGAGCGGGCGTCGCCGGCTGGGGGACCTGCGGGGCGTGGACATCGAGGATCTGCTCGGGCGCGGCGCGGTGCGGCTGAACCTGGAGGAGGTCCGGGCGGAGCTGGGCGGGACGACGGTGCTCGTGACGGGTGGCGCGGGCTCGATCGGCTCGGAGCTGGCGCGGCAGATCGCTGCGCTGCGACCGCGGCGGCTGGTGCTTCTCGACCAGGCGGAGAGCCCGCTCTACTTCGTCGCGCTGGAGCTGCGCGAGGCGCATCCGGCGGTCGAGGTGGTGCCGGTGATCGGCAGCGTGGTCGACCATGGGACCGTCACCCGGCTGTTCGCCGCGTACCGGCCCGACCTGGTCTTCCACGCGGCGGCGTACAAGCACGTGCCGCTGATGGAGGACCACGTCGCCGAAGCGGTTCGCAACAACGTGTTCGGCACGCTGGTGGTGGCGGAGTCGGCGGCGCTGCACGGCACCCGGAAGATGATGCTGGTCTCGACGGACAAGGCGGTGTGTCCGTCGTCGGTGATGGGCGCGACGAAGCGGATCGGCGAGCGGATGCTGCTGGGTCTGTCGTGGCTGCGTGGCGCGGCGACGGACTTCCGCGTGGTGCGGTTCGGCAACGTGCTCGGCTCGGCGGGGAGCGTCGTGCCGCTGTTCCGGCGCCAGCTCGCGGCGGGGGGGCCGCTGACGGTCACGGACCCGCGGATGACGCGCTACTTCATGACGATCCCGGAGGCGGCGCAACTGGTGTTGCGGGCGAACGCGCTGCCGGAGGCGGCGGGCCGGATCGCGATGCTCGACATGGGCGAGCCCGTGCCGATCGTGCAGCTGGCGGAGGATGTGGCGCGGCTGTCGGGCTTCGAGCCGTACACGGAGATGCCGATCGTCTTCACCGGCCTGCGGCCGGGGGAGAAGCTGCACGAGGCGCTGAGCTCGGCGATGGAGGCCGCGTCGCCGTCGCCGGTGGAGAAGATCCGGCTGCTGGAGCCGAACGAGACGGACAGCGGCGCGATCGAGGCGGGGCTCGACGGGCTGCGCGGCGCGCTCGCCGCGCTCGACCGGGAGCGGATGCTCCGCCGGATCGGCACGCTCGTGCCCGAGTGCGTCGACCCGCTCCGCTCCGCGGTGCGGGCGGCGTCCGAGTCGGCGCGGCTGTGCCGGCGGCTGCGGAGCTCGACCGCTCCGGCGCCGTCGCGGAAGCGCTATCCGGGCGTGCGGCGGCGCGAGCGTGCGCCGGCCGCGGGCGCCTGAGGAGGGTCGCATGGTCGAGCACGGCAACCGGACGCGCCTGCACCTCTCGCCGCCGCACATGAGCGGTCTCGAGGCCGGGTACGTCGCCGAGGCGTTCTCGAGCAACTGGATCGCACCGCTCGGGCCGAACGTCGATGCGTTCGAGCGGGAGCTGGCGGAGGTCGTCGGCGTGCCGGCGGCCGCGGCGCTGAGCTCCGGGACGGCGGCGCTGCACCTGGCGCTGCTGCTGGCGGGCGTCGGTCCGGGCGACGAGGTGCTGGTCTCGACGCTGACGTTCGCCGGGAGCGTGAACCCGATCCGCTATCTCGGCGCGACGCCGGTGTTCATCGACAGCGAGCCGGCGTCCTGGAACGTGGACCCGGCGCTCGTCGTCGCCGCGCTCGAGGAGCGGGTGCGGGCCGGCTCGCCGCCCGGCGCGGTGCTGGTGGTGCACCTCTACGGCCAGTGCGCGGACATGGGCCCGATCCTGTCGGCGTGTGCGCGCCACGGCGTGCCCGTGATCGAGGATGCGGCGGAGGCGCTGGGCGCGACGTACGGCGGGCGCGCCGCGGGCACGCTGGGCCGGGCGGGGATCTACTCGTTCAACGGCAACAAGATCATCACGACGTCGGGCGGCGGGATGCTGGTGAGCCCCGACGCGGAGCTGGTGGCGCGGGCGCGCTGGCTGGCGGCGCAGGCGCGCGAGCCGGCGCCGCACTACCAGCACGAGACGGTCGGCTACAACTACCGGATGAGCAACGTGCTGGCGGGGATCGGCCGCGGGCAGCTGCGGGTGCTCGAGGACCGCGTCGCCGCCCGGCGGCGGAACTTCGCGTACTACGCCGCGGCGCTCTCGGAGCTGCCGGGCGTGAGCCTGATGCCGGAGGCGCCGTGGGGGCGCCACACGCACTGGCTGACGTGCGTGCTGATCGATCCCGACGCGTTCGGCGCCGACCGCGACGCCGTCCGCCTCACCCTCGAGGCCGATGACATCGAGGCGCGCCCGCTCTGGAAGCCGATGCACCTCCAGCCGGTCTTCGCCGGCTACCCGCGCATCGGCGGGAGTGTGGCGGAGGCGCTGTTCCGGGCCGGGCTCTGCCTGCCCTCGGGCTCGAGCCTCACCGAAGCGGAGCTGGAGCGGGTCGTCCGCGCGATCCGGTCCACGCCGCGCCGCCGCGCGCCGGAGCCGTTCCGGCGGCGGAGCTCCCGCGTTCCCGTGCCGGCTGGTGACCCATGAAGAAGCTCGCACTGCCGCTCGTCTTCGGCGCGCTGCTGGCGCCCGCCACGGTCTCGGCGCAGATGCCCGCGCCGGCGGCGCCCGCGCCGCTCCTCCAGCCGGGGGATGCCGTGCGCGTCACGGTCTGGCGCCGGCCGGAGCTGAGCGGCGAGTTCGACCTCGCGGCGGACGGCGCGCCGCGCCACCCGCTGTACCGGGACGTCCGCATCGCCGGCGTGCCGGCGGACACGGTGGAGGCGCGCGTCCGCCAGTTCCTCTCGCGCTACGAGGAGAATCCGCGCTTCGTGGTCGAGCCGCTGCTGCGCGTGGCGGTGGGCGGCGAGGTGCGGCAGCCGAGCCTGTACGCGTTCGCGCCGGAGGTGACGGTGGCGAACGCGATCGCGCGGGCGGGCGGCGCGACGGAGCGGGGCCGGCTCGACCGCGTGCGCGTGCTGCGCGGCGGGCGCGAGCTGCGCGTGGACCTGACGCGGAGCGACGGCGGGCTCGGCTCGGAGCGCGTGCGCTCGGGCGACCAGATCGTGGTCGGCCGCCGGCGCGACGTCTTCCGCGAGGTGATCGGGCCGACCGCGAGCCTCGCGGGCGCGGCCGCCGCCATCGCCAACATCCTCCTGCGCTAGTCGGAGGCGTATGTCTCGCTTGCCGGTGATCCAGCACGGCGCGCCGCCGCCCGAGCCCCGGGCGCGGTGGAGCCCCAGCGCAACGCCGCCGATGCCGGCCGCGGCCGGCGGCCTCTCGTTCACGGAGATCGCCGCGATGCTCCGGCGCCACACCGTGCTGATCCTCGGCGTGGTCGGCCTCGCGGCGGCGGGCGCCGGCTACCAGGCGTGGCGCGAGCGGCCGCTGTACCGGGCCGCGGCCGTGATCCAGATCCGCACGGAGCAGGGCGGCCTGCCGGGCGGCCTGGCCGAGGCCGGGCTGGAGCTGACGCGCTCGCACGCCGACCCGCTGCTCTCGCACCTGCAGATCCTGCGGAGCCGGGGCGTCCTCGGCGCCGTCGTCGACGCGGAGGGGCTGCGGGTCCAGGCGCTGGACCGGGGCTTCGACCGCGGGCTGCTGCGGGACGTGGTCGTCGACGCCGCGGTGCCGCCCGACACGCTGCTGCTGCGGCCGCGGGCCGGCGGCTACGAGGTGACGGGCGCGGCCGGGACGGCGCGGGCGGGGTACGGCGAGCGGGTCGCGCTCGGCGGCGTCGCATTCGTGCTCGCGGGCCGGCCGGCGCCCAAGAGCGCGCGCCTGGCGGTGCTCACGCGGGAGGCGGCGATCGACGAGGTGCTGTCGGCGGTGCGCGCGATGCCGCGGGACCGCACGGACATCGTGGACGTCGACTACACCGATCACGATGCGGCGCTGGCGCAGCGGGTGGTGAACGCGATCGTGCAGGAGTTCGCGGTGCACGAGGCGAGCGGCGCGAGGCAGGAGTCGCACCAGCGGCAGCAGTTCGCCGAGGAGCAGCTCGCGCGGACGGACGCGGCGCTGCAGGCGGCGCAGCAGGAGCTGAGCGCGTTCCGCAGCCGGGAGCTGGCGTACAGCTCCCGGGAGAAGATGAACGCACAGGAGAGCGACCTCGCCGCGGTCGAACTGCGGCGGAAGGAGCTGGAGGCGGACCGGGGCGTCTACCGCGCGCTGCTGTCGTCGCTGGAGCGCTCGCGGCCCGGGTCGGGGGATGCGCTGCGGGCGCTGGCGGCGTCGCCCGGCGTCGCCTCGAACCCGGTGATCGTGCAGCTCTACTCGGAGCTGGCGCGGCTGGAGTCGGCGCGCGACTCGCTGACCACGGGCGAATGGCGCAGCGCCGCGACGGACCCGGACGTGGTGCGGCTGACGACGCTGATCGCATCCACGCAGGAGAAGCTGCTGGCCACGGTGCGCAGCCACGCGGCCGCGCTGGATTCGCGGATCGGGACGCTGGAGGCGCTGCGGAGCCGGGGCGCCGCGGACATCCAGGCGCTGCCGCGAGCGGACGCGGAGGAAGCGCGGCTGGTGCAGCAGGTCCAGACGGTCCAGAAGGTGGCCGAGCAGCTCCGGGACGAGTACGAGCGGGCGCGGCTCGCGGAGGCGGGCGAGTCGGGCCCGGCGCGGATCATCGACCTGGCGCCGCTGCCGACGCGGCCCGTGCGCTCGCGCCGCGCGATGATCGTGGCGCTGGGCGTGATCTTCGGCCTGATCCTGGGCGGCGGCGGCGCGTTCGGCGTCGAGCTGACGCGCACGTCGATCCGGCGGCAGAAGGACGTGCAGGCGGTGCTGCGCATGCCGATCCTGAGCGTCGTGCCGCGGCTCGACACGTCTCGCCGGCGGCGGTTCCGGCGCGGGGAGCCGGCGGAGGGGGTGGGCGCGGGCGCGCGGCTGGCGCCGGAGCTGGTCGGCGTCGCCGGGACCGACTCGTTCGCCGGGGAGGCGTACCGCGCGCTGCGCACGAACCTCCTGTACTCGGCCGTGGGCGGGACGCTGAAGAGCGTGGTGCTGACCGGCGTCGCACCGGCCGACGGCAAGACGACGACGGCGGCGAACCTGGCCGTGGTCTTCGCGCACGAGGGCTTCCGCACGCTGCTCGTGGACGGCGACCTGAGGCGCGGCCGCGTGCACGCGCTCTTCGGCATGGGAGAGAGTCCCGGGCTGGCCGAGCTGGTGACGGGGGAGTGCTCCGGCGCCGAGGCGGTCCGGGCGACGCCGGTGGAGGGGCTCTACCTGATCCCCCGCGGCGCGCACCGGCCGGACGAGGGGCGGCTGCTGCGGACGGAGCCGCTGCGCCGGCTGATCGGCGCGCTGACACAGCGCTTCGACCTGGTGCTGATCGACACGCCGCCGATCCTCGGGCTCGCGGATGCCGCCGTCTTCGCGGCGCTCGCCGACGGGGTCGTGCTGGTCGTGCGCGCCGGGGCGACCGACCGCGCCGCCGCGCAACTGGCGGTCGACCAGCTCGCGGCGGTGGGCGCCCGCGTGCTCGGCGCCGTGCTGAACGATCCCGACGCCGAGGTGCCGCGCTACGGCGGCTACTACGCCTACGGGTACCGCTACGGCGGCGCCCGGGCCGGGCGGTGAGGAGGCCGGCGCATGCGCCCGCGCGCTCGCTCCGGCGGGGACCGGGACGCGGTCCGGGTCGTCCACGTGACGACCGTGCCGGAGTCGCTGCTCTTCCTGCGCGGCCAGGCGGCGTACATGCGCGCGCACGGTGTCGAGCTGCAGGCGCTCTCCTCGCCCGGGCCGCGGCTCGAGGACTTCGCGGCGCGCGACGCGGTGCCGGTCCACGCGGTGGCGATGGCGCGGCGCGTGACGCCGCTGCGCGACCTCGTCGCGCTCTTCCGGATCTGGCGCGCGCTGCGCTCGATCCGGCCGGACATCGTCCACGCGCACACGCCGAAGGGCGGGCTGCTCGGGATCCTGGCGGGCTGGCTCGCCCGCACGCCGGTGCTCGTCTACCACCTGCGGGGCCTGCCGCTGGCCACGGCCACGGGGTATCGCCGCGTGCTGCTGCGCTGGAGCGAGCGAGTCTCGTGCGGGCTGGCGGACCGCGTCCTCTGCGTCAGCCCGTCGCTGCGGCTGGTGGCCATCGAGGAGCGGCTGTGCGCGCCGGCCAAGATCGCGGTGCCGGCGGGCGGGAGCGGCAACGGCGTGGACGCCGCGGGGCGCTTCGCGCCGGCGCGCGTCGGGGCGGAGGCGCGGGCGGCCGCGCGGCGGCGCCACGGGCTGCCGGACGGAGAGCCCGTCGTCGGCTTCGTCGGCCGGATCGTGCGGGACAAGGGCGTGGTCGAGCTGATGCAGGCCTGGGCGGCGCTGCGCGAGGAGTTCCCCCGGCTGCACCTGCTCGTGGTCGGGCCGTTCGAGCGGCAGGACGCGGTGCCGCCGGAGGTCGAGGCGAGGATGCGGGCCGACCCCCGCGTCCACCTCGCGGGCGTGGACTGGGACACGCCGCCGCTCTACGCCAGCATGGACGTCGTCGTGCTGCCGACATACCGGGAGGGCTTCCCGAACGTGCCGCTCGAGGCGGCCGCCATGGAGCTGCCGGTCGTGGCCACGCGGGTGGCCGGCTGCGTGGACGCGGTGGACGACGGCGTGACGGGCACGCTGGTGCCGCCGCGGGATGCGACGGCGCTGGCCGCGGCGGTCCGGCGCTACCTCGTCGATCCCGGGCTGCGCGCGCGCCACGGGGGCGAGGGGCGGCGGCGGGTGCTGCGGGAGTTCGCGCCGGAGGCGATCTGGGAGTCGCTGCGCGGGGAGTACGCGCGGCTGCTCGACGGCCGGCGGGCGACCGGGCCGGGCGACGTCCCCGCCCGCGCCCCGGCGGCGGAGGCCGGCGCCGCGCGCGGCGGCCGCGGCCTTACCCGGCCGACTCTCGCGGGGCTCTTCTGGGCCGCGTCCGGCAAGGTGGCGTACGCCGTGGTCAGCCTCGGCGTGCTCGCGGTGCTGGCGCGGCTGCTCGCGCCCTCGGACTTCGGCGTGGTGGGCGCGGCGCTCGTCGTCGTCAACCTCGGGCTCACCTTCTCGCAGCTCGGCCTGGGTCCCGCGCTCATCCAGCGGTCGCGCATCGGCCGGACGCACATCCGCGCCGCCTGGACCGCCTCGCTGCTGTTCTGCGCCCTGGCCGGCGCCGCGGCCTGGCTCTCGGCGCCCGTCGTGGCCGCCTTCTTCCGCACGCCGGCCGTGGCGCCGGTGCTCCGGGCGCTGTCGTGGAGCTTCCCGCTGGCGGGCCTCGGCGTCGTCTCCGACTCGCTGGCGAACCGGCAGCTTCGGTTCCGCTGGCTCGCGCAGCGCGACGTGATCGCGTACGCGGTCGGGTACGGCGCGGTCGCGGTGGCGCTGGCGCTGCTGGGCTTCGGCTACTGGGCGCTCGTGTGGGGCACGCTGGCGCAGACGGCGCTCCGCTCGGCGCTGCTGCTGCTGGCCCACCCGGTACCCGGCTGGTGGCGTCCGCGGCTGCGCGGTCTCGGCGAGCTGATGCACTTCGGCACCGGGCAGGCGGCGGCCGAGACCGTGAACTACCTGGCGCTGCAGAGCGACAAGGTCGTGGTCGGGCGCTGGCTCGGCGCGGCCGCGCTGGGCCTCTACGGACGGGCCTACCAGCTGACCGCGCTGCCGGCGTACACGGTGGGCGGGATCGTCAACCGGGTGCTCTTCCCGACGCTCTCCCGGATCCACGAGGACCGCGAGCGGCTGCGGTCGGCGTACACGCGGGGCGCGGGGACGCTCGCCGCGATCATGCTGCCGGCGAGCGCGCTCGTGCTGGTGCTCGCGCCGGAGCTGGTCCGGACGCTGCTCGGCGCGGGGTGGGGCGAGGTCGTGCTCCCGGCGCGCGCGCTGGCCGTGAGCATGTTCTTCCGCACGGGCTACAAGCTGTGCGACTCGCTCCTCACCTCCGCCGGCGCCGTGTACCGCCAGAGCGCGCGCAAGGCGGCGTACGTGCTGCTCGTCCTCGGCGCGAGCTGGGCGGGCCACACCCGCGGGATCGGCGGCGTGGCCGTGGCCGTGTCGATCGCGCTCGGGCTGAACTTCCTGCTCATGGCGCAGCTCACGCTGAGCGTGGTGCGCCTGCCGTGGCGACGCTGGCTCGAGGTCCACCGGCCGGGGCTGCGCCTCGCCGTCGTCACGGCGGCGGCATGCGCGCCGGCGGCCGAGGTGCTGCGCCGCGTCGGCGCGCCCGCCGCCGTCACGCTGCTCGGCGCCGGCGCGGCCGCGCTCGCGGTCGCGGCACCCCTCGTGTTCCGATTCCCGGCCGTCTTCGTCGGAGCGCACGGCGCGTCCCTGATCCGGGAGCTCCGCGGCCTGCTCCGGGAGCGGCGTCTCGCGTCCGCCATCCGGGCGCCCGGCGCCTCCCCGGGGGGCGCGAGGTAGGCCGGGATGTCCGCGATCCTCCCGCTCCGCGCGGGCGCGCCGCCGGCCCGCTCCCGCCCGACGCTGCCGGGCGCCACCGTAGCCGCGCTGCTGGGCGGAGCCGCGCTGCTCGCGGGGCTGCGGCCGTACGCCGGGCTGTACGCGCTGCTGGCGCTCGTCGCGCTCGTCGGGCCGCTGCTGCTCTCGAACGCGCTGCGCCAGCCGCCGGCCGTGCTCGGCGTCGTCCTCGGCGCCTGGGCGATCCGCTGCCTGGCCATGGCGCTCTTCACGTTCCGGCCGGAGGCCGCCGGGATGCAGGGGGTGCTGGCCTCCGGCGGCGACGCCGGGTTCTACCACGTCACCGCCGAGTACGCCGCGGCCCACCCGGAGTGGCTCGAGTCCCGGGCCTACCTGCCGCCGTACACCTACGTCGTGATCGGTTGCTATGCGCTCTTCGGCCCGGACTTCAACGTCCCGGAGCTGCTGAACGTCGGGGTGGGCGTCGCGCTCGTACCGCTGGTCTACCAGCTCGGCGCCCGCTGCGCCGGCGCCCGGACCGCCGTGGTGGCGGCGCTGCTCTGGGCGTTCCTGCCGAGCGGCGTGTTCTTCTCGATCACGCTGATGAAGGATGCGTGGGTGGTGACCGGCGCCGTGCTGGCCGGCTTCCTCGTGCTCGGCGTCGGCCGCTTCGCGCCGACGCGCGGCGAGTACGCGGCCGGCGCCGCCGGCATCGCGCTGCTCGGCTTCCTACGGCCCTCCTTCCTCGGCGCCGTGCTGCTGGCGATGGCGCTGCTCTCCTTCGCCAAGCCCCGGTCCGGCGCTGCGCTGCTCCGCAACCTGGCGCTCCTGGCGCTGGCCATCGGCGTCGTCTTCGGCACGCCGCCCGGGCACCGGGTACTGGCCGCGCTCTCGGCCGCCACGTCGGAGGGCGGCATCGCGTTCGCCGACGCCACCGCCCGCTCCGGCGGCTCCGGCATTGCCCTGGCCGTGGCGGTGCCGCCCGCGTTCCGCTGGCTCGTGATGCTGCCGTACGTGGTGCTCGCGCCGTTTCCCTGGCAGTGGGCGAGCACGGGCGCGGGCTTCGGCCGGCTCTCCGGGCTCGAGACGGCCGTGTGGTACGCGGCCTACCTGTACCTGGCGGTGCGGGTGCTCCGGGGCGGGCGCCGCGCCGGCAGCGGGGCCGTCCTGCTCTTCGCCTTCGCGCTCTTCGTGGCGTCGAGCTTCACGCTGCCGAACCTGGGCTCGATCTACCGCTACCGGCTCTCCGCGCTCGTGCTGCTCTCGGCGGCGCTGCCGGACCGGCGGCGGGTTCCTGCCGTGGAGGGCGCGGCAGCCGCGGACGCGCCGGCCGCCGCGCCGGCCGCCGGGGCGCCCGCGTCCGACCGCAGGAGGCAGGAATGACCGGGTACGAGCGCGCCAAGCGACTCCTCGACTTCGCCGCCGCGGCGCTCGCGCTCGCGCTGCTCTCGCCGATCGTGCTGCTCACGGCGCTCGCGGTCCGGGTGAAGCTGGGGCGCCCGGTCGTGTTCCGGCAGCTCCGGCCGGGGCTGCGGGAGAAGCCGTTCACGCTCTACAAGTTCCGGACGATGCTCGACCTGCGGGACGCCGACGGCCGGCTCCTGCACGAGGAGGAGCGGACGCCGCCGTTCGGCCGCTTCCTGCGAAGCTGCAGCCTGGACGAGCTGCCGACGCTGCTCAACGTGCTGCGCGGGGACCTGAGCCTCGTGGGGCCGCGTCCGCTGCTCATGCGCTACCTCGGCCGCTACACGCCGGAGCAGGCGCGCCGCCACGACGTCCGGCCCGGCATCACCGGCTGGGCGCAGGTGAGCGGGCGCAACGGCCTCACCTGGGAGGAGAAGTTCGCCTGCGACGTCTGGTACGTGGAGCACCGGAGCTTCGCGCTCGACCTGCGCATCCTGCTCCGGACCGTGGGCACCGTGCTGCGTCGCTCGAACGTCTTCCTGCCGAGGCCGATCCACGAGGAGGAGTTCTGGGGCACCGCCCGGCCGGAGGGGGGCGCGGACGGCGGAGCCGCCGCCGCGGGCGCAGGGGAAGCCGCCGCGGGCGCAGGGGCAGCCGCCGCGGGCGCAGGCGCCGCCGCCGCGGGCGACCGAGCCGGCGCGGCAGTGGGCGGCGGAGCGGGCGCCGAGGCGGGCGCCGGAGTGGGCGCCGCCACGGCCGCCGGGAGGCAGCCATGAGCGCGGCGTTCCTTGCGCCCGGCGACCCGCGCTGGACTCGCGCCCTCGAGGCACTGCCGCACGACGTCTATCACCGCCCCGAGTATGTCGCGTGCCTGGCGCGCCACGAGGGCGGACGCCCGGCGGCGTTCCTCGCGGAGACCGGCCGGGCGACGCTGCTCGTCCCGCTCGTCGCGCGGGAGCCGCCGCCGGAGCTGGGCGCCCCGTCCGATTGGTCCGACCTCTCCACGCCCTACGGCTACGGCTCGCCGGTCGTGAGTCCGGGCGCCAGCGCCGCGGCGGTTCGCGAGGCGCTGCTCGAGCTTCGTCGGAGCGCCGCCGCGTCGGGCGCGGTGACGGCGTTCCTCCGCCTGCACCCGCTGCTGCCGTTCCCACGGGAGGCGCTGGACGGGCTCGGCACGCTGGTGCGCCACGGCGCGACGGTGCTGATCGACCTGGCGCTCCCGGCCGAACGGTGCCGGGCCGCGATGCGCAGCGGCCACCGGGAGGAGATCCAGCGCCTGCGGCGCGACGGCTACCGCGTCGCCATGGACGACTGGAGCCACTTCGGCGCGTTCCGGGAGCTGTACGCCGAGACCATGGCGCGGCTCGGGGCGGAGGAGTTCTACCGCTTCTCCGACGCGCACTTCGTCGCCTTGCGGGAGAGCCTGGGCGAGCGTCTGCACCTCGGCAGCGTGCTCGCGCCGGACGGCCGCGTGGCCGCCGCCGCGCTCTTCACCGAGACCGATGGCATCGTGCAATACCACCTGTCGGGCACGGCCGAGGCGCACCGCCGGCGCGCGCCGACGAAGCTGCTGCTCGACGCGGCGGCGGAGTGGGCGCGGGACCGCGGCGACCGCGTGCTGCACCTGGGCGGCGGCGTGGGCGGCCGCGAGGACGGAGTCTTCGCGTTCAAGGCGGGCTTCTCCGCCCTGCGCGGGGAATTCCACACGTGCCGGATGGTGCTGGACGCGGCGCGCTACGAGGTGCTGCGGCGGAGCCGGACCCGGCTGCGCGGGCTCACGGGAGCCGCACCGGACTTCTTCCCGGCGTACCGGGGGAGGTGAGCGTGATCACGCTCGAGGGCATCGGCCTGGCGGTGGCCGGCGGGATCGGCGGAGCCGCCACGCGTCGCTGGGAGCTCGGGTCCGAGTTCCATTACATGCCGGGCGACGCCGGACCGGCGGCGGGCGCCGGCGCGCCGTGGGACGAGGCGGCGACGTGCTACGGCAGCGGCCGCGACGCGCTGCGGGCCCTCGTGCGCCACGGCCGGAGCCGGCGCGGCTGGAAGCGCATCTGGCTGCCGACGTACTACTGCCCGGAGGTCGCGGCGTCCCTCGCCGACACCGGCGTGGCCGTCCGCTTCTACGCGGATGGCCCGCTCCAGCCGGCGGCCGAGCCGCCCGCCGCGGAGCCCGGCGACGTCGTCCTCGAGTGCAACACGTTCGGGCTTCGCTCCCGGCCGGCCGCGGGCCCCGCGGCGGACGGCGTCGACATCGTCGAGGATCACACCCACGATCCCTGGTCCGACTGGGCGCAGCTCAGCCGCGCCGACTGGTGCTTCGCCTCGCTGCGGAAGGCGCTGCCGGTCCCCGACGGCGCCGTCCTCTGGTCGCCGCGACGGCACCGGCTCCCACCGGCCCCCGCGGTCACGCCGCAGCACGAGCAGGCCGCCATGCGCAAGCTCGCCGCCATGGTCCTGAAGGCGCTCTACCTCGACGGCTTCGAGGTGGACAAGAGCGTGTTCCGCGCGCTGTCCGTGGTGGGCGAGGCGCACATCGCCGCCGCGGATGGCGCCGAGTCCGGGATGACGCGCTGGTCCGCCGCCATGCTGGGCCGCTTCCCGCTGCAGGCGTGGCGGGAGCGGCGGCGGGAGAACCACCGCGCGCTCCGCGACGCCGTCGCCGACCTGCCGTGGCTGCGCGTGCTCGGCCCCGGCGACGACCACGGCTCCTGCCCGTTCTCCGTCGTTCTCGTGCTCCGCTCCGAGGAGCACCGCGACGTCGTGCGCCGCGGGCTGCTGGGCTCCGCGGTGTACCCGGCCATCCTCTGGCCGCTCGACGGCTCCGCCGCCGAGATCCCGCGCGCCGACCGCGCGCTGAGCCGCCGGCTGCTCTCGGTGTCGTGCGACATGCGCTACGACGCGCGCGACATGGAACGCGTCGCCTGGCTGCTGCGAGGCATCGGCGCGCGGCTCGGCCGCATCCACGGCCACACGCCGATTCCGGCGCCCGCCACCCCGCGGCCGGCCGCGCACCCCGGCGACGGCGGTGCCGCATGAGAAGCAACGCGGACGTCTACGCGCGCGAGGAGCTCGCGCTCTGGGGCCGGCGCAGCCACGACCCGCTGCTGCCGATCGAGCGGGCGTTCCTCGAGCGCCACCTCGGCGAGCCGCCGCAGCGCATCCTCGAGGCCGGCACCGGGAGCGGGCGCATCGCCTTCGCCGTGGAGCGCATGGGGTTCCGGGACGTGGACGCGTTCGACGCGGTGCCCGCGATGATCGACGCGGCGCGGGCGGCCGGCGCGGGCTCCAGAGTCCGCTTCCACGTGGCCGACGCGGCCGACCTCCGGGTGTTTCCGGCGGAATCGTTCGACCGGGCGATCTACCTGCAGCAGCTCCTGAGCTTCGTCCCCGCGCCGCTGACGGAGCGCGCGCTCGCCGAGTGCCACCGGGTGCTGCGGAGCGACGCCATCGCGCTCTTCTCGTTCCTGGACTTCCGCAGCCGCTGGGTCAACCGGCCGCTGCGGCTGGTCGTGGGCGGGACGCGCGTGCTGCGGGGCGAGGCGCCGGCCGGCCGTTCGCTGCCGTGGCTGAAGCTCGGCGGGCGACCGAACTGGCGACTCCTCGGCCGCGAGCAGCCGCGGCTGCGCTGGTTCACCCGCGAGGAGATCGTGGCGCTGCTGCGCCGCGCGGGCTTCGAGCCGCTCGAGATCGACGACCGCAACGCCACGCGCGCGATCTTCGTCGCCTGCCGGAAGACGTCGGCGGGCGCCGGGGACGGCCGGGGCGACGTCGGCGAGGGCCGGCCATGACGACGCGGGCGCCGGTCGCATCCTCGGGTGGTGAACGCACGGCCGCGGACGCCGGGCGGATCCCGCCGGATGGAGGCCCCCCGATCCCGCCGGGCGTGGGCGCCCTCGTCATCTCGCTCGACTTCGAGCTGCACTGGGGCGTCCGCGACACGCGCGCGGCCGACGGCGCCTACCGCGCCAACCTGCTGGGCGCGCGCCGGGCGATCCCCTTGCTGCTCGCGCTGTTCGACGCGTACGGCGTGGCCGCGACGTGGGCGACGGTCGGCTTCCTGTTCGCGGCCACGCGGCCCGAGCTGGAGGCGTACTCGCCCCGCCGGCGGCCGGAGTACCGCGACCGGCGGCTGAGCCCGTATGCCGAGCCGCTCGGCGAGGACGAGGCGGCCGATCCGCTGCACTACGCCGCCGGCCTGCTCCGGCAGATCCGCGCAACGCCGCGCCAGGAGATCGGCTCGCACACGTTCTCCCACTACTTCTGCCTGGAGGCCGGCGCGGATCGCGCGGCGTTCCGCGAGGACCTGCGGAGCGCCGTCGCCATCGCCGCCGCGTCGGGCGTGACGCTCCGCTCGCTCGTCTTCCCGCGCAACCAGCACAACCCGTCCTACGACGACATCGTCCGCGACGCCGGGTTCGCCTGCTTCCGCGGCAACCCGCGGGGCTGGATGTACCGCGCCTCCGACCAGCGCGGAAACACGCTGCCGAAGCGGGCGGGCCGGCTCCTCGACACGTACGCCCCGCTCGCGGGCGCCCACCTGACGCGCTGGCGCGACGTGCCCCGGCCGAGCGGGCTGTGCGACATCCCGGCCAGCTTCATGCTCAAGGAGGCCGCGGCCGGCGGCGGCGCGGCGCAACGGGCGCGGCTCGGGCGGATCCGGCGGAGCCTCCGGCGGGCCGCCCGCGAGGGCGCGATCGTGCACCTCTGGTCGCACCCCCACAACTTCGGCCGGCACACCGCGGCGGGGCTCGACTTCCTGCGCGCGGTGCTGGACGAGTACGCGTGGTGCCGCGAGCACCACGGCATGCTCTCGCTCGGCATGGCCGAAGCGGCCGCGCTGGCCCGGGCGGAGGTGGCGCATGCCGGCCCGTGAGCCCGGTCCCGTCGTCCTGCTCTGCGGCGACGGCGCTTCCGGCCGCATCGTCTGGCGCGCGTTGCGGCGCGAGCTCCCGGACGTTCGGGTGATCGTGGAGGCGGCGCCCTCCCGTTTGCGGCTGCTCTGGCGCCGCGCCCGCAGGGTGGGCGCGCTCGCGGCCCTCGGCCAGGCCCTCTTCGTCGCGCTGGCGGTGCCCCTCCTCCGCCGCGCCGGGGCCCGGCGCATCGCCGGGATCCGGGCCGAGCACGGGCTCGACGACTCGCCCTTCGACGACGCCGTCTCGCGGGTGCCGTCCGTGAACGCCAAGGCGACGAGGGAGCGGCTCCGCGAGCTGCGCCCGGCCGTCGTCGTCGTGAACGGCACGCGCATCATCGGACGCGCCACGCTGCGGGCGGTGGACGCGCCGTTCGTCAACATGCACGCCGGCATCACGCCCACGTACCGCGGCGTCCATGGCGCGTACTGGGCGCTGTGCGACCGCCGTCCCGACCTCGTCGGCACCACCGTCCACCTCGTGGACGAGGGGATCGACACGGGCGGCGTGATCGAGCAGGCGACGTTCGCGGTGAGCGCCGCGGACTCCTTCGCCACCTACCCGTACCTGCACACGGCGGCCGGGCTGCCGGCGCTCGTCCGGGCCGTGCGCGCGGCGCTGGACGGCACGCTCGCGACCCGGCCGGCGGGGCGCGAGCTGCCCAGCCGCCTGCACCACCACCCCACGCTGTGGGGATACCTCGAGCGCCGCGTCCGGCTGGGGATCCGATGAGCGGTCCCCGCGCCCGACCGAGCGCGATGCGCCGCGCACGACCGGCGGCCACCCGGCGCCGACGCGCCACCACGGAGGCCACGATGCCCACGACGGGACGAGTTCTCTTCGCGATCCGCAAGCTCGACTCGAGCGGCGGGCCCACGCACCTGATGGATCTCGCGGAAGGCCTGATGGAGCGAGGCTGGCAGGTAGGCGTGGCCAGCCAGGGGAAGGTCGGCCAGCACTCCCACGGGCCGGAATGGTTCGAGGCCCGGGGCGTGCCGCACTTCCAGGTCCCGTACCCCTACAGCGACCTCGGCCCCGGCGACCTGCTGCGCCGCTCGGCAGCCGCGGCGCGGGCGTTCGAGGCGGCCGTCCGCGAGTTCCGCCCGAGCGTCGTCCACGTGCATTACCGGATCACGAGCCCCTTCGCGCGCATCGCCCAGCTCCGCCACGACTTCGCGCTCGTCTCGACGCTGCACTTCGCGCCCGTCCCCGCCGGCCTGCCCTACCGCGCGGTCTCGTTCTGGGGCGACCGCGCCATCGGCATCAGCCGCGAGACCCGCGAGTATCTGATCGATGCGCTGCGCGTCCCGCCGGAGCGCGTCCGGCTCGTCTACAACGGAATCGACGACGCGCACTTCCGGCCGCCGACCGATGCCGAGCGCCGCGATGCGCGCGAGCGCCTCGGCCTTGCCGGGGACGAGCGCGTCGTCTCGCTGCTCGGCCGCCTCGAGCCGATCAAGGGGCACGACCTCGTGATCCGCGCGCTGGCCGAGCTGCGCGGCCAGGGCCTCGACGTCGTCGCCCTCTTCGCCGGCGACGGGCGCGGCGGGCCCGACATCGTCCGCCTCGCCGTCGAGTGCGGCGTCCACGACCTCGTCCGCATCCTCGGCTACGTCGACAGCCGCACGGTCTACTGGGCCTCCGACGCGTCGCTCCTGCCCAGCCGCCAGGAGGGCTTCGGCCTCGTGACCGCCGAGGCCATGCTCTGCGGCGTCGTTCCCATCCGCACGCCCTCCGCCGGCGCCTACGACCAGATCGAGGACGGCGCCGACGGCTTCATCGTCCCCTTCGACGACCCCTCCGCGCTCGCCGCCCGGATCGGCGCCGTGCTCCGCGACCCGGCGCTCCGCCGCCGCATGGGCGACGCCGCCCTGGCGTCCGCCCGCGGGAAGTTCACGCGCGGGCAGATGGTCGAGGCCACCGAGCGGGTGTACCTCGAGGCGCTCGCACGGAGGCACCGCCATCGCCGCGTCGCCCCGCCCGCGCTCGCGGGCGCCGCCGCCGGCTGATCCCGCCGGGCCAGCGGCGGGCCAGTGATGGGCCAGTGTCCCGCCGCTGGCCCGCCGCCCCGGCCGCTCGCGCGATCCGGCATCGGCCGCGCGCGAACCGGCATCGGCCGGGCGCGAACCGGCGTCGGCCGGGCGAACCGGCATCCGCCGCGCGCGAACCGCGGGGGGACCGCGCACGAACGAAGTGCTCCCGCCGCGAAAGAAGTCGCCGCCGCGGCCGGCTGCTGCCGCTCTTGCGTGGCGGCCCCCTCCGTCATATCCATGGCGCCCTCCACCATTTATGTGAGTGGATGACCCGGGGCGTTCCGGGGGTGCGCCGCTTGCGTGCGCGCTCGCGGGCGCCGTGCGAGGCGTCGTCGCACGGCGGTTCGCCCGTCCAGCGTCGGCCGGATTCCTCGAGCCGATGAACCCATGCACGAGCAGAGGCCCCGAGCGGGAGATGCGCCCGGGGCGGGCTGAGCCGCCACCGAATCGACCGACGCCGGTCGAGGCCGGCGGATTCGTCGTTTCGTAGACCTCCACGCACAACACGCCGGGGAGACCCGTCGTCGGATCCGCGGTCCGGCGCCAGAGGCGCAGGGCCGCCGCGGGACCGTTTGCGCCCCCGGGACGGCGGGCGCGGGGGGAGCGCGCCGCGCCACTCGGGGCGGGGCGCGCGGGTTGGCCAGTGGGGCGGCGCCCCACGAGATGCAGAGGGAGCGGACGGTATGATCGCACGAGGGGACCGGCGCAGCGTGGGGCGTGGCGGGAAGCCGGGCGGCGGGGCGGCGGGGGGGCTGATCCTCTGGACGACGTTGCTCGCGGCCGGGTGCGGCGCGGACGCGGCGGGTCCCGCGCCGGCGCCGGACGTCGCGCCGAGCGGGGCGGCCGTCGCGGCGAGCGGGGTGACCATCTCGCCGTCCTCGGTGTCGCTGGACGGCATCGGGGCGACGTACACCTTCTCCGTGACGGTGCTCGGCCGCAACGGCCAGCCGATCTCGAGCCCGAAGGTGAGCTGGGCGAGCCTGGAGCCGGCCGTGGCGGCGGTGGACCGGAACGGGAAGGTGACGGCCGTCGGCGGCGGAACGGCGCGGATCACGGCGGCTTCGGGGAAGGCGGCGGACACCGCGGTGGTGCAGGTGGTCGTCGCCGCGTCGTCGCCGGCGGCGCCGGGCGGCGGCAGCGGGTACTCGCCGCCTTCCAGCATCGCGGCGGACTGCTCCACGGACGTCACGACGGCGTTGAACGGCTGGATCGCGTCGGTGCCGGACAGCTCGACGGTGTCGTTCGGCGCCGGTGCCTGCTACCGGGTCGACGGCGGCCTCGTCGTCGCCGACCGGAACGGACTCACGTTCGAGGGCAACGGCGCGACGTTCCGCGTGTTCACGAAGGGGGCGCCGGACCGCGCGAACTGGACGATCCGCGGCGGAGCCGGCATCACGTTCCGCAACATGATCGTGCGGGGCGCGAACCCGAACGCCGGGACGCAGGACGCGGCGTACGACACGAGCGTGGAGTGGCAGCACGGCTTCGCGTTCCAGGGCACGCAGACGGCGCTGCTGGACAGCGTGCAGGTGTACGACGTCTACGGCGACTTCGCCGAGGCGCAGCACGATCCGCGCGTGACGTTCCCCGGGCAGCCGGTGCGCAACCTCACCGTGCGGAACGGCCGGTTCGAGCGGAACGGCCGCATGGGCTTCGGCCTCACCCACGTGGACGGCTTCGTGCTGCGGGACAGCTACGTCGGGGGGGTGCGCTGGAGCGCCGTGGACGTGGAGCTGAACGACGCGTCCGAGGTGGGGCGCAACATCCAGGTGCTGCACAACACGTTCGGCGCCGTGCGCCACTCGCTCCTCTCCAACGGCGGCGCGGGCGCCGAGCCGAACGTCGGCTCGATCGAGTTCTCGAGCAACATCATGGCGGCGGACCCGCTCACCTGCATCGCGCCGATCGACATCGCGCCGCCGTCCGGGCAGTACCGCAGCGGCTTCACGTTCCGGCAGAACCAGCTGCGCGTGTACGGCGCGGCGGTCACGCTCACCCGGGCCAGGAACGTGACGGTCGACGGCAACTCGCTCGACTTCCTCTCCGGCGGCGGGTGCTCCCAGGGCACGACGGGCGTCTACGCGGCGGACTCCCACGTCGGCGGCGTGACGAACAACACGCTCACGGCCGCGTCCGCTGTCTTCAAGGCGGATCCGCTGACGACGGACTTCACGGTGTCGGGGAACACCATGCGGTGAGGGATGCGGCCGGCGGTCGGAGCGGATGCGGCTTTACTTCGGCGCGGTCGGAGTTGAATACTGGCGACGCCGGCTCCGACCGCACCGGAGCACGCCCGCACCGTCCGCTCACCGCATCGCCATCATGCCGCCGACTTTCCGCTCTTCTCCGGGCCTCGCCCGCGTAGTTGCGTCGAACGCCGTCGCGGCCGCGCTGGCCTTCACCGTCCTCGCAGCCATGACCAGCTCACTGTCGGGTCAGGAACCTGGCGCCGAAGCCGCGGCGGCCATGGCCACGCTCCTCGACCGCCTCGCCGCGAAGGACTGGAGTGGCGTGGCGGCGATGGTCCACCCGCGGACGCTGGAGGGGTTCCGGGCGAGCCAGATCCGCACCGCCCGCGCGACGGAGCGGGCTCGCGCGGAGCCGCCCCAGGTCGGGCCGCCGGACGCGCCGCCGGAGGTGCGAGCGTGGTTCGAGGCGCAGCGGAAGAAGCACGAGGCGCTCTTCGCGACGGCGCTCGAGGCCGAGCTCTCCGGCGCGCAGACGCTCGCGGAGCTGGAGACGCTTCCCGCGGCTGCGGTCTTCGCGCGCTGGCTGGCCGCGAACGACCCACGGGAGCGGGTGGCCCGCGTCCTCGCCGCGCGGGGGGTGACCTCGCCGGCGCAGCAAGGGGCGGCCGAGCCGTTCGCCGAGCAGCGGCGCGTCCTCGGCGCGGTGCTGGAGGACGATTCGACGGCCAGCGTCGTGTTCGTCGCGGGACCGGCCGCGCCGGGGCAGGGTGACCCGGAGCGGCGCAAGGGGGTCGCGACGTTCCGCCGGACGGAGGCGGGGTGGCGGCTGTGGGACGGTTGGGGCGAGACCGGGATCTTCCCGGGGAGCTTCGCGATCGGGTTCGTGGGCGGCGGCGAGGACGTCGAGCCCGAGCTGCGCCGGGCGGCCGAGCGCGTCGTGTCGTGGCCGGCGGGCGCGGCTCCGGCCGGCCACGCCCGCATCGACGGCTACCCGGGCGGTGGCCGGCCACCGCGCGGGCTCGTCGTCGAGGGCGTGGGCGCCGACGGCGCGGTCACGCGCGTCACGATCCCGCCCGAGGCGTTCCAGGAGCTGATCCAGATCCTCGCGCCGTGGGACGCGGCCGTGCCGGCGGCGCCTCCGGGTCCCGGGCCGGAGGGCGCGGCCGGCGGCCGGCCGGAGGGCGGAGCGTAGCAGGAGTCGGGGAGCGAGGCGCCGACCGCGGGCTTCGACGTGCGCGCACAGGTCTACCCCCGCCAGGCGGACGCGCGGCGCGGCCGCGCTCGAGCGACGCGCGCGGGGATCCGACCGCCTGGACCGCCGTCCGGACCATCACGCCCGCGCTCGGTCAATCCGCTTCCGGATCGGACCCCGGGTCGTCGCCCCCGGCGATCCGCCGCAGGTAGTCCGGGAGGCCGAGCAGCTCCACGTTCTTCTCGCGGAACCCGTCGGCACCGGTGTCCCGCCAATCGACCTCCCTTTCCCTGAGCGCGCTGTTCAGCACGACCTTCATGCCGTCGAGCGAGGGGTCGGTCTTGATGCGGCGGCAGACCTCGCGGCCGTCGATTCCCGGCATCATGACGTCGAGCAGGACGATGTCGGGTCGCTCCTCGGTCGCGAGCGCGAGGGCGCGCGCTCCGTCGGACGCGGTGAGCACCTCGAAGCCGGACGCCGTCAGAAGCCCCTCCGCGATCTCGATCATCATCGGCTCGTCGTCGACGACGAGCACCCGGAGCGGCTTCATGCGTCGGTCCCCTCGCCGGCGCGTGGCCGCGACGAGCCGCCGGCCGCGCGCCCGGCGCGGTCGAACGTGTCCCCGATGCGGATCCCCTGACCGCTGAGGGAGAACTCGCGGACCGAGCTGTCGTACTCCTGATCCCGCACCTTGAGGATGGAGAGCAGGCGGCGCAGCCGGCCGTCGAGCTCGACGTACCGCAGGAGCACGATGTTGTCGACCGCGGCGGAGACGTCCGGCAGCGGCATCACGAAGTCGAGGCTGAAGATCTGCGACAGCTCCTGCGTCAGCAGCACGGCCACGCCGCGCGCCCGGAGCAGGTCCATGAAGGCGTTGAGGAAGGGCACGGCCCGGGCGGGCTCGGCGAGTCCGCGCACGAGGTCGTTCGCGCCGTCGATGATCACGCGCCGGATGCCGTGCCGCTCGACGGTCTCCAGCACCCGCTGCGCGACGCAGTCGACGAGGAGGTCGGCAGACGGCCACCACTGGAAGCGTACGCCGCCCGACTGGACACCCGCCCGGAGTGGGAGGCCGAGCGCGTCGGCCTTCGTGAGCAGGCGGTCGGGGGTCTCATGGAAGCCGACGAACAGCCCACCCTCGCCGGCCTCGATGCCGGCCGCGAGGAAGCTGAGGCCGATCGAGGTCTTGCCCGCGCCGGGCGTGCCCGTCACGAGCGTCACGGCGCCCGAGCCGAGCCCGCCGCCGACCATGGCGTCCAGGCCGTCGATGCCGAAGCGCACCCGGCCGTACACCGGTGTCTCCTCCGGCGGCTGGTCGGCGACGAGCGCCTCGAGGCGCGGAAACACCTCCACTCCGCTCCCGGTGATGCGCAGGAGGTGAACGCCGGTCAGGTGGTGCACCCCGCGGAGCTTGCGGACCTCGATGGTGCGGATGCGGCGGCGGACCGACTGCAGCGTGTCGAGGGCGAGGATCGCGTCGGAGACCGTGTACATCGGGTCCGCGGTGTCCACCCCCTCGCGATTCGCGATCAGCAGCCCCGTCGCGCCGGTGCTCGAGCACTGGGCCTGCAGGAACGTGAGGAAGCGGTGATACTCCGCGGGCTTCTCCGCGATCTCCCGGATGCCCTGGAGCCCGTCGAGCATCAGGAGCGCGGGCGCACGCTCCGGCACCAGCCGGGCGATCTCACGGTGCACGCCGGGGAGACCCTCCGTCTGGAGCGCGGCCGTCAGGCTGGCGTAGTAGAACGTGTGCGAGACGATCGACGGGTCGAAGAAGGAGAATGTCCGGAACTGCGACAGGAGCGTCTGGTGCGTCTCCACCACCGCGGTGAGATAGAGGACCTGTCGTCCCGCGCGCGCGTGGAACGCACCGATCTGGTGGGCGAGCACCGTCTTGCCGACCCCCGGCTCCCCGACGATGAGGTGCAGCCCACCGCGGCGGAGCCCGCCGCGAAGCAGCCGATCCAGGCCGGCGATCCCCGTCGTGATCTGTTCGGTTGAGCTCATCCCGGGCGGACCTCGGAACCGGCGGGGCCGTCAGCGGCAGGGCGAGCGGTCCGGTGGGGCAAGGAGCATGCCCCGCGGCGATCAATCGCGCGTCCGGCCGGATCGGAGCGAGTCCGCGAGCGCGCGCTCGCCGGCGCGCTCGGCGGCCCGCACGGCCTCGCGCGCGGCGGCTTCGGCCTCGCGGGTCCGGCCCGCGGCACGGTACGCCGCGGCGAGCGCGTCGAGGATGCGCGGATCGGCGCGCGCCGTGAGCGTGGCGGCGCGCTCGGCGGCGAGGATGGCGGTGGCGACGTCGCCCTGACGGAGGAGGATGCGGGCCATGGCCGCCATGGCCCGCGGCGAGTTGGCCAGACGGACGGCCTCGCGGTAGAGCGCGAGCGCCTCGTCGAGATGGCCGGCGGCGGCCAGCGTGTCGGCCCGGGCGCTCGCCTCGCGCGCGCGGCGCTCCATCTTCGCGACCTCGTGCCCCCACTCGACGTCGTGCTCGAGCGTCCGCCGCGCCGCCTCGCCGCCGGCCAGGACCTGGACCACGAGGTCGCCCATCTCGTCGGTCGAGGTGGGGCCGTACGTCACGCGGCGCGGCGGGCGGTTCGGGTTGCGGCGGTTGGCGGCGGAGTTGTCGTACGTGAAGCGCATGGCGACGACGGCCCCGGCCGGAAGGTGCACGGGCTCGGCGTAGCGGTACTCGTCCTGCCAGTTGAAGTCCCAATCGGGAATCCGCAGCAGCCACCGGCGCTGGCCGTCGGGGAGCGTCGCCCAGGCGAGCATCTCGCGGGCGAGGTAGTGGGCGTGCGGGTAGAGGCCGAGCACGTCGACGGGGACCGGCAGGCGGTACTCGTCGGCGACGACGTAGGCGGTGTCGCCGGCCGGGATGTCGATGGCCTCGGAGCCGAGCATCAGGATCGACGGCCGGCGTGTCGGCGGCGCCGGCGCGAGGTGGAGCCCGATCCGGGGCTGGACGCGCTCGGGGCGGCCGGTCGTGCGGAGGTGGAGCTGGAGGACGAGGTCCGCGCCGGGCCGGAGCGGCCATGCAAGCCCGGAGCCGTCCGGCACGGCCACCTTGCCGGGCGTCCAGCCGACGAAAAAGCCCTCGGGGTTCGTCGCGTTCGTGGCGACGTCCATGCCGTCGAAGCCGGGCTCCGGGTCGGCGGCGTCGAGCGTCCGCGACGAGGCGGTCGTGTCCACCATCAGGCGGGCGTGGTGGACGACGCGGGGCGCGGCGCCGGGGAGCAGCTCGACGGCGCGGACCCAGACGGTCTGCCGGACGGGGACCGCGACGACGAGGTTGCGGAACGCCTCACGGCCCTGCGCCGGGACGTCGAGCGCGGGGAGCTCGAGGACGAGGTCCGGCTCGCCCAGGCGCCAGCCGTCCTTCGGCGGCTCGGGCGGCGGCGGCGTCCGGCTCGGGTCCCCGGGCGGCGCGCCGGCGGCGGCCCAGCGCCGGAGCGTGGCGATCTCGGCGTCGCTCAGGCGACGCTCGCCGGCGAAGCGGCCGTAGCCGGGCTCCGGGAGCCACGGCGGCATGTGGCGCCGGGCCGCGGCCTCGGCGATGCGGTCGGCGCGGGCGCGCGCGTCCTCGTAGCCGAGGAGGCTGAACGGGGCGGAGCCGCCCGGATAGTGGCAGGAGACGCAGTTGCGGTAGAGGATCGGGGCGACGTCGCCGGAGAACGTGGGATCCGCGGGCGGCGCGGGGAGCGCCGGCGCGGCGCCGCTCCGCCCACGCAGGGTGGCGACGCCGGGAGCGCCGCTCCGGCCGCGGAGCGTGGCGCCGTCCCCCGGCGCGCCCGCGGCGCACGCGGCGGCGCACGCCGCGGCGAGAAGCGCGGGGGCGAGCGCGAGAGCGGCCGGGCCGGGGCGGCGCGTCAACGTCCCTCCGACAGGCGCGCCAGCTCCGCGCGCACCCGCTCGACCTCCGCGCGGCTCGCGGGCTCGGGGTCCGCGCGGAGCGCGAGGTACTGGCGGTAGGCGACGCGGGCGGCCGCCGCGTCGCCGGCGAGCGCGGCGAGACGGCCCTGCTCGCGCAGGAACGTCGAGCGGTAGAGCGGCGGAGCCCAGCGGTCGAGGGCCGCGCGGGCGCTCGGGACGTCGCCGAGCCGCTCCCAGAGCCCGGCGGCGACGAGGTTGGCCCGGAGCCGCGCGAACGTCGGGGCGGTGGAGCGGCGCGAGAGCGAATCGAGGCGCGCGACGGCGGCCCTGGCGTCGGCGCGGCGCTCGCGGACGGCGAGGCCGGCCTCGAGGGCGCCGGCGCAGAGCGCGGCCAGGCCGGGGCCCGGGGTGGCGTCGTCGCTCGCGGCGAGGGCGCGCAGGCGCGCGGCGACGGCCCGCACGCCGGCGGTGTCGGCATGGGCGAGCCGCCAGTGCTGGAGCGCGCAGCGGCCGCGGGCCTCCTCGTAGCGGCCCGTCTGGCTGGCAGCGAACGCGGGGATCCGGGCAAGCGCGGCGGCGGCGGTGGCGGCCGCGGCGGCGTCGCCACCCCAGAAGAGGGCGTCGCCGAGGCGGACGTCGAGGAGGTTCACGCCGGCGGTGTCGGTGATCGCGTCGAGGTAGGCGCGCGCCTCGGCGGGGCGGCCGGCGTCGAGGGCCAGGTTGTCGAGCGCGAGGAGCGCGCTCGTGCGCTCGGCGGTGGTGGCGGCGTCGCGGCGGAGCGAGGCGCCGGCGAGCCGCGCGTCCGCGCGCGCGAGCCCGACCACCGAGCCGGCGACGCGGATCCGGTCCCGGTTGAACGCGCTCATGGCCGGGATGCGCGCGCGCAGCGTGGCGGCGGCGGCGCTGTCGCGGAGCGCGTGGGCGACGAGCCAGCGGACGTAGTCGGCGGCGTCGGCGGCCGGATCGTAGCGCAGGAACGCGCCGGCGAGCTGGCGGACGGAGGCCGTGTCGCCGCGGAGCGCCGCCAGCTCGATCAGGTGCTGGAGCGGCGCGGCGAAGCCCGGGTCGAGCCGGACGCTGCGGGCGAAGGCGCCGGCGGCGCGCTGCTGCCAGTCGTCGAGGCCGGCGAGCGCGCCCTCGTGGAGGAGCAGGTCGCCGAGGAAGAACCAGAGCTCCGGGCTCTCGGGGAACGCGGCCGCGGCGGCCTCGCGGACGGCGAGCAGCTCGGGCGCCGGAGTCGGGGCAGGGTAGCGCGGCCCCAGCACGGCGCGGAGCGCGAGCGTGTCCCGGCCGGCGAGCCGCGAGCGGAGCCGCCAGGCGGCGCCGCCGAGCGCCGGGTCGCCCGCGACGGAGTGGCCCCAGGTCCCGGCGGACGCCAGCCCCAGGGCGGACAGCGCGAACGTGGAATCCACGTCGAGCGCCTGCCGGAAGTCGCGGATCGCCTCGACGTAGCGGCCGCGCCGGTACGCCCAGCGCGCCTCGAGGTAGCGCCGCAGCGCCGGGAGCGGCGTGCCGGTCAAGGCGACGATGCGGTGCTCCTCCTCGCCGGCGTCGCGCAGCAGGAGCTGGGCGGCGAGGCGGTCGACCAGCGCCGGGAGGCTGTCGGCCGGCCCGGCGACGCTCGCGTCCGCCTGCGGCCGGCCCTCCGGCACCGAGTACAGCGCGGCGTTCAGGACCACCCGGCCGGGCCCTCCGCCCACCACCTGCCCCAGAACCGCCTTCCCCGCGCCCACCGCCGCCGCCACGCCAAGCGCCTCCTCCTTCGTCAGGTCCCGCATGTCCCCGACGCTCCGCCGCCACGCCGCGACGACCGTCTGCGCGTCGACCGCCTGGTGGCCGGACGTCACCACCAGCTTCGACGACAGCAGGTCCACCATCCCCTCGCGGAACAGCCCGAGCGAGGGGTCCGCGGACGAAACGCGGAACGGCAGCACGGCCACGCGGTCGGCACCGCGCGCGCGGACGTCGGGGCGCGGCCAGAGGAGCCAGGCCCCGCCGGCGACGACGAGGGCGGCGGCGAGCGCGAGGGGCGGCGCGAGGCGCCGGCGCGAGGGGGGCGGGGGGGCCGGGGCCGGCGCGGATGGCGAGGCCGGCGCGAACGGCGGGGCCGGTGCGGATGGCGAGACCGGCGCGGATGGCGAGGCCTCCAGCGGCAGCGGGAGCTGCGATGGCCCCGCGTCCGGCGCGCCGGAGACCGGACCGGCCGACGCCTCGCCCCCGGCGCGCGGCACCCGGCCGGCGAACGCTCCGTTCGCCGGCGGAGCCGGGCTCGCGGGCCCCGCCAGGACCGGGCCGTCCGCGCGCAACGCGTCCGCGAGGCGCCGCGTCTCGGGCGACGGGTCCGTGTCGTACGCCTCGCGCAGGCGCGCGGCGAGGGCGGCGTAGGCGTCGAGCGCGCCGGCGCGGTCGCCGGCGCGGGCCAGGAGCTCCATCCAGCGCCGCACGGCGGGCTCGTCGTCGCCGGAGAGCTCGACGGCGCGGCGGGCGTGGCGGGCCGCCGCCGGCTGGTCGCGGGCGGCCTCGGCGGCGGCGGCCAGGCGCCAGGCGGCTTCGGCCGCGGCGCGGCGAAGGCGCGCGCGCTCCGCGTCCAGCCAGCGCTCGAACTCCAGCTCGTCGGAGAGGAAGAAGCCCTGGAGCAGGTCGCCGCGATACAGCTCGAGGGCGTCCGCGTCGCGCCCCTCGCGGAGCGCGTCGTCGAAGGCGGCGGCGTCGCAGCGGAGGCGGCCGGCGTCGAGGCCCAGCTCGCCGTCGCCTCGACCGACCAGGACGTCGGGGCCGAGCTGCCGGCGCAGGTAGTAGACGGCGCGGCTCAGGGCGCCGCGGGCGTGGGAGTCGTCCAGCTCGGGCCAGAAGAGCCCGAGCAGCGTGTCCCGGCGGTGGAAGCCGCGGGGGCCGGCCACGGCGAGGTAGGCCAGCAGCGCCAGGCGCTTGGGCTGGGCCAGGATCGGGCGGAGCTCGCGGCCGTCGGCGCCGCGGAGGTCGACACCCCCCAGAAGGCGAAGCTGGATCATCGAAGGCGCTGCCGACCGGGTTCGCGCAACCGGGGGAGGGGAGCCTCGGGCCGGGAGCGCGACCCGCTCCGCGAACGCTAACGCCTTGCCGGGCCGAGCCGCAACGCGTTTCGGCCCGCGGGCGGCGCATCCGGCCACGGGCGCGGCGCCGGCCGGCGGCGCGGGACGCCGCCGGGCAGGCTGACCCGCCGGGTCAGCGCCAGGTCAGGAGCGGGGGACGGCGCCGGGCCAGGCTCCGGGCGACGCGGCACGCCGCCACCTCGATCGGGTTCGGGGGCGATGCGCCGCCGAGCCCGGAGCCGCGCCGGTGGCCGCCGTCGTCGCATACCTGATCGTCCTCCTCATCTTCCTCGACGCCTGTGCGCCGATCCCACCGGCGGCGGGCCGGGCGGCTCCGCGGCCGCACGACGCCCTCGGCCGCCCGGGGCTCCACGTGCTGGACCCGTACCTGGAGGCCCGGCTGAGCGCGCTCGCCAGCCTCTCGCCACGGTTCGCCGCGGCGCTGGCCAGGCTCCGCGCCGGCGACGTGCCGGTCTACGTCGGCACGCCCGCCCGGCTGGCGGCGCTCCCGCTCGATCCCGGCATCGTGGGCGGACGGCTGCCGCCCGAGCGGGTGGCCGAGCTGCGCATCGTGCTGGAGCCGGGGACCGACCGGCCGGCCGTGCTCGTCGTCCGCGTCGATCTGGACCGCCTCGCCCGACTCGTCCGGCGACCGCTGCTGGACGGGCCGCTCCCGGGCGGCGCCGCCCGCTTCCGGAAGCGCCTCGCACGCGTCACCGAGGCGACGCTGCTCCACGAGGTCTGGGGACACCTCGTGCCGGTCGCCGACGCCGGAAGCGCGGCCGCGAGCTGCGCCGATCCCGCGCCGGGGGAGCCGGAGCTGGACTCGTGCGTGATGCGGCGGGAGAACGAGCTGCGGGGGGAGCTGGGGTGGGGGCGGAGGAAGGCGTACCGGCTGATGTAGAGGACGCGGCCCGCCCGCGCGGAGGCGCCTTCCACGAAGCGGAACGCACATCCGAAGATGCGGGACGCGGCCCGCCCGCGCCGAGGCGCCCCGGAGGGTGCTCCGCACGGCGCGGGCGGCCGCCGGTCGATCTCATTGACACCCCTCGGGCGCGCTCCCTATCGTCGTCGCCACCATCCCACTCTTGCGCCTCGTCTCGCCGTTGCCCGTGCGGGGAGGCGTCAGTTCCGGATAATGGAACCCGGTCCCGAAGGCTGGGCAGCCCGGCCGCGGCGCCGCGAACCCGAATCGGAGGTCCCATGCCGCAGCTCCGACCGATGCTGGGAGTCCTCGTCGCCCTCGTGCTGCCGCTGTGCGCGGTGCCGGCGGCGGCGCAGCAGTACGACGTGATCATCCGCCACGGGCGGGTGGTGGATGGGACGGGGAACCCGTGGTACTACGCGGACGTGGCGGTGAGCGGGGAGCGGATCGCGGCGGTGGGGGACCTGAGCCGGGCGACGGCGAAGCGGGAGGTGGACGCGACGGGGCTGTACGTCGCGCCGGGGTTCATCGACGTGCACTCGCACTCGGGGCCCGGGCTGGCGACGAAGGCGTTGAGCCCGGCGCGGCCGCTGGTGGCGCAGGGGATCACGACGGTGTTCGTGAACCCGGACGGCGGGGGGCCGGTGGACCTGGCGGTGCAGCGGGCGGAGCTGCTGAAGGATGGGCTGGGGGTGAACGTCGCGCAGTTGATGCCGCACGGTTCGGTGCGGCGGGCGGTGCTGGGGATGGCGGACCGGGCGCCGACGCCGGCGGAGCTGGAGCGGATGAAGGGGCTGGTGCGGAAGGGGATGGAGGAGGGGGCGTTCGGGGTGTCGAGCGGTCCGTTCTACGCGCCGGGGAGCTACTCGAAGACGGACGAGCTGGTGGAGCTGGCGAAGGTGGCGTCGGCGTACGGGGGCGCGTACACGAGCCACATCCGGGACGAGTCGGACTACACGGTGGGGCTGGTGGCGGCGGTGGACGAGGTGATCACGGTGGCGCGGGAGGCGAAGCTCCCCGGCGTCGTGACGCACATCAAGGCGCTGGGTCCGCACGTGTGGGGGTACTCGGCGGCGATCGTGGAGCGGATCGACCGGGCGCGGGAGCAGGGGATCCAGGTGTACGCGGACCAGTACCCGTACGAGGCGTCGGGGAGCAGCCTGACGAGCTCGCTGATCCCGCGGTGGGCGGAGGTGGGCGGGGACAGCGCGCTGGTGCGGCGGCTGAGCACGCCGGCGGAGCTGGCGAAGATCCACGCGGCGATGGTGGAGAACCTGGACCGGCGGGGCGGGGCGGACCACCTGCAGTTCCGTCGCTTCGTGAAGGACCCGTCGATCGAGGGGAAGACGCTGGCGGCGGTGGCGAAGGAGCGAGGCGTGGACCCGCTGGAGCTGGCGGTGGAGCTGATCAAGCAGGGTGGGGCGGCGATGGTGTCGTTCAACATGAACCCGCGCGACGTCGCGAGGTTCATGCGGCAGCCGTGGACGATGACGTCGACGGACGGCGACCTGGTGCCGATGGGGGAGGGCGTGCCGCACCCGCGGAGCTACGGGACGTACCCGCGGAAGCTGCGAAAGTACGTGGTGGAGGACGACGTGGTCGACCTGGCGTTCGCGGTGCGCAGCATGACGAGCCTCCCGGCGACGGTGTTCGGCGTGGCGGACCGGGGGCAGCTGCGGCCGGGGGCGTTCGCGGACGTCGTCGTCTTCGACCTGGCGCGCGTGCGCGACAAGGCGGACTACCAGAACCCGCACCAGCTCGCGGAGGGGATGGTCGACGTGCTGGTCAACGGGCGCTTCGCCATGGACGGCGGGCGCTACACGGACGAGCTGGGCGGGCGGGTGCTGCAGCGGCGTCCGCCGCGGACGTGAGCCGGATGGCGACGGGCGCGGGGATCGCCGGGCCGGCGCGGCGGATCCCGGCGCGGCGGCTCGCGGCGCTGCCGCGTCCGATGCGGTCGCGGGCGCGGGCGGGACGGGGAGGCGCGCGGCGGCTCGCGGCGCTGCTGGCGCTCGCGGCGGCCGGGCCGCTCGCGGCGCAGGGCGGCGGGGCGCCTCCGGCCGCGGCCGAGCGCTACGACATCGTCCTGCGCGGCGGGACCATCATCGACGGCACCGGCAACCCCGGGTACGTCGCGGACGTGGGGATCCGGGGGGACCGGATCGCGCGGATCGGCAAGCTCGGCGACGCGGCCGCCGGCCGGGTCGTGGACGCGAAGGGGCTCGTCGTCTCGCCGGGGTTCATCGACCCGCACTCGCACGCCGTCGGCCGGATCTTCCAGCTCCCGACGGCGGACGGCTACGTGCTGCAGGGGATCACGACCGTGACGGACGGCAACGACGGCGGCTCGCCGCTCCCGCTCGGGCCGTTCCTGGACTCGGTCGCGCGGCTGAAGCCGTCGCTCAACCTGGCGCTCTTCGTGGGGCACGGGAGCGTGCGGCGGGCGGTGATGGGAACGGCGAACCGCGCGCCCACGGCGGAGGAGCTGGAGCGGATGAAGGGCCTCGTCGCCCGGGCGATGCGGGACGGCGCGCTGGGACTGTCCACGGGGCTGGCGTACGTGCCCGGACAGTACGCGAGGACGGAGGAGGTCATCGAGCTGGCGAAGGTCGCCGCGCAGTACGGCGGGATCTACATCTCGCACATGCGCGACGAGGGCGGCGGCGTGCTGGCCTCGGTGAAGGAAACGATCCGCATCGGCGAGGAGGCGGGGATCCCGGTGCAGATCAGCCACCACAAGGTGGGCGGGCGCAAGCAGTTCGGGCAGAGCGTGCAGTCGCTCGCGCTGATGCGGGAGGCGCGCTCGCGCGGCGTCGACATCACGTTCGACCAGTACCCGTACACGGCGTCGTCGACGGGGCTGGGGCTCATCATCCCCGGCTGGGCGCAGGCGGACAACAAGCTGGAGGAGCGGCTCGCGGACCCGGCGCAGGCGGCGAAGATCCGGGCCGGGATGCTCGCCTTCATCGACGAGCGCTTCGGCGACGATCCCTCGAAGATCCAGCTCGTGAAGTGCCGGTCGGACTCCTCGCTGGCGGGGAAGACGATGGCGGACGCGCTGAAGGCCGACGGCAAGCCGCCGACGCAGGACGCCGTCGCCGACGAGGTGCTCGAGCTGCAGCGGAACGGCGGGTGCAGCGCGATCTTCCACTCGTACGACGAAGGCGACGTCGTCCGCCTGATGCGCTCCGACTACGGCATGATCGGGACGGACGGCGCGCTCTCGCTCCCGGGGGACGGCTCGCCGCACCCGCGGGCGTTCGGCACGTACCCGCGCGTGCTCGGGCGCTACGTGCGCGAGCAGGGCGCGCTCCCGCTCGAGAGCGCGATCCGGAAGATGACGTCCTTCCCGGCGCAGCGGCTCGGGCTCCAGGACCGGGGACTCGTGCGGGAGGGGATGGTGGCGGACCTCACCCTGTTCGACCCGAAGACCGTCATCGACCGGGCGACGTACACCCAGCCGCGCCAGGACCCCGTCGGGATCGAGTACGTCATCGTCAGCGGCCAGCTCGTGGTGGACCGCGGGAAGGTCACCGGCGCGCGGCCGGGGCAGGTGCTGTTCGGGCCGGCGCGGCGCGGGGCAGGGATCCCGCATCCCCCGCCGACGATCCGCCCTACCGGTACCCGAGCCCCCGCGAAACCGAATCCGCCTCCCGCATCACGTGCACCGCCACCTCCGGCACCCGCGCGATCGGGACCCGCGAGACTGGCGCGCCTACCGTGAGCACCGCCACCACGTTCCCCGACAGGTCCCGCACCGGCGCGGCCACCCCGACCAGGTCCTCCTCCAGCTCCTGCACCGCCGTCGAATAGCCGCGGCGCCGGACCGCCATCAGCTCGCCGAGCAGCGCCTCGGGGTCCGTGATCGTCGACGGCGTGAAGCGCGGAAGCGGGCTCGGCAGGAGCCGCAGCACCTCGTCGCGCGAGCGCCAGGCGACGAGCGCCTTCCCGGCCGCCGTCGCGTGCAGCGGGAGCCGCCGGCCCAGCCAGCCGACCTGCTTCACCGGGCGCGGGCTCTCGACCACGTCCACGTTCACCGCCTCCTCCCCCGTCAGGACCACCAGGTCCGATGTCTCCCCCGTCGCATCCCTAAGCCGGTGCAGCGCCGGGCGCGCGAGCCGCTGCAGCGACGTCGACTGGCGCGCGACCTCCCCCAGCGCCGCCAGTCGCATGCTCAGCCGGTAGCGCCCGCCCGCGCCGTCCCGCTCCAGGAAGCCGGCCTCCTCCATCGCGGCCAGCCAGCGGGACGTCGTGCTCTTCGATTTGCCGAGGATCTGCGCGGTCTCGACGACGCCGAGCTCGTGCCGCGCGGCGGAGAACAGTTCGAGGACATCCATGGCCTTGCGCAGCATGGCGCCCCCGGCCTAAATTCGTGGGACCCGGTTCCATAATTTGCAACCAAAACGTACCCCGCCCGACGGCGCCGCGCAACCATTTCGGGACCCGCGACGGCGCCCCCGACCGGACATCCCGGTCGCTCCTCTTCGTGCTGACGAGCCGCGCTCGCGGCTCTGCGGGTTTCTCGGTCCTTGAACTCGACGCATCGGCGGGGATGCAGCCCCCCTGGTGCGCACGTCGGCTCCCGGCAGGCATGGGAACGGCTCGAGCGCGCGGGTTCCGCCTCGGCGGGCGCGACTGTGGCCGGAGGTACGGGCGGAGCCCCGCGGAGGCCCCGGTCGCCGGCGCGGGTGGAAATATCAGTCCGGGGGGGCGCCATGCCCGCAGGTCATCGCCGTGCCGCGGTTCCTCCGTTCCTCGTCTCCCTGACGATTTCCCGAGCGCTCTCGGCGCCGGCTTCCTCTCTTCGGTCCGCTGTTCGACTCCGCGGTGGCCCGCGGGAACGTCGTATCCTCGCGGTGCTCCGCGGATGTGGTCCATCCGTCCCCCCAGCAGGAGCGATCTCCAATGGCTAGCACCGACCCGAAGGAGTGGCGCGGCGCGGCGGGTCTCGCCGCGGGACTCGGACGCCTGGCGCGAGGTGCCGGGCTGACGGCAGGTCTGACGCTGCTCGTCGCCACGGCGGCCGGCGCGCAGCAGCCGACGCGGGTCGGCAGCATCACCGGCCGCGTCGTGAACGCGGCGACGGAAGGGCCGGTGGCCTCGGCGCAGATCTACGTGGTGGGGACCGGGTTGGGCGCGGTCTCGGGCGCCGGCGGCGAGTTCGTGATCTCGAACGTGCCGGCGGGGACGCACCAGGTGCGGGCGGAGATCATCGGCTTCGCGGCGGAGACGCAGCCCGTGACGGTGCAGGAGGGCGCGGCGGCGACGGTGACGTTCCGGCTGCGCACGAGCGCGGTGCTGCTGGACCAGGTGGTGGTGACGGGGGTGGGCGCGGCGGCGCGGCGGAAGGAGATCGGCAACTCGCTGGCGCAGATCGACGTCGCGAAGCTGAGCACGAAGCCGGTGGAGAACCTGGAGTCGCTGCTGCGGGGGAGCACGGCGGGGGTGCAGAGCCTGTCGATCAGCGGGCAGGTCGGCTCGAGCGGCACGCTGCAGCTCCGGGGCGTGAACAGCGTCTCGCAGGGGAACGCGCCGCTGATCTACGTGGACGGGGTGCGGCTCTCCACGGCGCGCATCCCGCCGGCGAACCTGCAGGATGGGCGCGGTCCGCGGGTGAGCGGGATGGCGCTCGACGAGCTGAACCTGGGCGACATCGAGCGCGTCGAGGTGATCAAGGGCGCGGCCGCGACGACGCTCTACGGCACCGAGGCGTCGGGCGGCGTGATCCAGATCTTCACGAAGAAGGGCGCGAGCGGGAAGCCGCAGTGGGCGTTCGCGGTGACGGGCGGCGCGAACTTCTGGCCCACGTTGAGCAAGACGATCTGCGAGGATCCGAGCTGCCTCGACCTGAACCCGATCAAGCGGACCGGCCCGGTGCAGCGCTTCGAGGGCTCGGTGCGCGGCGGCAACGAGAACCTGCGCTACTACATCTCCGGGTCGGGCTCGAGCGACAAGGGGATCGTGGACACGCAGTGGTCGAAGCACTACGGCGTGACGGGCAACTTCGACGTCACGCTGAGTCCGACGCTGCACCTGTCGCTGAACAACTCGTACACGAACCGGCAGACGCGGTACGTGGCCGACTCGAACAACCGGCACGGCTACATCCTGAACGCGATGCGGCAGGACAAGGGCTACTGGCCGGGGCAGCGCGACCATAGCTGGGTGCTGCAGCAGGAGCTGCTCGGCGAGACGGACAACTTCATCTCGGGGCTCAACCTCGAGCACGTCTGGTCGAGCCACCTGCGCAACAACCTGCGCTTCGGCCTGAACACGATGGACGCCACGAACAGCGGCGTCCTGCCGTTCGGCTACTACCTCTACACGCCGGGGAGCATCGGCGTGCAGCGCTGGCAGGACCGGACGCTGACGGCGGAATACACGGGGACGTGGGAGACCGCGCTCACGTCGTCGCTGCGCTCGTCGCTCACATGGGGCGGCCAGTACATCAGCGAGCGGCGGCACGAGGTCGACGCCAGCGGGCTGGACTTCTCCGGCCCCGGGAACTTCACGATCAGCTCCGCCGCGCGCACGACGAGCTCGGAGGACAAGAGCCGCAAGGACAACGCGGGCGTCTTCCTGCAGGAGAAGCTCGGCATCGCGGACCGGCTGTTCCTGATCGGCGGCGTGCGCGTGGACGGCAACAGCGCGTTCGGCAAGGACTACGGGCTGCAGACGTACCCGAAGGTGAGCGCGTCGTACGTGATCTCGGACGAGGCGTTCTGGCCGCAGGAGCTGATCCCGAGCCTGCGGCTGCGCGCGGCGGTGGGCGAGGCGGGGAAGGCGCCGGGTGCGTTCGACGCCGTGCGGACGTGGGACCCGATCGCCGGGCTGAAGGGCCAGCCCGGGGTGACGACGCGCAACCTCGGCAACCCGGAGCTGGGGCCGGAGCGCACCCGCGAGATCGAGCTGGGCTTCGACGCCGCGCTGCTCGCCTCCCGCCTGAGCATCGAGGCGACGTACTACGACGCCACGACCCAGAACGCGCTCTTCCAGGTCCAGCCGATCCCGTCGCAGGGCTTCAACGTCTCGCAGGTCCGCAACGTCGGCGAGCTGAAGAGCCATGGGCTGGAGCTGACGACGAACCTGACGGTGCTGCCGGGGACCCGGCTGGGCTGGGCGGTCGGCGCGAACCTGACCACGAACCACGGCGAGGTCAGCGACATGGGCGGCGCCGCGCCGATCTCCTTCGGCTACAAGACGGAGGTGCGCGAGGGGTACGCGCCGCCGTCGTTCTTCGGCCGGAAGGTGACGAACCCCGACGCGCTGGCCGATCCGGTCTTCGAGGACGGGCAGTACCTCGGCAACACGCTCCCGACGATGATCCTCGGGGTGCACACGGACATCCAGCTCCTGAACAACGTGACGCTGAGCGCGCTCGGCGAGCTGAACAAGGGCGGCCACGTGCTGAACGAGACCGCGTACCTGAACTCGCTGCGCAACCTCTGGCCCGCGTGCACCGCGATCCAGGCGCAGGCGGCGACGCCCAGCGGGCTCGCCCAGCTCACGGCGGCGCAGCGCGCGAAGTGCCTCTCGAAGTTCACGGGCGAGGACCAGTGGATCGAGTCGGGCGACTTCTTCAAGCTCCGCAACATCAGCGCGTCGTACAAGCTGCCGGAGGGGCTCCTCCCGCGCGCGATCGAGAGCGCGACGCTGACGGTGAGCGGGACGAACCTGATCAAGATCACGGACTTCACGGGGCTCGACCCGGAGGTGAACGACGGCGGCTCGACGGGCACGGAGCAGTTCCGGCGGGTCGACTACTACAACTTCCCGCCGCGCCGCGCGATCCTGGCCAAGCTGAACGTCACCTTCTGACGGGGAGATCGACCATGACGCCTCTCAAGCTGCGCGCCGGCGACGCCGGCGCCCGCGGGCTCGCCGGTCGCGGTCGGCGCCCCGCCACGCTCCTCGCCATTGCGCTCCTGCTCGGCGCGTGCGATCTGAAGGTCTCGAACCCGGGCCCGATCGAGGACGCCGCGCTGAACTCGCCGGAGGCGACGCGGCCGCTCGTCATCGGGATGGGCGCGGACCTCTCCGCGGTGCTCGACGACCTGGCGTACTTCATGGGCATCGCCAGCGGCGACATCACGCACACCGGCGCGTTCGAGGCCGAGTTCTTCATGCAGGACGGCAAGATCCGGCCGGAGCACGTGAACGGTCTGTGGGCCGGGATGCACCGCGCGCGCTGGACGGCCGAGAACGGGATCGAGCGCATGAAGACCGTGCTCGGCGACAAGTTCGAGTCGGACACGCTGGCGACGGCGGCGTACGTGTGGGCCGGCTACGCGAACCGGGTGCTGGGCGAGAACGTCTGCCAGTCGGTGATCGACGGCGGCGCCCCCGGCGACCGCAAGGTCCACTTCCAGCGCGCGATCGAGCAGTTCACGAACGCGCTCACGCTGGCCGCGAAGCAGACCGGCCCGACGGTCCCGATCCTGACGAACGCGGCGTACGCCGGGCGCGCGCAGGCCAGGCTCGACATGGGCGACTACGCCGGCGCCGCCGCGGACGCGCAGAAGGTGCCCGACGGCTACGCGTGGCAGGCGAAGTACTCGCTGAACTCGGACCGCGAGAACAACTGGGTCTCCCACGAGTCGGTGCTGCGCGCCTACTTCTCGGTCTACGGCACGTTCGCGGTCACGGCCAACGACCCGCGCACGCCGTGGACGGACGCGAAGAAGAAGGGCGTGGACGGCAAGACGCCGTTCTACCTCCAGGGGAAGTACCCGACCATGGACACGGACATCGACCTGGCCCGCTACGACGAGATGCGGCTCATCGAGGCGGAGGCGGCGATCCGCGCCGGCGACGTGGCCGGCGGAATGGCGAAGCTGAACGCCGAGCGCGCGAGCTACAAGCTGGCCGCCGTGACCGCGGCGGACGCGGCGAGCGCCATGGCGGCGCTGCGGCACGAGCGCGAGATCGTCCTGTGGATGGAGGACCGCCGCCTCTGGGACCTGTCGCGCTTCAACGACCCGTTCCTGACCGGCCGCGACCGCTGCATCCCGCTCAGCCAGGACGAGCTGGCGACGAACCCGAACGCTCGCTCCTGAGGCGGCGATGCGAGAGCTCGTCCACCCCGACGGAGAGCACCTCGATGCGGCGGGCGCGCGCGGCGCCCGCCGCCTCCCCCGAACTCTGGCTCGGAGCACTCCAATGAAGCGGTTGATGCTGCTTGCCGTGCTGGCCTTCACGAGCGTCCCGGCCGCGGGGCTGGGCGCGCAGGAGATCACGCTGCTCGCCGGGGGCGACATCAACTGGTCGCGCACGCTGAAGCCGGCCCCCGCGTTCTTCGACCGCGATTCCCTGAAGAAGGGAGAGTGGCCGAAGGTGCCGTTCCTGAACACGCCGGAGAGCGTCGCCTACCTGCGCGCCACCGGCGTGAGCCCGGACACGGCGCTCAAGCGGGACCGCAACAACATCGAGTACGACCTGAAGTTCGCCTCCGACGAGGAGGAGCAGCGCTACCCGCTCCAGAAGGTGGCGCCGCTGATGCAGAGCGCGGATGTCGCGTTCGCGAACTTCGAGAACCCGGCGGCGACCGGCGGCCGCTGGACCGGCGCGTTCAAGGCGAGCCCGACGCTCGCGGACGCGCTGCGCTGGGCCGGGATCGACGTCGTCTCGGTGGCGAACAACCACGCGTTCGACGACGGCGAGGAGGGGTTGGAGGAGACGACGCGGAACCTGTGGCGCGCGGGCGTCGGCTACGTCGGCGGCGGCCGCGATCTCGAGGACGCGCGGCGCCCGTTCGTGCTCGAGCGGAAGGGGCTCAAGATCGCGTTCCTCGGCTACACGCAGTTCGTGAACGTCGGACCCGACGCGTTCGCGAACACCGGCAAGTCCGGCGTGGTGCCGCTCGATCCGCGCATCATCAAGGAGGACATCCAGCGGGTGCGGAAGGACGTGGACTACGTCGTCGTCTCCTTCCACTGGGGCACGGAGAACCACCAGGAGACGGAGCCGGCGCAGCGCGAGTTCGCGCACGCGGTGATCGACGCGGGCGCCGACATCATCCTCGGGCACCACCCGCACGTGCCGCGCGGCGTGGAGGTCTACAACGGCAAGGTCATCGTCTACTCGTTCGGCAACCTGATCTTCGGCCACAGCCACGCCTACTGGATGGACAACTACCTGGCGCGCTTCACGCTCGACCGGAAGGGGATCAAGCAGGTCGAGCTCGTCCCGATCGCCGGGAAGCTGACCACGCTCTCGCAGCCGTACGTGCTGACCGGCGAGCCCGCGCGCGCACTCCTCACCGACATCCAGAAGCGCAGCGCCGAGCTGGACACGAAGCTCGACATCAAGGGCGACGTCGGCATCGTCAAGCCCTCGTCCGCCGCGCTCAAGCCCGTGGCGGCGACGGGCGAGCGGTGACGCGCCCGGCCCCGCGGCTGCGGAGCCCGAGCCCGGCGGTCATCGGCGCTCGCGGGCGCGGCTGCGTGCGGGAAGGGAGATTTTCACCGCAGAGGCGCAGAGGGCTCAGAGGATTGCCGGGCGGCGGAGGCTCGCCGGGGTGACGCACCTCCCTTCGATGTCATGTCCGGCGTACGCAGGCGGCCGGCGTGTTGGCGGCGGGCTGTGGCCGTGCCTCCGTGGACTCTGTGCCTCCGTGTGACACTTCTGGAGGCGGGGCCGCCCGCGGACGTGAGGACGGGCTCCGGCTCGAAGCACACGAGATCGAGGCGGCCGGTCCGCACCAGGCGGGCCCACCCCTCCCTCACCGCCCTCGCCACTCCCCCGCCAGCACCCGGGTCAGCTCCAGGAAGCTCGTGGCGTACTCCACGGACGGCTCGATCTCGGTCCCCTCGTGCCACTCGTTCCAGCTCGTGACGGTCACCCACTCCGCGCCGGCCGCGCCGGCCCACATGCTCCGGTAGAGCGCGCCGCCGGCGCGGTCGAGAAACCGGCCGGGCTGGCGGATGACGCGGTCGTCGTAGCCCGGCACCACGGACGCGACGAAGATCCGGCCGGCCGCGTGGTGGGCGTCCCGCGTCGCCGGCTCGTCGCGCAGGTATGCCGGCACATCCTGCACCGGGCCGTACGCGAAGACGCCGTCGAAGGGCGCGGCCTTCACCGGGTCGAACGTGTCGGCCAGCGTGAAGGCGCCCGTCCCCTCGAACGCGGCCCGGAAGTCGTCGGGGCCGAACCGCTGCATGACCCGGTCGTAGAAGAGGACGACGGGACGGCCACCGACCCGCAGCCAGGCGGGGCTGCTCGCGTGGCCCGAGATCAGCGTGTGGAGGTCGTCACGCAACTGATCCTGCGTGACGGGGTGCTCCACGAGCGCCGTGACCCGGAAGCCCTCCTGTTCGGCCACCCGCAGCAGCACTCTCAGCGAGCGGTCCTCGAACGACGTCGGTCCCCACCACGACGAGATGAAGCCGTCGATCCCCGCCGCCTTCGCCCAGCGGACGTGCTGGCGCACCGTCGCCGTGTCGTTGGAGTCGTACCACCCCAGGACGGGCGTGTCCGTGGAGTTGTGGCGCGGCGTGGCCGGGTTCCAGTGGTACCACTTGCCGGACGGGCCGTCGGGGCGGCCGTACCACGGGTAGTAGAACGCCAGGACCAGCTGCGGGACGGCCGGTGGACCCGGCCGCACGGGCGCCGCGGCTTCCCGGCGGCAGGCGGCCACCAGCAGGAGGAGCACGAGACCGGCGAGCCGTGAGATCGAGCGTCGCATCGCACCTCCGGGAGCGATGGTCCCCTGGGCTGCAAGTCGTCGCCCGCGGGTCGGGTTCCGGCGCCGCCCCGCCGCCCCGTCGGCTGGCGCCCGGCCGCCGGACGGCCGCCCGCCCGCGCACCCCGGCCGCCCGCCGCGGGAACCTCCGGGGGCCATCCCCCGGTATAGCCGTGGCGGATAACGCACGTAGCGACAATGCGTTAGATTCCACCCCGGCCGGAAGCGCCTCCGCGGTGGATGCCGCGGGACCCCCTCGAAGCAACCCGGTAATGAAGCGATCGAACGTACAGCGCGCGGCGCTCCGCGCGTCCCTCGTGGTGCTCGCGGGCCTGGCGGCGTCGTGCAGCGACGCGTCGAACCCGACGGCGCCGCCGGTGGCCTCCGCGGTGGTCGGAGCGCTGGAGGTGAGCGCCGGAGATGGGCAGACGGCGACGGTCCGGACGGCGGTCGCCACGCCGCCGGCGGTGCTGGTGCGCGACCGGAGCGGCCAGCCGGCGGCCGGCGTGACGGTGACGTTCCGGGTGGCCGCGGGGGGCGGCTCGGTGGGGCAGGGGACGGCGGTCACGGATTCCGGCGGGATCGCGAGCGCGGGGCGGTGGACGCTGGGCGCGCAGCCGGGCGCGAACGCGCTGGTGGCGAGCGCGGGCGGGAGCACGGTCCGGTTCACGGCGACCGCGGTGGCGGTGGCGGCGCCGACGTCGCCAGCAGGCGGGTACACGATCGGCATCCGCTGGATCTCGAGCCCGTCGGACCGGCACCGTCAGGCGGTGCAGGCGGCGGTGGCGCGGTGGCAGCAGGTGATCACGGCGGACCTGGTGGACGTCCCGCTGAAGGCGGCGGCGGGGGCGTGCTTCCAGACGCAGCCGGCCATCAACGAGATGGTGGACGACCTGGTGATCTACATCGAGTTCGTGCCGATCGACGGCGCGGGGAAGGTCCTCGGCTCGTCGGGCCCGTGCTACGTGCGGAGCGACAACGGGCTCCCGGTCATGGGCTACATGAAGCTGGACGTGGAGGACCTGCGCCAGATGGAGACGCGGGGCACGCTGGACGACGTGGTGCTGCACGAGATGGGGCACGTCCTGGGGATCGGGACGCTCTGGACGGACAAGGGGCTGCTGGCGGGAGCGGGGACGGACGATCCCACGTTCACGGGCCAGTTCGGGATCGCCGGGTACCGCGACCTGGGCGGCACGCGGCCGGGCGTGCCCGTCGAGAACACCGGCGACACCGGCACGCGCGACGGCCACTGGCGGGAGAGCGTGTTCGGCAACGAGCTGATGACCGGCTACATCAACTCGGCGGGCAACCCGCTGAGCGAGATGACGGTCACCTCGCTGCGGGACCTGGGCTACGGCGCGAACCCGGGCGCGGCGAGCGGCTACACGATCACGAATCCGACCGGCACGCTGGTGAGCGGGACGCACCTCGGCGGCGAGCGCCTGGTCCGGCCGAAGGCACGGATCGACCGGCACGGGCGGCACCACAAGCCGTAGCGGCCCGCCCGGACGCGGCGCGCGGCCCCGGAGCGCGACGGCGCTCCGGGGCCGCCGCGCATCGGTCGGGCGCGCACCCTCCTCGAGCGGCCGCTCAGCCCGCATCCTCCGGCCGGCAAGCCAGCTCCCGGAAGCGGAGCGCGTCCGGCAGCGCCGCGCCGGCCGCCGTGTTGTCGAAGATGCACCAGACCTCGTCCGCGGCGGCGGCCGCCGCCCGCGCCCGCGCGGCCCACCCCACGAGCGCCTCCGGCGGATACGCCGAATGGTACATCCGCGGCGAGCCGTGCAGCCGGAAGTACGCCAGCCCCGGGAAGCCGCCGGGCTCGCCGTCCCGCGGGTGGCGCGGCGGATCGGCGGCCACCCGCGCGATGCGCAGCTCCCGCAGCAGCGCGTCCACGGCGGGCGCGAACCAGGTGGCGTGGCGCGGCTCGACCGCGGCCGCGCCCGCCCAGCGGGCGCGGAACCGCTCGAGGAAGCGCGCGGGCTCGGGCCCGAACTCCAGCGAGGGCGGGAGCTGGATCAGGAGCGGGCCGAGGCGGTCCCCCAGCTCGGCGACCAGGCCGAGGTACGCCTCCAGCGGGCCCTCCGCGTCCCGCAGCCGCCGCACGTGCGTGACCTCGCGCGGCAGCTTCACGGCGAAGCGGAAGCCGGCCGGGACGCTCTCCGCCCAGCGGCGCAGCGTCGCCGGGCGGTGCGGCCGGTAGAAGATGCTGTCGATCTCCGCCGCGTCGAGGACGCGGGCATAGCGCTCGAGGTGCGTGCCGGGTCCCGGGAAGCGCTCGGCGCACGCGGCCGGCACCGACCAGCCGGCCGTGCCGACCCGGATCCGGGGCTGTAGCGCGCCGATCGTCCCCACGATCCCTCCCCGCTGGTCGGGCTCGCCCGGGCGATCCGGACGAGCGTGCGCTCCATGGCTCCGAGCCGCGCCCGCGGGGTCCGGCCGGGGCCGCCGCGCAACCCGCACACCCGCCGTACCTCGCACACCCCGCCGCGACCCGGCCCACCCCCGTGCAACCCGGGGGCCGGGCCGGGGGCCGGGCCGGGGGCCGGGGCCCGTGCCCGCCCGTGCCAGAAACATCTGGCGAAACTCCATGGCGCCGCGCCCCGCCAGTGTACATATTCGCCCACGCGCCGCCCCGGGCCCGCGAGGCTCGCCCGCCGTCCGCCCGCGGTCGCACCGCCGGGAGTTCTCCGGCACTACCCGCAGATCAAGCCCGTCTCGCTCTCCAGCGCAGGAGTCTCCCCGTGGGCCGAGTGCGTTGCGCCGCCATCGCCGCGCTACTCCTTCTCCCCGGTTGTGGCGTGTCGCGGGACGCCGCCGTCACCCGGGGCGTCGGGATCACGGACCCGGACCTTCCCACGGTGCCCACGCCAGGCGGGCCGGCCGGCGCGGACACGACCCCGGAGCTGGTGAGCTATCCGTCGCCGGAGGTGGCGTTCATCCTCGGCCCGCAGCTCAAGGCCGGAAGCGCGGCGAATCCGTGGCCGTGGTTCGACCAGAACGAGATCGCGAGGGGGCTCGTGCACGGCGCCGCGTTCCCGACCGTGCCGCGCGTGGCGCCGGTCACCGGCACGCTGAGCATCGACCACGGCACGCGGACCGTGCTGGGCGCCGGCACGCGCTTCTCCAGCGAGCTGGCGGGTGGCGGCGCGCTGCTGATCCGCGACGAGGCGCTCGGCACGTACCTGGCCTACCAGGTGGCGAGCATCCAGAGCGACTCGTCGCTGACGCTCTCGCAGGACTGGTGGCCGGGCTCGGTGACCGGTGTCGTGGCGCAGCGGCCGATCGTGAGCGCGGACCAGGAGGACGCGTTCCTGAACGCGCAGTACTACGATCTCGGGCTCTGCCTGTACCTGGCGTACTACCGCTCGGGCGACGCGCGGCTGCTGCAGCAGGCCCGGGACGTGGCGGACGCCTGGTGGCGGGGCATCTACATCCTGGAGGGAGCGAACCGGGATTTCGGCAACACGCTGGCGCCGCGGAACGTCTCGCTCGGCTCGCTGATGCTGCGGGCGCTGGACGGGCGTCCGGAGATGTGGCCGTGGATCACCGAGTACACCCGCGTGCAGTTCGACACCTGGGTCGGCCGGCGCGAGGACTACGATGGGCTCTACTACGGCGTGAGGGATGGCGGGTACATGCTGCTGTATGCCGCCTGGCTGGGCGCCGTGCATCCCGACCCGGCGGTGCGCGCCGAGTTCCGCGCGAAGGCGGTCGCCGCGGCGCAGCGCTACTACCTGCGGCTGCAGCGGCCGGACGGCTCCTGGCGCTGGGATGACGCCGGCGAGACCAACTTCGAGGAGCCGTTCATGGTCGGGCTGCTCCTCGACGGGCTCATCGCCGTGCACCGGATGACGGGGGATGGCGCGGTCGCATCCTCGATCGTCCGCGCGGTCGAGCACCTGCACACGCAGGACTTCCGCACCGACAGCGTCGCGCAGCTGCCGGGCCTGCGCTGGCGCGGCTTCTACTACGCCAACCACTGCGCGAGCTGTCCGTGGGGGAGCGAGCAACTGGCCGGCGGCTCCGACCGGAACACCGTGCGGGAGGTGCGGCAGCTCAATGCGACGGTCGTCCACGCGTACGGCTACGCGTACCTGCTGACCCACGACCCGCGCTTCCGCGCGTGGGGCGACGAGGTCTTCGCCGCCACGTACGGCCACGGCCAGGGCCCGCTCGCCGACGACCTCTACGGCCTCGCCGACTACCTGCCGAAGCAGTACAACCAGTCCTACCGCAGCAGCGGCCACTACCTGGTGTGGCGGAACGCGCCGTAGCGCCGGCCGCGGCGCGGGCGCGTGTTGCCGAATCCGTCAGGTCCGTTCTGTCGCCTCCGCCTCCGCGCCCGCCGCCGTCCCCGGGAAGTTCGGGGGCGGGCGCGGGCGCGGAGGCCGTAAGGGACGAACGGACCCTCAGGCGTGCACCGCCGGGTGGATGTTCTGGTTGCTGCGGAAGACGTTCTCGGGGTCGTAGCGCGCCTTCAGCTCCACCAGGCGGTCGTAGTTCGCGCCGTACGCGGCGCGGACCCGGTCGCTCTCGTCCGCCGTCATGAAGTTGACGTAGACGCCGCCGGTGGCGTGCGGCGTCAGGGCGTTGAAGAGATCGCGGCACCAGGCGATGCCGGCAGCGTCCTCCGCCGCGGTGTCCCAGCGGCCGTGCACGTTCACGACGAACTCTGCCTCGCGCCGGGAGAACGCCGTCGCCTCCGGCCGCACGCGGTTCACCGCCCCGCCGAGGTGCCCGATGAACGTCTCGCAGTGCGGCGAGGGGAGCCGCGCGGCGAAGTCGAGGATCGTGTCGATGGCCCCGTCGCTCAGCGCGGCCAGGTCGTGAGACTTCCAGTAGTTGCGGGCGCCGGGGACGAGCAGCGGGTCGAACGCCTTCTGCCAGGCGGTGAACGGGTTCACGCCCACCACGTCGGCGATGGGGTGGCCGACGGCGCGGATCGGCTCCGCGACCAGCTCGCCATCCTTGGGGTCGCCGGCGTACGCCAGGGCCAGCACGACCACCTCCTTGCCGTGCCACTCCGCGGGGAGGAAGGGAAGCGGCGGCGCCTTGCGCAGCACGACCCAGCAGGTCAGCTCCTCGGGCGCCCGCGCCGTGATCCCCCGATACTGGCGCAGCACCGACCGTGCGTCCGAGAACGGGTGGACCACCAGCCCGGAGAGCACGCTCGGCCCCAGGGGGTGCACCCGGAACTCGAACGAGGCGACGATGCCGAAGTTGCCGCCGCCGCCCCGGATCGCCCAGAAGAGATCCGGGTTCTCCGTCTCGCTCGCTCGGCGCAGCTCGCCGTCCGCCGTCACCACGTCCGCCGACAGCAGGTTGTCGCTCGTCAACCCGTAGCGCCGACTGGTCCAGCCGAAGCCGCCGCCGAGCGCCAGCCCCGCCACGCCCGTCGTCGAGTTGATCCCGAGCGGCGTGACCAGGCCGAACGCCTGCGCCTCGTGGTCGAAGTCCGCCAGCGTCGCGCCCGGCTCCACCCGCGCCGTGCGCGTCTGCGGGTCCACCCGCACCGAGCGCATCCGCGAGAGGTCGATCAGCAACGCGCCGTCCGCCAGCGCGCTCCCCGCGATGTTGTGGCCGCCACCCCGCACCGACACCAGCAGCCGGTGCTGCCGCGCGAAGCGCACCGCCTCCAGGATGTCCGCCACCCCGGCGCACCGCGCGATCAGCGCCGGCCGCCGGTCGATCATGGCGTTCCAGATGCTCCGCGCCCCGTCGTACTCCGGCGAGTCGGGCGTCACGACGTCGCCTCGGAGACTCGAGGCCAGCCCCTCCACCTGCGAGGGCTCGAGGACGATCTCCTGGTCGTGGATCGTGCGGATCTTGAGCGCGGGCATGGGCGGAACCTCCGGAGAGAAGTGCGGCGGAACAGGGGGGAGTGCCGAGGTCCCGGACCAGGAGCCCGAAACGCTCGAGCCGCGCACCGGACAGCCCCTCGAAAAACCACGCGGGGCACGGGCCGGCATCGCACTCCAGCGATGCGGCCCGCGCCCCGCGATGTCAAGGCGGATCACGCGTCCGCCCCCGCCAACTCCGGCGTCAGTCCGATCGAAACAGCCGACTGCGCGCCGCCGCTTCCCCCGCCAGACGCCCGCACATCACGTCACACAGCCGGAAGACATCCTCCCCCGACAGGCCGTAGTAGACCCGCAGCCCCTCCCGACGACGGGCCAGAAACCCCAACGAATGCAGCAGCTGGAGGTGCTTCGACAGGTTCGCCTGGCCCAGCCCCGTCGCCGCCCCGATCTCCGTCACCGTCCGCTCCCCGTCGCGCACCGCCACCAGGATCTGAAGGCGCGCGCGCTCCCCCAGCGCCTTGAAGCGCGCCGCCATCAGCTCCAGCAGCTCCGGCGTCAGGTCGTACCCCGTCACGCGCTCACGCCGCCGCCGGCAGGTGCCCCTCGATCAGCCGCGCCAGCATCGGCTTCGGCAGCGCGCCCACCGCGCCGTCCACCGGCTCCCCATCCTTGAACACGCCGATCGTCGGGATCGAGCGGATCCCGTACCGCGCCGCCACCTGCGGGTTGTCGTCCACGTTCAGCTTCCCGAAGCGCACCCGCCCCGCGTACTCCGCCGCGAGCTGCTCGATGATCGGCGCCACCGCCCGGCACGGGCCGCACCACGGCGCCCAGAAATCCACCACCACGAGCCCCTCGCTCCCCTCCACGTCCGTGGCGAAGTTCGCGTCGGTGAACTCGAAGATGTTGTTGTTGGCCATGCTCTCTCCTCGTCGCGGCAGGCGTGCCGCCGTCCATTCCTGTTTCACCAGATGGTAATATAGCGAGGACGTCAAGAGAAGACCAGCCGCCCCGGACCGCGCCGGCGCCGCGGGCGCGCCCGACCGCGCCGGCGCCGCGGCGCTACTCCGTCTGCAGGGCGACGAGCGGGTCGACGCGAGTGGCGCGCCGCGCCGGGAGCAGGCTGGCCAGCAGCGCGGCGGCGGCCAGGCTCACGGAGACGAGGCCGAACGTGAGCGGGTCGAACGCGCTGACGCCGTGGAGGAACGCGGCGAGGAGGCGGGTGACGCCGGCGGCGACGAGCAGGCCGATGAGGATGCCGAGGCCGGCGAGGAAGGTGCCCTGGCGCAGGACGAGGCGGACGATGTCGCGGGGCTGGGCGCCGAGCGCCATGCGCACGCCGACCTCCCGTGTCCGCTGGGCGACGGAGTACGCCATGACGCCGTACACGCCCATGACCGCCATGACGAGGGCGATGCCGGCGAAGAGGGAGAGGAGCCGTCCCATGATGGTATCGCCGGCGATGCTGCGGACGACGATCTCCTCCATGGTGCCGGCGTCGTAGATCGGCTGGTCGGCGTCGAGGGCCTGGACCTCGGCGCGCAGCGCCGGGATGAGGGAGCCGGGGTCGCGGTCGCTGCGCACGGCGACGCTGAGCGTGCGGGCGCCGCTCTGGAGCTCGGGCAGGTAGACGACCGCGGGCGCGTCGTCGTCGGGCCCGAAGTCGCGGGTGTCGCGGACGACGCCGACGATCTCGCGGGCCCCGGCGGTGAAGGCGACGCGTCGGCCGATGGGGTCGCCGCCGGCCCAGTGCCGCCGGGCGAAGGACTCGTTGACGACCAGGACGGGGGCGGCGCCGGTGCGGTCCTGGTCGGTGAGCGGGCGTCCGCGGACGACGCGGATGCGCATCGCCTCCAGGTAGCCGGGCGTGACGACGCGGAACGGGACGAGCGATTTTTCCGCGTCGGGCGGCTCCGGCTGGCCGTCGATCCAGTACGTGGAGCTGTTGCTTCCCCGCATGGGCAGGGTCGTGGAGGCGCCGGCGGCCTGGACGCCGGGGACCGCGCGGACGCGTTGGAGCAGCTGGTCGTAGAAGGCGATGGCGCGGGTGCTGTCGCCGTACGTCGACTGCGGCAGCGAGACGCGGAACGTCACCACGTGGCGGGGCTCGAAGCCGAGGTCGGTCCGGCGCATGCCGAGGTAGCTCTTGACGAGCAGTCCGGCGGAGACGAGCAGCACGAGGGCCAGGGCGATCTCGGTGACGACGAGGGCGGCACGCAGTCGCCCGCGGCGGAAGCCGACGGTGGCGCCGCGGCCGCCCTCGGTGAGCGATTCCTTGAGGTTGGGCGAGGCGGCCTGGATGGCGGGCGCGGTGCCGAAGAGGAGCCCGGCCGCCAGGGAGATCCCGATGGTGAACGCGAGCACGCGGCCGTCGATGCCGATGCGCTCGACGCCGAAGAACTCGGGCGGCATGATGGCGACGAGGCCGCGGATCCCCCAGACGGAGAGGAGCAGGCCGAGCGCCCCGCCGGCGAGGCCGAGGAGCGAGCTCTCGATGAGGAACTGCCGCGCCAGGCGCAGCCGTCCGGCGCCGAGCGCGGTGCGCAGCGCGATCTCCTTCTCCCGGCTCGCGGCGCGCGCCAGCAGCAGGTTCGCGACGTTCGCGCACGCGATGAGCAGCACGAAGAGCACGGCCGCGCTCACGATCATGGTGGCGCGCCGGAACGTGGCGTCGTAGAGGTCGTCGCGCAGCGTGACGATGCGGGCGCCGTTGCCCTGGTCCTCCGGGTACTGGGCGGCGAGCTGGCTGGCGACGCCGGCGATCTCGGCCTGAGCCGCCTCGAAGGTGCTGCCGGGCCGCAGCCGCGCCATCGCGCGGACGTAGCGGGTATCGCGTGCCTCCTTGCCGTCGAGCCCGAGCGGCGCCCACACGTCGCTCTCGCCGACGGTCCGGAACCCCGGCGGCATCACGCCCACCACGGTGTGCCGCTCGCCGTTGATGAGCAGCGTCCGTCCCACGATGCCGGGGTCGCCGGCGAAGCGCCGCCGCCAGAGCTCGTTGGAGATGACGACGACGCGGTCGCGCCCCTTCGTCTCCTCTTCCGGCAGGAAGATGCGCCCCATGGCGGGCGCCACGCCGAGCACGCGGAAGTAGTTCCAGCCGACGCGGGCGCCCTCGAAGCGCTCGGGCCGCTCCCCGCCCATGTTGAACGTGGCGCCATAGGAGGGCGCCACGTCCAGCGTGTGGGCGCGCGCGCGCCACTCCAGCGCGTCCGGCATGGATGCCGGGGCCCATTGCCAGCCGCGGGACGCGTTCGTCGTCCAGACGTTGACGATCCGCTCCGCGTGCGGGTAGGGGAGCGGCCGGAAGATGAAGACGTCGATGGCGCTGAAGATCGTCGTGTTCGCGCCGATGCCCAGGGCGAGCGAGAGGACGGCGGCCGCGACCAGCCCCGGGCTGCGGGCGAGCGAGCGAACCGCGTAACGGAGGTCGCGGAAGAACGACTCCATGGGACGCGCTCCAGTCTACGGCGGCAGTGGGTTCGGGTGCGGCGGGCGACCGGGCCCTGAGCGGCCGTACGCGCCGCGGCGAACGCCGGTTTCGGCGCGCGGCGGGGCGCGCGTGCCCGGCGGCGGGGCGCGCGTGCCCGGCGGCGGGCCGCCTCGCTCAGGCCGTCCGGCCGCCGTCCGCCCGCCTCACGCCGTCCGGCGGAAGCAGTCCCGGCAGGTGGTGTAGCGGCTGCGCGGCGGGAGACGCTTGCCGCACTCGGCGCAGTGGCGCGCGGCGCTGCGGCGGGCGAGGCCGCGCTCGATGAAGCGGTCGAGGTCGCGGCGCTGCTTCTGGACCTTCTCGAGGTCCGGGAAATAGTCCGGGTAGCGGTAGGCCAGCCAGGCGTAGGCGGTCAGCTTCTTGGCCTCGTACTCGGCGGCCTGGAGCTCCTGGTCGCTCTCGACCTCGGCCTTGCGGAACCACGGCGGCAGCGGCCGGACGCCGACCGGCTCGCCGTGGGCGAAGGCGTCCATCCACTCGGTGTACGCGTCCACGATCGACGGGCTGCGGGTGTCGATCGGCGCCGCGGCCAGGCTCAGCCGCTCGGCCATGGGCAGCTCGGGGTGGCGGTCCATGATCTGCGCGAGCTTGAGCATGTCGTCGGTGACGCCGGGCTTGAGCATGGGCGAGTCGAACGTCATGCCGCGCTGGAACGTCTCGAGCGTGCGCGCCAGGCTGTCGCTGTCGAGGCCGCTGGAGATGAGCTCGACGTGGTCGGCGCCGGGGCGGACGCGCGTCTCGAGAGGCCGGTCCTTGAGGACGAAGCCCTCGGAGAGCACGCGCTGGATGCGGCGCACGTCCTCGGGGCGGAGCGCGCCGACGAAGCCTTCCTCGTACTTGCCGTAGCGGCCGGCGCGCCCGCCGATCTGGAGCGTCTCCGCGGGGGTGAGGATCACCTCCTCCTTGCCGTTCCACTTCTTCAGCGTGGAGAAGAGGATCGTCTTGATCGGGAGGTTGAGCCCCATGGCGATGGCGTCGGTGGCGACGAGGACCTGCGCCTCGCCGGAGCGGAAGCGGCGCGCCTCCTCGCGTCGCACCTCGGGCGTGAGGTTGCCGTAGATCACGGCCACGCGGAACTTCCGCTCGAGCTGCGCCTTGAGGCCGAGCACATCGCGGCGGGAGAACGCGATGATCGCCGTGCCCGGCTCGACCTGGCGGAGGTGCTGCGCGTCGGGGAGCGCCTCGAGCGGCGTGAAGCGCTCGAGCTCCACGAGCTCGAGCGGCTCGTCGAGATACTCGGCCATGGCCTGGACGAGCGGGACCACATCGCGCGAGCCGGTCATGAAGACCCGCTTCGCGGCCACGCCGACGAGCGCCTGGCACCAGGCCCAGCCGCGGTCCTCGTCCGTGAGGAGCTGCACCTCGTCGATGACGGCCGCGTCGTAGACCTCGTTCGGATTGAGCATCTCGATCGTGGAGGCGACGAAGCGCGCGCCGGGCCGGATGTCGCGCTCCTCGCCGGTGATGAAGCTCGCCCGCCGTCCGCGCGCCTCGATCTCCTCCTGCCCCTCGAGCGCGAGCAGCCGCAGCGGCGCCAGGTACACGCCGGACTCCTCCGCCGCGAGCGCATTCAGCGCATGCCACGTCTTGCCGCTGTTCGTCGGTCCGACGAAGAACGTCAGCTCGCGGTCGAGCTGCCGCGCCTTCGGGAAGAAGTCCTTGTAGGCGACGAGGTGGCGCTCGTGCACCATCTCGCGGACGTACGCCCGCTCGCGCGCCTCGAAGTCGAGCCGGCGCGTGCGCTCGCGGATCCGCTCCAGCACGGAGTCCGGCTCGAGCGGGTCGGCGCGCTCGATCTCCTCGCGCACGATGCGCCGGAGCGCGGCCAGATCGTAGAGCGGCCACTGCTTGCGCTTCTCGACGTAGCTCTCGACGTCGAGCGCCATCTGCTCGGCGGCCGCCGCCATCCGGTCCAGCTCCGCGTCGAGCACCGGCATGACCGCATCGACGAACGCCTGCGCGTCGCCGGTGAGGAAGAGGCGCTCCAGGTCGCCGCCGAACTGCGTGGCGACGAGGCGGACGGCGAGCGGCTCGCCGGCCACGTCGAGCATCACCTCGCGCTCCGCCTCGAAGCGCACCGAGCCGCCGGTGTCGACGACGCGGACGGCGGGCGCGATCTTTCCGATCTCCGCCGCCCGCCCGGAGACGGACTCGCGCAGCACGTGCTGGCGCAGCTGCTTCTCCAGCTTGCGCAGCGAGCTGGCCGGGTTGACGAGCCGCCGCTCGGCGTCCTCGAGCGCCTCTTCCCGCTCCTCCTCGGGGAGTGCGGCCGCGAGCGTCTCGAGGCGGCGCGCGGCGTCGGCGAAGCCCGCCTGCGCGTCCTCGAGCGCGGCCCGGCGCGCCTCCTCGACGATCTCGCGGGCGCGCGCGAGCCCGTCCTCGCCGACGGCCATGCGGACGGTGTCCCAGCCGGAGCGCCGGACCGGGACGGGCGGAAGCCGGACCGGCCGCGTGACGCGCTTGCCGTCGAGCATCGCCTCGACCTCGGCGTCGCCGAGCTCCAGGACGCGGGACGCCGGGATGAAGCGCGCGCCGAAGATGGCCGCGGCGCGGCCGAAGCGCTCGAGCGCCGCGCGGTCGAGGAGCGCATCGCGGTTCCGGGCCGAGGGCGGCGCCTTCGCCGCCCACTCGACCACGGCCACGCGCTCCTCCGGGACCAGTGTGGCAGCGACCTCGCGGACCAGTGTCTCCCAGGAGTTGTCGGGCTGCATCGCTTTCCTCGCGGTGGGGCCTGACACGGTGGTGCCGCGGCTCCATTCTTCATGATGCGTACCGCCGTGGGGAAAAGGGGGCCGCGGCGTGCGATGCGCCAGGGACGAGCGTAGTCTCAGCACGATGCCGGCGGCGGCGGGTAGGAGCGCACGGGGCCGGGGCGCCGCGAGGCACCCGGGCGCCGGACCGGCGCCGGGGCGCACGGCGACGGCCCCCGGCGGCGGCGCGCAACGCGGCCGGGGCGCGTGACGCCGGCGCCGGCGCCGCGAACAGACCGCGGGAGGAGGATGGCGTGGCGGCACGAGCGCAGGCGGCGGGCACGGCGACACCGATCGAGCGGCTCCTCGGTCCGTTCCAGCGCTTCGCGGCGATGGAGTCGGCGGGCGGTCTCGTACTCCTGGCCGCGACGATCGTGGCGCTGGTCTGGGCCAACTCCCCATGGGCGGACAGCTACTTCCAGCTCTGGCGAACCCCGGTGACGGTGGGCGCGCCGGGCTTCGGCCTGACCGAGTCGCTCGGGCACTGGATCAACGACGGCCTGATGGCGGTGTTCTTCTTCTCCGTCGGCCTCGAGATCAAGCGCGAGCTGCTGATCGGCGAGCTCGCGTCCGTCCGCCGCGCCGCGCTCCCGGCGGCCGCGGCGCTCGGCGGGATGCTGGTGCCGGCGCTCATCTACACCGCGGTGAACCTCGGCGGGCCCGGGGCCGCGGGGTGGGGGATCCCCATGGCCACCGACATCGCGTTCGCGCTCGGGATGCTGGCGCTCCTGGCGCCGGGCGCGCCGCTCGGCCTCAAGGTGTTCCTGGCGGCGCTGGCCATCGCCGACGATCTGGGCGCCGTCCTCGTCATCGCGGTCTTCTATACGCACGAGATCCACTGGTGGGCGCTCGCCCTCGCCGGCGCGTTCCTGGTCGTGCTCATGGCGGCGAACCGGCTGGGGGTCCGCAAGCCGATGCCGTACGCGCTCCTGGGCCTCGGCCTCTGGGCCGCCATGCTGGAGTCCGGCGTGCACGCCACCGTCGCCGGCGTGCTCCTCGCGCTGACCGTCCCGGCGCGCACGCGCATCGACCCCGGCGAGTTCCTGGAGCGCAGCCGCGCCTCGCTCGACGAGTTCGAGCACTCGGGCGAGGCGCGCGGCCACGACGTGCCCTCGAACGAGGAGCAGCAGTGGGCGATCCAGGCGGTCGAGGCCGCCTGCGAGGAGGCGCAGGCGCCGCTCCAGCGCATCGAGCACGACCTCCACGGCTTCGTTGCCTTCTTCATCGTCCCGCTCTTCGCGCTCGCCAATGCCGGCGTCTCGCTGCACGGGATCGGGCTCGACGAGTTCCGGCACCCCGTCACGCTCGGCGTCATCCTGGGCCTGACGTTCGGGAAGCCCATCGGGATCCTCCTCTTCTCCTGGCTCGCGGTGCGCCTGCGCCTCGGCGCGCTCCCCGGCGGCGTCAGCTGGCGCAACCTGCGCGGCGTCAGCTGGCTCGCCGGCATCGGCTTCACGATGTCGCTCTTCATCGCCGGGCTGGCGCTCGGGGAAGGCGCCGGCCTGGACGCCGCGAAGGTCGGCATCCTGACCGCCTCGCTCCTCGCCGCCACGATCGGCGGGTTTGCGCTCCGCCGCGGCATGCGGGCCGGCCCGCCGGCCCGGGACGCGGTGCCCGAGCCGGCGGACCGGCCGGCCTGAGCGGGCCTTGCCTTCCGCCGCGCCCGCACGGCACTCTATCGCCTCGCTCCGAACCGTCTCCCCGCCGGCCAGAGGACCCCGATGACGACGCTCCGCCGGAGGGCCGCGTACGCCCTCGTCGCCTCCATCCCGATGCTGCTCGCGGCCGCAGCGCCCGCGGCGGCGCAACGCACGCTCACCCCGGCCACGTTCGCCGGCCTCGAGCTGCGCAACATCGGACCGGCGAACATGAGCGGCCGCATCGTCGACCTGGCGGTGGTGGAGACGGATCCGGCCGTCTTCTACGCCGCCTCGGCCACGGGCGGCGTCTGGAAGACCGTGAACGGCGGCGTCACGTTCGCGCCGGTGTTCACGGACGGCGGCACGCACTCGGTGGGCGCGATCGCGGTGAGCCAGACGGACACGTCGATCGTGTGGGTCGGCACGGGTGAGCGCGCCAGCCGGCAGAGCAACTCCTGGGGCGACGGCGTCTACAAGTCCACGGACGGCGGCCGCACCTGGACGAACATGGGCCTCCGGGAGACGCGTCACATCGGCCGGATCGCGATCCACCCGACGAACCCGGACATCGTCTTCGTCGCCGGGATGGGGCACCTCTGGGGCCCGAACCCGGAGCGCGGCCTCTACAAGACGACGGACGGCGGCAAGAGCTGGAAGCGCGTGCTGGCGGTGGACGAGAACACGGGCGTCGTCGACGTCGCCATCGACCCGCAGGAGCCGAACACGATGTACGCCGCCAGCTACCAGCGGCGGCGCGCGCCGTTCGGCTTCAACGGCGGCGGCCCGGGGAGCGCGCTCTGGAAGAGCACGGACGGCGGCGAGACGTGGCGGAAGCTGACGAAGGGACTGCCCTCCGGCGAGTACGGGCGCATCGGCATCAGCATCTATCGCAAGGACCCGCGCATCGTCTACGTCTCGGTCGAGAAGGGGTGGCGCTACAACGCGTCCACGGCGTACGTCCGGCGCGCGCCCGACGCCGGCGTCTTCCGCTCCGAGGACCGCGGCGAGAGCTGGACGCACATGGGCGACTGGAACCCGCGCCCCATGTACGCCAGCCAGATCCTCGTCGACCCGGGCGACGACCGCCGCATCTACATGGAGAACACCTTCTCCTACAGCGACGACGGCGGGAAGACGTTCAAGGTCGCGCGCCAGTCGCTCCACGGCGACGACCGCATCCTCTGGGTCGACCCGCGGGACTCGCGTCACGTCATCAAGGGCGACGACGGCGGCATCGGCATCTCCTGGGACCGCGCGCGCACCTGGCTCTTCGTCGCCTCGCTCCCCGTCTCGCAGTGGTACCACGTGCGCGTCGACAACGATACGCCCTACAACGTCTACGGCGGGCTGCAGGACAACGGTTGCTGGATGGGCCCGAGCGCGACGTACCGGCGCGAGGGCGTGCTGAACGAGGACTGGACGCGCACCTGCGGCGGCGACGGCTTCCTCTCGATCCCGGACACCGTCGACGGCCGCACCGTCTACGCCGAGTCGCAGTTCCTCGGGCTGCTCAAGCTGGACCGCGAGACCGGCCAGGTGCAGGACATCCGCCCCGGCGACCCGCACGGCGCCATCGAGGCGCGGCGCAACTTCCAGGCGTGGTTCACGAAGACGCCCGAGCCGGAGCTGCTGAACGCCATGGCGCCCGGCAACTGGGACGGCGCCTACCTGGTCTCCCCGCACGACCATGCCACGCTCTACGCCGGCACCGACCATCTCTGGAAGAGCGTCGACCAGGGCGAGACCTGGACCGACCTGGGCGACATGACCACCGGGGTCGACCGCCGCACGCTGAAGATCATGGGCGTCCCGCCGCACGACTCCGTCCCCTCCCTCGACGACGGCGCGCCGTACTACCCGACGGTGACGATCATCGCCGAGTCGCCGGTCGAGGCGGGCGTGCTCTGGGTCGGCACGGACGATGGCGACATCCGCGTCTCGCGGGACGGCGGGAAGACGTTCACCGAGCTGCGCACCCGCTTCCCGAAGCTGCCGAAGGGCGCCTGGGTCTCCGGCATCGAGCCGTCCCGCCGCGACGCCGCCACCGCCTACGTCGTCTTCAACAATTACCGGAGCGACGACTACGGCAACTACCTGTACCGCACCACGGACGCCGGCCGGAGCTGGACGTCCGTCACCGGCGACCTGCCGGCCGGCCGCGTGCTCCGCACGGTGCGCGAGGACCCGCGCAACCCGAACGTGCTGTGGCTGGCGGCCGAGCTCGGGCTCTTCGTCTCGCTCGACGGCGGCGCGCACTGGACGCAGCTCAAGTCGAACATGCCCGTCGTCGCGTTCAACGACCTGGTCATCCACCCGCGCGAGAACGACCTCGTGCTCGCCAGCCATGGCCGCGGCGTCTGGATCCTCGACCACGTGAACGCCATCCAGGAGCTGACGCCCGAGGTGCTGGCCTCCGACGCGCACCTCTTCACGATCCAGCCCGCGGCCCAGGTCCGCTACCACGCCGAGAAGGCCCACACGGGCGACATGATCTTCCACGGCGCGAACCCGCCTGCCGGCGCCACCATCGACTACTGGCTGGCCGCGGCGCGGGACTCGGGCACCGTCGCGCTCGCGGTGCTCGACGCCGGCGGCGCCGAGGTCGCGCACCTGCGGCCGAAGCGCGCCGCCGGCATCAACCGCGTCGTCTGGAACCTCCGGCGCGACGACCTCCCGGCGCTCCCGGGCGCGCGCCGCCGCCCCGAGGGTCCGTGGGTCGCGCCGGGCGCCTACACCGTCCGGCTCACCGTGGACGGCCGCCCCTACGAGCAGCGCGTCGACGTCCGCGACGACCCGCGCATCCGCCCCTCGCCGGAGGAGCGCGTCGCCTGGAGCGCCCTCCTCGACCGCATCGCCGAGGCGTACCGCGGCGCCACGCTCCTGGCCTCGAGCATCGCGCCGGCGGCCGAGCGCGCCCGCGCCGCGCTCGGCGAGCCCGCGCCGCGGTCCGACGAGGACGAGCCGGGCGACGACGTCCGCGCCGCCCCGCCGGCGCCGCTCGCGCCGGACGCCGCCCGCCGCGTCAAGGCCGTGGCCGACCCGGTGCTCGAGCTGCAGAGCCGGCTGGCGCGGCTCTACGCGGACGTCTCCGATTGGGTCGGCGCGCCCAGCGCCGACCAGCGCACGCGGCTCGAGTTCTACGAGGCGAAGCTGAAGGAGCTGGAGCCGAAGGCGCGCGAGGTCGTGAGCGCGCGGTAGCGGCGGGCGGCGCGGTCCCGCCGGGATCGGCGGGCGGCGCGGTCCCGCCGCGGCCTACCCGGCTCCGTGCCGCCGCGGCGCTCTTGCCCCCCGGCGAGCGCACGCCCATCGTGGGCGTGGCGCACGATCCAGCCCTCCGGTCCTCCGCCGGGCGATTCTTTCCCTACAGCAGCAACGCTTGCCATCGGCGGCCGGGCCCAGCCCGGCCGCCGAGCCGTTTTTCGGTTCGACGTGACGTGCCGGCGCGCGATCGCGCGACCGGCCCTCCGTCGCGGACCCGAGCCGGTCGCCCGGCGCGGCGACCCAGCCCCGAGGAGGCCGCATGCCTCGCTTCCGGCCGCTCCCCGTCCTCGTCGCCCTGCTCCTCCCGCTCGCGCTCGCGCCGGCCCGCGCCCCCGCCCAGGCCGCGAAGGCCGCCCCGGCCCGCGTGCTCGGCACCACCTCCGACGAGGCGCGCTCGCGCTTCACCGCCGGGCTCGACGACGCGTGCAACGGCTTCGACGCCCGCGCGGCGGAGCGCCTCGAGGAGGCGCTCGCCGCCGACCCGAAGTACGGCCTGGCGCGGGCGCTCCACGCCGTCGTCGCGCCGGGCCTCACGGCCGAGCAGCGCGCGGCGGAGCTGGACCGCGCCGTGGCGGAGGCGGCGGCGGGCCCCCCGGTGGAGGTGCTCGAGGTCCTGGCCTGGCGCTCGGACGACTCCGCCGAGCGGCGCGCGCTCTACCGGTCGCTCACGGAGCTGGCGCCGGCCGAGCCGCGCTTCGCGCTCGCGCTCGCCGCGCTCGAGACCGAGCCGGACGCGCTCGTCCAGGCCCTCAAGGCGGTCGCGCAGCGCTTCGCCGACTTCGCCCCCGCGCGCAACCGGCTCGCCTACGCGCTCCGGGACGCCGGCGACCGCGATGCCGCGATGCACGAGGCGCAGGAGTACGTGCGCCTCGCACCGGGCCACCCGCACTCCCACGCCTCCTACGCCGAGCTGCTGCAATGGTCGAAGCGCTACGACGAGGCGCTCGAGCACTACCAGAAGAGCCTCGAGCTGGCGCCGCACTACGCCCGGGCGTACGCCGGCATCGCGGAGGTGAGGCAGCTCGCGGGGCGGTACGCCGAGGCGCGCGCCGCCTGGCAGCAGGCCATCGACCGCTCGCCCGCCGCGTCCCGCTGGGACCTCGCGGTGCGCAGCGCCGGAAGCCACCTGCTCGAGGGGAACCGCAAGCCGGCGCTGGCCGCCCTCGTGGAGGCCGCGCGCCTCGCCGACGCCGCGGCGAACCGCAGCCAGGCCGGGCAGGCCCACGCCCTCATGGCGGTCGTGGAGGGCTCCGGCGGCGACTGGCGGGCGCTCGACGCGGACCTGGAGCAGGCGACGCGGATCGCGCCGGACGATCCGCGCGTCACCGGGCTCGCGGCGATCGCCCACGCGGGGGCGGGGCACGTCGCCGAGGCGCGCGCCGCCGCCCGCTTCCTCGCCAGCGCGGCCGCCCGCGGGAGCGCGGACCTCAAGTCGTTCTCCCACGTCGTCAACGCCATCGTGGCCGCCGCGGCGGACGATGTCCCCACCGCCCAGACCGAGCTGAAGTATCGTGTGAGCGACGACGCGATCGGCAAGGCGTTCGTCGCGGAGGCGCTGCGCCGCGCCGGGGACAGGGAGGAGGCGCGCGCGCTCCGCGACGAGATCCTGGGCGGCCCCGAGGTGAGCTTCCTGGGCGACGTCGCCCGGATGCGCGTGAAGAAGCTGTGACGCCGGCCGAACATCGGCCCGGGCGCGCCCCGGCGGGGACGGGGCGCCGCTCCGCCGCCCCGGACGCGCCGGCCCGCTTCTCGCCGATTTCGCCTCCCGCGCGTACATTCTCGGGCGCAACCCTCGCACCTGGGAGGCCTTCGTGCCCGATACACTGACGATCATCGACAACCGCACCGGCAAGCAGTACGAGCTGCCGATCGGCTACGGCGTCTACCCGGACTACGGTTCGTTCATCCGGGGCGCCGACCTGCGCCAGATCAAGGCCGATCCCGACGACTTCGGGCTGCTCAGCTACGACCCCGCCTACATGAACACGGCCTCGACCAGGAGCGCCATCACGTTCATCGACGGCGATCGCGGCATCCTGCGCTACCGCGGCTACCCGATCGAGGAGCTCGCCGAGCGCAGCAACTTCCTCGAGGTCGCGTACCTCCTGCTGCGCGGCGAGCTGCCCACGGCGCCGCAGCTCAAGCAATGGATCTGGGAGGTCACGCACCACACGTTCGTCCACGAGAGCATCAAGAAGTTCATGGACGGCTTCCACTACGACGCCCACCCGATGGGCGCGCTGGTGGGCACGGTCGCCGCGCTCTCGACGTTCTACCCGGAGGCCCGCAACATCGCGGACCCGGAGATCCGCGCCCGCCAGATCGTCCGGCTCGTGGCCAAGATGCCGACCATCGCCGCGTTCGCCTACCGGCACCGCGTCGGCATGCCCTACGCCTACCCGGACAACGAGCTCGGCTTCGCCGGCAACTTCCTGAACATGATGTTCAAGACGACCGAGCTGAAGTATCAGCCGAACCCGACCCTCGAGCGCGTCCTGAACGTCCTCTTCATCCTCCACGCCGACCACGAGCAGAACTGCAGCACGAGCGCGATGCGGAACGTCGGCAGCTCGCACGCCGACCCCTACGTCTCGGTCTCCGCCGCCGCCGCCGCGCTCTACGGCCCGCTCCACGGCGGCGCCAACGAGCAGGTCCTGCGCATGCTCCAGGAGATCGGCTCGGTCGACCGCATCCCGGAGTACGTTCGCCGCGTCAAGGCCGGCGAGTTCCGCCTCATGGGCTTCGGCCACCGCGTCTACAAGAACTACGACCCGCGCGCGCGCATCCTCCGCGAGCTGACGCCGCAGGTCTTCGAGGTCACCGGCCGCAACCCGCTCCTCGACGTCGCCGTCGAGCTCGAGCGCATTGCCCTCGAGGACGACTACTTCGTCTCGCGCAAGCTCTACCCGAACGTCGACTTCTACTCCGGCATCATCTACCAGGCGATGGGCTTCCCCGTGGACATGTTCCCGGTCCTCTTCGCCATCCCGCGCGTCGCCGGCTGGCTCGCCCAGTGGGAGGAGATGCTCGAGGACCCGGAGCAGAAGATCGCCCGGCCGCGCCAGATCTACGTCGGCGCCGACGAGCGCCACTACGTGCCGCTGGAGCAGCGCGGCGCGTAGCGCCCGGGCGCGGATCGATCCCAGGGAACGCGTACCCGTCGGGCCGGCCGCTCCGCGCGCCGGCCCGACGCGGCTTCTGCCACCCCGCTCGCCACCCGCCGGAACCTCGCGACCCACTTTCCTGTAGTGCTCTACGTACCAACCAGATAGACGGTCGGCCGCCGCGTCGTCGCTGGCGCGGCGGGCGTCCCGCCAAGGCTCTACGACGGAGTGCATCATGCGACGGACCCCCGGGGCGGCCCTCGTCCTCGCCCTGCTCGCGGTGCCCGCCGCCGCGGCCGCGTCCACCCCGACGCTCCGCGGTTCTCACGGCTCCATGATCCGGCAGAACACCATCGCCCGCGAGAACGACTTCACGTTCGTGCGCACCCCGGCGCAGGTGCGGGAATGGGTGCAGAAGGGGCGACTCGTGCCGCTCCCGGGGAACGGCGACTACAGCGTCGTCGGCGCGTCGTTCCCCTACGCGCGGCCGGAGATCCTCACGTTCGTCGAGCGGCTCGCGGCACACTACCGGACCGGCTGCGGCGAGCCGCTGGTCGTGACCAGCGCGACGCGCCCCCTCGACCGGCAGCCGCGCAACGCCAGCGACCTGTCGGTGCACCCGGCCGGGATGGCGGTGGACCTGCGCCGGAGCGGCAGCGGCGTGTGCCGCTCCTGGCTCGAGGGCGCGCTGCTCACGCTGGAGGGGAAGGGGCTCCTCGACGTGACGCGCGAGAAGCGCCCGCCGCACTACCACGTCGCGGTCTTCCCGCAGGCCTACGCGAAGTTCGTGGCGGCGTTCCTGGCCGACTCGGCGAGGAGGGCGCTCGTCGCCCGCGAGGACTCGATCCGGACGGCGCCGCCGGCGGCCGCCGCGCACCACGCGGCCGCCGCCACCGCCGAGTCGAAGGGCAGCGAGCCGAGCTGGATCGACGCGCTCGCGCTGCTCCTCACCGGCGCCATCGCGCTCGGCCTCGCCCGCCGCGCCCGCCGCACCTCGTCCTGATTCCGGACCCGGGAGGTCCGTTCGGTCTTTCCCGCCTCCGCCTCCGCGCCCGGCTCCGCCCCCGGCGGTATCGGAGGCGGACGCGCGTGCGGAGGCGATGGCGACGACGAATCCGACTCAACGTCGATCCGCCTCGCGCGCCCGGACCACCAGCGTCCCGGTCATCCCGTGGTGGAAGTTGCAGCGGTAGGAGATCGTACCAGGCTCGACCACGGGTCGGCTGAACGTGTCGCCCACCCCCACCGGGCCGCTGTCGAACGCGCCCTCGTCCGCCGTGACCGTGTGGCTCTGGTCGCTCTGGTTCTCCCAGATCACGCGCGATCCCACCTCGACCGTGTCCACCGCCGGGCGGAACGCGCCGACGGTCATCGCGATCGACACCGTCGGCCCCGGCTTCGGATCGAACGGCTCGCTCTCCGCCGTGCACGACGTGGCCCCGAGCGCCAGCGCGAGCGGCACCACCGCGGCGTGCGGACGGCGCCGCCCCGCGCGCACCGCACCGCGGCGCGCCCATGCGAGTGCCGGTGGAAGCCACGCCGCGACGGCGGCGACGGAGCGGCGGCCCGATCGGATCCTCATACGTCACCCGCGCTGGAACGTCCCGGCTACGGCGACCTCCTGGGCGCGTCCAGCTGCACGGCGCCCGGCCGCCGGGGCGGGTCCCCAGCGGACCCGCCCCGCGCAAAACGCTCGCCAGCAAGAATTTGCGAAACGGCTAGCCCACCCCGGTCACCCGTGGCCCACGATCCGCTCCAGCACCGACTTCGCGTAATCCTTGTCCCACTGCACCGCGTTCTTCTGCGCGAGCACCTCGATCTCCGTCGAATTCGCGCCCTCGCTCTTCAGCTTCACCTTGACGTCCATGTCCCCCTTCACCCCGTGGTACTCGCGCTCGCCCGGCTCCGTCTCCGTCTTCGTCGGCGTGATGCCGAGCTGGGAGAACGTCGCCGTCGTCCGCCGCTCCGCCTGCGAGAGCGGCTGCATCACCGTCGTCTTCGCGCCCCGATCCGTCAGGTATAGCGCCGTGCCGGCCCCCGCCGCGCCGCCTACCGCCGCGGCGCACGCCGCCAGCAGCGCGGCCGCGCAGGCGAGCGCGAGCCAGCGGACCGCCGTCGAAATCCCACGCATGCCCATACCTCCGTTCATGTGCCGTAACTTGTGTCTGGCAAATGAGCTACGGTTGCAAGGACATGGCCGTTCGCCGCCGCCGCGGGTGCGCCAGTCGCCACTCCGCACGCCGGACTGTCCCGCTCCACCCGGAGACGTCCGCCGCGGCCGGCGCGCGGCCGGTCTGACTATGCCAACGGCCTCGCAGGCCTTGAATTTTCCGAATCTTACCGCGACCTTTCGCCGTTCCTTCCACAAACCCGTCGGCGGACATTGCGGCGAGGCCGCGCCAGGACCCCGACGGCTCCCGGACTCCGCTGTCGGCGCGGTGGTCCCGGGCGAGGGCCCCACACCTTACCCCGAACCCCAGAGCGTATGTGGCAGCGACTGCGTCGGGTCTCGCTGACCCAATGGATCCTCATCGGGATGGTCGTCGGCGTCGCGTTCGGCTACTACTTCCCGACCGCGGCGGTCTCGATCAAGCCGCTCTCCACGATCTTCCTCCGGGCCATCAAGAGCATCATCGTGCCGATCCTCTTCTCCACGCTGGTGGTGGGGATCGCGGGGCACGGCGATGACCTGAAGAAGGTGGGGCGGCTCGCCCTGAAGTCGGTCATCTACTTCGAGGTCGTCACGACGCTCGCGCTGTTCGTGGGGTTGGCGGTGGTGAATGTCGTCCGGCCGGGGGTCGGGCTGCAGGTCACCGGCTCCGCCACCGCGGTCTCGGATCTGGCGACGAAGCACACGTCGTTCGGCGCCGTGCTCGAGCACCTGGTGCCGCAGAGCTTCTTCGAGGCGGCGACGAGCAACGAGGTGCTCCAGGTCGTCTTCTGGTCGATCCTCTTCGGGCTGGCGCTGGCGCGGGTGAAGACGGAGCACCGGCAGGTGGTGGTGCGGGTGCTCGAGGGCGTGGCCGAGACGATGTTCAAGTTCACCGGAATGGTCATGGCCTATGCGCCGATCGGGATCGCCGCGGCGATCGCGGTGACGGTCGGACAGTCGGGGCTCGGCGTGCTGCTCGGGCTGGGGAAGCTGGTGCTGACGCTCTACGCCGCGCTCGTCGTCTTCATCCTGGCCGTGCTGATCCCCGTCGCGAAGATCGGAAAGGTGCCGCTCCGGCGCTTCCTGGCGGCGGTCAAGGAGCCGGCGCTGATCGCGTTCTCCACCACGTCCTCGGAGGCGGCGCTGCCGCGGGCCATGGAGGTGCTGGAGGGGATGGGCGTGCCGCGCCGGATCGTCGCCTTCGTGCTGCCGACGGGGTACTCCTTCAACCTCGACGGCACCACGCTCTACCTGGCGGTGGCGTCCGTCTTCTGCGCCCAGGTGGCGGGGATCCATCTCGGCATCGGCCAGCAGCTCGTCATGATGCTGACGCTGATGCTGACGAGTAAGGGCGTGGCCGCCGTGCCGCGCGCCGCGCTCGTGATCCTCGCCGGCACCGTGGCCTCGTTCGGCCTGCCCCTCGAGGCGGTGGCCATGATCCTCGGCGTCGATGTCCTCATGGACATGGCGCGCACGACGACGAACCTGGTCGGGAACTGCCTGGCCACCATGGTGTTGGCACGCTGGGAGGGCGCGCTCGACGAGGGAGCCGCGACGGCGCCGGAAGGCGTGGGCGCGCCGGTCCTCGTCGCCGCGGAGCCGGCCCCGGCGCTCAGCGCCGAAGCCGGCGACTGACCGCAACGAACTCGATGAAGAGGCCGGGCGCCCGGCGGCGCCCGGCCTCTTTTCGATCCAGATGGAAGAGGACGCACCATGAAGACGGCCATCGAGGCACGGACCGTGGCCGCGCAGGCGCCGGCGCTCCGCCCCCGCCTCTCGCTCTTCGACGCCACCATGCTCGTGGTCGGCGCGATGATCGGCTCGGGGATCTTCATCGTCTCCGCCGACATGGCCCGCACGATGAACTCCGCCGGCTGGCTGCTCCTCGTCTGGCTCGCGACGGGCGTCATCACGCTCCTCGGCGCCCTCAGCTACGGCGAGCTCGCCGCGGCCATGCCGAAGGCCGGCGGGCAGTACGTCTTCCTGCGCGAGGGGCTCGGCCCGATGTGGGGCTTCCTCTACGGGTGGACGCTCTTCGTCGTCATCCAGACCGGCACGATCGCGGCCGTCGCCGTCGCGTTCGCGCGCTTCCTCTCCGTCTTCGTGCCGTCGCTCTCCCCCGACGTCTTCCTCCCGCTCGGCAAGGTGCCGATGCCCGGCGGCGTGGTCGAGCTCGGGCTCTCCGCGCAGCGCATCGTCGCCCTCCTCGTCGTCGCGCTCCTCACCGCCGTCAACATCCGCGGCGTGCGCGAGGCCAAATGGGTGCAGAACATCTTCACCGTCGCCAAGACGGCCGCGCTCCTCGGCCTGATCCTCGTCGGCCTGACCTACGGCCGCGATCCCGCCGCCTGGCGCCTGAACTTCGCGCACCCCTTCGCCGGCGCGCCCGTCGGCTGGGCGCTCGTCATGGCGTTCGGCGCCGCCGCCGTCGGCTCGCTCTTCTCCTCCGACGCCTGGAACAACGTCACCTTCGCCGCCGCCGAGGTGCACCGCCCGTCCCGCAACCTGCCGCTCGCCATGGCGCTCGGCACCGGTACGGTCACGCTCCTCTACGTCCTCGCGAACGTGGCCTACCTCTCGGCGCTCACGCTGCCGGAGATCCAGCACGCGCCGCAGGACCGCGTCGGCACCGCCCTCGCCCAGCACGTCCACGGCGGGCTCGGCCTCTACCTCATGGCCGGCGCGATCCTCGTCTCCACCTTCGGCTGCATCAACGGCCTCATCCTCGCCGGCGCCCGCGTGCTCTACTCCATGGCGCGCGACGGCCTCTTCTTCCGCCCCGCCGCCGAGATCTCCGTCCGCGGCGAGGTCCCCGCCAAGGCGCTCCTCATGCAGGGCGCCTGGACGTGCCTCCTCACGCTGAGCGGCACCTACGGCCAGCTCCTCGACTACGTGATCTTCGCCGCGCTCGTCTTCTACGCGCTCACCACGCTCTCCCTCTTCCGCCTCCGCTTCACGCGCCCCGACCTGCCGCGCCCGTATCGGGCGATCGGCTACCCCGTGCTACCGGCGCTCTACCTCCTGGCGACGACCGCGATCGCCGTCATCCTGCTCATCGCGAAACCGCTCTACTCCACGACCGGGCTCGTGCTGGTGGTGCTGGGCGTGCCCGTGTACCTCGCCTGGCGGCGCGGAGCGCCGCGCACGCCCGCGTAGCGGCCTGTCGCTCGCCTTCGGCTCCCGCGCACGCTTCGCTGCAGCGGCCTGCGGCCACGGACGCTGGCGCTATCGCCGCGCCGTTCGGCGCGCCGAACGGCGCGGCGATAGCTGGCCGTCGCTCGTCTGCGGCTCGCCGACACTCGCCGTTGCCGACCTCAAGCACGTATTATCCGTATGAACGGCCCGGAACACGCGGAGCCCGAACGTTGAGCCGTCGATTGTCGGCCTTGCTCGTCCCGTGTAGCGCGGAATGGCATCGAGCGAATGCACCCGCGGACGTAAACACTTCTTGGAAGCATGTCGGATGCGAACGCGCTTGTTCTGCTGCATCGCCGCGATCCTGGCGGCCGGCTGCGGCAAGGAAGGAACCGGGGCAGGGCCTGGACCGACCGTGGTGGACCAGATCGCGTACCTGGCCGGGGGAAACCTGGACTTGCTCGGGATCTCCCGTGTCGCGGTCGATGGGTCGGCGCCGCGGGAGGTGATTTCGCCTCGGGATAGCGTATATACCTTCGCCTGGTCCCCAGACGGCCAGCGCATGGCTTACCGACGGAACCGGAAGCCAGGGATCTGGATCGTGGCGGCGGATGGCGGAACGCCGCAGCAGGTCTATCCGGATCAGACGGTGATCATCGGCCCCGAATGGTCGCCGGACGGTGGATCGGTCCTCTTCACCGCTTTCGATGGCCACACTGCGGAGATTGCGCTTGTCGCCGGGCGGGCCGACGGCTCGCGGCTCACGCGCCTGGCGCGCGACTCCGCACGTCAGGGGGTGTGGTCGCCGCGCGGGGATGTTATCGCATTCGCCACGGAGCACGGCATCTACCTTGTGAATCCGAGCGGCACCGGGCTCAGGCCGCTACGGACGGGCCTCAAGGATCCCTACTGGCTTGAGTGGGCACCGGACGGATCGCGACTGGCGTTCGACGCCAATGCCGGTGGACAGATCGACGTGATGGTGCTCGGCCTCGATGGAGTACTGGTGAACGTCTCCGATTCGCCCGCCGAGGACCGATACCCGCACTGGGCGCCGGATTCCCGGAGACTAGCGTTCGACTCGGATCGCACTGGGGGGAGACAGACCTGCCTCGTGAACGCAGACGGCTCCGAGCTGGCGCAACCGGCGTTCCTGGCGGGGGCGGCCCAGCTCCATTGGTCGCCGAACGCGCGGCTGGTCGCCTTCTATCGGGATCGCGGTCTCTACGTCGCGACCCCTGAGGGAGCGGAGCTGCGCACGGTGGCGCCGCCCCCGCTGGTCTACGGACCGCCGATGTGGCGCCCGCGGCGTTGACACGCCGCCAGTCGTGCGCGCCGGCTCCCGCCACGCGCCCCCCGCCTCGATCCACCGGCGCGCGGCGCGCAGCGCCGCTACGGCCGCGCAGACGGCGTGCGCGCCCGGAGGGCGCGACAGCGAGCGCAGCGAAGCGTCCGTCGCGCGAAGCGCGACGACAGCGCCAGCGTGCGCGAGCCGCCAGGCGAGCGACAGTCCGCGCAGCGGGCGTGCGCGGCGCTCCGCGCCGCGCCTACGGACCGCCCCGCCAGACATTGTTCCCCCGCTCCACATCCGGGTAGCTCCGTGCCGCGTCCAGCGTCACCTCCACCACCCGCCCCTTCACCGCGTGCGTCGTGGTCAGCGTCGTGCGCCCGGAGTACCACGCCGTGTCGTCGACCCGCCAGGCGACGCTCTTCCCGTCCGCCGTCCGCGCGGTCACGTCGATCGGCGCGTAGACGGTCCCCACGTTCTGTACGGTCACCGTGACGGAGTCGCCGACCTGCTGCACGGCGCTCACCGCCTGGTCGAGGCGCTCGTCCGTGAAGAACCACTGGAACCAGAACGGCTCCAGCTCCCGCCCCGACACGCTCGACATCGTGTTGAAGAAGTCGTAGGGCGTCGGGTGCTTGTACGCCCAGCGGCGGATGTACTCGCGGTACGCCCGGTAGAACGTCTCCTCGCCCAGCGTCCGCATCAGCGCGTACAGCACGCTGCTCGGCTTGTCGTAGGCCTCCACGCTGTAGTCCGCCTGCGGCTCGACGCCGAACGCGTTCGCCGGCGACATCATGACCAGCGGCTCCTCGCTCCGCCGCGCGTAGCGGATGTACCCGGCCTGCGCCTCCTCCAGCCCGCGCCCCTGGAGCGTGTCGCGGAAGAAGTCGTCGGTCGCGAAGAACGTGTCGAACGTGTTCAGCCCCTCGTCCTGCCAGCCGTAGCGGGTCTCGTTGCTGCCGACCACCATCGGGAACCACTCGTGCCCGATCTCGTGCGCCGTCACCTCGTCCATCCGGTACGGCTCCGGGTAGGCCTGCACGAAGACCGTCATCGGGTACTCCATCCCGCCGGAGCCGCCCTCGGTCTGCGTCATCTGCGGGTACGGGTACGGCGCCAGCCGGCGCGAGAAGGATTCCAGCGCCGACTGCACCATGCGCCACGCCTGGTCGTAGAGCGGCGCGCCCTGCCGGTACATCACCTGGACGAGCGCCCGCCGCCGCGTCGCCGGATCCACCACGGCGCTCGTGGCGTCCCAGAGGTAGTGGTCGCTGAAGGAGAAGGCGACGTCGCGCACCGAGTCGGCGACGAACGTCCACGTGAGCTGCGTTCCGCCGGCCCCCTTCGTCGCCCGGCCGGCTCCGAGCTGCGTCGGCCCGAGCACGTGCACCACGTTCGTCGCATTGGCCGCCCGCCGCAGCACCGAGACCGTCGCCGGGTTCAGCACCGAGTCCGGGTTCTGCAGCGTCCCCGTCCCCCCGACGATGAACCCCGCCGGGAGCGTCACGCTGTAGCGGAACCGCCCGTAGTCGAGGTAGAACTCGCCCGTCCCCGTGTACTGCTGCGCATCCCAGCCGTTCACGTCGTCGAACACCGCGATCTGCGGGTACCACTGCGCGACCTGCGCCGTGGTCGGGTCCTGCATCCCCATGCGCGGCGCCCAGGCGCCCGGGATCTTGAAGCGCCAGCGGATGTCGAACGTCGCCGTGGCTCCCGGCGCGAGCGACGTCGCCAGCGGCACGATCAGGAGCGTGCCGTACTCGCGCGCCGCCGTCGAGTCCCGGCTCGCCCCGACGATGTTGTCCGGCAGCCCGACCACCCGGCCGTTCTCGCGCACCTCCTCGAGCACCATCCCCGACGTCACCGCCGGCGTCGGCGTCTCCCGCGCCCCGGTCGGCGCGAACAGGTTCTGGTACACGTGGAAGACGACGGCGCGCAGCGTCTCCGGCGAGCCGTTGCGATACGTCACGCGCTCCTGTCCGCGCAGTGTCGAGTCCGCCGGCGTGACCTGCGCCGTGATGTCGTAGTCCGCGCCGTTCTGCCAGTACCGCGCGCCCGGCTCCCCGGTCCGCGTGCGCGTCCCCCGCGCCACCGCGCTGTCGAACGACGGCGGCGTCACCACCCGCGGCGGCACCTCCGCAGGCGCGCGCGCCTGCCCCGCCGCCGCCCCGCCCCACAGCGTCACCAGCGCCCCGAACGCCGCGCCCCACGCCTCGCTCCGCATCCCCGGTCCCCCTCTCGGTTTCGCCCCGCTCCGGACCCCGCACCGCTCCCCGTCGTCCGCGCCGCCCGCCTGCACGCTTCGAGCCCGCCACGCCGCGGAACGGTACTTGAACCATTCTCGCGACACCTTTATCCGGAGGAGGGCCCATGCGCCAGGTCACCGACCCCGTCTGTGGCATGATCATCGACGCCGACGCCGCGGCCGCGCGCGAGGACTACGCCGGCCAGACCCGCTACTTCTGCTCCGAGGCGTGCGCCACCCGCTTCCGCCGCCAGCCCGAGCACTACATCTCCGCCAGCGGCGCCCGCCCCGGCGCCGAGCCGCACGGCGAGCGGCTCCCGCCCCGCACCACCGAGGGCAAGTTCACCGCGCCGATGTTCGGGGCCGCCGGCAGCGGCGGCGCCGAGTACGACCCGGTTCCGGAAGAGGACGAGAAGTAGCCGGAGGTGGCACTCCGATTGCGCTCGGGACGCGCGCGGGCGGCGCCGAGCCGCCCGCACGCGCGCGGCGGAGCGGGGACGAAATGACCCACGACGACACGAACGGACCGACGGAGCGGATCGCCATCGTGGACGGCTCGAACGTCGCCCACTCCACGGAGGGCGACGAGCCGCACCTCCACAACATCCGGCTCGTCGTCGACAAGCTCGAGCAGGAGGGCTACAAGCCCATCGTCGTCGTCGACGCCGCGCTCCGCCACCAGATCGACGAGCGCGGCACGTTCGAGCGGATGGTGGAGGACGGCCGCATCCGCCAGGCGCCCGCCGGCACCGACGCCGACTACTTCATCCTCGCCTTCGCCCGCGACCTCGACGCGTACGTCGTCTCCAACGACCGCTTCCGCGAGCGCGAGGACGCGTTCCCCGACGCCACGCGTCGCATCATCCGCTACATGATCGTCGAGAACGAGGTCGTCTTCGAGAAGCGCACGAAGCGCCGCTGAGCCGGCGCCGGCCCCCTGCCGCCGCGCCGCTCCCCTCGCGTCCACACCACCGGGCGCCCATGATGAAGCCCGGCTGACCCCTCGCACCGCCACCCCGGATCAGGATGCCGGAGCCGGAGATCGTCCTCGAGGCCGTGGACGTGGTGAAGCGCTTCGGCGCGGTCACCGCCCTCGCCGGCGTCTCCCTCGGGCTCCGGCGCGGCGAGCTCGTCGCGCTCGTCGGCGAGAGCGGCTCCGGCAAGTCGACGCTCCTTCGCTGCTTCAACCGCATGGTCGATCCCGATGCGGGGATGGTGCGCGGGGACGGCCGCGACCTCGCCACGCTCGACCCCGTCGAGCTGCGCCGCCGCACCGGCTACGTGCAGCAGGAGGGCGGCCTGCTCCCGCACTGGCGCGTGCTCCGCAACGTGGCGCTCGTCCCCTGGCTGCGCGGCGAAGCCGATGCCGACGCGGTCGCCGCGCGCTCTCTCGACCTCGTCGGCCTCCCCGCCCGCGACTTCGGCGAGCGCTGGCCGCGCCAGCTCTCCGGCGGACAGCGCCAGCGCGTCGCGCTCGCCCGCGCCCTCGCCGTCCGCCCCGCCACGCTCCTCCTCGACGAGCCGTTCGGCGCCCTCGACGCCATCACCCGCGCCGAGCTGCAGGACACGTTCGCTCGCGTGCGGCGCGAGCTCGGCACCACGACGCTCCTCGTCACCCACGACCTGCGGGAAGCCGCGCTCCTCGCCGACCGCATCGCCGTGCTCCGCGCCGGCCGGCTCGAGCAGATCGCCGCCCCGGCGGAGCTCCTCGCCGCCCCCGCCACCGAGTATGTCCGCCGGCTCGCGGAGCGCGCGCACCTGGGGGCCGCGTGAGCCGCCGGGCCATCCCCGCTGTGCTCGCGCTCGCCTTCGGCACGCTCGCGCTCGGCGCGGCCGGCTCCGCCTCGCTCGCCGCGGCGACGTCGCGACAGCGGAGCGCCGCCCGCCCCGCCGCCGCGCCGCCGGAGCGGAGCCGCCCCGCGCCGGCCCCCGTCGTCGTCGCCTCCAAGCCGTTCGCCGAGTCCTATCTCCTCGCCGAGATGATGGCGCAGCTCCTCGAGGCGCGCGGCCTCCCCGTGGAGCGCCGCCTCGGCCTCGGCGCCACCGAGATCGCGTTCGGCGCGCTCCGCGCGGACGCCGTCGACGTGTATCCCGAGTACACCGGCACCGGCCTCGTCGCCATCCTCGGGGAGCGCCCGCGCGGCGACGCGACGGCCGTCTTCCGCCGCGTCTCGGCCGTCTTCCGCGACCGCTTCGGCGTCGCCTGGCTCCCGCCGCTCGGCTTCGAGAACACGTACGCCATCGCGGTCCGCCGCGAGACCGCCGACCGCTACGCGCTCCGCACGCTCTCCGACCTCGCCCGCGCCGCGCCCCGCCTCACCGCCGGCTTCACGCCCGACTTCATCGGCCGCAGCGACGGCCTCGCCGGGCTGCGCCGCGCCTACGGCCTCGAGTTCGGCGGCGTCCGCTCCCTCCTCCAGGCCGTGAAGTACCAGGCGCTCGCCGCCGGGAAGGTCGACGTCATCGACGGCTACTCCACGGACGGCCAGATCGCGCGCTACGACCTCGTCGTGCTGCGCGACGACCGCGGCTTCTTCCCGCCCTACCAGGCCGCCGCCCTCGTCAGCCCGCGCATCGTCCGCGCCCGCCCGGACGCCGTGCAGGCGCTCGTCGCGCTCAGCGGCACGCTCGACGAGCGGACCATGCGCCGGCTGAACGAGCGCGTCGAGCTCGGCGCCGAGCCCGTCGCGCGCGTGGCCGCCGACGCCCTGCGCATGCTCGGCCTGGTCGGCACGACCGCCACCGCCCCGCCGCCCGCGGAGGGCGCGGGCTCCTTCGCGCGCTACGCCTGGGCCCAGCGACGGACGCTCGCCCGACTCACGCTGCGCCACATCCTCCTCGTCGCCCTCTCGCTCGGCGCGGCCATCCTCGTCGCCGTCCCCCTCGGCCTCGCGCTCGAGCGCGCCCGCGGCTGGGCCGAGCCCGCGATCCGCGCTGCCGGCGTCCTCGAGACGATCCCCGGTATCGCGCTCCTCGCCTTCATGATCCCGCTCCTCGGGATCGGCGTCGTACCGGCCCTCGTCGCCCTCTTCCTGTACTCGATCTACCCGATCCTCCGGAACACCTTCACCGGCGTCCGCGACGCCGACCCCGAGGCCGTGCGCGCCGCCGAGGCCCTCGGCATGACCGCCGGCCAGGTCCTGCGCTACGTCCGCCTCCCCCTCGCCGCCCCCGTCATCATGGCCGGCGTCCGCACCGCCGCCGTCATCGACGTCGGCACCGCCACGCTCGCCGCCTTCATCGGCGCCGGCGGCCTCGGCGACCCCATCGTCGCCGGGCTCGCCCTCTCCGACACGCGCATGATCCTCTCCGGCGCCATCCCCGCCGCGCTCCTCGCCCTCGCCGTCGACGCCCTCCTCGGCGGCGCCGAGCGCGTCCTCGCGCCCGAGCGCTGAGCCGGCGACGCCGCGTTTGCCGCCGGCGCCCGCCCGAGCCACATTGCGCGAGCGCCGGAACGGAATTCGCCGGAGCCTTCCGGTAGCGGCGTGTTCCGCGCCCGCAGACCTGGAGAGACCAACCGATGACCGAAGAGATCCACGTTACCCACCGGCCCCCGGTGCCGCCCGAGGAGGCGCCGGCCGCCGAGCCGGCCTTCGGCCGCACCCCCGACGAGCGGATCGCGCGGCGCGTCGAGATCAACGTGCCCGACCGGCACAACCCGAAGCTCCGCGACCTCATCGCCCGGGTGAACGCCGACGACGAGCTCTACGGCCTGTGGCTGGCCACGAACGTGAACGCCATCGAGCGGCTCGGCATGACCGACCACGGGCCGGTCCACGTCAAGATCGTCATGAACATCGCGGTCAAGCTGCTCCGTCTGCTCATGGACCGCGGCGTCGAACCCTCCATCGTCACGAGCTGGGGCATGACACCCGACGACGCGGAGATCGTCGTCGCGCTCGCCGCGCTCCTGCACGACCTCGGCATGTCCATCCACCGCAGCGGGCACGAGGACTTCTCCCTCTTCATCGCCCAGGACAAGCTCCGCGGCCTCCTCGAAGGCCTCTACGACGTCGCCACCGCCACGGTCGTCCGCTCCGAGGTGCTGCACGCCATCATCGCGCACCGCTCCGGCGGCAAGCCGCTCACGCTCGAGGCCGGCATCGTCCGCGTCGCCGACGCGCTCGACATCGCGCAGGGCCGCTCCCGCATCCCGTTCGAGGCCGGCTCCACCAGCATCCACTCGATCTCCGCCATGGCGATCGAGGCCGTCCACATCGAGGCCGGCATCGAGAAGCCGATCCGGCTCCGCGTCGACATGTCCAATTCGGCCGGCATCTTCCAGCTCGATCAGCTCTTCCGCGAGAAGCTCTCCGGCAGCGGGTTGGAGTCGTACGTCGAGCTCGAGGCCAAGCTCGAGGGCGAGGAAGGAGAGCGCCGGCTGTTCCGCGAGTACCGGCTGTGATGCCGCGACCCGCGTACGCCCGGAATCCTCTCGCGCCAGGGACGCCCGCCGGCTCCGCCGGACCGGCCCGGCGCCGCCTGCCCGGCCTCCTCGCGCTGCCGCTCGTCCTCGCCACCGCCTGTGAGCCGCCGGCCCGCGGGGCCGGCGGCGCGCCGGCCGCGGAGACCACCGGCGACGCCGCCGCCCTCGCCCAGCCGGTGCGCCCCATCCCCAGCGTCGCCATTCCGTTCGTCGGCGGCGCCGCCGCGCCCGCCCCGGCCGCCGCGGCGACGCACCGGCCGGACACGCTCCCGATCCTGGCCCCCCGGGACACCGGCGGGTTCCCCGCGGTCGCGCTGGCCGAGCTGGCCGACCTCGACCCCCGCGTCACGCCGCAGGCCTGGATCGCGGAGCACCCCGAGGACGCGGTCACCCGCGGCGGCGCCGAGCCGCCCGCCTCCGCCCTCGACGAGCTCGATGGCGACTGGTGCGTCCTCGCCCGCCGGCGCCTCCGGCTCCCCGACGGCCGCGTCGCGCTCCGCTCCGCCTACTTCTTCCCGCCGCCCATGCCGGCGGCCGGGCGGCTCCCGCCCGAGCGCGCCGACGGCCGCGCCGACCTCGACGAGTGCCGGCTCGGCGCCATCCGCGTCGAGGCCGAGACCGACGAGACCGATACCTCCGGCCTCGCCGCCGCCCGCCGCCTCCGCCGGGCCTTCGCCCGCCGGCTCGGCTCGCCCGACACGCTTCGCGCCGCGCGCTGGCCGCTCTCCGACTACGAGGCCCTCGCCACCTGGCGCCTCCCCGGCCGCTGGGTCGTGACCGGCTGGCGCGGCTACCGCCAGGGCGTCGAGGCCGGCGCCTGGGCGCCGGTCTCCGGCATCGACCCGTCCCGCGACGCCGCCGCGGACCCGCGCGGCGAACGCCCGTCGCTACGCCAGCTCGCCGACAGCGCCGGCCTCGATCCCGACCTCGCGCGCGACCTCCTCGCGCTCGCCGACAGCGCCGCCGTCGAGCGCACCGCCCCCCGCGACTGGAGCCCCAGCGCCGACTCCTCGCTTCTCGACGCGCTCCGCCGCTGGCACGATGCCCTCCCCGCGCTCCCCGTCGAGCGCCGCGCGGCCGCGCTCTGGCTCGTCGACCGCGTCGTGAGCGCCGCCTACCGTCGCACGCCCGCCGACGAGGCCGCCGGCGGGCCGATGCGCCGCCAGCTCGACAGCCTCGGGATCCGCTCCGACACGCTCCCGGTCAGCCACGAATTCGGCTACTCCGGCAACCTCGCCTGGGACGCCTACGCCGCGGCGCCCCCCGGCCCGCTGCGCCAGGACGTGTTCCTCGAGCTGCTCGCCGCCGGCTTCGAGGACGGCGGCCGCTGCGGTCACGGCGGCGCGCAGTTCCGCCGCGTCATCCAGGCGGGCGAGAAGGCCGCCCCGGAAATCGAGGGAGACGAGCGCCAGGCCCGCCTGCACGTCCTCCTCGCCCGCGCCTATGGCGACGTCGTCGCCGTCGCCAGCGGCGTCGGAACCTCCGCCACCCACCTCGACACCGCCTCGTATCGGCCCCAGGCGCCCGGCGCGCGTCGCGCCGCGCTGCGCCACTTCCAGCAGGCCCTCGACCTCCTCCCCCCCGGCCCCACGGCCCGCGCCGTCTGGCGCGAGGCATGGCGCCTCCGCGCCGGGCTCCCTCCCGTGCATACCGTCTTCGTCTGCTTCGACGATTGAGCGCGCCTTTTCCCCGCGCTTTCCATCCCTCGAGCGCCTGGACGCGATCCTTCAAGGCTGCTGCGCAAAAGCGGTTGCATGAGAGCGACGCTTTGGCTATATTTTCTCGTGGATTTGTGCGAAGCCGGATCGCCGATCCCTGACGTGTCCGACGCTACGGCGTCCGGCCCGTCAGACCGGCGACCCGGCTTCTCCTTTTTGCTCGTGCTCGTTTCGAAGGACACCATTTGAGCGACCGCAACATGAAGTTCGACGAGCTGACGTCGGCTCCCGCCATCCTCCGCGCCATCCGTGAACTGGGCTGGGAAGAGCCCACCCCGATCCAGCAGAAGGCCATTCCGATCGCCCGCACGGGCTGCGACATGGTCGGCATCGCCCAGACCGGAACCGGCAAGACCGCGTCCTTCCTGCTCCCCGCGCTGGAGAAGCAAGGGGACCGCGAAGGGCTCCACACGCTGATCCTCTGCCCCACGCGCGAGTTGGCGCAGCAGGTCGCGGCGGACGCCCGCGTGCTCTCGCAGCACCTGCACCTGTTCGTGGGGGAGCTGGTCGGGGGGCTGCCGATCCGCCAGCAGATCCGCGATCTGCGCGCCGGCTTCGACCTCGTCGTCGCCACGCCCGGGCGGCTGATCGACCACCTCGAGCGCGGCACCATCGATCTCTCCGAGATCGAGACGCTGGTCCTCGACGAGGCCGACCGGATGCTCGACATGGGCTTCCGCCCCCAGATCGACGAGATCCTCCGCCAGGTGCCGAAGCAGCGGCAGACGCTCTTCTTCTCGGCGACCATGCCGAACGGCGTGCACGCGCTCGCGCTGCGCATCCTGAACGACCCGGTCTGGGTCGAGGTCGCGCGCCCGAACACCGCCGCCACCGGCATCGAGCAGCAGGTCTACTCGGTCCGGCAGGAGAAGAAGGTGGAGCTGCTCCTCGAGCTGCTCGCGCAGCCCGATTGGGACCAGGTGCTCGTCTTCACCCGCACGAAGCACGGCGCCGACATCCTCGGCGGCCAGCTCAAGCGGGCGAAGGTCTCCAGCACCGTCCTCCACGGCGATCGCGACATGAAGGAGCGCCGCCGCGCGCTGGACGAGTTCGACCGCGGCCACGTCCGCGTGCTGGTGGCCACCGACGTCGCGCAGCGAGGCCTCGACATCGAGGGCATCAGTCACGTCGTCAACTTCGACGTGCCGCAGGACCCCGAGGACTACATCCACCGCATCGGCCGGACCGGCCGGGCGGGCGCCACCGGCACCGCCGTGACGTTCATGAGCGGCGGCGACCTGGCGCAGGTCCACGACATCGAGCGGCTCCTCGGCTACAAGCTCGAGCGCATCTCGCTGGAGGCGTACGACTACACCGGCGGCACCGCGCAGGGATCGGCCCGGCCGCGCGTGCAGGTCAACCGCGCCGGCAACCGGCTCGGCTCCCGCAGCGCGAGCGACCTGTCGCCCGAGGAGCTGCAGAAGCTGCTCAAGGTCGGCTGATCCCGCACGCCCGTTCCCGCGACCGCGCCCACGGCGAGCCCCCCGGCTCGCCGTTTCTGTTTCCACCCCGCGCGGCCGGCACGGACGCCTCTACCGGCGCCCGCGGCCGGGCCGTACCCTTACGCCGCCCGGCGGGCCGTACCCGTGCCGCCGTGCATGCGCCCCCGCGCCCCCACGCCGCAATGTCCTTCGATGCCATCATCGTCGGCGCCGGGCCGAACGGCCTGACCGCCGCGCTCGCCCTGGCCCGGGCCGGTCTCGCCGTCCTCGTGCTGGAGGCCGAGGAGCGGCCCGGTGGCGGCCTCCGCACCGAGGAGCTGACGCTCCCCGGCTTTCGCCACGACTTCTGCTCCAGCGTGCATCCCTTCGCGGCCGTGTCCACGCCGCTTTCGCCGCACGCCCTGGGCGATCCCGGCGTCCGCTGGATCCGGCCGGAGATCCCCGTGTCGCACCCGCTGGACGGCGGCCGCGCCGCCGCGCTGCACGGAGCCCTGGGCGAGACCGCGCGCGGTCTCGGCGGCGACGGCACGGCGTGGGAGCGCCTGTTCGGCCCGTTCGTGGAGCGCTTCGACGACCTGGCCACCGACCTGCTCGCCCCGCCCCGCTGGCCCGCTCACCCGCTCCTCGTCGCCGGCTTCGCCGCCAAGGGGCTCCGCTCCGCCGCCGGCCTCGCCCGCGCGGCCTTCCGCGACGAGGTCGCCCGCGCCCTCTTCGCCGGTTGCGCCGCGCACGCCGTCGCGCCCCTCGAGGCGTCGCCCACGGCGGCGTTCGGGCTCCTGCTCGCCGCCGCGGGGCACGCCTTCGGCTGGCCGTTCGCGGAGGGCGGCTCCGCGCGCATCGCGGACGCGCTCGTCGCGAGCCTGGCCGCCCTCGGCGGCGCCGTTCGCTGCGGCACGCCCGTCCACTCCCTCGCGGAGGTTCCGCCGGCCCGCGCCGTCCTCCTCGACCTCACCCCCCGCCAGCTCCTCGCCCTCGCGGGCGACCGCATCCCCGCGCGCATCCGCCGCGCGTTCGAGCGCTTCCGCTACGGGCCCGGGATCTTCAAGCTCGACTGGGCGCTCGACGGCCCGATCCCCTGGACCGCCCCGGAATGCGCCCGGTCGGGCACCGTCCACCTCGGCGGCGCGCTCGAGGAGGTCGCGGCCGCCGAGCTGGCACCGTGGGAAGGGCGCCGCCCCGAGCGCCCGTTCGTCCTCCTCACGCAGCCCAGCGTCTGCGATTCGACCCGTGCTCCTGCGGGGAAGCACGTCGCCTGGGGATACTGCCACATCCCCAATGGCGCGACCTGGGACATGACGGAGGGCATCGAGCGTCAGGTCGAGCGCTTCGCGCCCGGGTTCCGGGACCGGATCCTGGCGCGCCGCGCCTGGTCCCCGGCCGAGTTCGAGCGCCACGATGCGAACATGGTCGGCGGGGACGTCACCGGCGGCGCCATGACGCTCCGCCAGGTTCTCTTCCGGCCCCGCGCCTCGCCCTCCCCCTACCGGGCGGGCCCGCCGGGCCTCTACATCTGCTCGGCATCCACGCCGCCCGGCGGCGGAGCGCACGGGCTGTGCGGCTACCACGCCGCACGCGCCGTCCTCGCCGACCTGGCCGCCGGCCGCCTGCCACGCCGCGCCCAGGCGTGAAAAAGGGACGCCGCCTCCTGGCGACGTCCCTCCGAGCGTTCATCGGCTCCGCACCCCACGCTCCGGACCCCGATCCGGAGACCCCGTCCCGCGACCTGCGCCCCGCGGGCCGGACCCCACGTCCGGACCGCCTCGAGCTGGCGGGCCTATTCGAGCGCCAGCCCCCGCGGCTTTCCCACTTCCTGAGCCGCTTCCACCGCGGCATCCTTCGCCGCCTCCGCCGCGGCCTTGGCGGCGGCCGCGCGCTCGCGGGCCGCTTCCGCCGCCTCCGTGATCGCCTCCGACGCGGCGTGCACCGCCGCGTCCTTCGCCGCCACCGCGCGCCCCTTGGCTACGACCGCGCGCTCTTTCGCCGCGGCCGCGGCGCCGCGCGCCGCGTCCTTCGCCCGGACCAGGTGCCGCTCCGAGAACTCCCGCACCGACGCCGTCCGCGCGTACACCACCTTCGCCAGCCGCAGCGCCGACAGCAGCCGGATGTAGATCCAGCCGATGTCGAACTCCCACCACTGCGCCCCGAACTTCGCCGACCTCGGGTCCGCGTGGTGGTTGTTGTGCAGCTCCTCACCCACGATCCAGATCCCGAGCGGGTAGAGGTTGTGGCTGTGGTCGCGCGTGTGGAAGTTGCGGTACCCCAGCGCGTGCCCGGCGCCGTTGATGATGTTCCCCATGATCGGCACCCACACCGCCATCGCCGACCACACCAGCAGCCCGACCAGCGGCCCGAAGAGCAGGATGTCGACGGCCAGCATCACCAGGATGCCATAGAACGAGTAGCGGCTGTAGAGCTTCCGCTCCATCCAGTCGTCCGGGCAGTCGTACCCGTACTTGTCGAGCAGCTCCTGGTCCTGTACCGCCTTCCGGTAGAAGAAGACGCCCCCGAGCATGATGTTCCAGAACCCATCCACCTCGGGGGAGTGCGGATCCCCCTCGCGGTCCGCGAACGCGTGGTGCTTCCGGTGCACCGCCACCCACTCGCGCGTCTTCATCCCCGTCGTCAGCCACAGCCAGAACCGCATGAAGTGGCTCACGATCGGGTGGAAGACGACGCCCTGGTGCGTCATCGAGCGATGCAGGAAGAGCGTGACGCAGAGGTTCGAGATGTGGCCGAGGACCAGGGCGAACAGCAGCGGGAACCACCAGGTGTGCGCGAGGGAACCGAAAAGGGGCATTCTTCTCCTCCTCCATGGACGCCCGCGCCCGGCGCTGCCGGACCCGATCGGCGTTGAGCCTCCTCAGGGGAGCCGAAAGATCATCGAACTGTCCAGCACACGCAAGCTTCCGGCGACGACGCGACGTCGATGCCACCGCGCGCCGCGGCGCCGGCCACTCCCATCCGCGCACCGGTTGCCCGTGGATCGCCGCGCCGCTCGCGCTGCACCCGCCCCGCCAGTTCCTGCGGGAGCGCCGCGCGGGTCGCGCCGCACCCCCGCCGCACCCCGCCGGAACGCGATGATGGGCCGCGGCGCGGCCCCCGCCAGCGGTCCCCCGGCCGGCGGCCGGGCTCGGCTCCGCCCGGCGCCCCGCTTGACGCTGCCCCGCCGGCGGCCTCAATTCCCCGCCATGAGCCAGCCGCCCCGGCCCGCGATCGCCGGCTCGCGCCACTCGCGCCGGCGGGTCGTCATCCACCGCCCGGATCCGCGCCGGCGAGGCGTGTTCCGCCGCCCGGGTCCGCGCCGGCGAGGCGTCTTCCGCCGCCCGGATCCGCGCCGGCAAGCCGTCCTCCATCGCCGGAGTCCGCGTCGGCCGCCGGTCGTCGCCTTCCTGGGGCCCCGCCGATGCCGCGCCGCCTGAGGGGCACCCGCCGTCACGTCGCCGGCGACCGGGTGGCCGACTACCTGGAGGCCTGGAGCCGGTTCCGCGACACCGCCGTCGGCCTCGGCGCCCGCGCCTGGCTCTTCCGCAGCGGCGACGTCGCCGGCCGCTTCCTCGAGTTCCTGGAATGGGACGCCGCGGGAGCCGATCCCGGATCCGACCCCCGCGTCCGCTCGGCCCGCGCCGCGCTCGAGGACTTCGGCGACGGGGAGGAAGAACTGTGGGACGAAGCCACCTGGAGCTGAACCGTTGACCGACCGCGACCGCCTGCTGACCCTACTGCGCGAGCGCTCGCTGCGCCGCGGCGATTTCCTCCTCGCCAGCGGCGCACGCTCGAGCTACTACATCGACGCGCGCCTCACCACCATGAGTGGCGAGGGCCAGCGCCTCATCGGCCGACTCGGCCTGGACGCCCTCGACCGCGCCGGCTGGAGCCCCGCCGCTCTCGGCGGGCTCACCCTCGGCGCCGACCCCGTCGCCTACGCCGTCGCCCACGCCGCCGCGCTCGCCGGCCGGCCGCTCGACGCCTTCACCGTCCGCAAAGAGCCCAAGGACCACGGCACCGCGCGGTTGATCGAGGGGAACTTCCTGCCCGGCTCGGAGGTCGTGGTGGTCGAGGACGTCGTGACGACCGGGGGGAGCGCGCTCCGCGCCATCGAGGCGGTCGAAAGGGAAGGGGGCCGCGTCCTCGGCGTTTTCGCCGTGGTCGAGCGGGATCACGCGGGGCGGGTACGCCTGGAGGAGGCCGGCTACGCCCTCATGGCGCTCTGCACGGCCGAGGAGCTGCTCGGGGACTCGTAGCCGGTCGGCGGAGCTCCGGGCGAGCTCCGGGGCCGCAGCGCCCGCCCGCTGCCCGGCTCGGCGTCGGCGCATGACACCGACGACGGGGCGGGCGCGGGGGCCGTCGCCGCGTCCGCGCCGGCCCACGCCGCGTCGCACCGGCTCACGGCGCGCCGCACCGGCTCACGGCGGCGACGTCGGGCCCGTCCAGCTCCGCGTCGGATCCACCTGCCGCGCCAGCTCCTCCAGCGCCCCCTGCGCCCGGGCGAGGTTCGCCTCGTACTGCGCCTTCCGGTCCGGCGGCATGTGGCTCCGGAAATGCTCGCTCGTCATCACCGGCCCTTCCTCGCCGCGCGTCGCCTCGACCACCTCGCCGAGGAAGAACGTCGCGGCGCCGGCGTCCATCGCGTTCACCACCCGGCACTCCAGCCCCACCATCGCGTCGACGAGCAGCGGACACCCCGTGGCGCCGGTCCGCAGCTCCAACCCCGCCAGCTTGTCGCCTTCGCGGCCGCTCCGCAGCCCGAGACGCCAGATCACGTCCCACTGGTCCGCCCGGAGCAGGTGCATCCCGAACACGCCGCTCCGCCAGATCAGGTCGTGCGTCAGGTTCGTCTTCGAGATGTACATGGACACGCGCGGCACCGTCGGTACCAGCGACGCACGCTGCGCGCTGTTCACGATCAGCCCGTTCCTCCGCCCCTCCGCCGACGTCGTGATCGCCACCACCGGCGAGGTCAGGTTCCGCAGCATCAGATACAGCGGGTCCATGGAGCTACTCCAGCAGCCGAAGCGGCATGACCAGGCACAGGTAGTCCGGCGCCGATTCGCCCTCCGCCGCCACCGGCGTCACCGTCGCCGCGCGCTCCGGCGCCTTGAAGCTCAGCCGCACGTCGTTCGTCGGCATGTAGCGCAGCACCTCGAGCAGGTAGCTGGCGTTGAAGCCGATGTCGAGCGGCTCGCCCTGGTAGTCGACCTCGAGCTCCTCCGTCGCTTCCCCCAGGTCCGGCGACTCCACCGAGAAGCGAACCGTGCCGGCGTGGAACGACAGCCGGACCCGGTGCGTCTGCTCGCTCGCCACCACCGCCATGCGCCGCAGCGCCTGGATCAGCGCGCCCTTGTCCGCGACCACCAGCTTGTCGTTGTCCTTCGGGATGACCTGCTCGTAGTTCGGGTACGGCCCTTCGATCAGCCGCGTGAACACGCGGGTGCCGTCCCGCCGGAAGCCGAGGTGGTTCTCGCTCCGTGCCACCTCGATCGCCTCCCCCGTCCCGAAGAGCCGGTCCACCTGCGCCAGCGCCTTCGGCGGCACGATCAGGTCCGCCCTCGGCGCACCCGGCGTCTCGAGCCGCTGCTTCATCAGCGCCAGCCGGTGGCCGTTCGTCGCCACCATCCGCATCTCCTCGTCCCCGAGCTGCCAGAGCACGCCGTTCAGGATCGGCCGGCTCTCCTCCGTCGATACCGCGAACGACGTCTGCCGGATCAACGTCCCCAGCACCTCTCCCGGGATCCGCCAGCTCTCCCGGAAATCCACCGCCGGGAACGTCGGGAACTCGTCCCGCGGCAGCCCGTTCAGCCGGAAGCTCGCTCGCCCGCACGTCAGCTCGAAGCGGTCGCCCTTCGTCGTGATCCGGACCGGGTTCTCCGGGAGCTCCCGCGCCAGCTCCTGCAGCTTCTTCGCCGGCACCGTCAGCGCGCCCCCCTCCTCCACCTCCGCCCCCACGTGCAGGCTCACCGCGATGTCGAGGTCCGTCCCGCTCATCCGGACCCCCTCGTCGTCGGCTTCGATCAGGATGTTCGAGAGCACCGGCAGGGTCGTGCGCGTCGGGATGCTCGCCGCCACCGAGGCAAGGCCCTGCTGCAAGTTGTCCCGCGTGATGGTGAATCTCATGAACGCACGCTCCGATCCGGACTGGATGTGTTCACACCGTATGGAAACGGCTTAGAGTAGAATAGATCTCTCGTCGTAGTAATAGGCGCTGTGGACCCGTGGATTTCGCTCCCGGCCAAGCCGTAACCCCGCGCCCCGCTTACCCTTCCCGCAACCCGTGCGATGTGGACAGCGCGTGGGACCCGCCCCGCCGTTCTCCCCGCTCCCCACACCCGGCCCGCCCCTGTGGACAACCGCTCCGCCATCCACACCCTTTCCACTCCGCTTTCCCGCCCGCCGCCGCCGGACGAGGCTGGCGCGGCCGCCCTGCCCCTCGCGGGGCCCCGCTGCCCTGCCGTGTCCAGGTCGTCAGGCACGCGCGCGAGCGCTCGCTCCGATTGCGGGTCCCGCGGTACGTCGCGCCGGACCGCGCCCCGGGGAGACGCCGACAACCGGGTCCTCTCCCTGCCGCAATGCCCCCACGACCGTCGCGCGCGGCGCCTCCGAGGACGCCACGGTCTCGCGCGTGCGTCGCCCCGGATCGCCGCCTCACCCCGCCAGCTCCTGGCGCAGTGCCGATCGACTACGCCTCCATCGTGAAGGACCAAGCCGCATGTCGGCGCGCTACCCCGCCAGCTCCTGGCGCAGTGCCTCCACCCGAGCCCGGAACGGCGCGTCCTCCCGCATGTCCTCTTCGACCTTCTGGATCGAGTGGATCACCGTCGAGTGGTCCCGCCCGCCGAACAGCCTCCCGATCTCCACCAGCGGCACGTCCAGGAGCTCCCGGATCAGGTACATCGCCACCTGCCGCGGCACCGTCAGATCCTTCGTCCGCTTCTTCGAGACGAGCCCCTCGACGTTCGTGCCGAACGCCGTGGCGACCCGGCTCCGCACCGCGTCCGGCGAGAGCACCGCCGCGCCGGCCGCGGCGCTCAACACGCCCCCGAGCGCCTCCCGCGCCAGCTCCGTCGTGATCTCGCGCCGCGTCAGCGACGAGTACGCCAGCAGCTTGATGATCGCGCCTTCCAGCTCCCGAACGTTCGAGCGGCAGTTCCGCGCGATGAACGTCAGCACCTCGTCGTCCAGGACCAGCCGGTCCTCGTCCGCCTTCTTCCGCAGGATCGCCTCTCGCGTCTCCAGGTCCGGCGACTTGATGTCCGTCACCAGACCCCACTCGAACCGCGAGACCAGCCGCTCCTCCAGCCCCGGAATCTCCTTCGGCGGGCGGTCGCTCGTCAGCACGATCTGCCGCTGCGCATCGTAGAGCGCGTTGAACGTATGGAAGAACTCCTCCTGCGTGCGCTCCTTCTCGCCGAGGAAGTGGATGTCGTCGATCAGCAGGAGGTCGATCTCGCGGTAGCGGCGGCGGAAGTCCGCCATCCGCCCCTCCTGGATGGAGGCGATGAGATCGTTCGTGAACCGCTCGCTCGAGATGTACGCCACCCGACGCCCCGGCTCCCGAGCCAGGATCGCATGCCCGATCGCGTGCATCAGGTGCGTCTTCCCCAGCCCCACCCCGCCATAGATGAACAACGGGTTGTACATCCGCGCCGGCGCCTCCGCCACCGCCCGGCACGCCGCCGCCGCCAACTGGTTGTTCGGCCCCACGACGAAGCGGTCGAACGTGTAGCGCTCGTTCAGTGGCGCACCCGGCGCCGGCGGCGGCGCCGCCACCGGCCGCGAGGCCGCCAGCGCAGTCGGCGCGCCCGGCTCCACGCCACGATCCACGCCATCCGCCGCCGACTCCGCCCGCTCCGGCACGCGCCCCCGCGGCCGATGCTGGAACGACAGCCCCAGCCGCCGTCCGAACACCCGCTCCGCGATCTCCGACAGCAACGAACCGTACTTGTCCTCGATCCACTCCGCCGCGAACTCGCTCCCGGCACCCACCGCCAGCAGATCGTGCGACAGCGTGAGCGGCTCGGTCGGCTCCAGCCACGTACGGAACGTCTGTTCCGGAAGCAGCGTGCGCGCCCGCTCCAGGATGCGGGACCAGGCCTCGGCGGCGGTGAACTCCATCATTCGTCCGGGGGCGGGATGCGTCTGTGAGGTGCCCGGGAACCTTACGGGAGGCATGTGGATAAGTCAACCGAACCCCGAGCGAAGGCATCCCCCTCCCCGACCCCCCACCGCGCGACCTCCGATGCACGCCGCACCGCTCCACGGCGCCGCCCCCAGGGTCGTGGCGCCATCCCACTCGCGCCGGGCGCCATCCTCCGCCTGATCGGCTCCGCGCGCCGCCTTCGCCCGCGCCGCCCGCCGTCGCGGGCGACACCGCCGGGCCGCCCACGGTCCCGCGCCCCGGGATGTCGGCCCGCTCCACGCCCCGCGCGGCTCGCTTGACCCTCCGCCCCGCCCGCGATTATACTTGAAGGCTTTGGAGCACGGAGACCGACCGGGAGTGACGTATGGGCCAGCCCACGTATCGGCCGCACAACCGCAAGCGTAAGAACAAGCACGGCTTCCGCGCGCGCATGAGCACGCGCGGCGGGCGCGATGTCCTCAGCCGTCGGCGCAAGAAGGGGCGCAAGCGCCTCGTCGTCTCCATCGGGACGAAGTAGCGCGCGCAGGTGGTCCAGGCACCGGGACGGTGCGGAGGGGGTGGGTCGCGGCTGCCGCGTGCGCGGCGCATCACCCGGGGTCGTGAGATTCGCGCCCTCTTTCAGCGGGGGAAGAGGAGTCGGACGGCGCATCTGGACGTCTTCGACTTCGCTTCCCCCGTCGCGCATCCTCGGCTCGGCGTCGTCGTGCCGAAGCACAAGCATAGCGGCGTGGAGCGCAACCGCCTCAAGCGCCGGCTGCGCGAGATCCTGCGGCGTGAGGTGATGCCGCGCCTGGACGCGGCCGGACTGAATCTCGACGTGCTCGTGCGCGCCCGCCGCGAGGCGTACGGCGCCGGCTTCTCCGAGCTGGCGGCCGAACTGACGCACTGGATGGAGAAGCGGTGCTCACGCGCGCCCTGATCGGCTGCGTCCGGTTCTATCGCCGGGCGATCTCGCCGGCGTTGCCGCCCGCCTGCCGCTTCACGCCGACCTGCTCGGCGTACGCGGAGGAAGCGCTCCGCAAGTACGGTGCGGGTCGCGGCACCTGGCTCGCCGTGCGGCGGTTGCTGCGTTGCCACCCTTTCGGCGGAAGCGGGTACGATCCGGTACCGTGAAGCCATCCGGCCCGCCGTCCGTAAGGGGAGGGTGGATCCGGCCGAACGGCCGCCCCGACCGGGTGGCCCCGGCGGGCTCTCGCACGGCTCTAGCACATCGCTCTAGCACAGTGATCACGCACGCCCGCGCGCGCGGGCGTTGACTCGATTTTTCGGGCGGTCGTCGATGGACAACATGCGCTTTGTCATAGCGATCATTCTGATGGTCGCCGTGGTCGTCGTAAGCAATCTGCTCTTCCCCCCGGCCAAGGCTCCGCGCCCGGCCGTGGCCCGCGATACGACGGCCCAAACCCGTGTCGCGCCGGCGGCCCGCGCCCCGGCCCAGCCGGCTACGCCGCCGGCGGCGGCGGCTCCCGCCGCACCGACCGCCGCGTCGATCAGCGCGGCGCCCGTGGTGACGGTCGAGTCGCCACTCTTCCGCTACGGCATCTCCACCCGCGGCGGCGCCCTGGTGTCCGCGGAGCTGCTGAAGTACCCGTCCTTCACGCGGCGCGGGCCGGTCCAGCTCGTCGCGAACGAGCTCGGTCCGCTGATCGCCTACCGGCTCCAGGCCGGTACCCAGACGATCGACCTGCGCCAGCTCTCCTTCACGGTCGTTCCGCCCGGCCCCCTCGAGCTCCGGCCCGGCACCGGCCCGCACGTCGTCCGCCTCGTCCACCAGGACACGTCGTTCTCGGTCGAGCTGGACTACACGTTCGATCCGGACCAGTACGCCATCTCCGTCCAGGGCGCGGTGCGCGGCCTCCCCGCCAGCCAGCTCCTGGTCGACATGGGGCCGACGCTGGCGGTCAACGAAGCCAACCCCTCCGAGGACCACCGGGCCCTCGCCTTCGTCGTGAACAGCGGGCGCGAGGGGATCACGAGCGTCCCGCTCGATAAGGTCAAGGACGAGCGCGTGGAGGAAGGCCCGCTCCAGTGGGTGGCGCTGAAGAACAAGTACTTCGTCGTCGCCGCGCTCGCCGCCGGCGCCCCGGAAACCCCGTTCGGCGGCCTGATCGCGCGGCACGCGCCCGTGCCCCACGCGAGCTTCCTCACGGTCACCCTCCCGGTCGCACGGGATGGCGGCTTCGCGCTCCGCTACTACGTCGGCCCGCAGGAGCCGAAGCGGCTCGCCGCCATGGGCCACGACCTCCAGGACGTGAACCCCTACGGCTGGTCGATCCTCCGACCGATCATCCGGCCGCTCGCCCACATCATCACCTGGGCGCTCACGTCGATGCACGAGGTCCTGCACCTGGGCTACGGCTGGGTCCTCATTCTGTTCGGCGTCCTGGTCCGCGTCGTCCTCTGGCCCCTGAACGCCCGCGCCATGCGCTCGCAGCTCAAGAACATGGAGCTGCAGCCGCGCCTCAAGGAGATCCAGGACCGATACAAGAACACGCCGGAGAAGATGCAGCAGGAGGTGATGCGCCTCTACAAGGAGGAGGGCTTCAACCCCCTCGGCGGCTGCCTCCCCATGCTGCTCCCCATGCCGGTGCTCTTCACCCTGTACTTCGTGTTCCAGGCGACCATCGAGTTCCGGGGCGTGCCGTTCCTCTGGCTGCCGGACCTGTCCCGGCCCGATCCGCTCTACATCCTCCCGATCCTTCTCGGCGCCAGCATGCTCGCCCTGCAGTGGCTCAGCCTGCGTTCCACGCCGAACCCGAACCCGCAGATGAAGCTGATGACCTGGTTCATGCCGATCCTGTGGACCGTCTTCTTCATCAACTTCGCGTCGGGTCTGAACCTGTACTACGTGTCGCTGAACATCGCCTCGCTCCCGCAGCAGCTCCAGCTCATCCGCGAGCGCCAGCGCCGCCAGCCCGCCCGCGCCTGACGCCCACCTCCCCGGGAGCGAACGCGGCCCCGTGGCGACACTCGCCACGGGGCCGCTGCGCGTCGCTCCCCCGCCGCGCGATCCGGGCGGTCAGTGATCGATGCGGAACAGGCCGGCGAGGTCGGCGCTCGTCGGTTCCAGCTCCAGCACCTGGCGCACGAGCGCGCCGGGCGGGCCGCGGTCGAGACGGTCGCGCAGGAGCGCGACCGCACCGGCATCGCCTTCGACCTCGAGCAGCACGGAGCCGTCCGGTTCGTTGCGGACCGCTCCGGTCAGCCCGAGCTCGCGTGCCTGCCGCATCGTCCACCAGCGAAACCCCACGCCCTGGACCTCTCCGACGATCCGGTACCGACGACGCGCCGACGCAGGCTCGGCCATGACTCTCTCCGGAAGCAGGCGGTTACACACCCATCACGCCCGGGCGGCGACTGGAGCCGATGGTCCGGCGCAGCCCGGCGGCGGACCGCACCTCACGGCCCGGGGCGGGCGGCCGGCGCCGCCGGCGCCGCGCGCGCACCCGTCCGTCCGGACGGCCCCGCACCCCGCCGCGCGCAACCCGCATGCCGGGTGTTTCACGTGAAACACTGCCGGCGCAGGCCCGGCCATCCCCCGGCCGCGAACCGATTCCCGCCGGCCGGGGGCGCGCGCGGCGCGGCCAGCGCCACCGCGCCCCGGCAGCGGCGCCGCGCCCCGGCAACGCCGCCGCCCCGGGCCCGGCACCTCGCCCGTGCGCGGCCGGCGCCTCCGCGCCGCCCCCTCGTCCGCGGCTCTCTCTCCGGCGCGCGTGGGCGCGATGCGAGCGCCGGAGGACGCGGCCCCGCCGCCGCGCGCTCGCGCGGACGCGCCGGGGCGCGGGCGTTCCGTCGGAGCGGGCGGGGACGGCCACCGCCGACGCCGGGAGGACGCCGCGAGCGGCCTCAGCCGGCGGAACCCGGCCGCTCACGGAGGAGCCGCCGGCCGCTGCGGAGACGAGGCGCCGCGCGTGGCGCGAGAGCAGGCCGCGGCCGGGCCGCAGGCGGGCGGGAAGCGCCGCGAGGGCGGCGATCGGCGCCCCGTCCGGGGCCCGCCGGGCGAAGGGGAGTTGGGCGTCGCCGCCGGCCCGTGGGCCGGTCGGCCCGCGAGCGCGCGAAGCGCGGGAATGGACAGGAAAGGGTCC
>DASTKT010000016.1:0-7179 GCA_035715725.1 Longimicrobiales bacterium | reverse complement strand
GCGTGGCGAATTCGGTGCGCCTGGCGATCACAACCCGCCATCCGTGCCGCGACCGCTCGCGCTTGGCCGATTGCGTTCGGCCGCGGGGTTCGGCCGCGGGGCTCGGCCGCGGGGCTCGGCCGCGGGGTTCGGCCGCGGGGTTCGGCCGCGGGGCTCGGCCGCGGGGCTCGGCCGCGGGGCTCGGCCGGCGTTTGGCGGGCCGGCGCCGGATTGCCGTCAACGCCGCACGCGTCTCCGCGACGCCGGCGCGTGCGGCGTTCACGGCAACCGGGTCGCAACCCGTGCCCGCCTGGACGCCGCGGGCCCAGACAGCCCGGTGAACTCCAAGAACCCACCGGTTTCTGGCCGATTGCGCCACGCCCCGGCGCGCACCCCCGCTCACGCAGAGGCGCGGAGCCGCAAAAGGCGGCCGCACGATTCCGGCAACACGCCGCGCCGCCTGCGTACGCCGGACATGACATCCAAGGGAGGTGCGTCACCCCGGCGAGCCTCCGCCGCCCGCCAACCCTCTGAGCCCTCTGCGCCTCTGCGGTGAAAATTTCCGTTCCCGCCCGCAGCCGCGCCCGCGAACGCGGACGAAGGCCGTCGCCACCGCCCTACTCCCCTTCCACCGGCATCTCCTCCTCCCTCACCCCGTCCGCCCCCTCCGCGAGCCGCCAGGCGCGCGGCGGCCCCACCGCTCCCGCCGCCGCCGGGACGATCACGTAGCTGTACCAGGGCCACGCGCTCTCGCGGTCGCGCGCCGAGGGGACCGCCGGGTGGTCCGGGTGCGAGTGGTAGAAGCCGAGCACGACGAGCCCCTCCGCGTCCGCCGCCGCCTCCAGCCGCCGCACCTCCTCCGCCTCGATGAGGTAGCCCCGCCGCGGCTCGGCGTCCGCATTGGCGACGCCCGCCACGCGCAGCACCAGGCGCTCGCCCCCGTTCTCGCGCCCCAGCAGCGCGCCGCAGCACTCCCGCGGATACGCCGCCCGCGCCTGTCGCAGCAGCTCGTCCAACGCCGCCCGCACCACCCGGATCATGTGCCCCGCACCCTCCGACGTTCGTACCCGTACCCGCACCCGTACCCGCACCCGATCCGTTCTCGCGTTCGGGAACCGCGACCCCGCCCCCGGCACTCGGCTCCGTGACCGCCGGACCCCTCCCCCGCGAGGAGGGGTATCCCGCCGGCACCGAATCGACCACCGGAGTAGGGGGAGGACACCGAATGCCCGGCTTCACCCGCGGCCTCGCGCTGCTCGCCGCGTCCGTCGTGCTCCTCGGGAGCGGCCGGCCGCCGGCCCCCGAGCGCTACGAGATCGACCCGAACCACAGCTACGTCGGCTTCTCGGTCCGGCACATGATGGTGTCGAACGTCCGTGGGAAGTTCAACAAGTTCTCCGGCACGATCGAGCTGGACCCGCAGGACATCACGCGCTCCCGCGTCGACGTCGAGATCGACGCCGCCAGCATCAACACCGAGGTCGCGCGCCGCGACGACGACCTGCGCAGCGCGAACTTCTTCGACGTCGCGAAGTACCCGCGCATCACGTTCGCCGGCAAGCGCGTGGAGAAGACCGCGGACGGGCTCGCGCTCGTCGGCGACCTCACGATCCGCGACGTGACGAAGGAGGTCCGCGTCCCCTTCGAGCTGTCCGGGCCGGTGCCGGCGCCGCAGGGCCGCAAGCGGGTCGGCGCCGAGGCGACGTTCCGCATCAAGCGCCAGGACTTCGGGCTCCTCTACAACCGCGTCGTCGAGGGCGCCCAGGTCGTGGGCGACGAGGTGAAGATCGAGCTCGAGGTCGAAGCGCTCACGCCGGCCGCGCCGGCGGTCGCGCCGAACCGGTAGCCGCCCCCGCCTCCGCTGCGCCGGCCCCCTCGCCACGGCGGGGGTGCCGGCGCATCTTCCCGCCGTGCCGCACCCCCGACCGCACCCCGGCGCGCCGACCCCATGGCGCTGGCGCAGCCGACCCCATGGCGCTGACGCGGCCGACCGCATGGCCTTGATGCAGCCGACCGCATGGCCCTGACGCACCGGCTCGTCCAGCCGCTCCGCGAGTCGTTGCGCCCCGCGCCGGCCCGCCTCGCGTTCACCGCGGGGCTCCGCGCCGCGACGGCCATCATCGTGCCGATGGCCATCGGCTTCGCGTTCGGGCGCGTGTCCGCGTCCTGGGCGGGGCTGGCCGGCTACCTCGTGAGCCTGGCGGACCCGGGCGGCTCGTACCGCTCTCGCGCCCTCGTCATGGGCGGCCTCTCGGTCGCCGCCGCCGTCGCCGCCGCGGCGGCCACGTTCGGCGCCTCGCTCCCGGTCGCGGCCGTGCTCATGTTCGTCGCGGGCTTCCTGGCGGGCTTCGCCCGCGTCTGGGGCACCGGGGCGACGACGGTCGGCAACTCCGCGGCCATCATCTTCGCCGCGTCGCTCGCGCAGCCCGGGCCGCCGGCGGCCGCGGCGCTGCGCGCCGCGCTCGTCCTGGCCGGCGGCGCCTGGGCCATGACGCTCTCGCTCGTGCTCTGGCCGATCCGCTACTACCGGCCGGCGCGCCTCGCCGTCGCCCGGGCGTACCGCGCGCTCGCCGGCTACGCCGAGGCGGCCGTCTCGCTCGCGCGCCCCGGCGGCGGCGAGGCCGACTGGCCCGGCTTCATCGCGGCGCGGCACCCCGCGCTCCGCAACACGCTGGAGGAGGCACGCCGGATCCTGACCGCCACCCGCCGCGGCCGCGCCGGCGAGAGCGGCCGCGGCGAGCGCCTCCTCGTGCTCACGGCCTCCGCGGAGCAGGCGTTCGCCCGCCTCGTCGCCCTCCTCGACGTGCTGGAATCGGAGCGCGAGCCGGCCACGGCGGAGGCGGCCCGCGCCATGGAGAGCTTCGCCCGCACCGCGCGCGAGGTGGCCGCGCTGGTGGAGCGCGAGCAGGCTCCGGCGACGGTGCCGGGCGTGGCGCGCGCCGCGGCCGACGTCGCCCCGCCGGACGTGCGCGACCCGGTGGCCCGCGCGCAGATCCGCGAGGTCGCCCGCCTCGAGACGCAGCTCGACAGCTTCCTCTCCGCCGCGGTGGAAGCCGCCGTCGGGCTCCACGACGACCGCGTGGCGGCGCCCGCCGGCGCCCCGGCGCCGACGCCGCCCCGGCCGACCCCCTGGCGCGCCGCGGCGCTGCTTCCGGTCCGCTCCAACCTGACGGCGGACTCGCTCGCGCTCCGCCACGCGCTCCGCCTCGCCGTCGCCGCCACGGTCGCCGTCGTCGTCGCCCGCGCCGCCGGGCTGCGCTACGGCTACTGGGTCACGCTCACGGTCATCATCATCCTCCAGCCGTACGCGGGCGCCACGGTCGTCAAGGCGCTGCAGCGCGTGGTCGGCACGGTGGTGGGCGGCACCGCCGCCGCGCTGCTCGTGACGTTCCTCCCGTTCCGCGCGGCGGCGCTCCCGCTGGCCGCCGTGCTCGGCTGGACGAGCGTCGTCGTCCGGCCCATCAATTATGCGCTCTTCGCCGTGCTCGCGACGCCGACGTTCGTGCTGCTCGCCGAGGCGCGCACCGGCGACTGGCACCTGGCCGGCGCCCGCATCGAGGATACGCTCATCGGCGGGATGATCGCGCTCGGCGCCATCCTGCTCCTCTGGCCGACCCGCGAGCGCGACCGCTTCCCCGACGCGCTCGCCGCCGCGCTGCGCGCGCTGCGGCGCCACGTCGGCCTCGCGGTGGACGGGCTGCGCGGCGGCCCCGTCGATCCCGCCCGCCTGGCCGCGGTCCGCCGCCAGGTCGGCCTCGCGCTCATCAACGCCGAGGCCTCCACCCAGCGCTTCGTCACCGAGGCCGCTGGCGACCCGGGCCTCGAGGCCGCCCTCGCCGCCGTCACCTTCGCCCGCCGCCTGGCCGCCTCCGTGACCGCGCTCGTCACCATGGCGCCGGTGTCGCTGCCGGCCGGCGCCGCCGCCGCGGTGCAGAGCCTGGTCGCCGAGCAGGAGGCGGCGCTGGAGGAGCTGGAGGAGGCGCTGCGGACCGGCCGCCCGCCCCGCGCCGACGCCTTCGAGCCCGCCGGCGGGGGCCCGGCGGAAGCCGCCGCCGCCGTCTTGGCGGGGACCGATCCCCTCCTGCTCGAGCGCCTGGCCGGCATCTCGCGCCAGCTCCAGGTGCTGCGCGAGAGCGTCGTCCGGCTCCAGGCGCCCGCCGCCGAACGAGGCGCGGGCGCCGCCACGTCGCCCCGACGCGACGCCGCATCGGCGACCTGAGCCGCGGCACGCACGCGGCGCCGCCCGCGCCAACGCGGACGGCGCCCGGCGGGGTCGCTCCCCACCGGGCGCCGTCCTTCCGCGCCGCACCGACCGGACGCGAAGCCGCCCCGTGACGCCTCACGCCGCCGCGAGCTGCTCCATCGAGGTCCGCATCCACGCCAGCGCATCCAGGTAGCAGTCCGAGACCGCGAGCTCGTCGAGCCCGGCCGACTCCGCCACGTTGCCGGCGCGCTCCCAGTCGGCGGCCTCGTGCGCTTCCGCCAGTTCCAGCACCCAGGCCAGGAAGCCCGCCCGCTCCGTGAGCGCGCGCTCGACCGGCTCCGCCAGGCGGACCTGGTCCAGCAGCTCGCTCAGCGGGACACCGAGCAGCGGCTCGAGCCGCGAGAACAGCCCGACCAGGAACGCCTCCCCCGAGTCCAGCAGCCCGGCCCGCTCCGCCGCGCTCTCGCAGAAGCGCGCCCGGATCAGCACCTCCCGCAGCAACTCGCCCTTCATCCCCGTCGTCCGCCCCGCCGCCGCGGCGAAGATCAGCGCCACCCAGCGGTAGAGCGGGCCGCGCCCGAGCAGGCCGATCGCGTGCGGGATCGACGAGACCTCCCGCGCGCCGACCGCCGCGGAGTTCGCCATCCGCAGCAGCTTCACCGTCAGCGCCGGGTCGCCCCGGAACCCCTCCACCACCTCCGCCTGCGCCACCTCCGGGTCGCGCAGCAGGTTCATCAGCGTCAGCGTGCGGATCACGTCCGGCGTCAGATCCTTCCGCTGCACCAGCTCGGGCTTCCGGAAGAAGTACCCCTGGAACAGCTCGAACCCCAGCGCCTGGCAGCGGTCCCGCACCGCCGCGTCCTCCACCCGCGTCGCCACCAGCGTCGCCCGCCCGCGCACCGATTCCGCCAGCGCCGCCAGGCTCGCCTCGTCGTGCGACAGCGTGTCCACCTTCACCAGCGACGCGTGCTCCAGCAGCGGCGTCCGCGGATCCCCCAGACGGAAATTGTCCAGCGCCAGCCTGTAGCCCGCCGCCCGCAGCCGCTCGCACGCCACCACCACCTGCGACGTGGCCGCCACGTCCTCCTGCACCTCCACCACCACCGCGCTCGGGTCCAGCAGGCTCGCGACGCCCTCCACCAGGTGCGTCTCCGAGAAATTCAGGAACGCCTGCCGCCCGTCCGCGGCGGCATCCAGGCCGATCTCCAGCACGGCGTCGACCAGCACCGTGCTCAGCATGGTATCGGCCCCCGCGCCCGCCGCCCGCTCCGGACTCTCCTCGGAACGGTACAGCAGCTCGTAACCGACGACCTGACCCGAACGATCGAAGATGGGCTGACGCGCGAACAGCACCGGGTCTCTCCTCCTCGCGGTGATCGATGAAGCGATGGCATCGCCGGACGAACGCGCCGACGGCCGCGTGTCGGAAGCGGCGGACCGGACCCACGCCGCGGGGCGGCGAACCCGGTACGACACCACCCCCACGCGGCCCGATCGCGCAGTCACGCGTGAGTTTCGGCCTCTCGCGCGCGCCGCTTGAGCGCGCCCCGCCCGGGCACGGCCGCGACAGCCGCATCCCCCGGTTGCTCACGAAGCGCGAGGCGCGCCTCGCCCGGGCACGGCCGGGACCGGCGCAGCCCGCCCGGCCGGCGGCCGCCCCGACGGCCCGTGTGCCGGCCCGCGCGCGCCGCCCCGTGACGCGGCCCGGCTCGTGCGCTCCGCCCACCGCGCGCCCGCGCATCCGGTCCAGCGGGGTTCCGAGCGCCCGTATCTGGTCCAGTTGTTGCGGTTTACGTCGCCCACGCGTCAACGGCTTCGCCGGGATCCGATTCCCCGCCGGGGAAATCCAGCGGGAGCCGCGCGTTTTGCCGTTTCCCGAACATCCCAGGAGCAGAGGGCACATGGCCGACACCCCGGTAAAGGAGACCGCGGGCGGCGCGTCCGGCACCGGCAACGGTGCACGACGCGGCAAGCGGAAGCGCGCGACGGACGAGGCGACTCTGTTGGCGGCGCCGGCGGCGTCGCCGCGGAGCACCCGTGCACGGCGGAACGGTCCCGGGGCCGACGGTTCGCTGCTCGAGCTGCTGGAGGCGCTGCGCGCGCTGGAGGCGGGGGACTTCGAGACGCGGCTCCGCTGGGTGACGGACGACCCGGTGAGGGCGCAGATCGCCGAGGCGTTCAACGCCATCGCATCGAGCAACGAGCGGCTGACGAAGGAGGTCGTGCGGGTCAGCACGACGGTTGGACGCGAGGGGCAGATGCGCGACCGGATCGTGCTGTCCGAGGCGGTCGGCGGGTGGGCGAGCGCGGCCGGCTCGATCAACTCGCTGATCGCCGACCTGATGCAGCCGACGACGGAGGTCGCGCGGGTGCTCACGGCGGTGGCGCGCGGGGACCTGTCGCAGAAGATGGTGCTGGAGATCGACGGCAAGAGCGTGCAGGGCGAGTTCCTGCGCATCGGGCAGACGGTGAACACCATGCTCGACCAGCTCTCCGCCTTCGCGTCGGAGGTGACGCGCGTGGCGCGCGAGGTGGGCACCGAGGGCGTGCTCGGCGGCCAGGCCGAGGTGCCGGGCGTGGCGGGGACGTGGAAGGACCTGACCGATTCGGTGAACCGGATGGCCAGCAACCTCACCGCGCAGGTCCGCAACATCGCCGACGTGACCGGCGCGGTCGCGCGCGGCGACCTCTCCCGTAAGATCACGGTGGACGTGAAGGGCGAGGTGCTGGAGCTGAAGAACACCATCAACACCATGGTGGACCAGCTCAACGGCTTCGCATCGGAGGTCACGCGCGTCGCGAAGGAGGTCGGCACCGAAGGAAAGCTCGGCGGCCAGGCGGACGTCAAAGGCGTCTACGGCACGTGGAAGGATCTGACGGACAACGTCAACGCGATGGCGTCGAACCTGACGTCGCAGTGGCGCGACGTCAGCAAGGTGGCGAGAGCGATCGCGAGCGGCGATCTGACGAAGAAGATCAGCGTCGACGTCAAGGGC
>DASTKT010000015.1:0-8444 GCA_035715725.1 Longimicrobiales bacterium | reverse complement strand
GTCGCGGGCGCGGACGGCGTGCGGCAGTCCGTCGAGCTGCTGCGCCACGAGCTGGCGATGGTCATGGCGCTGTGCGGGCGGAGGAGCGTGGGGGAGGTGGACCGGGGGGTGCTGTGGGACGGGTGAGGACCGGATCGACGGCAATTCCACGGCAATCCCACCGCAGAGGCGCGGACGGCGCAGAGAACGGCGGGAGCGCGGCGGGACACAGCGGTCGCGGCAACCGCATCCACGAGTGAAGTCCGATCCGGGGGACGCCGGCTCCGACGCCCACGCCAGAAAACGGCTTCGGGGGTTGGACCGGTGGAACGCGGGTCACCGGTCCAACCCCCGAAGGGATGCGTCCGCTATGGCGACCCGGCGCTGCCCGGCTTTCCGTTGTCGTTCCTCTGCGCCCTTTGCGCCTCTGCGGTGAAAAGAGGCTGCATCGCCCGCTGAGGGGCGCTACGGCAGGCGCCACTCGGCCCGGAGCGCGTCGTACTGCTCGCGGGGGAGCTGCACGAGCACCGGGCGGCGGCGCGGGTCGAGCCAGCGCAGGAGCGCCTCGAGGTCGGCGGGGGCCATGGCGGTGCAGCCGACGGTCGAGGAGGCGGGGCCGTCCCAGATGTGGAGGAAGATGCAGGAGCCGGCGCTCGGCCGGGTCGACTTCCCCCAGTTGTGCTCGACGATGGCGCCGAGGCGGTAGGCTTCCCCCTCGAGGCGCATGTCCTCGTGGCTGCTCCAGTCCTTCTTCACGCCCGTCTCGTCGAGCACCTGGTTGTAGTGGCGCGAGGCCGGGTCGTCGACGCACTTCCACGACGCGGTGGAGTGGATGTACGGCAGGCGGATCCACGGGTGCTCCGCGGCCGGCGCGTAGCCGAACGCGGAGCCGATGCGGAACACGCCCGCCGGCGCCTTGCCATCGCCCTCGCGCTTGCGCGGGCCGGGGCGGTCGGGCGGACCGCCGTGCAGGCCGATGCCCCACCCCAAGCCGCCCTTCCCCACCACGACCGGGATCGGAGCTCCGACCGCGAGCCACGGCTTTCCGAGGGCGGCGCGCTCGTAGCGGCGCAGCGTGCCGGGCACGGAATCCCAGCCGGCGGTCGTGACGAGGACGGCCTGCGTGGCGCCGGCGAGCGGGTCGGGCGGCGCCGCCGGGCCGGCGGCCGCGAAGGTGAGGGCGAAGGCGCCCAGGAGCGGGAGGGTCGACAGTCGCATGGTCTCAGCGGTTGTTCGAGGTAGAGTCCTGAGTGCGGTCCGGGCGAAGACACGGAGGTCGTTCAACCTTCGAGCCTTCCAGCCTGCGAGCCTCAGCGCCACGACGGCAGGAATTCCTGAATCTTCCCGTCCGGCGTCCGGTACATCAGCGCCTGCGCCTCGGTGCTCCCCAGCTTGAAGCGGATCACGGCCACCTCCATCGCGCCGCGCTCGCGGGTGCCGGCGACGCGGATGTCGGAGAGCGGGCCGGCGGCGGCGAAGGCGGTGCGGGCGGCCTTCAGCATGTCGGGCGTCAGGTACGTATCGAAGTCCTCGCTCAGCGTCGAGCGATCCACAGTCCCCCGCGCGAGCCCGGCGAGGAACGCCTTCGCGGCGTCGAGCGCGGGCGGGCCGTGGATGACGGGGACGTCGACGTGCGGCAGCAGCTCGGCGACGATCGCCTCCTGGAGCGTGCCGACGGCGCCGAAGTCGGTGTTGGCCAGGAGCACGACGGCGGAGCGCGTCGCCGGGATGACCACGTTCTGGGCGACGAAGCCGGAGACCGCGCCGCCGTGGGAGAGGACGACGGCGTCGCCCCGGTCGTTGACGCCCTCGCCGCAGCCGTAGCCGGAGGAGCGGCCGTCGGCGAGGCGGCGGGGCGTGGTGAGGACGCGGTAGGACTCGGGAGAAAGGACCTTGCCGTCGAGGAGCGCGAGGTCCCAGGTGAGCAGGTCGGTGGGGGTGGACCAGATCCCGCCGGCGCTGCCGACCCAGCCCCGCGCCTCCGGCGTGGCGGGGATCGGGCCGGCGAGCGCGAAGGACGTGTAGCCCGTGGCCATGCCGGGGCCGCCGCGCGCCGGCTCGTAGCGCGTGTGCTGGAGCGCGAGCGGCGTGAAGATCCGCTCCGACAGGACCTGCGCGAACGGCTTGCCCGTCACCTTCTCGACGACGCCGCCGAGGATGAGGAAGCCGGTGTTGCTGTAGGACCAGCGGGTGCCCGGGTCGAAGTCGAGCGGGCGCGTGGCGTACTCGTCGATGACCTGGTCGGCCGTCCGCTCCTGCCGCATCTCGCGGTCGACGTAGTCGAGCGGGTAGTAGTCGCGGTAGCCGGAGACGTGCTGGCCCAGGTCGAGGAGCGTGATGTCCGCGGCGCGCGTCAGCTTCGGGTAGTACTTCGCGACCGGGTCCTTCAGCGAGAGCTTCCCCTCCTGGTTCAGCAGGAGCACGGTCGAGCACGTGAACTGCTTCGTCACCGAGCCGATCGCGAAGAGCGTCTGCGGCGTGACCGGCTCCTTCTTCGCCAGATCGGCGAGCCCGTAGCCTCGCGCGAGCACGACCTTCCCGTCCTGCATGATCCCGACGGACAGCCCGACCATGTGGCGCTCCGCCACCGTCTTCCGGATCAGGCTGTCGATGCGGGCGACGTCGATCGGCCGCGTGACCGGCGGCGCCGCGGGCGCCCGGGCTCCGGCGCCGCGCTCCGGCCGCGGGCCCGGGCCCGCGCCGGCCGTCGCCGGGCCTCCGCCCGCGAGCAGAAGGGTGAGCGCCAGGGCCGCGCCGCCACGAGTCGCACGCATGATCACCTCGTCGAGAGTCGGTCCCGCCGGGGCGGGGAATGGGTCGAGGGGAGTCCGGCCGGATTATGCCGGCGCGGGCGGCGGGCGCGCAACGAGGGGGCGGGGAACGCACGGCGCGGGGTGTCCCGCGAAGGCACGGCGGGCACGACGAGGAGCACACGGTGCGCCGGCGGGTCCGGAGCGTCCCGATGTGGATCTCGAGCCCGGGACCGGCGCTGCCGGCGCGGTATGCGAGCCCGTCGTCACGTCCGCGGGCGGCTTCCCGTCCGATTCTGGCCGCACGAAGACGCGAAGCCGCGGAGCGGTGGAGTGCGAGGTCCCCCGGTACGCGGCGGAACGCCCGGGCTAGCTCCGGGCAAGTCCGTTCTGATTCAGGAAAGGAGAGCGCCCGGTGGTCAGCTCGCGCGCCTCGCCCGGATCGCCGGCGTAGAACCAGAGACCGGCGCCCGCCCGCAGCTCGACGACACGCTGCGAGTTCGACGCCGCCCGGAGGCGCGCCGCCTGGACGGTCAGCGCCGCCGCCGAGCCGGCCGGCGCACGGGCGGTTCACCGGCCGAGCCGGCCGCACCGGCCGCACCGGCCGTGCCGGCCGTGCCGCGTCCCCTCCGTGCCGCGCCCCCTCCGTGCCGCGCCCGCCGCTATTGCTGCCGTGAACGCCGCACGCACGCGCCTCGCGACGACGCTTGCAGGGATCGCGGCAATCCCGCCCCCCCGCCCCGCCCGCCCGCTGTTGAACCCGCCGTGGGCCCGCGCTCGCGCCCGCGCTCGCCCCCACCCGCAGTCTGCGCCCCCGCCCGCAGTCGGACCCGCCGTTGTCCTGCGCCCGCCCCCGCCCTTGTCCCCGCCCGAAGTTGTAGGCGTTTCCGCGGCTCCGACCGCCTCGTGAACGCTTGCCCGTACCCCTGTGCCTCGGAGGTCCACGCCTGGTTGCTCGAAGCTCGTCCGGCTGAGCGATCGAGCCACGACAGGCCGAGGCCGCGAGGCTCGAAGGCTCAGAGGCTCGAAGGCTCGGAGGCTCGAACGCTCGAAGGCTCGGAGGTGGAACCAGATCAGCGGGTGGTCGCGGGGGTCTCGGCGGGGAGGAGCTCGATGCGGGGATTGAGCTGGACGGTGCCGCGGGAGGTGCCGGTATCGGTGACGCGGACGAGGACGGCGGGGGCGTGGAGCGTGTGCTTCTGGGTGTTGAGGTCGAAGACGGAGGGCTCGATGAGGTAGTTGCCGGGGGCGACGTTCATCTGGAGGTGGACGTCGAGGGTGAACGGGCCGGCGGCGGGGAGCGTGACGTCGAGCTGGCGCGTGCCGGTATAGAAGAGCTCGCGGCCGGTGGCGAGGTTGCGGAGGCAGAGGAGGAGGGGCTCGACGCGGTCGTCGATGGCGTCGCGGACGAGGCCCTCGACGCGGAGCGTGAGCCAGCCGCCGGAGGGGACGGGGGTGTCGTCGAGGGCGCGGGCGGCGTGGAACTCGAGCGGTGCGTCGTGGGCGGGCGCGGCGACGGCGGTGGCGCGCTGCTGGACGTAGGCGCCGATGCAGTCGGCGGGCGTGCCGGCGTAGGCGACGCGGCCGTGGTCGAGCATGACGGCGTCGGTGCAGAGGTCGGCGACGCGGTCGAGCTGGTGGGAGACGATGACGACGGGGATGCCGCTGCGCGCCATGGTCTTGATGCGGTCGAAGGCGCGCTGCTGGAAGACGAAGTCGCCGACGGCGAGGACTTCGTCGATGACGAGGACGTCGGGGTCGAGGTGGGCGGCGATGGCGAAGCCGAGGCGGGCGTTCATGCCGCTGGAGTAGCGTTTGACGGGGGTGTCGATGAAGTCGGCGATGCCGGAGAACTCGACGATCTCGTCGAATTTCCGGGCGATCTCGCGGGAGTGCATCCCCATGATGGAGCCCTGGAGGAAGACGTTCTCGCGGCCGGTGAGGTCGCCGTGGAAGCCGGCGGAGATCTCGATGAGCGCGCCGATGCGGCCCGTGACCTCGCAGTGGCCGCGGGTGGGCTCGAGGATGCGGGTGAGGAGGCGGAGCGTGGTGGACTTGCCGGAGCCGTTCGCGCCGATGATGCCGAGGGCGTGGCCGGGGAGCACCTCGAAGGAGACGTCGCGTACGGCCCAGAAGTCGCCCTCGACGAGCTCGTCGGGGCGCGGGCCGCGGCCGAGGAGGCGCCGGGCCGCGGCGGGGATCAGGTCGCGGAGGCTGTCGTGGATCTCGCCGCGCCGGAACTTCTTCCAGACGTGGTCGAAGATGATGCGTGAGTCGCTCATGGCGGCGTCGCCGGGGTGGCGCTGGGGTCAGACGAGCTCGGCGAAGCGGCGCTCCGCGCGATGGAAGACGAGGGCGGCGAGCACGAGCCCGCCGAGGGCCCAGGCGGCGGAGTAGCCGAGCTGCCAGGGGTGCCAGACCATGTAGCCGGCCGGCGCGCGGAGCGGCTGGAGCAGGTTGTGGTGCTCGACGACGCTCAGGCGCAGCCCCTCGAGGAGGGGTGCGATCGGGTTGAGCATCACGCGCGGCCCCCATTTCGGGCCGAACATGGCGACGTCGACGAGCACGGGCGTGAAGAAGATCCCGAACGAGAGGCCGACCTGCACCATGTACTTCACGTCGCGGAAGAACAGGTTCGCGCAGCTCAGGAAGAGCGCGGCCGCGGCGGTGAAGATCCAGAGGAGCGCGAGCACGACCGGCGCCCACAGGAGCTGCGCCGAGACGCCGACGCCGATGACCGCCATGACGAGCGTGACGACCGCGAGCCCGATCGCCGAGTCGAAGCTCTGCGCGAGCATCGTCGCCAGCGGGAGCACCTCCCGCGGGAAGTAGACCTTCGTCACCAGCGCGGTGTTCGCGGTCAGCGTCGGCGTCGCGCTGCCGATGCAGCCGACGAAGAACGCCCACGGCACCGCCTTGATGGCCATCCCGGCGAACTGGAGGTTGTCGATCGGCCGGCCGGCCGTGTACGCGATCGCGAGCCGCACCGCGAACCCCGCCAGCACGACCACGACCGGGAGCACCAGCGCCCAGGCGAAGCCGAGCACCGCCTGCTTGTAGCGGATCCGGATGTCGCGCAGCGTGAGCTGGACCAGCAGGTCCCGGCTCTGCACGAGCTCGCGCACGATCTGGCGCAGGTCGGCGACGGCGCCACGGCGCGCGCCGGCCGCCGCGCGCGGCGCCGGGCGCGCCGGGTCTGCGGCCGGCGAGGCCGGGAGGACGGCCTCGGCCGCCCCCTGCGAGGCGGTGTCGCCGGAAACACGGGTCTGCGGAATCATCGCGCGGCTAGGGATCGATGTCGCTCATGGAGGATCGGGAACGGGCGCCGCCGCGTCCGGGCTGCTCACGCGCCGGACGCCGGCCGGCGGCGCTTCGCACGTCGCGCCGAACGCCCGCCGCCCGGGTCGCCGGGGCCCCGCTAATGTAGCCGGCGACCCACGACGACGGTACGCGGCGGTCCGCCACGTCGCCGTCGCCGCAGCGGCAGAAAGCACACGCCATGCCCGGCGGCCGCCACTGGCGCGGATCGATCCATGCCGGGGCGCCGCCACACCGGAAGTCCGGCGGCCGCCGAATCGCCGCAACAGCTTCCGCGGGCCGCCGGCCCGGCGCGCGGCGAGGCCGCCGCGCGCGGCCGGCCAGGCGCCGCATGGGTCCCCATCGGTCGGTCCCTTGCGCCGCGCGCGGCGCGCGCTCCGGCAGTCGGGATCTGGTGCGGGATCGCAACGGCTGTTGCGCACCACCGGCACCATAGACGGCGGAGTACCGGCGGATTCCGGGTCGGGGCGTGCGGGGCGTGTGGCATGAAGTTTGGTGAATGTCCCGGATCCGCGGTCCGCATTCTGCCGAACAGCTCACCTTCCAGCCGCAAGACGGCACCAGAGCACAGAACGCGCTGACCCCGGTGCGGGGCCGGGGTTCCGGCCTGGCGAGGTCGGTTGTCGTCATTCGCGGACGGTCATTCAAAGTCGATGGGAGAGGACGTCGGGTACCCGGGTCAGCCGGGGCGCGACGCGGGGTCATTCACGTCGGAGCGAGTGGACATCGGGCGCCACGGGAGCGGGTGCGCGGGCGCCGGGGGAGGTCGGCTCGCTTCGAAATTGTCGTTCGACCAACGATCGAGGGGGAGAAGACGATGAGCACGGTCACGGACGTGGTGTCCGGGATGAACGGCCCGGAGAAGCTGGCGGGCGGGAGTCTGGTGCGGACGTACCAGGTGTCGCCGGAGCAGCGGCTGCCGCTGGTGGTGGAGCCGGTGGTGGAGGGGCTGTCGCTGGCGGAGTGGTGCGGGGCGAACCGTGACTGGATCGAGGACCGGCTGATGGTGCACGGGGGGGTGCTGTTCCGGAACTTCGAGGTACCGACGCCGGCGGACTTCGAGAAGGCGGCGCGGGCGACGTGGGGGGAGCTGTTCGCGGACTATGGGGATCTGCCGCGGAACTCGGCGGGGGAGAAGATCTACGAGTCGACGCCGTACCCGCCGGACCAGATGATCCTGTGGCACAACGAGAGTGCGCACCTGCCGAGCTGGCCGATGCGGATCAACTTCCACTGCGTGCAGCCGGCGCCGAAGGGGGGGTGCACGCCGGTGATCGACACGCGGGGGCTGATGCACCAGCTGGATGCGGCGGTGGTGGAGGCGTTCCGGACGAAGGGGCTGCTGTACGTGCGGAACTTCTCGGCGGGGATCGACCCGACGTGGGAGGAGTTCTTCCACACGTCGGACCGGGCGAAGGTGGAGGAGATGTGCCGGGCGGCGGGGAGCGAGTACGAGTGGCGGCCGGATGGCGGGCTGCGGATCATGACGCGGACGCCGGGGGTGGTGAAGCACCCGAAGACGGGGGAGGATCTGTTCTTCAACCAGGTGCAGCTCCACCACATCTACTGCGTGGACGAGGAGACGCGGGAGGGGCTGCGCGCGCTGTTCGACGACGACGAGCTGCCGCGGAACGTCTACTACGGTGACGGCACGCCGATCCCGGACGAGGTGATGGAGCACATCGGGGAGGTGTTCGAGCGGGTGTGCGTGCGGTTCCAGTGGCAGAAGGGGGACACGATCTTCCTGGACAACATGCTGGTGTCGCACGCCCGCGACACGTACGAGGGGCCGCGGAAGATCGTGGTGGCGCTGGCGCAGATGATGACCGCGGACCGGTTGCCGGCGTAACGATGGCGGGATCGACGCGGGCCTCCGGGACCTACGCGCTCGCGCCGCTCCAGTCGGGAATGCTCTACCACTCGCTGCGCGCGCCGGGCAGCGGAGTGGACATCGAGCAACTGGTCTGCACGTTGCCGGAGCCCCTGGACGCGGACGCGATGGAGCGCGCGTGGCGGATCGTCGTCGCGCGCCACGACGTGCTGCGGACGTGCTTCCGCTGGGAGGGGCTGGAGTCGCCGCGGCAGCAGGTGGCCGAGGCGGTGGAGCTGGAGGTGGAGCGCGCGGACTGGCGCTCGGTGCCGGCGGCGGAGCGGGAGTCGCGGTTCGCCGGGTTCCTGAGGCGGGATCGCGCCCGGGGGTTCGACCTGGCGACGCCGCCGTTGCTGCGCGTGACGCTGCAGCGCTGGGCGGAGGCGGAGTACCGGCTGGTCTGGACGTTCCACCACGCGCTGCTGGACGGGCGGTCGTTCCCGGTGCTGCTGCGGGAGGTGTTCGCCGCCTACGACGCGATCCTCGCGGGCGGCGCGCCGGTGCTCGAGCCGGCGGCGCCGTACCGC
>DASTKT010000014.1:0-27881 GCA_035715725.1 Longimicrobiales bacterium | reverse complement strand
ACGAACCGGCTGACCTGCCGGGCGCCGGGCGGGCGCCGGGCGAGCGCCGGGCAAGCGCCGGGCAAGCGCCGGGCAAGCGCCGGGTGGGCGCCGGGCAAGCGCCGGGCGGGCGCCGGGCGGCGGGCGGCTACGATCGCCGCGCACGGGTGGCGCCGGCGCCGGCGGATGCCGCGCCGCGGAGGTACGCCGCGGCGTCGCGCGCCGCGGCGATCCCCTCCTCCATCGACGCTTCCGCGCCGCCGACGGCGCCGAGCCTCGCCGAGCCCGCGGCGAACACGCCGGGGACGCTCGTCTCCCGCGTGAGCGGGTGGCGGGCGAGCGGCCAGGCCGCGCCCGGGCGCGGAAGCGCGCGCAGCTCCGCGCCGGTCGCGATGAAGCCGCGGCCGTCCAGCGCGAGCGTGGCCGCGAGCCAGCCGGTGCGGGGCACGCCGAGGCCGACGACGAACAGCGCCGCCGCGTTGCGGAACGTCGTCCGGCCGGTGGCGCGGTCGCGCAGCGCGAGCGTCTCGATGCGCTCCACGCCGACGCCCTCGACGATCTCGGTGTCCGGCCGGAAGGAGATGTTCGGCGCCGCGTGGAGGCGCTCGGCGAGGTCGGCGGGGAAGGGGGCCGGCGCGTCCGGCCGGGGGGCGAGGATCACGACGCGCCGGCAGTGCGGGCCGAGGCGCAGCCCGGCCGCGGTGGCGGCGACGACGTCGCCCGCGACGAACACGTCCTCCGACCGGAGCGCTTCCGGAAGCGCCGCGGGGACGGCGAAGTAGACGCCGCTCCCCCGGAACTCGCGGAGCCCGGGGACCGGCAGCTCCGGAGGCTCCACCCCCGGTGCGAGGACGATGGCGCGGGCCGTCGCCGCGGAGCCGTCGGCGAGAGCGAGCACGCGGATCGCATCGTGCACGCGCAGCGCGCGGGCCTCGGCGCCGGTCCGGATCTCCGCGCCGAAGCGCCTGGCCTGGGCGGCCGAGCGCTCCGCGAGCTCGGGGCCGCCGAGCCCGACCGGATGGCCGAGCACGGCCTCGATGCGTCGCAGGTCGCGCAGGCTGCCGCCGGGCTCGGCGCGCTCGAGCACCACTACGCGCAGCCCGTCCGCCGCGGCGCGAATCGCCGCGGCGAGCCCGGCCGCGCCGGCGCCGACGATGGCGAGGTCGAATCCCTCCACTGTCCCTCCTCCGTTCGCACGGCATGCCTCGCCGGGCCGGCATCCCGGCCCGACGGGCGTCCGCGCTACAGGTCCAGGTTGAACGTGACGCTGTCGGGGCCGGCCGGCGTGGCGACCCGGAACTTCAGCTCCCACCAGCCGCCCATGTTGAACTTCACGCCGTCGACCTGGTACGCCCCCGCCCCGAGGCTCCGCGTCACGCGCGGGCGCGTCGGGAGGCCGTGGCCGTGCTGCGGCATCCCACCGTCGACCGTGATCGTGGCCCCGTCCAGCGCCCGGCCGGCCGAGTCGCGCAGCTGGAGCCGCACCGTCTGGATCCGTCCCACGCGGAGCGGCTGCGCCGGCTCGAGCGTGGCCCGGAACCGCCCGCCCGCCGACGCGCGCGGCCCGAGCCCGAACTCCTCCGCCGGCGGACGGTCCTTCCCGCCGTGCATCGCCGACATGAGCATCCCGCACGCGCCGAGTCCCAGCACGCTCGTGACGGCCAGCCCGAGCGCCAGGCGACGGGCCGTCCGGCCGAGGATCCTGTCGGAGCCGACTCCCTTGTTCCCCATGGTTTCCCTCCCCGAGATCGATGAAGGACGTCGACGTGCGACGTCGCTGAACCACGTTGGCGACCACGGGTAAGAAGCTGGCGCCCGGCCCGGAGGAGGGATTGAACGAACCGGCTGGGATCGTTGAACGAACCGGCTGTCGTGGGCGGGAAACGACGGCGGCCCCACCCCGAGGAATCGCATGACCACGTCGCCCGTCTTCAACGGCTGGCAGCCGCGCGCCTACTTCTGGGAGGGCGGCTGGATCGGGATCGGCCAGGGAGGCGGCGTGGTGCCGCCGCACGCGCACCACGCGGTGCAGATCTCGCTCGGGCTCGACGGGCCGCTGCGGCTCCGCGACGGCGACGGGGAATGGCAGACGCATCGCGGCGGCATCGTGCTGCCGGACGTGACGCACTCGTTCGACGCGGCGGGCACCGTCGTCGTCATGCTGTTCGTGGACCCGGAGTCCCGCGAGGGGCGCTGGCTGCGCAAGTCGCTCGCCGGGCCGATCACCGGGCTCCCGGCGGAGCGGTTCGAGTGCTGCCTCCCGGGACTGCGCGTCTTCTGGGACCGCCCGCTCGACGCCATGGAGACGGCGCGGCTCGTGACCTCCGTCGTGCGCAACCTCTGCGTCGGCCCGCCCCCCGTGCGCACCCTGGACGAGCGCGTCGTCCGCGTGCTGGAGGCGATCCGGCGCAGCGATGCCTCGAGGATCCCGCTGGACGACGTCGCCCGAACGGTGTTCCTCTCCCCCAGCCGCTTCGCCCACCTCTTCGCGGAGGAGGTCGGGCTCCCGTTCCGCCGCTACGTCCTCTGGCGCAAGCTCTCCCGTGCGCTCCAGGGCATCGCGCGGGGCAGCTCGCTCTCCGCCGCCGCGCATGCCAGCGGCTTCTCCGACTCCGCGCACCTGACACGGACGTTCTACCAGATGTTCGGCATGGCGCCGACGGCCATGCTCGGACGCGGCGAGCTGTACGAGATCCCCGCGCCGTTCGAGCTCGCCGCGTCGGGGCCGCCGACGGAGGCGTGAGCCGGCGGCGACCCGGAGACGACGGCCACGTGCGCGGCCGGCCGCACGTGCGTATGCGTCAGTCACACCCTGCCGTTCCGGACCCGCGCCGTCCCGCCCGACCCCGGCTCCATTCCCCCGCCAAGTCAGCCGGTTCGTTCAACACCCGCAGCGGGTTCGTTCAAGCCGCGGCCCCGGCCCACGCGCCATCTTCCCGTCGTCGCCAGCGAGGACCGGCCCGGCACGCCGCGGAGTCCCGCCGACCGACGCCACGACGCCCGAAGGGGCGTCCAACCACGAATCTTCGAGGAGAGCGATACGACCATGGCCAACGAGACCAACTGCCGCTGCGATTCCTGCCCGGGCGCGGGCTGCGCTTGCGGGTGTCAGGGTGCCTCCGACACCTGCGCCTGCGGCGCGTCGTGCGCCTGCACCGCCTGCGAGTGCCAGCGCGGCCGCTGAGCGGGACATCGATGACAGCCGGCGGGGCGGCAGACGCGTCTGCCGCCCCGCGGATTCTCTCGGCGCGCGCCGCCGGTCCCACACCGATCGAGAGGAGGATTCTGCCGTGCCGCTCGCCATCCGCCATCGCGACGATCCGGCCCCCGAGCTGACGCCGCTCCCCGGCCTCGTCGTCCGGCCGGAGCCGGACGCCCGCGCCATGGCCGCGCTCCAGCGGCGGAGCGAGGCGGATATGCTTCGCCGCTTCGCGGCCGGGCACCACGCCTCCGGCGCCGGGATCCGCCGCGCGGGCTTCGTCGCCGTGGCGGAGCTCTCCTTCGACGTGGCCGGCCGGCCGGCGCTCCGCGACATCGTGGGGGGCGGCATCGCCCTGGCGGCACGCGTGCTCGGGCTCCCCGAGACGAACGCGGCGCTCCGCCCGTGCTGGCGCTGCGCGCGCACGACGGCCCCCGCCGAGGCGTCCTGCGCCCGCGGCGCGTGTTCCTGCGACTACCAGCGCCCGGAGGCCGGCTGCGCCGCGTGAGGCGCCTCGGACCGACCCCCCCTGGACCAAGGGCCAACCCCGCGGGGGCCGTGGCCAGCCGGGCCCGCGCCGTGCAACCCGGGCGGGAGGTCGTCATCGAAGACGCACCCAACCCCGCCGCCGGTCGGGCCCGCGCCGGGCCCCTCGGCGCGGGCCCAGGACGCGTCGCAGCACACGGTCCGGATATGCGCGGGATCAATCGACTTGCGCTCCTGGCGGCGGCCGGCGTCGCGGCGGGGGGCTGCAGGGACGCGGGACCGGCGGGGTACGACGCCGCGCCCGCCAACGAGAACATCTACGCTTTCGCCGGCGCGAACGAGCTCGCGCCGGCCGCGGCGCGCGCCCGCCCGCTCGTCTACGTGCCGAACTCCCGGTCCGGGACCATCTCCGTCATCGATCCGGCGACGTACCGGGTGCTGCGCACCTTCCACACCGGCTCCGTGCCCCAGCACGTCGTCCCCGCCTACGACCTGACCCGGCTCTGGGTGCTCAACAACGAGTCCGGCACCGTCACGCCGATCGATCCCGTCACCGGACGAGCGGGCCCGAGCGTCGCCGTGGACGACCCCTACAACATGTACTACACGCCGGACGGGCGCTTCGCGATCGTCCTCGCGGAACGGCTCCGGCGCCTGGACTTCCTCGATCCTCACACCCTGCGGCTCGTCCGCTCGTTCCCCACCGCGTGCGACGGCGTCGACCACGTCGAGTTCACCACCGAGGGCCGCTACCTGATCGCCACCTGCGAGTTCGCCGGGTCGCTGATGAAGGTCGACCTCGCCGGGCCGAACGTCGTCGGCTACCTCCCGCTCCGCCGCGGTTGGCTCCGCGGCAAGGGCATGCCCCAGGACATCCGCGCCGCCCCGGACGGCCGCACCTTCTACGTCGCCGACATGAAGGCCGGCGGTGTGGACCTCATCGACCCCGTCGCGTTCCGGCGCATCGGCTTCATCCGCACCGGGCCCGGCACCCACGGCCTCTACCCGAGCCGCGACGGCCGCCTGCTCTACGTCACCAACCGCGGCTGGAGCACGCTGAAGGCCGGCCCCCACGGCCCCGGCTCCGTCAGCGTCGTCGATCCGAAGACCCGGCGCGTCGTCGCCACCTGGCCCGTCCCCGGCGGCGGCAGCCCCGACATGGGCGGCGTCACCGCCGACGGCCGCGAGCTCTGGGTCTCCGGCCGCTACGACCGCCAGGTCTACGTCTTCGATACCGCGTCGGGACGCCTCACCCACCGCATCCCCGTCGGGCGCGAGCCCCACGGGCTCTGTGTCTGGCCGCAGCCGGGGCGCTTCTCACTCGGCCACACCGGCAACATGCGCTAGCGCCCTCGCCGTTCCGATCTCGATCTCAGTGACGCGGGCGCGGATCTCGATGACGGAGGCGCGGATCTCGATCTCGATCGCGGGTTTTCGAGGTTCGAGCCCGAGCCCGAGCCCAGCGCCCGCAGGGCGCGGAGCCCGAGCCCGTCCTTGGATCCGTTTGAACGCCGCGAGAACGGCTTCACGGACGGGCTCGGGCTCGGGCTCCGCGCCGGCGGCGCTGGGCTCGGGCTCGAAACAGACGAGATCGAGATTGCGCTCGAGATCGAGATCGACGCTCCACCATTTGTTCTCCGGGGTCCGCTTCTGGCCGGGCCGGCAACCGAGGCGCACGCGGGGCCGCGCGGCCGCGCGGGAATCACCGTCCCGCCCGACTCCGGACCCGAACGAGAGCCGCTGGAGGCGACGTCGTCGCCCTTGACCCCGTCTCGCCGCGCGCCTAGCCTCATTGAGCGGACGATCAACATGGAGGGGGCATGCCCGGACGGAAGGCGTCGGAGGAGCAGCGCAAGCGGGAGCTGCTGGAGGCGGCGTTCCACGTGGCGCAGCGGCAGGGGCTGCACCACTTCGCGGTGCGGGACGTGGCGGAGCGGGCGAAGCTGAGCGTGGGGCTGGTGTTCTTCCACTTCAAGACGAAGGACGACCTGCTGCTGGCGCTGCTGGACTGGCTGCTGGAGACGACGGCGGTGCTGCACATGCCGGCGGAGATCGCGAGCATCGGCTCGCCGCTGGAGCGGTTGCTGGCGCTGCTGCGCCAGGAGACGGAGCGGCTGACGCGGGAGCCGGGGCGGCTCCGGCTGTTCTTCGAGTTCTGGCTGCTGGGGCTGCGGAACCGGGCGGTGCGCGCGCGGATCCGGGCGGAGCTGGCGCGCTACCGCGAGGCGTTCCGGCCGATCGCGGAGAGCGTGCTGGCGGCGGACCCGGTTCGCTTCTCGAAGGTGACGCCGGAGGGGCTCTCGTCCGTGGCGGTGGCGTTCATCAAGGGGTGCGCGGTGCAGTCGGTGATCGACGAGCAGTTCGACATCGAAGCGTTCCGTATGGCCGCCGATTCGCTGCTGGAGCAGCTCGAGGTGGCGGCGACCTGATCGGCGCCACGCGCCGCGCGCGCCGGCGGCCCGCGGACGGTCGGCTCGACGGACGCGGCCGCTCGCGCCTCGCGCGCACTGCGCGACTCAGTCCGCGGCGGGCGTCTCCACGGAGTCCGGCGCCCCGGCGTCGGTCCCGTCCTCGTCGTCGGCGGCCAGTCCGGTCCGGATGCCTCCCGCCGTCAGCGCCGCCGCACCGTCCTCCAGGCGCTGGACCAGCGCACGCCACGCCGAATCGGCTCCTTCCGCCGGGAGCGTCACGGCGCCGAGCCGCCGGAGCGCGCGGGCGCCGCCCGCGGTCGCGCCCCCGAGCGCCGTCGCGACGATGGCGCCGCGCGTCTCCTTCCGCGATCGCAGGGCGGTGAGGAAGCGAAGCGGGCCGGCCAGCGCGGCGAGCAGGATCACGGCCGGACGCTCCGCGACCGCGCGCCCCAGCGCCGCGTCGGCGTCGGACTCCGCCAGCACCCGGTAGCCGCGCCCCTCCGCCCAGCCGCCGAGCGCGTCGAGCGGAGCCGGCGGGCTGCCCACGACCAGGATCGTCGCGTTCCCGTAGAGGAGCTCCCGCGCGCACGCGGCGGGAGCCGTTCCGGCCGGCGCCGTCGCGGGCACCCCGTTCCGGGACGCGGCGGCGCCCTTCACCGCGCGCCGCCGTCCGCCGCCGGGCGGCCGTGGATCGCCGCCGACAGCGCGTCCGCGCCGGCCGGCATCACCAGGATGCGCCGGATCCCGAGCTCCAGGTACGTCCGCTCGACCCGTTCGTCCGGGCCGGGGAGCAGGACCACGATCACCGGCCGGACGCTCCCCGGCGCTCGCAGCCGGGCGACGGCCTCCGGCTCGACGTCGCGCCCCGAGACGACCACCAGGTCGGGCGACGCCTGGTCCAGGAGCCGCACCCCGCTCTCGACCGTGGGCGCCTCGCACGCCGAGAAGCCGCGCATGCGCAGGAAGTCCCCGATCGCCGCGGCCAGCGACCGGCCGAAGCCCGCCAGCAGCGCGACGCGCCGCTCCCGCGACGCCTCGGCCGCCGCGTCGTCACGGCCCGGCCGGCTTCGCCCGGCCTCGCCGTCCCACGGTACCGCCCGCTCGATGCCGACTCCGGCAGCGGCGCCCATCGTTCCTCCCTCCGCTCGGGGCGGGCCGCGGTGGCCCACCCTCCGTGTTGAGTCTCGGCTCAATACCCTACGTTGAGCGACGGGCCAATGTCAACACCGGCTCCGGGGGCCCGGGCGCGACGGTGACCGCACCGCGGTGGCGAGCGGCGCCACCGGCCCGCCGACGATCCGCGCGAGGATCGGGCCGCCCGCCTCCGACGACCTCGCCGGCGTCGCCCGCGGCGCCGCGGCCGGAGCAAAACTTGCACTTCGTGGGAGGTGCAAATCACGGTGTCGCATGAATTTATGCGGCATCCGACGTCGACGCCGCAAGGAAGGAGCGACGATGGCGAGGACGAAGTTTCTCGCGGGCTTGGCCGTGGGTGCCGGCCTGATGTACCTCCTCGACCCGCAGCAGGGCCGGCGCCGCCGCGCGCTGGTGCGCGACCAGATGGTGCATGCCCGGCACGAGCTCACGGACACGGCGGCCGCGCGGGCGCGCCACCTGGCGAACCGCGGCCGGGGCGCGGCGATCGAGACCGCGAAGCGGGTGGCCCCGGGGGCCGACCGGGTGGACGACGTGACGCTGGAGGAGCGCGTGCGCGCCGCGCTGGGCCGCACGGTCTCGAATCCGGGCGCGATCCACGTCCTGGCGGACAGCGGCCGGATCACGCTGATGGGCCCGGTGCTCGCCCGCGAAGCGGACCGGCTGGTCTCCCGCGTCAGCGCCGTGCGCGGCGTGCGTGAGCTCGACAACCGGCTCGACGTGCGCGAGCGCGCCGGCAACGTGCCGGGGCTGCAGGGCACGCACTGAGCGGGGGGCGGCCCGGGACGACTTGCTCCGAGGCGGCGTCGCCCCGAAGATGATGGCGCCGGCGGCGGGACGCGTCGCCGGCGCACGATCACGTCGGCCTGGCGGCGGGCACGCGCGGTGGGGAGGGGCGGACGCCCGGGGCGCCGCGACCCCGAGCGGCCGGGCCGGCCGTGCCGGCCACGCACCCCCTCGGAGCGCCGCCCATGAGCCGTCGGCCCGGAGCCGTCCACCCCGCAAGGATCGTCCTGACCTCCAGCCTGGGGCTGGCCTCGATGCTCGCGGCCGCGTGCGCAGCGCAGCCCGGCGCGCCGGCCGAGATCCAGCCGCCGCCGGCGTTCGTCACGCGCCAGGCCTGGGGCGCCCGCCCGCCGACCACGGCCATGAAGCCCCACACGCCGACGCGCATCACGATCCACCACACGGCCACGCGGCAGGACACGACGCGGTCCATCGAGGCGAAGATGCGCGCGCTCCAGGAATTCTCGCAGACGGAGGGCACGCTCGCCGGCGGCGGCGTGCATCACGCCTGGCCGGACGTGCCGTACCACTACTATATCGACGTGCGCGGCCGGATCGCCGAGGGGCGCGAGTCCATGTTCGCCGGGGACACGAACACGACGTACGACCCGACCGGGCACCTGCTCATCGTACTGGAGGGGAACTTCGAGGCCGAGCAGCCCACGCCGGCGCAGCTCCGCGCGCTGAATGCGCTCCTGCTCTGGGCCGAGGACCGCTGGCACATCCCGCCCCGCGAGATTTACGGGCACAAGGACTTCGCGTCCACGGCCTGCCCGGGCGCGAACCTCTACCGGCTCCTGCCGCAGCTGCGCGAGGGGGTGGGGAGGTAGGCGGGCCGCGAGCACCGATCCTGCGCGCGGCCTCGCGTGGTTCAACGGCGGCTCACACGGAAACACACAGAGGCCCGTCGCCGGGCGCATCCGTGACGCCGGCGAGAGCGCCGGCCCGCACGTCCTGCGTCCTCACCCCGCCCCCCGCTCCGCGTAGCGCCGCTGCTGCGCGTCCTGGAGCTCGAGCGCCTCGGAGTGCGTCTGCTTCGCTCCGCGGTGGGCCTCGTGGCCCCCGGGGCCGGACAGGCGGCGCTGGATCTCGTGGACGCGCTCGGCGGGGCCGTAGAGGATGACGGTCTCGCGAGGTCGCAGCGTGTAGCGTCCTCGCGGAGAACCGACGTAGGACCCGTCGCGTCGGATGATGCCGAGGACGAGGACGCCCTCTTCGGGGAGCCGGAGCTCCTCGAGGGTGCGGTCGGCCAGCCAGGAGGCCTCGGCCACCTCCAGGCGCGAGACGATGAACTCGTCCATCAGGTCGAGGAGGCTCGCGTAGGTCGGCAGGTCGAGGTCCGTGACGCGGCGCAGCACCCGCTCGATCGTGCGGGCGAGGTGGCGCTCGATCCAGCCGCTGTGGGCGAGGGCCGCGAGGAGGGCGAGCCCGCTCACCAGGACGAGCCCCCGCCAGAGTGCCTCGGATGTGCTCCCGGTCCCGGCGAACGACTGGACCACGGACGCGATGGCGGTCACGAGGCCGGCGCTGCCCAGCAGCATCAACAACAGGATGATGCGCCGCCGGTCCGGGTGGAGCATCACGCTCTCGGCCTCGCCCGTGGTGAAGCCCACGCCCGTGAACGCGGAGCGCGCCTGGAAACGTGCCGTCTCCTTCGACACGCCGGTCAACTGCAGCGCGATGGCGGCGATGCGCGTGACCAGCGCCGAGACGGCCACGACGGCGAGCACCGAGAGGATGGCGATCATGCGTCCGGCTCCGGGGCGCGGGGCATGGGAGCCGGCGCCTCACAGCCCGGAGAGCAGCTACTCGAGCGCGTCGGCGGCGGTATGCCCGTCCCTCCCGGCGAGGAATGTGCCGAGGCGGGCGACGTCGTTGCCGCGGCCTGATCGCCGGGGCGCGCCGCCAGCTCGCGACACAGCCCGTCGCGCGCCGAGGGCGAATGCCCCCGGCGTGCGCGTGCCGCGCGGCGCCCCACGCCGTCGTTGACTTTCTGAACTCGCGGTATAATTTCGAATCGACGTTCAGATTTTTTCGGGGGACGATGAGCGCGGCAAACGGCCGGAAGCAGACGCCACACGTGCGGGCCAAGCGCGAGCAACGGCGGCGGGAGATCCTGCACGCGGCGCTGGCGGCGTTCCGCGAGCGCGGCTACCACGAGACGTCGCTGGACGACATCGCGTCGCGGCTGGGGATCCGCAAGACGGCGCTGTACCACTACTTCCCGGACAAGGACTCGATCCTGTTCGAGTGCCACCGGGAGTCGCTGGCGGAGCTGTCGCGGATGATCGAGGAGTCGGAGACGTGCTGCGAGGGGCCGGTGATGCGGCTGGCCTACCTGATCCGCGAGCACGTGCGGGTGATGACGGAGACGCTGGAGGGTTCGCCGCTGGCGTTCGAGGTTCCGGCGCTGTCGCCGAAGCGGCGGGCGGAGATCGTGGCGGGGCGGGACCGGTACGAGCACCTGCTGCGGGAGCTGGTGGCGGAGGGGATCGCGGCGGGGGAGTTCCGGGAGGTGGACCCGCAGATCGTGGTGTTCGCGATGCTGGGGTCGATCAACTGGATCGCGCGGTGGTACCGGCCGGAGGGGCGGGTGCACGCGCCGGAGCTGGGAAGCGAGTTCGCCGACTATCTGTTGCGCGGGCTGATGCGCGGCTGACGCCGGGGCGCGGCGCCGGCGGCGCGAGGCGCGCCGGACGGGAAGGGGCCATGAGAGCGATCCAACTGGTCGCGGCGGGCGCGCCGCTCGAGGCGCGCGAGGTGCCGTATCCGGCGCCGGGTCCCGGGGAGGTGGTGGTGCGGGTGGCGGGGTGTGGCGTGTGCCACACGGACATCGGCTTCTGGAAGGACGGGGTCGCGACGCGGCGGGCGCTGCCGCTGACGCTAGGTCACGAGATCGCCGGCGCGGTGGTGGAGGCGGGCGCGGGCTACGAGACGCTGGTCGGCCGGGAGGTCATCGTCCCGGCGGTGATCCCGTGCGGCGAGTGCGACCTGTGCCGGGGCGGCCGGGGCAACATCTGCCGCTCGCAGCTCATGCCGGGGAACGACATCGACGGCGGCTTCGCGGAGCACGTGCGCGTTCCGGGGCGCGGGCTGTGCCTGGTGGAGGAGCGGGGCGGCTACGAGCTGGCGGAGCTGGCCGTGGTCGCGGACGCGGTGACGACGCCGTACCAGGCGGTGGCGCGGAGCGGGCTCGCGGCGGGGGAGCTGGCGGTGGTCGTCGGCGTCGGCGGGGTGGGCACGTACGCGGTGCAGGTCGCGGCGGCGCTCGGGGCGCACGTGATCGCGATCGACGTGGCGGCGTCGCGGCTGGAGGCCGTCGCCTGCCACGGCGCGCGGCTCACGATCGACGCGTCCGCGACGGACTTCCGGAGCATCCGCAAGCAGGTCTCGGCCGCGGCCGCGGAATGGGGGTGCGCGCCGCACGGCTGGAAGATCTTCGAGTGCTCGGGGCACCCGAGCGGTCAGGAAACGGCCTTCGGGCTGCTCACCTACGCATCCACCCTCGTCGTCATCGGCTTCACGCTCGCGCGCACGGAGCTGCGCCTCAGCAACCTCATGGCGCTGGACGCCACGGTCCAGGGGACGTGGGGGTGCAGGCCGGAGCTGTATCCGGCGGCGCTGCGCCTGGTCACCGAGGGGCGGATCACGCTGCGGCCGTTCATCGAGTGCTTCCCGCTGAGCGAGGGGCCGGCCGTGCTGGGCCGGGTGGCGGCGCACGAGATCGAGCGGCGCGCGATCCTGGTGCCGTGAGCGACGAGGAGCCGGGACGGGGAACCACGGGATCGGCCGAGGAGGACGTCCATGCCGAAGAGCCATACGCTGGTACCGGAGCCGGACTTCCGCCACATCCGCTACGAGCTGCACCCGGCGCTCGCGCCGGACGGGAGCGAGGCGGAGGGGCTGCACAACGCGTGGATCGTGCTGGACAACCCGCGGCAGTACAACAGCTACACCACCGACACCGTGAAGGAGGTCATCCTCGCGTTCCGCCAGGCGAGCATGGAGCGGAGCGTCGTCGCCTGCGTCTTCACGGCGGTGGGGGACCAGGCGTTCTGCACGGGCGGGAATACGAAGGAGTACGCCGAGTACTACGCCGGCAACCCGCAGGAATACAAGCAGTACATGCGCCTGTTCAACGACATGATCGACGCGATCCTGCGCTGCGACAAGCCGGTGATCAACCGCGTGAACGGGATGCGCATCGCCGGGGGCCAGGAGATCGGGATGGCGTGCGACTTCACGATCGCGGCGGACCACGCGCGCTTCGGGCAGGCGGGCCCGAAGCACGGCTCGGCGCCGGACGGCGGGTCGACGGATTTCCTGCCGCTCTACGTCGGCTTCTCGCGGGCCATGGAGAGCGCGGTGCTGTGCGAGATGTGGAGCGCGCACAAGGCGCTCTGGCTCGGCCTGATCAACGAGGTGGTGCCGGTCCATCGCGTGGACGGCCGCTGGATCCCGAACCCGCGGGTGGTGACGGACCGCTTCCTGGACGAGTTCGGGCGCGTCGTCTACGGCGACTTCAGGACGGGGGACGACGCGCTGGCCGCGGCGGAGGTGGTGAAGCGCGCGGAGCTGGACCTGTCGCTGCTGGACCGCGCGGTGGAGAGCCTGTGCACGCGGCTGCTGATGCTGATGCCGGAGTGCACGTCGAAGACGATCGCCAGCCTGCGGAAGCACAAGCAGCGGCACTGGGACGCGAACAGCACCGGCAACCGCGAGTGGCTCGCGCTGAACATGATGACGGAGGGGAAGGCGGGGTTCCGCGCGTTCAACGAGGGGCCGAAGGGGCAGCGGGAGGTGGACTTCATCAGGCTGCGGCAGTTGCTCTCGGAGGGCCACCCGTGGGACGACGAGCTGCTGCGCGCGATCTCGCCGCAGTACCGCGAGGCGCCGGTCCTCGCCGGCGCGGGGTGAGCCCGTAGAGCGGGTAGGAGGGAGGCGGCCATGGACCTGGGTCTGGCGGATCGGGTCGCGCTCGTGACGGGGGCGCGGGGCGGGATCGGCGCCGCCGTCGCACGAACGCTGGCGCTGGAGGGGTGCCACGTGGCGCTGCTGGACCGCTGCCGCGACGCGGTGCTGGAGGACGTGGCGGGCGCGGTCGAGGGCGTGGGGCGGCGCGCGCTGGCGCTCGAGGCGGACGTGCGGGACTTCGACGCGGCGGGGCGCGTGGTCGATACGGTGGTCGAGCTGCTCGGCCGGCTGGACATCCTGGTGTGCAGCGCCGGGATCACGCGGGACGGCGTGAGCTGGAAGCTGGGCGAGGCGGAGTGGGACGAGGTGCTCGCGGTGAACCTGAAGGGGTGCTTCAACTACGCGCGGGCGGTCGCGCCGGTGCTGCGGGCGGAGGGCGGCGGACGGATCGTGAACATCGCCTCGATCAACGGGCTGCGCGGGAAGCTGGGGCAGGCGAACTACGCGGCGTCGAAGGCGGGGGTGATCGGGCTGAGCAAGACGCTGGCCCGGGAGCTGGGCCGCTCCGGCGTGACGGTGAACGTGGTGGCGCCGGGGATGGTGGACACGGAGATGACGCGGGGGCTGGGCGCGGAGCGGCTCGCGGCGGCGGCGCAGGAGAGCGTGCTCGGGCGCATCGCGCTCCCGGAGGACGTCGCGCACGCGGTGGCGTTCCTCTGCTCGGAGCGGGCGCGCCACATCACGGGCGGCGTGCTGCGGGTGGACGGCGGGCAGTACATGTGACGGAGCGTGGACGACCCTCGACGCGGGGGTGGTAGATGGTGGAGCTCGATCTCGCCACCGGCATCGGCCGGCTCACGCTGGACGCGCCGCCGCTGAACATCCTCACGCGGGACGTGCTGGCCGGCATCCGCGCCGCGCTGGCCGAGCTGGCGGAGGAGCCGGCGCTGCGGGTGCTGCTGCTGCGGGCGGCGGGGAAGCATTTCTCGGCGGGCGCGTCGGTGGAGGAGCACCTCCCCCCGGCGTGCGACGGCATGATCCCGGAGTTCGGCCGGACGGTGATGGCGCTGCACGACTTTCCGCTCCCGGTGGTGGCGGCGGTGCAGGGGCGCTGCCTGGGCGGGGCGTTCGAGCTGGTGCAGGCGGCGGACCTCGTCGTCGCGGCGGAGGACGCGGTGTTCGGGCAGCCGGAGATCGCGCTCGGCGTCTTCCCGCCGGCGGCCTGCGCGCTCCTCCCCGCGCGGGCGGGCTCGCCGCTGGCCGCCGAGCTGCTCTTCACCGGCGACCCGGTGGACGCGCGCCGCGCCCTCGCCTTGGGGCTCGTGGCGCGCGTGGCGCCGGCCGACCATCTCGACGGCGAGGCGCTCGCGCTGGCCGGCCGCATCGCGCGGCACAGCGGCGCGGCGCTGCGGCAGACGAAACGGGCGCTGCGGCAGGCCTCGGGCGCCGGCGCGGCGGCGGGCGTCGAGCGCGCCACCCGCATCTACCTGGACGGGCTGATGCGCACCCACGACGCGCTGGAGGGGCTGCGCGCGTTCGTGGAGAAGCGGCGGCCGGAATGGAGCGACCGATGAAGACGGTCCAGGTCTTCCCCGACTGGCAGGGCAAGCCGCTGGACGAGGCGCTCGGCCTCTGCCGCGAGCTGCTGGAGGACACCGACTTCCCGACGGTGAAGCGCTGGCGCGAGGCGGGCGGGAAGGTGGTGGGGCACTTCCAGGTCTATTCGCCCGAGGAGATCGTGCACGCCGCCGGCGCGCTGCCGTTCCGCGTGCGCGGCGCGCCGGTCGAGCCGCTGCACGCCGACTCCCACTTCGGCTCCTACCTCTGCTCGATCCTGAAGACGTCGCTGGAGCTGGCGCTGAGCGGCCGCGTGCGGCTCGACATGTTCATCACGCACCCGATCTGCGATGCGGCCCGCAACCTCGCCGGGGTCTGGGGGCGCAACGCCGACTACCGCTGCCAGATCCTGTACCTGCCGCAGAACGCGAATTCGCCGCACGCCGCCGAGTACCTGCGTGGCGAGTACGCGCGGCTCCAGCGCGACGTCGAGGCCGTTACGGGGCGGAAGGTGACGCGGGCGGACCTGCGCGGCGCGATCGCCACGTTCAACGAGAACCGCGCGCTGCTGCGGGAGCTGTACGCGCTGAAGCGGCGGGAGCCGTGGCGGGTCTCGGCGGATGAGGCGTACGTGCTCGTCGCGATCGGCGGGCTGATGCCGCGGGAGGAGCACAACGCGCTGCTGAGCTGGATGCTGCCGGAGCTGGAGCGGCGGCCGGCGCGGCGGATGGACCGGATCCGCGTCGTCTTCGAGGGCGGCTTCTGCGAGCAGCCGCCGCTGGACCTGATCCGCGCGATCGGCCGCTCCTGCTACGTGGTGGACGACGACCTGCTGATCGGGATGCGCTGGCTGCTGGAGGAGGTGCCGGCGGACGGCGACCCGCTGGCGAACCTGGCGCGGGCGTACCTCGAGGCGTCCTCCTACAGCCCGGTGCAGCACGACCTGCGCAAGCCGAAGGAGGCGATGCTGCTGCGGCGGGTCCGCGACTCGGGCGCGCAGGCGGCGATCATCACGGCGGCGAAGATGTGCGAGCCCGGGCTGGAGGAGCAGGTGGCGTACGTGAAGGGGCTGGACGCGGCGGGCGTGCCCTACTTCGTCAGCGAGTTCGAGGAGAACATGAGCAGCTTCGACCACCTGGAGATCCAGCTCGAGACGTTCGTGGAGAACCTGATGTTCGACTGAGGGGGAGCCATGCCTGCGACGGTGGTGGACGGCATCGTGGGGCGGGGCAACGCCGAGGGCGCCCGCCTCTTCCGGAGCTGGTTCGAGGGGCTGACCGAGGCGGCCGAGCAGGGGCGGCCGGGCGCGTACGTCTTCGTCATGGGCAGCCTGGCCGAGCTGCTGCGCTGCTTCGACTTCCCGATCGTCTTCCCGGAGATCGACTCGCTCCAGACGGCGGTGCGGCACGTCGCCCACGAGTACCTGGACGAGGCGGAGGACTACGGCTACTCGCCCGACATCTGCGGCTACGTGAAGGCCGACGTGGCCACGCAGCTCCGCGGCGGGCGCCTCCCCATGGGCCGCATCCCGAAGCCGGGGATCGCCGTCTACACGAACGCCTGCAACACCTACATCAAGTGGGCCGAGATCTGGGAGCGGATGTACCACGTCCCGACGTTCACGCTGGACGTGCCGGGGAGCCGCGCCGCCGATCTCTCCCCCGCCACGGGCGACGCCGCGCTGGAAAACGACCGGCGCTACGTGCTGGCGCAGCTCCGCGAGCTGATCCCGCTGTGCGAGCGGGTGAGCGGCGTGCGCTTCGACATCGACCGGCTGCGCGAGAGCCTCGGCCACGCGAACACCATGAGCCGCGGCTGGGCGCGGGTGCTCGAGCTGAACCGCTCGAGGCCGGCGCCGTTCAACGCGCTCACCGACGGCACGATCTACCTCGGCGTCTCGAACAGCCTGCGCGGCTCCGAGGAGGGCGCGCGCTACTTCACGGACCTCGTCGAGGAGATGGAGCACAAGCGCGCCCATGGCATCGGCACGCTCACGGAGGAGCGCCACCGGCTGATCTTCCTGGGCGTGCCGTGCTACCCGATGTTCCGCCGCTTCGGCGAGCTGTTCACGGAGTGGGGCGGCACGTTCGTCAACTCGACCTACCTCTGGTTCGCCTCCGGCGGCGCGAACGCCGGCTTCCAGTACGACCTCGACCACCCGCTCGAGAGCCTGGCGGACGGACTGCTCTACGGCGTGCGCAACGCCATGGACAGCATGTTCTTCCAGACCGACGTGCTGCTCGGGATGGTGCGGGACTTCGAGGCCGACGGCGTCGTCTACCACCCGATCAAGAGCTGCCGGACCGTCTCCACCGGGCTCGCCGACACGCGCCGCGCCGTCATGGAGCGCGCCGACGTCCCCAGCCTCTACATCGAGTCCGACATGATGGACCGGCGGGTCGTGTCGGAGGCGCAGCTCAAGAACCGGATCGATGCGTTCTTCGAGGGGCTCGCGGCGCGCAAGCAGCAGGCGGCCGCGGCCGTCACGGCGTAGCGGGGAGGGATCATGGCGTACGCAGCGGGCGTGGACGTCGGCTCGACGCAGACGAAGGCGGTGATCATCTCGGAGGACCGCCGCATCGTGAGCCGCGCGCTGGTGGAGACGGGCGCGAACGTGGTGCTCGCGGCGGAGAGCGCGTTCCAGGAGGCGCTCCGCTCCGGCGACGTGCGCGAGGAGGAGGTCGAGTTCGTCGTCGGCACGGGGTACGGCCGCTACAAGGTCACGTTCGGCAACACGCAGGTGACGGAGATCAGCTGCCACGGCCGCGGCGCCGTGCACATGTTCCCGCGCACCCGCACGGTCGTCGACATGGGCGGCCAGGACACGAAGGCGATCCGCGTCTCGGCGACGGGCGAGATCGTCGACTTCTGCATGAACGACAAGTGCGCCGCCGGCACCGGCCGCTTCCTGGGCGCCGCCGCGAGCGCGCTCGACATCCCGCTGGCGGATCTCGGGCCCACGGCGCTGCGCGGCGAGCGGCCCGTCAAGATCACGACCACGTGCACGGTGTTCGCGGAGTCCGAGATCCTCTCCTGGCTGGGGAAGGGGAAGAAGATCGAGGACATCCTGCTGGGCGTGCACCAGTCGATCGCGGCGCGCTCGGCCGGGCTGCTCCGCCGCGTCGGCATCGAATCGGAGGTCACGTTCACCGGCGGCGTCGCCCGCAACGTGGCCATGATCTCGACGCTGGAGGAGCGGCTCGGCCAGAAGGTCAACGTGAGCGACGACTCCCACTACATGGGCGCGCTGGGCGCCGCGCTCTTCGCGCTCGACCACGTGCTGGCCGGCCGCGCGCCAGCCGCCGCGCAGGGGGCCGCATGAGCCACACCGCGGGGATCGACATCGGCTCGACCTACACGAAGGTCGTGATCGCGGACGAGGCGAAGGAGATCGTGGGGCGCGCGCTGGAGCCGACGGGTTTCCGGCTCGCGGAGGCCGCCCGCTCCGCGCTGGCGCGGGCGCTGGCGGAGGCGGGGCTCGCGGGCGAAGACGTCGAGTACGTCGTCGCCACGGGCTTCGGCCGGCACCAGGTCGACCTCAGCGACGTGCAGGTCACGGACCTGACCGCCGCCGCCCGCGGCGCCACCGCGCTCTTTCCCGGCACGCGCACGATCCTGGACGTCGGCGGCCAGACCATGAAGGCGATCCGCATCGGCGAGACCGCGAAGGTCCAGTCGTTCCGGCTGAACGACAAGTGCGCGGCCGGCACCGGCGCGTTCCTCGAGAAGACCGCGCGCTACATGGGCTACGGCACGGCGGAGATCGGCCCCCTCGTGGCGACGTCGAAGACGCCCGTCCCGATCTCCGGCGTGTGCGCGGTCTTCGCCGAGTCCGAGGTCATCAACCAGCTCTCGCAGGGCTCGGCGCCCGCCGACATCATGCACGGCGCCATCGTCTCCCTCGTCGGCCGCTCCGTCCAGCTCATGAAGCGCGTGCGCATGGAGCCCGAGTTCACGCTGACGGGCGGCATCCTCCGCTTCGAGCGCATGATCGACGTCGTGCGCAAGGAGCTGGGCGCGGCCGTGAACGTCGCGCCCGGCGACCTCGTGCAGTTCACGGCGGCGTACGGCGCCGCGCTCCTCGGGCAGAGCCGGCTGCGGCGCCTGCGGCAGGAGGGCGCGGCGGGCGGGCTCGCCGCGAGCGCATGAGCGGCGACGCGGCTCGCCTCGCCCCGCTCCTCGCGCTCGACGCGCACCGCGCGGAGGTCGGCTTCCGCCCCGACCCGCGGCGGCTGGCGGAGGGGTGGGAGTATCGGTTCGTCGCCGACGGGGTCCGCGCCGAGGAGGCGGTCGCGCTCTACCGCGCGCTCGGCTTCGAGGTCTGCGCCGAGCCCGTGGACGGCGCCCGGATCGCCGACGCGTGCGCGGAGTGCCGCCTCGCGGTGATGCTGCGGTTCCGCGCGATCTACACGCGCCGGCGCCCGGCGCCCTGAGCACGTCCGGCGCACGTGCCGTCCCCCGCACCGGCCGTCCCGTTCACCCCCGAACCGGAGAGTGGAGCGTGAGGATCACGCACGCGTTCCTCGGCGAGCACGGCGTCTTCTACGCGCAGCTGGCGGAGCTCGAGCGCGCGGCGCGGGACGAGGACCTGGCCGGCCTGCAGCGGCGGGCGGCGCTGCTGGCCAGCGCGCTCGCGTCCCACGCGCGTCTGGAGGACGAGCTCCTGTTCGACTTCCTGGAGGCCGGCCCCGGCGCGGAGCACCCCATCCTCCGCATGATGCGGGAGGAGCACGACGAGATCGAGACGGCGCTCCGCGCCGTGCAGCAGGTCCGCGACGCCGCCCGCGCCCGCGAGCTGCTGCTGGAGATGATCCGGACCGCCCGCGACCACTTCGAGAAGGAGGAACGGGTCGTATTCCCGCTGGCGGAGGACGCGCTGAGCGAGGCCGAGCAGCATCGGCTCGGCGAGCGCTGGGCCGGCGCCCGCGGCGTCCGGCTCGCGGAGGCGGCGGCGCGGCCCTAGGCCGGTCCTGACCCGGGCGCCGCCGGCGATCCGCGTCACAACCGGCGGTCGCGTTCCGGCGGTGGCAGATCGAGTAGCGGCCCGAAAGGGCGCCCGGGCCGCGATCCTCGTGCTCCATCACCGGCGGGCCTCACCGTTGGGTCAGGTCTCCCCAGAATCGCACCCCACCCGCCGCACGGGGTCCTTGTAATCTATGATACTGGGTATTATGTTATTGCCATGCAGGCGACGCGCACATTCTTCGAGTTCATCTGGCTCAGGACCTTTCAGAGCAGCGCTGCCGGCCTGCTGGGCGAGAGCGAGCGGAAGGCGATCGAGGACGCGCTGCTCGCGGACCCTCGCGTCGGTCCGGTGATCCCTAATACGGGCGGCGTGCGCAAGATGCGGCTCGCGCTGCCCGGGCGCGGGAAGAGCGGCGGGGCGCGGGTGATCTACTACTACGGGGCCGCGAAGGGCCGAATCTACCTGATCGCGGCCTACGCGAAGAACGTGAAAGCGGACCTGTCGGAGGCCGACAAGGCGGCCATCCGGAGGTTGGTCGAGGTGCTGGACGCGGAGCGGTGAAACGAGGAGGGTTGCCGGGACGCAGAAACTGGTCTCTTCATTGAATCTGAATCTGAATCTGAATCTGGAGCATGAGTATGTCGAAGGAGAGGACCGAGCTCGGGAAGCTCATCGAGGCTGGCCTCGAGGAGGCGATCGCGTACGAGCGCGGCGAGACGACGGGCGCGCGCGTCACGCGCCGCCGCGTGACCGCGCGTAGCGCCAAGGTGGCCCCGCCGCCGGAGTATGAGGCGACGGACATTCAGCGGATTCGGGGACGGATGGATCTCTCGCAGCCCGTCTTCGCAGACGCGCTCGGCGTCAGCGCGCCCACGGTTCGCGCGTGGGAGCAGGGGAAGCGCGTCCCGGATCCCCCGGCGCGCCGGCTCCTCCAGATCGCAGAGAACAGTCCAGCCGTGTTCATGAAGAACGTTCGCCCGATGAAGACCGGCGGCGCGCGGATCCACGCCGAAGGCCCCGCCACCGGCCCGAACTCGGGGAAGCAAGGTGCCTCTCCGCGCGCCAAACGCCCGAAATAGTCGCATCCCGCGATCGCTCCGCCGGTCGGCGGACCTACGCCGGGCCACCCGTTCCTCTCGGAACGGGTGGCCCGGGACGTTGCGGCAGCTTTCGATGAACGGTCCCATCCGATCGCCGCTTCCAGCAGCCGCGCGGGCTCGTGCGCGGGCGCGTCGCGGCCGGGCGCCAGTCGGCCGGTGAATGCCCCGCAGCGCCGCAGCTGGTCCGCTCGCGGCCGGATCCGGGAACGGATCTAGCCCCTTTTCCGGTCGTGACCGGGTGCGCGTCGCCATGGGCGGCCGCACCCGAACGACCGGGAAGGAGTGCCAATGCGGAGCGACATCGGGAGCGGGGCTCGCGTCGCCACGTACACGCTGCTGCGGGTCGTGGCCGGCCTGCTGTTCGCGCAGCACGGCGCGCAGAAGCTCTTCGGCTGGTTCGGCGGGCAGCAGGTCACGGACCTGCTGTCGCAGCTCGGCATCGCGGGCGTGCTCGAGTTCGTCGGCGGGCTGCTGATCGCGATCGGGCTGTTCACCCGGCCGGTCGCCTTCGTCGTCGCGGGCGAGATGGCGGTGGCGTACTTCCTCCAGCACGCGAGCCACGGCTTCTGGCCGATCCTGAACCGCGGCGAGCCCGCCGTGCTCTACTGCTTCATCTTCCTGTTCTTCGCGGCGCACGGCGCCGGACCGTACAGCCTCGACGCGTTCCTGTACGCGCGCCGCCGCGAGCTGGGGCCGAGGCGCGGGGGGGCGTAGACGGGAAGGGGTGTCGCGCCACGCCGCTCACCGGCCCGCCTCGTACCCCGCGATCCTCCACCCGCCCTCCCCGCGGACGATGCGCAGCGTCACCGGCTTGCGGGCGGCGGCGCCGCCGCGGACCTTCTCGACGCTGGTGACGTAGACGACGTCGCCATCGACGCGGTACTCGTTCGGCGCGACGCGGCTGGCGCGCCGGATCTCGATCCGGTCCGGCCACGGGCTGGACGCCGCGCGGCCGGGCGCGGAGCCCGGCGAGGCGAGCCAGGCGTCGAGGAGCCGGCGCGTGACGAGCGCGCCGAACGCCTCGCGCAGCTCGCGGCGCACCGTGTCGACCGGTGCGAGGAGCGAGACGCGGGCCAGCCCTTCGCCGAAGCGCCGGACCAGCGCCTCGACCTCCGCGGGCGCGGCGGCGGCCGGCGGCTCGCCGGCGCAGGCGGCGGGATCCGCGGCGTGAAGCTCCGCCGTGTAGATGTGCCAGCGGCGCTCCTCGGGCGGCGCGCCGTCCACCACGGTTCGGCGGAGCGTGTACGCGCCGCGGAAGCACTGGCGCGCGCCGTCGCTCGTGCGGGCGCGCACCTCCACGGGCAGGCGGACGTAGCGCGAGCCGGCGGCGCCCTCGATCCGCCCCGGCTCGCCCGGAGTCACCTCCACGGCCGCCGTGCGCGCGTACCCACGCCGGAACGCCTCCAGCGTCTGGCCGCTCGCCCGCCCGCCATCCCCCCACAGGCCGTACGCCGCCGCGTAGTCGCGGCGCGCGATGGCGGCGTAGTAGGCGCGGATCACGGCGACGGCGTCCGCGGCGGTGCCGGCGGTGTCCGCGGTGGGCGGCGACTGCGCGGCGGTGCCGCCAGTGGGCGGGGTCGGTTGCGACGGTGCGTTCGTCCCGGCAGTGGGCGGCGCCGGTTGCGCGGTGCTGCCGCCGCCGGGCGGGGTGGCCGGCTGGCCCGCCGTCGCAGGCGACCCGTCCTCCCGGGACGCGTCGCGATCGGCGCGGCAGCCGGCTGCGAGGACGAGCCCGACGAGAAGTATCGCGGATCCGGTTCCCAGTCTGTGCATTCGATCTCCCGTTCGAGGTCCGGCACGGCCTCCGGCCGCGCGCCGGCGAGCGCCTGGGCAGGAGGCGTGCCGATCGCGCTACCCGGCTCCCTCCGGCCCGCCTATCTTCGCCGGAGCGTCCCGCGCGTGATGCGCGCCTCCCACCACCACCCGTTCGAGCCGACCGACGATGAACGCTCCCGTCATGGAGTCCGCGGCCCGCCGGCCGCGCCCGCTCGCGGACACGCCGTCGACCCCGGGTCCGGCGCACGCGCGCATCCGCTCCATCGACGCGCTCCGCGGCTTCACGATCCTCGTCATGATCTTCGTGAACGACGTGGCCGGCGTACGCGGCACGCCCGGGTGGATGAAGCACATCGAGCCGCCCGGCGCCGACGGGATGACGTTCGTCGACGTCGTCTTCCCGGCGTTCCTCTTCATCGTCGGGCTGTCCATTCCCACGGCGCTCGAGCGACGTCTCGCCCGCGAGTCCACGACGCGCGTCCTGCGCCACGTCCTCACGCGCGTGCTCGGCCTGCTCGTGCTCGGCGTGTTCATGGTGAACTCGGGCGCCGCATCGCCCGCCGGGACGCTGAGCCCCCACCTCTGGAGCCTGCTCGTCTATGTCGCCGCCATGCTCGTCTGGGTCGCGGCGCCGGCGGAGGCGGGGATCGACCGGCGGGTGGTGATCGCCGTCCGCGTCGCGGGAGCGGCACTGCTCGCGGCGCTCGCCCTGCTGTTCCGCGGCCCCGGCGCGCCGGCGCTCGTCGAGCTGCGCCACTCGTGGTGGGGGATCCTCGGGCTGATCGGCTGGGCGTACCTCGTCGGCGCCACGGCGTACCTGATCCTCCGCGACCGGATCCCGGCGCTGATCGGCGGCGTCGTGCTGCTCTACGCGGTCTTCGTCGCGGATGCGGCCGGCTACTTCGCGGGGGCGACGTGGCTCACCCGCTGGGTCGCCGTCGGCTCGATGCTCGGCTCGCACGCGGCGCTCACGCTCTCCGGCGTCGTCTTCGGCGCCGTGCTCCTTCCGGGCTCGCCGGTGGCGACGCACCGCGCGAGGCTCCGCTGGGCGCTCGCCTACGGCGCGTTCCTCGCCGCCGCCGGCCACCTCCTCCACGCCGCCGCGGCCGTCCACCCGATGTTCATCATCAACAAGATCGCGGCGACGCCGCCCTGGTGCCTGTGGAGCGCGGCGATCACGATCTGGGCGTGGGCGGGGTTCTACTGGCTGCTCGACGCGCGCAAGTCGCCGCCGCGGGCATCGGCGCTCGAGGGCGCCGGGCAGAACACCCGGGCGTCGATGCTCGAGAGCGCCGGGCAGAACGCGCTCCTCGCCTACATCCTGGCGCCGATCGCGTACGACGTCTTCGCGCTCGGCGCCGGCGCGCTCGGCGTGGCGAACAGCTACGCGGCGCTGGGGGGTACGTTCACGACCGGCGTCGCGCGGGCGGCGGCGTTCGCCGTCGCGCTCACGTGGCTCGCCGCGGTCCTCCGACGGCGCGGGCTCGTGCTGAAGCTGTGACGAGCGCTCGGGGCGGGCCGGCGGACCGCTCGAGCACCTCCGGACAGAACCGATTCCCCTTCCGACGACGCGATGACTCCACGCTCCAGCGCACGCGCCGGCGACCCGGTCCCGGTCCTCGGCCCGCGCGCCCTCAACCGCGCCCTTCTCGCCCGGCAGCTCCTGCTCCGCCGCGCCCCGCTCCCCGCGCTCGACGCCGTCGAGCACCTGGTCGGGATGCAGGCGCAGGCGCCGCTCTCGCCGTATCCCGGCCTGTGGACGCGGCTCGAGGGCTTCCGCCCGGACGACCTGGTCCGCCTGATCGAGGAGCGGCACGTCGTGCGGATCGCGCTCATGCGCTCGACGATCCACCTCGTCAGCGCCCGCGACTGCCTCGTGCTCCGCCCGCTCGTGCAGCCGGTCCTCGAGCGCGCGCTCCAGGGGACGTACGGCCGCCGCCTCGCCGGGCTCGACCCCGCCGAGCTCGCCGACGCCGGCCGCGAGCTGGTCGAGGCGGAGCCGCGCAGCTTCGAGGAGCTCGGACCGCGTCTGCGCGAGCGCTGGCCCGACCGCGACCCCACCGCCCTCGCCCAGGGCGTGCGCGCGCTCGTGCCGCTCGTGCAACTGCCGCCGCGCGGCGTCTGGGGCGCCGGCGGCCGCGCCGTGCACACGTCCGCCGAGGCGTGGATCGGCCGGCCGCTGGACGCCGATGCGTCGCTCGACGAGCTGGTCGTCCGCTACCTCGCCGCGTTCGGCCCCGCGTCCGTCGCCGACGTCCAGAAATGGTCGGGGCTGACCCGGCTGCGCGAGGTCGTCGACCGCCTCCGTCCCCGGCTCGTCACGTTCCGCGACGAGGACGGCGCCGAGCTGTTCGACCTCCCCGACGCACCGCGCCCCGACCCCGACACGCCCGCGCCGCCCCGCTTCCTCCCCGAGTTCGACAACGCGCTCCTCTCCCACGCCGACCGCACGCGCATCCTGAGCGACGAGCACCGCCGCCGCCTCTTCGGCCTGAACGGGCTCATGCCCGGCGCCGTCCTCGTCGACGGCGTCGTCCGCGCCGGCTGGCGCATCGCCGGGCGCCGCGGCGAGGCGACGATGGACATCCAGCCCTTCGAGCCGCTGTCGCCCGAGGAACGTCTCGAAGTGGCGGAAGAGGGCGCCCGCCTCCTGGCGTTCATGGCGCCGGGGGCGGAGGTGCGGGAGGTCCGGTTCGAGGAAGGGCGCTGATCCTGCGCGGCCCGCTTCGTCGCGCGTCTGCGGACACGCACGCGCTCGCCTGGCTACGCGACGGGCGGGCACCTGTCCGCTCCTGACGAGGGACCCGGAGATCGGGAAGGCGGCGGGGGTGGAGGTGGTGTGGTGAAGCGGGGCGGGTGGAGCTGCGTCGACCCGATCTCGCGCTCACATCGATCGGAACGAGAGCACTGCCTCGAGGCGCTCCGGCGCTGCCGCCTCGCCACTCCCAGCATATAAGGCACCCGGGGGCTTGCGGCAAGGCCCGGGTCGTGCCCTAGAGTCGCCGGCCTCGGCCAGAGGAGCCGGAACAGGGGCCTACGCGGCGACGCGCTCGGGATCCATTCCTCGGGCAGGATGAGGGATCGAGGTCCGGTGAGACGCTGCGGCATTCTCCGGGGAACCCATACGAGAGGGAGCGGATGGGCTGCTACATCTTGGATTTCCGGGAGATCGACCAAACGCAGGTCGCGCTCGTCGGCGGCAAGGGCGCGCACCTGGGGGAGCTTTCGCGGATCGAAGGCCTCCGCGTGCCGCCCGGCTTCTGCGTGACGACGGACGCCTTCCGGCGGATCATGGCGGAAGCGCCGTCGATCGACGATCGGCTCGATCGGCTGTCGCGCCTGAAGCCGGACGACCGGGAGGCGATCGGCGCGCTCAGCGCGGAGATCCGCCGGACCCTCGAAGGGATCGCCATCCCCGGCGACCTGGCGGCGGCGATCACCGGCGCTCTCGCACGGCTCGGCGAGCAAGGCGCCTGCGCCGTCCGGTCCAGCGCGACGGCGGAGGACCTGCCGACCGCCTCCTTCGCGGGCCAGCAGGACACGTACCTGAACGTCGTAGGGCCGGCGGCGATCCTCCGGCACGTCAGCCGGTGCTGGGCCTCGCTCTTCACCGAGCGGGCCGTGACCTACCGCCTGCGGAACGGCTTCGACCACCGGAAGGTCCACATGGCCGTGGTCGTGCAGCGGATGGTCTTCCCGCAGGCGGCCGGCATCCTGTTCACGGCCGACCCCGTCACGGGCAACCGGAAGGTCGCCTCCGTGGAGGCCGGCTTCGGCCTCGGCGAGGCGCTCGTCTCCGGCCTGGTGAACGCGGACGTCTACAAGGTGCGGGACGGCGAGGTCGTCGAGAGGACGGTCGGCAGCAAACGGCTCGCCATCCAGCCTTCGCCGGCGGGCGGGACGCGGGAACGGGCGATCGAGCCGGAGCGGCAGGAGCAGCCGGCGCTGACGGATGCGCAGGTCGTCCGGCTCGCCCGGCTGGGCCGGCGGATCGAGGCGCACTTCGGCCGCCCGCAGGACATCGAGTGGTGCCTGGTCGACGACGACTTCCAGATCGTCCAGAGCCGGCCGATCACCACGCTGTTCCCCATCCCCGCGGCTAAGGATCGAGAGAACCACGTCTACGTCTCCGTCGGCCATCAGCAGATGATGACCGACCCCATGAAGCCGCTGGGGCTCTCCTTCTGGCAGATGACGACCCCGCGGCCCATGGCCGAGGCCGGCGGGAGGCTGTTCGTCGACGTCACCCAGGCCCTGGCTTCGCCGGCCACTCGCGAAGGGCTCCTGAAGATCGCCCGGCGATCCGATCCGCTGCTCGGCGACGCGCTGGATACCGTCCTCGATCGCGGCGACTTCATCCGGCCGCTCCCGGACGAGCCTCCCGCCGCGATGCCGCCGGGGGCCGGCCCGCCCTCCCCGATCGAGACCGATCCGGCCATCGTCGCCGGGCTGATCGAGCGCGCCCAGGCCTCCATCGCCGCCTCGAAGCGCGAGATCGCGACGAAGTCCGGACCGGCGCTGCTCGACTTCATCCTGGCGGACATGCAGGAGCTCAGGCGGATCCTCTTCGATCCGCAGAGCCACCAGGCGATCATGGCGGGGATGGAGGCCACCTGGTGGCTGAACGAGCAGCTCCAGGCATGGCTGGGCGAGAAGAACGCGGCCGACACGCTCACGCAGTCCGTGCCGAACAACGTCACGTCGGAGATGGGGCTCGCGCTCCTGCACGTCGCCGACGTGATCCGCCCGCATCCGGACGTGGTGGCCTTTCTGCGGCAGGTCGAGGACGAGGACTTCCTGGACGAGCTGCCCGGGCTCCCGGGCGGGCGGGAATCGCGCGACGCCATCCGGGCCTGGCTCGACGAGTACGGCATGCGCTGCGTCGGCGAGATCGACATCACGAGGCCGCGCTGGAGCGAACGCCCCACCACGCTCGTGCCGATCCTCCTCGGCAACATCAGGAACTTCGAGCCGGGCGCCGGCCGGCGGCGCTTCGGGCAGGGGCGGCAGGAGGCCTGGAAGAAGGAGCAGGAGCTGCTGGAGCGCCTGCGGGCCTTGCCGGATGGCGAGCGGAAGGCCGAAGAGACCAAGCGGATGATCGACCGGGTCCGGACGTTCGCCGGGTACCGGGAGTATCCGAAGTACGGCATGGTCAGCCGCTACTTCGTCTACAAGCAGGCCCTGCTGGAAGAAGCCGAGCGCCTCGTGCGGGCGCACGTGCTTCGTGCGAAGGAAGACATCTACGATCTCACGTTTCAGGAGCTCCGGGACGTCGTGCGCACGAACCAGGTGGATGACCGGCTCATCCGCCAGCGCGAGGACGCGTTCAGGGCGTATCGGGCGCTCACGCCGCCCCGGGTGCTCACGTCCGACGGCGAGGCCATCTTCGGGTCGTACCGACGCGACGATTTGCCGGCCGGCGCGCTGGCCGGCTTGCCGGTTTCCGCCGGGATCGTGGAGGGACGGGCCCGCGTCGTCCTGGACCCCGCGGATGCCGACCTCGAGCCGGGCGACATCCTGGTCACCGCCTACACGGACCCCAGCTGGACGCC
>DASTKT010000013.1:0-124898 GCA_035715725.1 Longimicrobiales bacterium | reverse complement strand
CGGGACATGTTCGAGATGTGGCAGAAGGGCGGGCTCTGGCGGATCCCGCTCGACCGGCGCGCGGCCGCGGCCCGTGCCCGGGACCGATTGACGCTGGAACCAGGGAAGTGAACGAGACGTGAGCGAAATGGTGGAATTGGCGGTGGTCGGGGCAGGGCCGTGCGGGCTGGGGGTCGGGGTGGCGGCACGGCAGGCCGGCATGGAGTGCGTGATCTTCGACAAGGGCCCGATCACCTCGGCCATCGGGATGTATCCGACGCACATGACGTTCTTCAGCACGGCGGAGCGGCTGGAGCTGGGCGGCGTGCCCTTCATCACGGCGGCGGACAAGCCGACGCGCCGGGACGCGCTCAAGTACTACCGCCGCATCGTGGACGTCTTCGAGCTGGACGTGCACCAGTACGAGGGGGTCACGGAGATCGGCGGGGAGCGCGGCGCGTTCCGGCTGCGCACGCTGCGCAAGGATGGCGACGTCGCCGAGTACGCTGCCCGCAACGTGGTCATCGCGACGGGCTACCTGGACACGCCGCGGCTCATGGGCATCCCGGGTGAGGACCTGCCGAAGGTCTTCCACTACTACAAGGAAGGGTACCCGTACTCCCGCGAGGACTGCCTCGTGGTGGGGGCCGGCAACTCGGCGGTGGACGTGGCGCTGGACCTCTACCGCTGGGGCGCCCGCGTCACGCTGGTGCATTTCGCCGACGCGCTCGACCCGGGCGTCAAGCCGTGGATCCTGCCGGACATCGCGAACCGAATCAAGACGGGGGAGATCGCGGTGCGCTGGCGCTCGCGGCTGGCGGAGATCCGGCCGCGCTCCGTGGTGCTGCGCTCGGACGAGACAGGGGAGGCGGAGGAGCTGCCGAACGACTGGGTCTTCGCGATGACCGGCTACATCCCCGAGCCGACGCTGCTGCGCCAGCTCGGCGTCTCGATCGACGCGCAGACCGGGATCCCGCGCCACGACCGCGAGACGATGGAGACGGATGTGCCGGGCGTGTTCATCGCCGGCGTGGTGGCCGCGGGGTACGACGCCAACAAGATCTTCATCGAGAACGGCCGCGAGCACGGCCCGCGGATCGTCCGCGCGATCCTCGGCCGGTGAGGCCGGGCCCAACGTCCCGTTGCCCGGCCCCGGCGCCCGCCCTACAATGCCCGGGCCCGACCCCACCGCCGGACCACGCGACGCCGCGGCCCCGGCCGACGTCGCCCGTGTAGAGGAGGAGGCAGATGCTCCCGGAGTTCCGCAACGAGCCGCTGACCGATTTCACCAACTCCGAGAACGCGCTCCGCATGGAGGAGGCGCTGGCGAGGGTGCGCGGCCAGCTCGGTGAAGTCTATCCGCTGATCATCGGAGACCGGCTGGTCTCGGCGGACGAGACGTTCGCGTCCGTCAACCCGGCGAGGCCCGAGGAGGTCGTCGGTCAGTTCCAGCAGGGCACAGTCGAGCAGGCACTGGAGGCGCTGGATGCGGCCGAGGCGGCGTTCCCGGCGTGGAGCCGGACGCCGATGGAGCACCGCGCGCGCGTGCTGCTGAAGGCCGCGGCGATCATGCGGGAGCGGAAGTTCGAGCTGGCCGCGTGGATGGTCTACGAGGTCAGCAAGAGCTGGGCGGAGGCCGATGGCGACGTCGCGGAGCTGATCGACTTCGCCGAGTACTACGCGCGGCTCGCCATGAAGCTCGCCGGCCCGCAGCCCGTCCACCCGTACCCGGGCGAGGAGAACGAGCTCTACTACGTGCCGCTGGGCGTGGGCGCGGTCATTCCGCCGTGGAACTTCCCGGGCGCGATCACCGGCGGGATGACGATGGCGGCCATCGTCACCGGGAACACCGTGGTGCTGAAGCCGGCGTCGACGTCGCCTGCGATCGCCTACCAGCTCGTGCGGATCCTGATGGACGAGGCGGGCGTGCCGCCGGGCGTCGTGAACTTCGTCACCGGCCCGGGCGGCAGCATCGGCGATGCGCTCGTCGACTCGCCGAAGACGCGCTTCGTCGCGTTCACGGGGTCGAAGGAGATCGGGATGCGAATCTTCGAGCGCGCGGCGAAGGTCCACCCCGGCCAGAAGTTCCTGAAGCGCACGATCCTGGAGATGGGCGGAAAGGACAGCATCGTCGTCGACGAGACGGCGGATCTGGACTCCGCGGCCGAAGGCATCGTGCAGTCGGCCTTCGGCTTCCAGGGGCAGAAGTGCTCGGCGTGCTCGCGCGCCATCATCGTGGACGCCGTCTACGACGAGGTGCTGCAGAAGGTGCTCGAGCGCGCGCGCAAGATCACGGTCGGCGACCCGACGGACCGCTTCAACCAGATGGGCGCCGTGATCGACCAGAAGGCGTTCCAGAAGATCCGGAGCTACATCGAGATGGGGAAGCGGGAGGGCCGGCTGGTCCTCGGCGGCGAGACGCAGGAGGGCGGCGGCTACTTCATCCCGCCGACGATCATCGCCGACGTCGAGCCCGATGCCCGCCTCGCCCAGGAGGAGGTGTTCGGCCCGGTGCTGGCGCTGATCCGCGCCGGCGACTTCGAGGACGCGGTGGAGACATTCAACAACACCGAGTTCGGTCTCACGGGCGGGCTCTACTCGCGCAAGCGCGAGCGCCTGGAGCGGGCGCGCCACGAGCTCCACGTCGGCAATCTGTACCTGAACCGCAAGATCACGGGCGCGCTCGTCGGCGTGCAGCCGTTCGGCGGCTTCAACATGTCCGGCACGGACTCGAAGGCCGGCGGCCCGGACTACCTCCTGCTGTTCTCGCAGGCGAAGTCGGTGACGGAGCGCTTCGGCACGAAGCCGTCGCCGGTGATCCGGCCGTGGTAGGGTCGGAAGCGGGCACCCGACCGCGCGGCCGCGCCGCCCGCCGCGCGGGCACCGTTCAATTGACTCGGGGTAAGGAGGGTTGGTAGTTTCCGCCACGGCGGCGAGCGCGGCCCGAAGGGCCGCCGATCCACCACGGAGCGAGTATGAGCCCGCGGGACAAGATCGAGGAAGTGCTGAACGTGATCCGGCCCGCGCTGCGCGCCGATGGTGGGGACGTCGAGCTGATCGACTTCGACGAGGACGACGGGATCGTGCAGCTGCGGCTCATGGGCGCGTGCGGGACGTGCCCGATCTCCTTCATGACGCTGAAGCAGGGGATCGAGAAGCGGCTGGTGAACGTGGTTCCCGGAGTCAGGGGCATCCAGGCGTTCTGAGTGGTATCGTGCACAGCGTTCCGGCGGCCGGCGCCTCCTCGGGCGTTGGCCGTTTTTGCCATAGAAAGGACCAGCGACCATGGCGGTTGATCGGGAAGACATTCTCCGGCGCGTGCGGGACGCGCTGGCGCAGGTGAAGCATCCGCGCAGCGGCGCGGACCTCTTCGCCGGCGGGCAGGTCGGCGAGATCACGGTGGACGAGGAAGGCAAGGTGCGCTTCCCGTTCACGCTGCGGCCGGAGGATCCCGGCACGCTGGTGAAGGACGCGCGTGCGGCGGCGGAAGCGGTGCCGGGCGTCACGAAGGTGAAGATCGACGTGAAGCTGCCGCAGGAGGCGCAGGCGGGGCGACAGGGTCACGGCCACGGCGGGCACCGGCTGCAGCCGGGCGCGGTGCCGGCGCCGACGCCGGAGCCGAGCCTGGTGAAGGGGATCGAGCACGTCTTCGCGGTGAGCTCGGGGAAGGGCGGGGTCGGGAAGTCGACGGTGGCGGCGAACATCGCCGCGGCGCTGGCCGCCGCGGGGAAGCGGGTGGGCCTGCTGGACGCGGACGTGTACGGCCCGGACATCCCGCTGATGTTCGGGGAGCGGCGGAAGCCGAAGGTGAGCGGTGCTCGCGGCGCGGAGAAGATCGTCCCGCTGGAGGCGCACGGCGTGAAGCTGATGAGCCTGGGCTTCCTGCTGGAGGAGGATCAGCCGGCCATCATGCGGGGCCCGCTCGTGTCCGGGATCCTGCGCCAGTTCCTGGAGCAGGTGGAGTGGGGGGAGCTGGACTACCTCGTCGTGGACATGCCGCCGGGGACCGGGGACGCGCAGCTCTCGCTGGTCCAGACGATCGAGCTGGACGGCGCGGTGATGGTGACCACGCCGCAGGACGTGTCGACGGGTGACGTGCGGCGCGCGATCCGGATGTTCGAGCGCGTGCGCACGCCGATTCTCGGCCTGGTCGAGAACATGGCCGGGCTGAGCTGCCCGCACTGCGGCGGCCACGTGGACGTCTTCGGCGAGGGCGGCGGCGGCCGGCTGGCCGCCGAGATGAACGTGGCGCTGCTCGGCAGCGTGCCGCTCGATCCGCGGGTCCGGCAGGCGGGCGACGCCGGCAGCCCGACGACCCTCTCCGCGCCCGATTCGCCGGCGGGGCAGGCGTTCCGGGAGGTGACGGAGCGCGTCGTCCAGGCGGTCGAGGGCGCGCTGGCGGCCCGCGCGTGAGCCTGCCGGGCGCCGCCGAGATGGCCGCGCTCCCGGTCCACGTCGTGGCCCGGGACTACCCGGAGAGTCTCGCCATCTTCCGCCGCCTCGGTGTGGACGTGCCACGCCGGGGCGGCGTCTCCGTTTCCGAGGCGGTCGACGGCGACGCCGGCCCGCTCCTGGACGCGCTCCTGGAAGGGATCCGCTGGCGGGCGCGCTACCGTGGGCCGTGCGGGCGCGGCGGAGCGCCGCGCGCCGACCATTCCCCATCCTGAACGAGCATGCCGCGCATCACGCTGCTGACGGACTTCGGGACGGCCGACGGCTATGTCGCGGCCATGAAGGGCGTCATCGCCTCGATCGCGCCCGCGGCGGTCGTCGAGGATGCCGCGCACGACCTCCCGCCGGGCGACGTGCACGCCGCCGCCTGGGCGCTCGGCCGGTACTGGCGGCTCTACCCGCCGGGGACGATCCACGTGGTCGTCGTCGATCCGGGGGTCGGCAGCGCGCGCCGCGCGCTCGCGGCGGAGGTGGCCGGCCGCACGCTCGTCGCGCCGGACAACGGCGTGGGGACGTGGATCTTCGACGAGGCGCCTCCGACTCGCGTCGTCGCCATCGAGAACCCGGCGTTCCTGCGGGAGCGCGTCTCGCGCACGTTCCACGGGCGTGACGTCTTCGCGCCCGCGGCGGCGCACCTGGCGGCGGGCGTCCCGCTGGTCGAGCTCGGCCCGCCGCTGGGCGAGGTGTTCCGGCTGGAGTGGCCGCGGCTCGGCTTCGCGCCGGACACGATCCGGGGCGAGGTCGTGCACGTCGACCGGTTCGGCAACCTGATCACGAACGTGACGGAGGACTGGGCCTCGTTCGGCGCCGTGCGCGTGGCGGGCGTCGACCTCGGCCGGCCGCGGCGGACGTACGCGGACGCCGAGCCCGGGGAGCTGTTGGCGCTCATGGGCTCGGCCGGGTTCCTCGAGGTGTCGGTGCGGGATGGCAGCGCCGCGGAGCAGCTCGGCGTCGGGCGCGGCGCGCCGGTCGAGATTCGGAAAGGCGGCACGTCGTGAGCGCCGTCCCACAGGCCGCAGCACGGCTCGCGGGGTGGCTGCTCGCGGCGCTCACGGGCACGGCCACCGCGGCGTGCGGCGGCCACGCACCGGCGCAGCCCCCGCCGGGCGTGCGGATGGCCGCCTCGGGCTTCGGCTTCGCGGTGCGCGGCAGCGGCGCGCCGGCGGTGGTCTTCGTTTCCGGTCTGGGCGACGGGCGCGACGCGTGGACGCCGGTGCTCCCGGACGTCGCCGCGTTCACGACCGCGTTCGCGTACGACCGGGCGGGGTACGGCCACTCGCCGCCGGCCGTCGGCGCGCGGGACGGCGCCGCGATCCTCGCCGAGCTGCGCGGCCGCCTCGCCTCGGCCGGGCTCCGGCCTCCGTACGTGCTGGTCGGACACTCGCTGGGCGGGATGTACGTCGAGCTGTACGCGCGAGCGTACCCGAAGGAGGTCGTCGGCGCCGTTCTGGTGGACCCGCGCACGCACGACTTCGGCGCGCGCTGCGCCGCAGCGTTCGGCGCCGCGACGTGCGCGCCGCCGGACTCGATGGTGGCCGGTCTCCCGGCGCCCGCCCGGGCGGAGCTGGAGGGCGAGCCCGCGACGTCGCGCGAGGTCGCGGCGGCCGGGCCGATGCCGGACATCCCGCTGGTCGTGCTGACGCGGACGGAGGCCGGCGGCGACACGGCGATCTTCCGGGTGTGGCAGGCCAGCCAGCGGGAGCTGGCGGCGTCGTCGCGGCGCGGGCGGCAGGTATTGGTGCCGAAGACGACGCACTACATCCAGCGGGACGCGCCGGCGGCCGTGGTCGCGGCGATCCGCGAAGTCGTGGACAGTGCGCGGGTGGGAGGCCGGGCCGGCTCGCGCTGAGGGGCGGCCGCAGACGATTCGGGGGCCGGGCGCGATCGCTCGCGCCCGGCCCCCGTTTCTCCGCTCGGCGGTCCCGCGGACCCCGACCGGAGGATCAGCCGATCAGCTCTCCAGCCACTTGCGGTCCTCGGCCGAGATCTGCTTGCGGCGCGGCCGGAGCAGCCGGACGACGACGTAGCCGATCAGGACCACCGGCGCGACCTTGAAGAGGAGGAAGGTCGCGAGCCCGATGGCGATGCCGAGCAGGGCGCCCACCACCGCGAGCCCCACCCCGAGCGCGACCAGGGCGACGAGGCCGACGAGCAGGAAGGTCAGGAGCGACCCGAACATGGCGGAATCTCCTTTCTACAAGGCCGCGGTGCGGCCGTCGAGCCATCGGACTTCCAGGGACCCAAGCGCCGCCTCGATGTCGAGGTTGAGGCGCCGCTTCGCCGATTCATACCCCGGCGAGAAGTAAGTGTTGCCGCGCTTGACCAGCCCTGCGGGCTCGAAGTCGGCGAGGAAGGAGCGCTTGTCGATGCGCACGCCGATGCCGCGCGGGATCGCCAGCGTGAGGGAGCCCACGCCCATGCGGATCTCGCCGACGACGTCGCCCTTCCACTCGCCGCTGAAGTCGAGCGTCACGTCCCCGACGCCGCCGGCCACGTCGAGGCGCTCCGGGCTCAGGTTGCCGAGCTGAAGCGCCTCGAAGTCGGCGGCGCCGACCTGCAGCCGGAGCGAGCGGCAGCGGTCGAGATTCGGCCGCGAGAAGCGCAGCTTCGTATCGCTCGCGCCGGTCTGGATGTCGGCCTCCTGGATGCGGAGTCCGCCCAGCTCGAGGCTCGCCTGGACGGCGCCGAACTGGAGCTCGAGGTCGAGCGGCGCCTGCGGCCCGAGCTGGAGCTGCAGCTCGTTTCCCTTCCAGTCCTTGCGGTGGACGTTCCGCTTCCGTCCCTCCATGTCGATCCGCAGCACGCCGTCGGAGAAGTTGGCGCGCGGCGTCATGACTTCGGCGTCGTAGCGCATGTTCGCGCGGTAGAGCGTCCCGGGCGCGCCGGGCCGGACGTCCAGCGTGCCGGCGCCGTACTGCAGGTCCACCTTCAGTGCCGACTCGCCGGCGTACTGGCGCGCACTCGAGGTGGTGCGCCAATCCTGTGCTCTGGACGTGCCCGGCGTGGAGCAGGCGAGCGCGCCCAGGCTGAGGGCGATCCAGCGCCTAGACATGCGTCTCCTCCTCGAACGCGCTCTCGTCCATCGCGTGGCTGGTGCGCACGCCCTCGGGCGGGCGCGTGCCGCCGCGGGAGAGGAGCACGGCGCCCAGGCCGGTCGTCGCGGCGAACCACGTCACCACGCAGCCGAGGAACGCGAGCGTGCCGTGGATGAAGCCGAGCCAGGGACCGGCCATCTCGACGACGTCCGCGGCGATGAAGAGCGCCACGAGCAGCGCGAGGCCGGTCATCAGGAAGTAGTAGGAGTTGCCGCGGCGGAACCACTCGCCGGCGTAGAGGCGCCGCTCGGCCAGGCCCTCGCCGGCGGCGTGGGCGATGGCGAGGTAGCCGAGGATGACCGCGAGCACGACGGCGACCGGGAAGAGCGGGATCCAGACGAGCAGCGCGGGGATCCCGACGATCGAGATCGTGAGCGCCAGGATCCCGAGCACGAAGACCGGAACGACGAGGAACGATGCGGCCAGCCCGACGAGCCACGACCGGATGGTGAGCCGGCGCGCCGTATCCGCGACCGCCTCGAGGTGAGGCCGCCCGCCGAAGAAGATCGTGGCGAAACCGATCCCGAAGAGCACGGCCATCACGACCAGCGTGGCGATGATGTCGGAGACCCCGCGCCAGATGTGGCGGAACGGGCGGAGCCAGGGGCTCCCGTCGTCGGCCCGGGCCGCGGCGAGGGAGCGCCGCTCCTCGAGGCGCTCCACCGTCTGCTGCAGCTCCTGGATGCGGTCCTGAAGCTTGTTCAGCGAGTCCGACGACGGGCCGAGGCCGTCCGGCGCCGGCGTGGCCGCTGGCGGCGGCGGCACGTTCGACAGCAGCGCGGTGGGCTCCTGCCCCGCGACGGCGGACGCGAGCGCCTGGTGCAGGCGCGGGCCGGCCGCCTCGTTCGGCGCCGGCCAGGACGCGAGGAGTCCCGCCAGGTTCGCGACCGGCGTGTCGATGGCCTTGTTCAGCAGGTCGCGCCATGCGCGGTCGAGCCGCCCACCGCGCGGCGCCGGCCCGAGGTCCTGGCCGTCGACGTAGGCGTGCCCGCCTCGCAGCGCGAACTCGACGGCGCGCCCGCCGGCCAGCTCGAGCTGGAGCTTCGCCTCGTCGCCCGAGAGGTTGATCTCGCTGGATACGACGCCGCCGCGCCCGGCCTGTGGCGGCAGGGGCGGCGCGGGCGGGACCGGCGGCGCCGGCGGCGCCTGCGCGGCCGGCGGCGTGGGACTGGCCGGTGGCGGCGCCGCGTGCACCGCGGCCGGCACGAGGAGGGCCGCCACGACCGTGGCCGCGGCCAGCGTCATCCGGTCAGAACGAGTAGGTAGCATAGTTCGCGTCCCGGGTGTGGAGGCGGAAGAGATTCTGGTAGAGGATCCAGGCCGAAGCCACCACGAGCATTCCGAAAAGCGCCGCCGCCGCCCCGAGTCCCCGGAGCCCCGCCGTCGCCACGAGTGCCTTGCCGAAGGAGGCGAGCCACTGCGCCGCCTCGCTCTGGAGCAGGAGCGCGCCCACGCGGCCCGTCAGCCACGCCGTGCCCGCGCTCGCCTTGTCGAACGTGTAGAGGAGCACGCCGTCGAGCGACAGCCACGGCGTCGAGGCGATCCAGGCGATCGCCGCCGCCGCCGCCGCCGCGGGCAGCGCCAGGAACATCGTCACGAGGGCCCAGCCCATGGTCGAGCGGGGGAGCCACCGGCGCACCCGCTCGGCGAGCCGGGCCGGCGCCGGCTGCGGCAGCGTGACGCCCGCCATGATCCGGTCCGCGAAGCCCAGCGAAGGCTCGAGCCCGGGCATGCTGGAGAGCGCCGCGAACAGCCCCCGCCACTCCTCGAGCTCCGCCTGACAGCGCGGGCACCCGAGGAGGTGCGACTCGAGCACGGCCTGCTGCGCCTCGTCGAGGGTTTCCTCGACGTAGGCCTCGAGCTGGTCCGGGCCGGGGTGAAGGATCGATTCGCTCACGATCGGCTCTCCGACGTTCGGTTCCTGGTGTCCATACGCGAGCTGCGCACGTTCGGTTTCAAATTCGCAAATGGGCCAGATGCTGCTTCAACTCGTTGCGGGCACGGTGGATGTACGTTTTCACCGTGCCCAACGGAACGCCCATGATCTCGGCAATCTCCTCGTACGGCCGCGCCTCCGCGTGCCAGAGCGTGATCGCGGTGCGGTACTCGGGGCGCAGGCGGGCGACGGCGCGCTCGATCTCGGCGCCGAGCTCGCGGTTGGCCGTGTACTCCTCGGGCGTCTCGTCGTCGGAGACGGCGGTGAGCACGCTGGCCTCGGCCTCGTCTGCGGTCGTGGCATGCGGCGAGCCATCGAGGGAGAGCGTGTCGAGCCCCTTCTTCCGGAGATGGTCGAGCGCCGTGTTGTGCGCGATCTTGAAGATCCAGGAGCTGAACTTGTACGACGGATCGTAGCGGTCCAGCGCATTCAGGACCTTGATGAAGGAGTCCTGGGCAAGGTCCTCGGCCTTTTCGCGGTCACGGACGAGGCGGTAAATGAGGGACAACACCGGCCGCTCGTAGCGAGCGATCAGCTCCCGGAACGCCACCTCGCGGCCCTCGCGGGCCATGGCGACGATCTGCTGGTCGGTGAGTCCTTTGTAGTCCACGGTCTCCGGGTGCGCGCCGTCCCTACCTGCGAAGCCGTACGGGGGACCGTCGCCAGGGGTTTCAGGCGGCCGGCGCGGTCCGCGGGGCGCGGCGGCACCGGTCCCGCCGCCGTGCGAGCCGGCGGGTGTCCGCGGCGGCCGGGCAGACCGCGGCGCGGCCGGCCGGTCCCGCCGCCGGCCCTTGTTCGAGGGGGCGGCGCCGGGTACCTTCGTGCGCCCTCTACGACGCTGTAGTTTATTCTGCCGGAGTCGCTTACGGAATGTCCGAATCCGCCGCCGCCCGCGGGATGCTTCCCGCGCCCGAGGAGAAGTCAGTCGCCGTGCGGCGGATGTTCGGCGCGATCGCCCCGCGCTACGACCTGCTCAACCACGTCCTTTCGCTGAACATCGACCGGCTCTGGCGGCGGCGGGCGATCTCGATGCTGCTGGAGGGGCGCGAGCCGCGCGGCCGCTTCCTGGACGCGTGCGCGGGGACGTTCGACCTCTCGCTCGCGCTCGCCAGGCGGCGCGGCTTCGAGGGGTTGGTGATCGGCTCCGACTTCGCGCTGCCGATGCTCGAGCGCGGGCGGCGGAAGCTGGCGGGGACGCCGGTCCGGCCGGCGTGCGCGGATGCGCTGCGGCTCCCGTTCGGCGACGGTGCGTTCGACGGCGCCACGGTCGGCTTCGGCGTGCGCAATCTGGCCGATCTGGACGCGGGGCTGCGCGAGCTGGGGCGCGTGCTGAAGCCCGGCGCGCGGCTTGCCATCCTCGAGTTCACGACGCCGGCGCGGCAGCCGCTGCGCGGCCTGTACATGCTGTACTTCCTGCGGATCCTGCCGCTGATCGGAAAGCTGGTGTCGAAGCACGGGAGCGCGTACGCGTACCTGCCGGCGTCGGTGCTGGAGTTCCCGTCGCCGGAGGCGCTGGCGGAGAAGCTGCGCGCGGCGGGGTTCCGGGAGGTGCGCTGGCGGCGGCTGAGCGGCGGGATCGCGGCGGTGCACGTGGGGACGCGGGGGTAAGGCGGCGCCCGGGTGCCGGCGGCGGCGCCCCGTCAACCGGCGGCGAGCAGCGCGACGGGAAGCGTGGCGAGCGCGTCCGCGACCGCCAGGCCGCCATCCGTCGCGTCGAGGCGGCCTCCCGTCAGCGCGTTCCGCCAGGCCGCGGGCGCGCCCTCCGGCAGTCGCACGCGGGTCTCTCGCCAGACGTTGGGTCCGACCGCGAGCCGTCCGCGCGCCAGCCGGGCGGTCAGGCGGGGGGCAACCGTGACCGCCCACTCCGAGCCCCGCCGCCGCGCGAAGGCGACGACGTGCTCCATCTGCTCGCCGGCGACGTCGAGCGGCAGATACTCCCCCTCGGCGAAGAGGCCGGCGTGCTCGCGGCGGAAGCGAAGGGTGGCGGCGGTGAGCCACAGCTTGACCCGCCCCCCGCCGGCGTCGTCGAGGAGCGCGGCGGGGGGGCCGCCCGGCCCGGCGGCGGCGCCGCCGGCCTCCTCCGGCGCACCGGGCGAGGCCGTCGCCAGCAGGCGCTCCCGTCGGTCATAATCGACGGGCCGGCGGTTGTCGGGATCGACGAGCGTGAGCGTCCACAGCTCGGTGCCCTGGTAGAAGTCGGGCACGCCCGGGGCGGTGGCCTTGAGGACGAGTTGGGCGAGCGCGTTCCGGGTGCCGTGGAACGCGAGCTCGGCGCGCAGCCGTTCGAATTCCTCCCGGAACCGCGGGTCCGCCCGCCCGTCGATCAGCGCGGTGGCGAAGCCGTGGAGCGCGGCCTCGTATGCGTCGTCCGGGTCCTGCCAGGTAGTGTGGCGCTTGGCCTCGCGGGCGGCCTTCGTGAGGTACTCCCGGATGCGCCCGGCGAACGCACCCTCGTCCGCCGGATCCGCCGGCCACGCGCCGAGCAGCGTCTGGTAGACGAGGATCTCGTCCAGCACGTCCGGCGCGGGTCGGCCCCCGAGCTCGCGCTTGAGCCCGGCGTTCCACTCCCGCCAGCGGGGGAGCGCCTCCTCCCACTCCTCCGGCATCTCCGAGAGCACGTCGAGCCGCGAGCGCACGTCCTCGCCGCGCTTGGTGTCGTGCGTGGAGGTGGCGTTCATGGTGTGGGGGTGGCGCTCGGCCGTGGCGGCCATGTGCCGGTGGAACTCGGCGACGCCGACGGCCGGCCGTCCCGGGTTCCCGCCGACCTCGCTCGCGGCGACGAGGACGTGGTAGTTGTAGAGTGCGGTGTCCTCGACCCCCTTCGCCATGACCGGACCCGTGAACTGCTGCCAGCGCAGGACGAACCGGTCGTGGGCGTCGCGGTCGGGTCCGGGCTCGAGCAGCACACGGCCGAGGAACGCGACGGCGGTGGCGTCGACGTCCGGGACGGCCGCGGCCTCGGCGAGGGCGCGCTCGATCACGTCGCGGTCCCGCTCGGAGGGCGGATCCTCGGGCCGGAGGTACGTGCGGTAGACCGGCAGCCGCGCGGTGACCTCGAGGAGCGCGCGCCCGAGCATCGGCGCGGGGAGGTCGAGGCCGCGGCGGTCGAGCGCGGCGAGGGCGGCCAGCTCGCTCTCGAGCGAGCGCATCTCCCCGGCGAACAGGAGCTGGACGACGCGCTTCTTCTCCTCACGGGCCAGGGCGGGGAAGTCCGGCGTGACGCCGGCTTCGCGGGCGTAGACCTGGCTCAGCCGCTCCATCCCCGCCGGATCGACGAAGAGTCCGTTCACGGTGTTCAGGAAATCATAGCCGGTGGTCCCGGCCACGGGCCAGGCGGCGGGGATCGGCTCGCCCGGCGCGAGGATCTTCTCGACGACGAGATACGCCGCGCCGCCGTTCGCGGCGGCCGCGGCCAGGCGCCGGAGGTAGCCGGTCGGGTCGGCGAGCCCGTCGACATGGTCGACGCGGAGCCCGTCGACGACGCCGTCACGGACCCAGCGGAGCACCAGGTCGTGGGTGGCGTCGAAGACGGCGGGGTCCTCGACGCGCACGCCGACCAGGTCGCCGATGTCGAAGAAGCGGCGGTAATTGATCTCCTGCGCGGCCATCTGCCAGAAGACGGGCTGATACGGCTGCCGCGCGACGAGCGCGTCGAGGCGGTCGGCGGCCGCGGCGCCGGCGCGGCCGGCGTCGAACGCGGCGAGTCCCGCCTCGATGGCGTCGCGGACCGCGGGATCCTGGTCGTGGAGGCGGCGGAGGCGGCGGCCGAGGTCGGCGCTCCGGCGGCTCCGACCCTCGGGCTCCGCGGCGGGGGCGTCGGCCGGCGGGATCTCGCGCAGCTGCTCGACCAGCGCGTGGAGCTGCGGGGACGCGTCGGCGGCGGAGGCGAGGACGTCGGGCCAGGTGGCCGGATCGAGTGGGAGGCGGTAGTCGAAGTACGCGAGCTCGAGGCCATCGTCGTCCAGCGCGAGCCTCAGCTCCCCGGCATCGAGCGCGTCCGCGTAGTGGCGGCCGAGGATCGGGAGCCGGACCTGGCCGCCCCCCTTCTCCCAATCGATGTCGAAGAATTCCGCGAAGCCGGAGGCGCGGCCGTGGCGGAGCACGTCGCGCCACCAGGGATTCTGCGGGTCGGCCGCCATATGGTTCGGGACGATGTCGACGAGCAGCCCCATCCCGTGGGTGCGGGCCTCGGCGGCGAGCGCCCGGAACGCGGCCTCCCCGCCCAGCTCCGGGGAGACGGCGGTCGGATCGATGACGTCGTAGCCGTGGGTGCTCCCGGCACGGGCGCGAAAGACCGGGGAGAGGTAGAGGTGCGAGATGCCGAGCGCGCTCAGGTAGGGCAGCAGCCGGCGAGCGTCCGCGAGCGTGAACTCCCGATGGAGCTGGAGTCGGTACGTCGCGGTCGGGACGCTCATGCGTCGCTTTCGACGGCGACGGCGAGGTGCTGGCCGAGGCGGCGGAACGCGTCGACCCAGCGGCGCGCCTCGGCGTCCCCCGCCTGGGCGCGGGCGCGGACGCCGGGATACACGTTCTCGCGCAGCCCGTAGAAGATGTTGCGCGTCTTCCAGAGGTCGACCTCGAAGGGGAACGAGGTGGCCAGCTCGGAGGCGTCCACGAGCTGCTCGAGGGCGGCGTAGGAGGACGGGTCGCGGCGGAGACGCTCGGCGAGCCGGACGAGCGTCTCGCTGAGCGCGAAGGCGAGCCCCCGCTGGTCGAGCGCGACCTCGAACGCCTTCGCCTCGCTGAGCAGCGTGCGCGCCTCGGCGAGGTCGATCTCCGCGCCCTCGAGGACGCGGCGGAGCTCGCGGTTGAGCGTGAAGTCGGCGGCCATGCGGAACGGCGGCGGCAGCGGCAGGGCGAGGTCGAGGAGGAAGCGCATGAGCGGCGCGTGATGCTCGAAGACCTCGCGGTAGACGGCGCCCGCCTCGCGCACCGTGTCGTCGAGGATGCGGTCGAGCACGCGGCGCTGCTCGTCGCGGAAGAGCGACTTGAGGGAGAACGTCGAGCTGCCGAAGTGCCGGTCGAGGAGGCGGATGACCGTGGCGAGGTCGGCGCGGGAGAACGCCTCGCGGAAGTCGCGGAGCACGGTCTCGAAGGTCTCGTCGCCCTGATAGCGCCGGATCCCGCCGTTCAGGTTGTGGTTGCCCATGTGGAGCACGGCGAACGTGACGTCGTCGGACTCCCAGGTGATCTCGGAGACGATGCGGGCGCGGCCGAGGAAGAGGCGCGCATCGCCGGCCTCGCGGAACTCGGCGGCGCGCTGCGTGACGACGTAGCAGTAGATGCGCTGGCGGGGCTCGTAGGGCTCGAAGAGCGAGGAGGCGGCGAAGTGGGCGCCGACATCCAGCAGGTCGACCATGGCCGGCTGGACGTTCTTCTCGTAGATCCGGCGCGCGTCGCCCTCCTCGGGGCGGTTGCTGCGGGCGTTCGCGAGGCGGCTCAGGAACTCGGGCTCGAGGTCGACGCGGAACAGCTCGTTCGCGAGCTGCACGACGCGGCCGGCGTACATGATGACCTGCACCGTCTCGATGCCGGAGACCTCGTTGAAGAACCAGCCGCAGCTCGTGTACATGAGCAGGGCGTGGCGCTGGAGCTCGAGGAGCTTGAGCAGGCGCATGGCGTGGGCGCGGTCGAGCGGCCAGTGCGCGTGGCGGGCGAAGAAGCGGTCGACGACGGCCGGGTCGCGGTCGAGCACGACGTCGATGTAGTCGTCGCGGGCGGCCCAGGGATCGTCGACCAGCTCGGCGGCGGCCCGCTCGTAGAGGGGCGCGACGGTGTCGCGCAGCCAGTCGAGCGCCTCGCGCAGCGGGCCGCGCCAGGCCTGGGTCCAGCCGGGATCGCCGCCGGTGTGGCAGCCGCAGTCGCTGCGCCAGCGCTCGATGCCGTGCGAGCAGCTCCAGGAGGTGTACTCCAGGATCTCGACCTCCATCTCCGGCGGGTGGCGCTCGAGGAACTCGCCGTAGTTCGTGAGGCGCGCCTGGCCGCTCAGCTCGATGCGGCGCAGCGCGTAGGCGAGCGCCATGTCGCCGTGGCGATGATGATGGCCGTACGTCTCGCCGTCGGTGGCGATGTTGACGAGCTGCGGCGCGTTGCGGGAATCGTCGAACAGGCCGAGCAGCCGGTTGGCGAACGTGGCGCCGTTGCGGAGCAGCCCCTCGAAGGCGACGGCGCGCGAGGCGGGCCCGTCGTAGAAGAAGAGCGCGATGCTGCGACCGCTCGGCAGGCGCTGGAGGTACGGCCGCGTCGGGTCGATGCGCGAGCCGTTCACGTCGGCCCAGTCGCCGCCGGCGAGCGGGCGGACGCGGCCGGCCTGGTGCTGCGCCAGGATCGTGAACTTGATGCCGTGCTCGGCGAGCAGCTCGAGCGAGGCGAGGTCGACGGCGGTTTCCGGGAGCCAGAGCCCCTCCGGCTCGCGGCCGAAGCGGGAGCGGAAGTCCCGGATCCCCCAGACGACCTGGGTGCGCTGGTCGCGGGCGTTCGCGAGCGGGAGGATGATGTGGTTGTAGGCCTGCGCGATCGCGTTGCCGTGACCGGAGAAGCGCTCGCGGCTCTCGGCGTCGGCGCGGAGCACCGCCTGGTAGATGTCGGCGGAGTGGTCCTCCAGCCACGCGAGCAGCGTCGGCCCGAAGTTGAAGGAGATCTGCGCGTAGTTGTTGACGATGCGGACGATCTCGTCGCGGTCGTTCAGGATGCGGGACGCGGCGTTGGGCGCGTAGCACTCCGCGGCGATGCGCGCGTTCCAGTCGTGGTACGGATACGCCTCGTCCTGCTGCTCGATGGCCTCGAGCCAGGGGTTCTCGCGGGGCGGCTGATAGAAGTGGCCGTGCACGCAGATGAACCGGTCCATTTACGCTCGATCCCGGCGCTCGAGTGCGAGGGCGCTGCGCGGCGCCAGGGTCACGGCGAGCCGGCCGTCGGACACGAGACGGGCGGGGTGCGCGCCGCCGGTTCCGCCCCAGCGCGCGTCCGCCGAATCGAGGACCCTGCACCAGTCACCCGGCGGCAGCGGCGCCGAGACCTCGACCGGCGCCTCCGAGAAGCTGAACAGCAAGGCGACGTCGTCGCCGCCGGCCCACCGGCGCACGATCAGCGCGCGCTCGCGCTCCAAGGCGACCGCCTCCAGCGCGTCCTTCTCGCCGCGGGCCAGCGCGGGGAGGCTCCGGCGCAGCCGGAGCAGCTCCCGGTGGAACTCGTGGAGCGCGCGGTGCTGCTCGTCGCTCAGGCGGTCGTGGCGCAGGCGCGCCTGGCGGAACGTGGCCTCCGCCTGCGGGTCCGGCGGCTCCGCCCCCCAGCCGAACGCGGCGAACTCGGCCTTCCGGCCCGCGCGCACCGCCTCGACCAGGTCCGGGTCGGTGTGGCTCACGAAGTACAGGAACGGCGCCGTCTCGCCGTACTCCTCGCCCATGAACAGGAGAGGAATGAAGGGGGAGAGCACGACCGCCGCGGCGGCGAGCTTCAGCCCCTCGAACGGCACGAGCGAGCTGAGGCGCTCGGCGTACACGCGGTTGCCGATCTGGTCGTGGTTCTGCGCGAAGACGACGAAGCGATGCGCCGGGATCGCTTCCGGGCTCGCGCCGTGCCGCCGGTCGCGGAAGCGCGAGTACTGCCCGGAGTAGACGTAGCCGGTGCGGAAGGCGCGGGCGAGGTCCTCGACGCTCCCGTAGTCCTGGTAGTAGCCACCGCGCTCGCCGGTGAGCAGGGCGTGGAGCGCGTGGTGGAAGTCGTCGGCCCACTGCGCGTCGAGGCCGTAGCCGCCGGCCGCGACGTCGGTGACGAGGCGCGGGTCGTTCAGGTCGCTCTCGGCGATGAGGTAGACGTGCCGGCCGAGCCCGGCCGCGAGCCGGTGCACGGCCTCGCCCAGCTCCTTCAGGAAGGGCCGGGCGGAGAGGTCGACGATGGCGTGGACCGCATCCAGGCGGAGCGCGTCCACGTGGAACTCTTCGGCCCAGTAGAGCGCGTTCTCCGTGTAATAGCGGCGGACCTCGTCGCTGCCCGGGCCGTCGAAGTTGATCGCGCCGCCCCAGGGCGTGCGGTAGGCCGGGTTGAAGTACGGCCCGAAGCGCCCGAAGTAATTCCCCTCCGGGCCGACGTGGTTGTAGACGACGTCGAGGATGACGCCGAGGCCGAGCGCGTGCGCCGCGTCGACGAGGCGGCGGAGCCCGTGCGGCCCGCCGTAGGAGCTCTGGGGCGCGAAGGGGAAGACGCCGTCGTAGCCCCAGTTGCGCTCGCCGGGGAACTGCGCGACCGGCATGAGCTCGATGGCGGTGACGCCGAGATCGCGGAGCCGGTCGAGGTGGGGGATGACGGCCTCGAACGTGCCCTCGGGGGTGAACGCCCCCACGTGCAGCTCGTAGATGACGTAATCCGCGAGGCGCGGCGCGGCGTAGCCGGCGTCGGTCCAGGGGAACGCCGGGTCGGCCACGGCGGAGGGGGCGTGCACGCCCCGCGGCTGGAAGCGAGACGCGGGATCGGGGAGGTCCCCGCCGTCGTCGAGGCGGTAGGTGTAGGCCGTGCCGGGCGGCGCGTCGTCGACCTCGGCCTCGAAGTAGCCGCGGTCGGCGCGCGCCATGGGGAGGAGGCGGTCGGCCGGCCCGTGGAGGTGCAGCGTCACCGCGCGCGCCGCGGGAGCCCAGACACCGAAGCGGCACCGGCCGCCGCCCAGCGGCACGGCGCCGAGCGTGGGGCGGAAGGCCGGTGCCTCCGTCATGAGCCGGCTTCCCGCTCGTGCGGCACGAAGAAGACGCCGGCCAGCGGCGGCAGCGTGAGCCGGAGCGAGTACGGCCGGCCGTGGGACGGCAGCTCCTCGGCGACGAGCCCGCCGGCGTTCCCCATGCCGCTACCGTAGTACTCGCGCGCGTCGCTGTTCAGGACCTCGCGCCAGTAACCGCCACTGGGCACGCCGACGCGGTAGCCGGTGCGGGGGACGGGCGTGAAGTTGAACGCGGCCAGCACCTCGGTGCCCGGGGCGCGCCCCTTCCGCACGAACGCGGCGACGCTCTGCTCGCTGTCGTTGGCGTCGATCCACTCGAAGCCGGCGGGGCTGAAATCGAGCTCGTGCATGGCCGGCGTCGCCCGGAGGAAGCGGTTGAGGTCGGCGACCCAGCGCTGCACGCCGGCGTGGTTCTCGTACTCGAGCAGGTGCCAGTCGAGGGAGTGGTCGTGGCTCCACTCGCGCCCCTGGCCGAACTCGCCGCCCATGAAGAGCAGCTTCTTGCCGGGCTGCCCCCACATGTAGGCGAAGAGGAGGCGGAGGTTCGCGAACTTCTGCCAGGCGTCGCCCGGCATCTTGCCGAGGAGCGAGCCCTTGCCGTGCACGACCTCGTCGTGGGAGAGCGGCAGCACGAAGTTCTCGTTGAAGGCGTAGAGCATCCGGAACGTGAGCTGGCCGTGGTGCCAGCGCCGGTGGATCGGCGCCTTCGCCATGTAGCTGAGCGTGTCGTGCATCCAGCCCATGTCCCACTTCATGCCGAAGCCGAGGCCGCCGACGTAGGGTGGGCGCGAGACCATCGGCCACGCGGTGGACTCCTCGGCGACGGTCTGCGCGGCCGGGCAGTGGCGGTAGACCTCCTCGTTCAGGCGGCGCAGGAACGAGATCGCTCCGAGGTTCTCGCGGCCGCCGTACTCGTTGGGGATCCACTCGCCGGCCTTGCGGGAGTAGTCGAGATACAGCATCGACGCGACGGCGTCGACGCGGAGCCCGTCGGCGTGGTAGCGCTCGAGCCAGAAGATGGCGCTGGAGGTGAGGAAGGAGCGGACCTCGTTGCGGCTGTAGTTGAAGATGTAGCTCTCCCAGTCGGGGTGGAACCCCTGGCGCGGGTCGGCGTGCTCGAAGAGGTGCGTGCCGTCGAAGTAGACGAGGCCGTGCACGTCGCCCGGGAAGTGGGAGGGCACCCAGTCGAGGAGGACGCCGATGCCGCGCCGGTGGAGCTCGTCGACCAGGTACATGAAGTCCTGCGGCGAGCCGTAGCGCGACGTCGGCGCGAAGTAGCCGGTGGTCTGGTAGCCCCAGGAGGCGTAGAACGGGTGCTCCATGACCGGCAGGAACTCGACGTGGGTGAAGCCCATGCGCTCGACGTAGTCGGCCAGGCGCGGCGCGAGGTCGCGGTAGCCGAGCGGCTTGTCGGGGTCGTCGGGCGAGCGCATCCAGGAGCCGAGATGCACCTCGTACGTCGAGATGGGCGCGTCGAACGCGTTGCGCGCCTTGCGCTCGGCGAGCCAGGCGTCGTCGCGCCAGTCGTAGCCCAACTCCCAGACGATGCTCGCGGTGAGGGGCGGCTGCTCGGCGTAGAACGCGAACGGGTCGGCCTTGTCGACGCGGAACCCGTGGAAGCGCGAGCCGATGTGGTACTTGTAGCGGGTGCCGACGCCGACGCCGGGGATCCACCCCTCCCAGATGCCGGAGGCGCCGCGGGCCGCCAGCACGTGCGCGCCGTGGCTCCAGCCGTTGAAGTCCCCGATCACGGAGACGTGGTTCGCGTCGGGCGCCCAGACGGCGAAGTACGTCCCCGGCTGCCCGTCGACCTCGAGCGGGTGCGAGCCCAGATGCTCGTGCAGCCGGAAGTGGGAGCCCTCGTTGAAGAGGTAGAGGTCGTCTTCGGTGAGGAGCGAGACGTCGTGGCGCACGGCGGGCTGCCGCTGGAAGGCGGGCGCGCCGGCGCCGCGCCGCTCGCGCGTGGCCGCGCCGTCCGGCGTGGCCGCGCCGTCCTCGGTGGCCGTGGTCACTCCGGCGTTCTGATCGTCAGCCATGGTCGGTCCTCTGCTCGCGCCGCAGCCGGTCGACGGACTCGATCTCGGCGGCGATTTCGGGGTCGCGTTCGATCTCTTCCAGCGGCAGCCGCGCGCGCCGGCGCCAGTTCGGCCGCTCCTGGCCGGTGCCGGGCAGGTTCTGGGGACGTGTCTCGCCGAGCAGGTCCTCGAGGTTGAGCAGGACCAGCCAGGCCGGGCTCGAGCTGAGGAATTTCAGGGAAGCGTCCAGCATGCGCCGCGGTGTCGCGGTCCCTTCGAGAAATCCCTTCGCTGTCAAGAACCTTGCCAGCTCAGCCACCTGTGCGCGCCGGGCCTGCGCCTCCTCGCGCGCCTCGGCCTCTCCCGTGAGCCCCAGCGCGCGGCGCTCCTCGATGTCCGCGCCCTCGAGGAACGCGGCGAACATGGCCAGGTCGTGCGTGTTCAGCGAGGCGACGGCGTTGCTCGGCGGCCGCTTGACCGGCGGCCGCCGGTCCGGATACACCTCGAACTGCAGCACGTACATGCGGGAGACGTTGTGCCGGCTCATCTCGCTGCGGACCTCCCGCGGCACGGTGCCCAGGTCCTCGCCCACCACGCGCGTCCTGTGGCGCTGCGACTCGAGGGCCAGGATGGCGAACAGCTCGTCGGCGCGATAGTGCACGTAGGCGCCTTCGGCCGCCGCGAAGCCCGCCGGGATCCAGAACAGGCGGTGCAGCGCCATGACATGGTCGAAGCGGAGCACGCCCGCAAAGGGCATCACCGCGCGCAGCGAGTCGATGAAGTAGCGGTAGCGCGAGCGGCGCAGCCTCTCGGGGTTGACCGGAGGGAAGCCCCAGTTCTGGCCGCCGGTGAAGAACAGGTCGGGCGGGGCGCCGGCGGAGATGTCGTCGGGGAAGAGGGCGCGCTCGCACCAGACGTCGAAGCCGTCGCGGTTGACGCCGACGGGGATGTCGAGGTAGAGCGCGGCGCGCGCGGCTCCCGCGGCCCGCGTGTCCGAGCCCGCCAGCTCGCCCAACTGCCGGTCCATCAGGTACTGCGCGTACTCGTGGTAGCGCACCTCGTCGGAGGCGACGTCGCCATTGGCGATGCATCCTTCGCGCAGCGGCTCGGGCCACTGGGTCCAGGGCTTCTGGAAGCGGCGGGTCGCGGCGCGGAAGCGGGCGTAGTCGCGCAGGCGGGGGGTCCGCTCGACGTACGCGCGGAACGCCGGGTCGTCCGGGTCGGCGGCGCGGGCCAGCTCGTCGAGGACGCGCCGCTTGAGCGCGGCGACCCGGCGGTAGTCGACGAGCTCGCCCTCGGCGAGGCGGCGGGCCTCGGCGCGGAAGCGGCCGGACGCGAGCAGCTCGCGGGCGGCGGGGGCGCGCTCCAGCTCGGGGGCGCGCTCCGGGTCCGCGTACACCTCGTTCCAGAAGAGGCGGCTGACGGGCGCGTACGGGCTGGGCTCGAAGGGCTGGCCGAGGAAGGTCGAGAAGAGCGGGAGCGTGCCGACGACGGAGCCGCCCCGCTCGCCGGTCCAGCGCGCCAGCTCGCCCAGATCGGTGAGATCGCCGATCCCGATGGAGCGCCGAGAGCGGAGCGCGTAGAGCGGGAGGAAGACGCCCCAGTCGCGGCCGCCCTCGCCGTACGCGTGCCGCGGCGCGGAGATGACCAGCGTCTCGGCGGCGTGGCCGGCATACTCCAGGGAGAGCCGGTGATAGCCGTGGGGGAGCGGCGCAGGCAGCTCGACGCGCCGGGCGACGACGCGTCCGCCGTCCACCGTGCGCTCGGCCACCACGGCCGCGTCCGCCAGATCCACGCGCCAGCTCCGCACTTCGCCATCCTCGAGACGCAGCGTGCCGCGGAGCCGCCCATCGGCGCGGCCCGCCGGAAGGTGCAGCTCGATGGCCGAGCGCTCGCCCTCCCAGGCGACGTGCACCGGCGGCGCCAGCTCGCCCCAGATCTCGCGGCGGCGCTCGCGGAGCGCTTCGCGCACGTCCTCCATGCGCTCGACCGGGGCGCCGAGCGCGCGCAGGATCGCGAGCACCGCCTCGGTGCCGGCGCGGCGCGGCCGGCCGGCGGCGTCCCGGTAGCCGGGGCGCACGCCGTACAGGCGCGAGAGCTCCGGCAGGCCGGCGACCCGGGTCTCCGTCTTCGCCATGGCTAGGCCCCCAGCAGGCGGAGCGCGCCGCTGAGCGGGATCCCGAGCCACGCGGGCCGGTTGTTGAGCTCGTAGCCGATCTCGTAGACGACCTTCTCGAGGAGGTACGCGTCGAGGAGCCGCTCGAGCATCGCGGGGTCGGCGGGGAGGCCGACGGTCGGCGGCACGGCGGCGAGGTAGGCGCCGAGGAAGGCCGCGGCGACCTCCGCGTACCAGAACTCGGCCGCGGCGAGCGCCGCGCCGGTCTCGGGCTGCGCGGCCAGCCCGGCCTCGCGCTGGTAGAAGCGGGACATGGCCGCGTAGTGGAAGGAGCGGAGCATCCCGGCCACGTCGCGCAGCGCCGAGCGCTTCAGGCGCCGCTCGCTGAGCGCGCGGATCGGCTCGCCCTCGAAGTCGGTGATGATGAAGTCCCGCCCGGTGTAGAGCACCTGGCCGAGGTGGTAGTCGCCGTGCGTGCGAATGCGGGACGCCGCGATCTTCCCCTCGATCAGGCTGCGGAAGCGGCGCAGCACCTGGTCCTCGAAGTCGAGGAGCCGCTCGGTCGGCGCCTGGAGCGGCTCGGGCAGCTTCCCGCACATGCGGTCCAGGAGCAGCCAGACCTGCCCCACCAGGTTGCGCATCGACTGGTAGAGCGAGCGCTGGTAGAAGAGCGTGAACGGCTCGGGCGCAAACGCGGGATCCGACGGCGCCGACGCGAGGACGGCGTGCAGCTCGGCGGTGCGCCGGCCGAGCAGCCGGATCTCCTCGAGGAAGCCGCCGATCCGCTCCTCGCCGGCCTGCGTCGGGCCCTGCGTCGCGCGCTCGAGGAGCCAGCGCGTGGTCGGGTGGACCTCGGGGAGCTCGCCGTCGCGGGAGCGCGATTCCTCCAGGAAGGTGGCGACGTGGTCGACGGCGAGCGCCCAGGCGTCGCCTTCGTTGGCGCAGTACTCGTTCAGCACGGCCAGCGTGCGCGACTCCTTGCCGTCGGCGTACTCGATGGCGCCGGCCACCGCGGGCGCGTTCGGGAAGCCCTTCTCCGTCAGGAACCGGCCGATCTCGAGGTCGAGGCTGACGCCCTCCTCGATGCGCCGGTAGAGCTTCAGCATCACGCGGTCGCCGTAGGCGATGGACGTATTGCTCTGCTCGGCGCCGAGGACGCGGGGCGCGAGGTCCATGACGCCGCGCGTCAGCCGGCGGAACACCGGCGTCGTCGAGGCGACGACGTCGCCCCGGGTGCCGCGGATCCGGCGCCGCCCGGCGACCAGCTCGAGCAGGCCGTCGAGGAAGCCGTCGTCGTAGACGGCGTCGTAGATGACGCCGTCCAGGCCTTCGCCGGCGATGCGGACCCGTACGACGATGGCTCCGGGGCGCTCCGCCTCGAGCTGCTCCGCGCGGTTCCCGGTCGCGAATGCCAGCGGCAGCGCGTAGTCCTCCGCCTCGCCGGCGGTGAACTCGACGTGGAACAGCGCGATGAACGTGTCCTCGGAGTCGGCCTGCAGCGGGATGGCCTCGGTCATCGTGACCAGGCGAATGGCGCGCGCCTTGGAGCGGAACCAGCGCTGCGCGGCGAGATAGGCCGGGAGCGCCTCCTCGAAGTGCTCGCGGTGGGTGTCGGCGAAGACGTCGCGCCAGGACCGCGGGAGCGCGAGGACGCGGCGGCGCGGGCGCGGCGCGGCCACCTGCACGTGCTCGCGCTCGGCCTCCGGCGAGAGCGAGAACCAGAAGAAGACGTGGGGCGAGAGCGTGAGGAAGAGCGGGTCCCGCGTGATGCGCGGGAACGGCGTCCAGCCGAACAGCTCGACGGGCACCAGCCCCTCGAACGCCGAGAGATCGAGGGAGACGTGCTGCGTCGAGCGGGAGAGGTTGACGACCACGAGGATGCGCTCGTCCTCGTAGCTCCGGACGAAGGCGAGGACCTTCCGGTTCTCGGGGAGCAGGAACTCGATGTCCCCGCGGCCGAACGCCTTGAAGCGCTGCCGCAGCGAGATGAGGCGCTTCATCCAGGAGAGCAGGGAATTCGGGTTGCGTTCCTGCGCCTCGACGTTCACCGCCTCGTAGTGGTACTCCGGGTCCGTGATGACCGGGAGGTAGAGGCTCTGCGGGTTGGCGCGGGAGAAGCCCGCGTTCCGGTCGCCGCTCCACTGCATGGGCGTGCGCACGCCGTTGCGGTCGCCCAGGTAAATGTTGTCGCCCATGCCGATCTCGTCGCCGTAGTACAGGACCGGGGTGCCGGGGAGCGAGAAGAGCAGGGAATTCATCAGCTCGATGGAGCGCCGGTCGTTGCCGAGCAGCGGCGCGAGGCGGCGGCGGATGCCGAGGTTGATGCGCGCGCGCGGGTCGGCGGCGTAGATGCGGTACATGTAGTCCCGCTCCTCCTCCGTCACCATCTCGAGCGTGAGCTCGTCGTGGTTGCGCAGGAAGATGCCCCACTGGCAATTCGACGGGATCGGCGGCGTCTGGCGCAGGATGTCGATGATCGGAAAGCGGTCCTCCATCCGGATCGCCATGAAGAGGCGGGGCATCACCGGGAAGTGGAAGGCCATGTTGCACTCGTCGCCCTGGCCGAAGTAGGGGACCGTGTCCTCCGGCCACTGGTTCGCCTCCGCGAGGAGCATGCGGTTGCGGAAGTGGGTGTCGACGTGCGAACGGATCTTCTTCAGGAAGCCGTGCGTCTCGAGCAGGTTCTCGCAGTTCGTGCCCTCCCGCTCGTAGAGGTAGGGGATCGCGTCCAGGCGCATCCCGTCGACGCCGAGCTTCATCCAGAAGTCGAGCACCTGGAAGAGCGCCTTGTGGACGGCCGGGTTGTCGAAGTTCAGGTCCGGCTGATGGGAGTAGAAGCGGTGCCAGTAGTACGCCTGCGCGATGGGATCCCACGCCCAGTTCGACGACTCGAAGTCCTTGAAGATGATGCGGGCGTCGAGGTAGCGGTCGGGCGCGTCGCTCCAGACGTAGAAGTCGCGCGCGGCGCTCCCCTTCCGCGCCCTCCGCGCCTTCTGGAACCAGGCGTGCTGGTCGGAGGTGTGGTTGATCACCAGCTCGGTCACGACCCGCAGGCCGCGGCGGTGCGACTCCCGCATGAACTCGCGGAAGTCCCGCATCGTGCCGTACGAGGGGTGGATCTCCGTGTACCCGGCGATGTCGTAGCCGTCGTCCCGAAGCGGCGACGGATAGAACGGCAGCAGCCAGAGCGTATCGACGCCGAGGTCCTGCAGGTAGTCGAGCTGCTCCGTCAACCCGCGGAAGTCCCCGATCCCATCCGCGTTGCTGTCCTTGAACGCCCGCACGTGCAGCTCGTAGAAGACGGCGTCCTTGTACCAGAGCGGGTCGTCCTCGATGCGCGGCGTGACGAGTGCGGTCTTCGTCGGGGCGGTGCTGGCCATTGTGATTCCTTCACGGCTGCGTGACCCGAAAGATATGGGCCGGCATCAGGTGCGGATTCAGCTCCACGTAGTTCCAGTGCCCGTGCCATGTGTAGCGGGCGTCGGCGAGGAGGTCCTCGAGCTGGTACGGGCGCGAGGGGTCGATCCCCAGCTCCTGCAGCGGCAGGTCGACCCACCCGGAGTGCGTGTACTCGCGGTCGAGGTTGACGACGACCAGGATCAGGTTGGACTCGCCGTCTCCCGGGCCGGCCAGGCCGCCGCCGAGCTCCGCACCGCCGAAGCCGTTGCGCCGGGCGAACGCGGCGGCCGCCTCCTCGCCCACCGCCTCGAACGGCTGCCCGCCGATGCTGTGCTTCGTGTAGCAGACCAGCCGATCGTTGTCGACGCGGTGGAAGCGCAGCGACCGGTCGCTCTGCAGGGCCGGGTTCTCGCGGCGGATGCGGTTGATCCGGGCGATGAGCGGTGCTAGCGAGTCGGGGCGCGCAAGGTTCCACTGCCGGATCTCGTACTTCTCGGAGTGGAGGTACTCCTCGCTCCCCGCCTCGCGCGGCCGGTGCTCCATCAGCTCGAATGCCGGGCCGTAGATGCCGTAGCTCGCGCCGAGCGTCGCCGCGAGGATGAAGCGGGAGATGAACGTCGGGCGGCCGCCGTGCTGCAGCGCTTCCGTGAGGATGTCGGGCGTGTTCGGCCAGAGGTTCGGGCGGAAGAACTCGCGCACCTTCGTCCGGGTCAGCTCGGTGAAGTACTCCTCGATCTCCCGCTTCGCGTTGCGCCAGGCGAAGTAGGTGTAGGACTGGCTGAAGCCGAGCTTGGCCAGCCGGTACATCACCTTGGGCCGGGTGAACGCCTCGGAGAGGAGGATCAGGTCCGGGTGCTCGGCCTTGAGCGCGGGGACGGCCCAGGCCCAGAACGGGAACGACTTCGTGTGCGGGTTGTCGACGCGGAAGACGCGGACGCCCTGGTCGTACCAGAAGTCGAAGATGCTCTTCAGCTCCCGCCAGAGCCACGCCCAGTCCTCCGACTCGAAGTCGAACGGATAGATGTCCTGGTACTTCTTGGGCGGGTTCTCCGCGTAGCGGATCGCGCCGTCCGGCAGGTGGCGGAACCACGCCGGGTGCTCCCGGACGTAGGGGTGGTCCGGCGACGCCTGGAACGCGATGTCCAGCGCGACGTCGAGGCCCTGATCCGCCGCCGCGGCGACGAGCCGCCGGAAATCCGCCAGCGTGCCGAGCTCCGGCAGGATCGACTTGTGGCCGCCGTCCTGCGCGCCGATGGCCCACGGGCTGCCCACGTCCTCCGGCTCGGCGACGAGCGCGTTGTTCTTCCCCTTCCGATGCGTCCGCCCGACGGGGTGCACCGGCGGGAGGTAGAGCACGTCGAAGCCCATGTCGGCGATGTACGGCAGCCGGCGCTCGAGGTCCGCGAACGTGCCGTGGCGTGCCGGATCGGCGGAGGTGGAGCGGGGGAAGACCTCGTACCAGGCGCTGAAGCGGGCGCGCTCCGGGTCCACGACGATGCCCAGCTCGCGCTCGTAGCGGGTGGCGTAGCGGAGGTCCGGGTGCGCCGCCGTGAGGCGGGCCAGCTCGTCCTCCAACGCGTGGCCGGCGCGGTCGAGCTGGTCGCCCGGCCCCCGGAGACGGCGCGCATACGCGCCGAGCCGCCGCGCCGCCTCTCCCGAGGCCCGCGCGGCGGCCGCATCGACGATCTCGGCGCCGACGAGCAACTCCGTCTCGACGTCCTGCCCGGCGTCGATCCGCTTCTCGAGATCGCGGCGCCACGTCTTGAAGTGGTCGACCCAGCCTTCCAGCGTGTAACGCCAGCGGCCGAGGCGCGTCACCACGAACTCGCCGCGCCAGCGGTCGTTGACCAGCGCCGTCAGCGGCGCGCGGCACCACGCCCCGTCGTCCTCGGCGCGCCACAGCAGCGCGCACGAGATCTCGTCGTGGCCGTCCGTGAAGATGTCCGCCTCGACCACCACCCGCTCCCCGACCGTCCGCTTGATCGGGAACTCCCCGCAGTCGATCTCGGGATCGATTCCCTCGATCACGACCCGTCGCCGGCCCTCGCCCGAGGGGCCGCCCGCGCTCGTCGCCGCCACTCGCCTCCCCACTCTCTCCAGGATCTCCGCTCCGCCGCCCGCGGTATGCAAGAATCGGGGCGTGGCCGCCCGCGCGCCAGGGACGCGTCGCGGCGCGGCCCGCCCCGGGGGGCTTCAATGAAACGGGTTTCCTCCCCATTTTACCGGGATTCGCTCGAACGGGGTCTTTCGGTGCCGGGCGGCGAGGGGGCGGGCGCGACGGGGTTCGCGGCGGCCCCACCGGCGCGGGCGGTGGGATGGGCCGGGCGTCGCCGGCTCCCGGCTGGTGGTGGGGACCGGGCGTCGCCGGGTGCGGGTTCGCCGACGGCGGCCGCCGGCACCGGCGAGCCGGCGCACCGCCCGAGGGCGACGCCGCGCGCTCCATCGCGCTCCCCAGAATCCTGCCGCCGGGTCCGATGCGGGCGGATCGACGACGTCCACTAATCCGCGGGTGACGAGATGCTGATCGAGATGCTGCTGGTGCTGGCGCAGGCGCTGCCGCAGGCCTCGCCCGGAACGGATACGCTGGCGCTGCCGCTGTCGGACGCCGTGACGCGGGCGCTCCGCACGGGCGACGAGGCGCGGCAGGCGGAGGCGCAGACGGAGCTGGCGGATGCGCAGGCGACGGTGGCCCGGGCGGCCGCGTTCCCCCAGCTCCGGCTCGCGCACACCTACCAGCACGTCTACCAGAACGCGCGGGCGCAGGCCGTCGGCTCGATCTTCAACCAACCGAATACCTTCAATCTCAACGCGAACGTCTCCCAAACTGTATTCCAGGGGGGCCGCGTGGTGGCGGGGTGGCGCGCAGGCGCGCGGCTGCGCTCCGCGGCGGAGGCGAACGAGCTGGAGTCCAGGCAGGATGTCGCCCTCGCGGTGGTGCGCTCGTACCTGAACGCGCTGCTCGCGGAGCGGCTGCTGCGGATCCAGGAAGGCAACCTGGCGCTGGCGGCGGACCGCCTGAAGCAGGTCGAGCAGTTCCAGGCGGCGGGCCGGTCGGCGCAGTACGACGTGCTGCGGGCGAAAGTGGAGCAGGCCAACCTCGAGCCGGCGGTGATCCAGGCGCGCAGCGACCTCGAGCTGGCGCAGCTCGAGCTGAAGCGGCTGGTCAATCTGCCGATGGACGCACCGCTGAAGCTGACGACGGCGGTCGAGCCGGGGGCGGTGGCGGAGGTCGCGAAGGCCGCGGAGGACATCGAGTCGGCGCCGGTGAAGCGGTCCGCGCTGGAGGCGGCGGAGCTGACGGCGCGGGCGCGGCACGACGCGGTGGCGGTGGCGAGGGCGGACCTGTTTCCGCAGGTCTCGATCTTCTTCCAGAGCGGCTACCTGGCGTATCCGCTCGGGACCCGCTACCCGCTCTCGGCGGGGCGGCTGGAGGAGATCACGTGTCCGCCGGGCTCGACGCCCGGGCGGGCGTGCACGCAGCAGAACGGCGGCTGGTTCAGTGACCGCTCGATGGGCATAAACATCTCCTGGCCGCTGTTCGACGGGCTGCGGACGAAGGGGAACATCGACGTCGCGCAGGCGCAGGCCCGGCTGGCGGACCTGCAGCTCCGGCAGGAGCGGGAGGTGGTGGCGGTGGAGGTGGCGCAGGCGCGGGCGGAGTTCCGGCGCGCCGAGGCGGCCTTCAGTGCGCGGCGCGAGAACGTGGCGGAGGCCACGGAGGCGTTCCGGTTGGCCTCGCTGCGCTTCAACCGGGGGCTGAGCACACAGCTCGACGTGCAGGATGCGCAGCTGGCGCTGCTGACGGCGCAGACCAACGAGGCCCGCGCCACCCATGACCTGTACCTGGCCGCCGCGGGGCTGGCTCGGGCGCTCGGCCGCCCGATGCCGCTCCCCGATGGCGGCTCGATACCTACGACGAATCCTGGGGATTAGATGCGTTTCGGCTATACGCACGTCCTTCGCGCAGCCGTGGTGGTGGCACTCGCGATCACCACGGCGTGCTCGGCGGAGGCCGATGGCAGCGCGGGGGGCGCGCGGGCTCAGGGGGGTGGTCCGGGGAAGGGCGGGCCCGGCGGGCCGGGCGGCCGCGCCGGCTCGGTCACGCTCTCGGCGTCCGACGTGATGGCGGTGCAGCGCGGGCCGCTGTCGGAGGGCGTCGCCGTGACGGGGAGCCTGCTGCCGCTGGAGCGGGCCGACATCCGTGCGCGGCTGGAGGGCGACCTGGTGGGCGTGTACGTGCGCGAAGGCCAGCCGGTGCGGGCCGGGGAGGTGCTGGCGCGCTTCGATCCGAGCGACCAGGTGGGCGAGGCGCGGAGCGGCGAGGCGGATCTGGCCTCGGCGCGGACGGACCTGGCCACGGCCGAATGGAACCGCGACCAGACGAGGGAGCTCTTCAAGCAGGGGGCGGTGCCGGAGCGCGACCTGAAGTCGGCGGAGCAGGCGGTGGTGGCGGCCGAGGCGCGGGTGGCGGCGGCGCAGGCGCGGGTGCAGAGCGCGAGCCGGCTCGCGCGGGACACGCGGGTGGTGGCGCCGTTCACGGGCGTGATCGAGAAGCGCGAGGCGGACGCGGGCGAGCACGTCACGCGCAGCCAGTCGCTCTTCACGATCGTGCGCAACGAGATGCTGGAGCTGGCGGCGCAGCTCCCGGCGCGCAAGGCGGACGGGATCGTGCCCGGCCAGCCGGTGGTGTTCAACGCGGGCGGCACGCCGTTCGAGGGGAAGGTGGCGCGCGTCAGCCCGACGATCGACCCGGTCACGCGCTCGATCACGGTCTACGTGCACGTGCCGAACCCGGGCGGCGTGCTGAAGGGCGGGACGTTCGCCACGGGGCGGGTGGTGCGGCGCACGCTGCCGAACGCGCTCGCGATCCCGACGGCGGCCGTGCGGCAGGCGCCGAACACGGGGCATCCGTTCGTCTACAAGATCGACGGCGGCGCGATCGCGGAGGCGCCGCTGGTGCTGGGCGCCGTGGACGAGGCGCGCGAGATGGTGGAGGTGCGCGACGGGCTGAAGGAGGGCGACCGGGTCGTGGTCGGCAACGTGGGGCTGCTCGGCGACGGGATGCGCGTGCAGATCCTGGGCACGGACGAGCGCGGGGCGGCGGCGGCTCCGGCGGCAGGGCGGCGCCGCCGCCCGGGCGACTGAGCGCGGGGTGAAAGGAGCGTAGGGGTGTTCCTCTCGGACGTATCGATCAAGCGCCCGGTCTTCGCGACCATGATGATGGCGACGCTGGTGGTCCTCGGCGTCGTCGCCTACCGCCGGCTGGCGATCGACGAGTACCCGGACATCACGTACCCGGTCGTCGTCGTGCAGACGTCGTGGCAGGGCGCCTCGCCGGAGGTGATGGAGCGCGACATCTCGCGGCCGATCGAGGAATCGCTGAACACGGTGCAGGGCGTGAAGGAGATCTCCTCGACGTCGCGCGAGGGGAGCTCGATGGTGCGCGTCCAGCTGAACCTCGGCGTCGACGTCGCCACCGCGCAGCAGGACGTGATGTCGAAGGTGTCGGCGATGCGGCGGCAGCTCCCGCAGCAGATCGACGAGCCGGTGGTGCGGCACTTCGATCCGAACGACCGGCCGATCATGTCGGTGGCGATCCAGAGCAGCTCGCGCTCGCTCCGCGATCTGACGGACCTGGCGGAGCAGACGATCAAGCCGCGGGTCGAGTCGGTGGAGGGCGTGGGCGAGGTGGACGTGTCGGGCGGTCGGGACCGCCAGATCCGCATCCAGGTGAACCCGGAGGCGATGCAGGCGTACGGCCTCGGCCCGCCGCAGATCATGGCGGCGCTGCAGCGGGAGAACCAGGAGGTGCCGGCCGGCCGGGTGGAGCACGACCAGACGCAGCGGCTGGTGCGCATCACGGGCCGCGTGCTGGACCCGAAGGAGTTCGCGAACATCGTGGTCGGCTCGCGGGCGGGCGTGCCGATCCGGCTCGGCGACCTGGCGACCGTGGTGGACGGCTCGGAGGACGCGCGCAGCGCCGCGCTGATGGACGACCGCCGCGCCGTCTCGCTCGACATCCTGAAGATCTCCGGCGCGAACACCGTGGCGGTGGCGGACGGCGTGCAGGAGCGCATCGCCGCGCTGCAGCAGGAGCTGCCGGCGGACATCAAGCTGACGGCGGTGCGCGACGACTCGAAGCGCATCCGCGAGGCGGTGGCCGACGTCCAGCTGACGATCCTGCTCGGCGCGATCCTGACGATCGCCGTGATCTACCTGTTCCTGAACTCGTGGCGCTCGACGGTGATCACCGGGCTCACGCTCCCGGTGAGCATCATCTCGGCGTTCTTCATCATGTGGGTCTTCGGCTTCACCGTGAACACGATGACGCTGATGGCCCTCTCGCTGGCGATCGGGCTGCTGATCGACGACGCCATCGTGGTGCGGGAGAACATCGTCCGGCACCTGGAGATGGGGAAGGGGCACCACCGCGCGGCGAAGGAGGGGACGAGCGAGATCGGCCTGGCCGTGCTGTCGACCTCGCTGGCGGTGGTGGCGGTGTTCCTGCCCGTGGCGTTCATGGGCGGGCAGATCGGCATGATCTTCAAGCAGTTCGGCGTCACGGTCGCGTTCGCCGTGCTGGTCTCGCTCTTCGTCTCGTTCACGCTCGACCCGATGCTGTCCTCGGTCTGGCCGGACCCGGAGGTCGAGCACGGCGGGAGCGAGGTGAAGCACCGCGGCCCGATCCGCCGCTTCACGCGGGCGTTCAACGACTGGTTCGAGCGGGTCGCGGAGCGCTACCCGCGCTGGCTCGGCTGGGGGCTGCAGCACCGCGGCAAGGTGATGATCGGCGCGCTGGCGTCGATCGTCGTCGCGTTCCTGATCCTGCCGCGCCTCGGCTTCACCTGGATGCCGGACACGGACGGCGGCGAGTTCAACGTGTCGTTCCGGGTGCCGACGGGCTCGCGCCTGGAGTACACGACGCAGAAGGGGATGGAGATCGCGGCGTTCCTGCGCAGCCAGCCGGAGGTGGAGTTCACGTACCTGAACGTGGGCGGCGGCTCGCGGGGGAGCCCGAACAGCGGCCAGATCTACGTCCGGCTGGCCGACCGGAAGCACCGGTCCCGCTCGCAGACCGACATCCAGAACGACCTGCGCGAGCGGCTGCGGCAGATCCCGGGCGTGCGGCCGGCGATCACCGGCACGCCCTCGATCTTCGGCGGCTACCGGCAGCCGATCGTGGTCAACGTGCAGGGCCCGGAGGTCACGCGGCTGAAGATCGCGGCCGACCAGGTCCTGAACGCGATGCGCAAGGTGCCGGGCGTGGCGGAGCCGAACTCGAGCGACGAGGGGCAGGTCCCGCAGCTCGACGTGCGCATCGACCGCGAGCAGGCGTGGGCCGCGGGGCTCGGCGTGCAGTCCGTCGCCTCGACGCTGCAGCCGTTGTTCGCGGGGCAGCGGGCCACGCGCTGGGAGGATGCCCTCGGCTACTCCCACGACGTGGTGGTGGTCTACCCCGACTCGCTGCGCAGCACGCTCTCGGACGTGGCGGATCTGCCGATCCCGACGTCGACGAGCCAGAACGTCGGCGCGACGGTCGCGCCGGTCGTCCCGCTCTCGCAGGTCGCGGACGTCCGTGCCGGCGTCGGGCCGCAGCAGATCGAGCGGCGGGCGCTGGAGCGGCAGATCAGCATCAACGCCGGCGTGCTCCCGGGCTACAGCATGAGCGAGGTGGTGGGGCAGGTGACGGCCGCGATCGACTCGCTCGGCCTCCCGCCCGGCTACCACACGGTCTTCACGGGCGACGTGCAGAACCTCGAAGAGACGAAGGGCTACGTGCTCGAGGCGCTGATCCTCGCCGTCATCTTCATCTACCTGATCCTGGCCTCGCTCTTCGGCTCGTTCCTCCAGCCGCTGGCGATCATGCTGGCGCTGCCGCTCTCCTTCATCGGCGTGGCGCTCGCGCTGCTGGTGACGAGAGGCAACCTGAACGTGATGAGCATGATCGGCGTGATCATGCTGATGGGGCTCGTGACGAAGAACGGGATCCTGCTCGTCGACTTCGCGAACCAGCAGCGCGAGGCCGGGCTGAGCCGCACCGAGGCGCTGCTCGTCGCCGGGCGGATCCGCCTGCGCCCGATCATCATGACGACGGTGGCGATGATCTTCGGGATGCTGCCGCTCGCGTTCGCGATCGGCGAGGGTGCGGACCAGCGCGCGCCGATGGCGCGGGCGGTGATCGGCGGGCTGCTGACGTCGACGCTGCTGACGCTGTTCGTCGTGCCGGTCGTGTACACGATCCTGGACGACCTGGCGAAGCTGCCGTCGAAGCTGCGGGCGCGGCGGGGCGAGCGGGGGGCGCATCATCCGCCGGTGCGGGAGCCGGAGCCGGTGGCGGGGGACTAGGTCCGCGGGCGTTCCCGGGGCTCGAACGGCGATTTTTCACAGGGAGCAGGGGAGATCGGGAGGAGGGCAATCGGGCGGCGCGGGAGCGTCGCATCCGAAGCGTCCTTTTGGGGTTGGACCGGTGGAATGCGGCTCACCGGGGCGCCTTCGCTTTTCGAGTTGGACCGGTGGCCAGAGGGTCACCGGTCCAACTCCTTTTTGCGGGGTGGACCGGGGCAGCGCGAGTCACCGGTGCGGTCTTGGGACCGGGGATTTGCAGGATCACCGCTCCAACTCATGATCCCAGTTCGGGCGCCTGAGCCGGCGTGCCCCGGATCCAAACTCGAGTCGTGATGCATCGCCCGGGCACGCGGCCGCACTCCGGTCATCCTCCCATGCTCCCCTGCTCCCTGTGAAAAGAGATCCGTTCGCACGCGCGACCCGCCCGCGTCGGCTCGGGGAGGGCGCTTCGGGGGTATGAGCGAGACCGGGCGCCGGGGGGCGTCCGGGATGCGCGCGATGCCGGGACGAGATGCCGACGAACACGGGGACGGCCGCACCGCTGGTCGAGCTGCGGGGGCTGCGCAAGAGCTACCATGAGGGCGACTCCGAGCACACCGTGCTCGCGGACGCGACGGCGGTCGTCCGGCGGGGCGAGCTGGTCGTGCTCGTGGGGCCGAGCGGCTCGGGGAAGTCGACGCTGCTGAACCTGGTGAGCGGGATCGACGTGCCGTCGGCCGGCGAGGTGGTGATCGACGGCGTCGCCCTGACGGCGTTGGGGGAGCGGGAGCGCACGCTTTTCCGGCGGCGGAGGATCGGCTTCATCTTCCAGTCGTTCAACCTGATCCCGACGCTCACGGTCGAAGAGAACCTGCTGCTGCCGCTCGAGCTGAACGGCCGGACGGGGGCACGGGAGCGCGCGCGCGTGGCGGCGCTGCTGGGGCGGGTCGGGCTGGACGGCCGCGGGCGGAGCTGGCCGGACCGGCTCTCGGGCGGCGAGCAGCAGCGCGTCGCGGTGGCGCGGGCGCTCGTGCACGACCCGGCGCTGGTGCTGGCGGACGAGCCCACCGGCAACCTGGACGCGGAGACGGCGGAGGGCGTGCTCGGGCTGCTGGACGAGCTGACGCGGGGCGCGGGCCGGACCATGCTCGTGGTGACGCACGCGCCGCGGGTGGTCGAGCTGGCGGACCGGGTGCTGACGATCCGGAAGGGGCACCTGGTGGAGGAGGCGGTGCCGGCGCTGCAGGAGCGCGGGTGAGCCCGACGCTCTGGCGCTCCAGCCTGCGCAACCTGCTGCGGCATCCGTGGCAGGCGGCGCTGTCGGTGCTCGGGATCGCGCTCGGGGTGGCGGTCGTGGTGGCCGTGGACCTGGCGACGGGGAGCGCGTCTCGCGCGTTCACGCTGTCGACCGAGGCGGTGACGGGCCGCGCGACGCACGAGGTCGTCGGCGGGCCGCAGGGCGTGCCGGATTCCGTCTACCGGAGGCTGCGCGTCGACCTCGGCATCCGCCCGATCGCCCCCGTGGTGGAGGGGTACGCGCGGGCGCCCGCCTACCCGGGCCGGCCGTTCCGCGTCCTGGGGCTGGACCCGTTCGCCGAGGGGCCGTTCCGCGCGTACACGGCGCAGCTCGGGCGAGGCGCGCGGGTCGCGGAGCTGCTCACGCGCCCGGGCGCGGTGCTCCTTTCCGCCGGCACGGCGCGGGAGCTGGGGCTGCGCGCCGGGGACACGCTGGTCGTGCACGCCGGGGGCCGCGCCCATCCGCTGGTGCTCGCCGGCGTCCTCGATCCCTCGGACGAGGCGAGCCGGCGCGCGCTGGAGGGCCTGCTGCTGGCGGACATCGCCACGGCGCAGGAGGCGGTCGGCACGCCGGGGCACCTCTCCCGCATCGACGTGCTGGCGCCCGCCGGGGTGGCCGGGGAGGCGTTGCTGGCGCGCATTCGCGGCGCGCTCCCGCCGGGCGCCTCCCTCGAGGCGACGTCGGCGCGGACCGCCGCCGTCGCCGGGATGACGCGCGCCTTCGAGCTGAACCTGCGGGCGCTCTCGCTGCTGGCGCTCGTCTTCGGGATGTTCCTCATCTACAACACGATGACGTTCTCCGTCGTGCAGCGCCGCCCGCTGCTCGGCACGCTGCGGGCAGTCGGCGTCACCCGCCGCGAGGTGTTCACGCTCGTGCTCGGCGAGGCGCTGCTGATCGGGCTCGCCGGGACGGCCGTCGGGCTGCTGCTGGGCGTCGCGCTCGGCGGCGGGCTCGTGCGCCTCGTCACGCGCACGATCAACGACCTCTACTTCGTCGTCTCCGTGCGCGGCGTCTCGCTGTCCGCGCTCTCGCTGGCGAAGGGCGTGCTGCTCGGCCTCGGCGCCACGCTTCTGGCCGCGGCCGCGCCGGCGCTGGAGGCGACGTCGGCGCCGCCCCGCGCCGTGCTCTCGCGCTCGCTGCTCGAGGGGCGCGCCCGGCGCGCGGCGCCCCGCGCCGGCGTGGCCGGGGCGGGCCTCCTCCTGCTCGGCGGGGGGCTGCTGGCGGTGCCCAGCCGCTCGCTCCTCCTCAGCCTGAGCGCGCTCTTCGTGCTCATCCTCGGCGCCGCGCTCCTCGTGCCGCTGGCGACGCTGGCACTGATGCACGCCTTCCGCCCCGTCGCCGGGCGGCTCTTCGGCGTGCCCGGCCGGATGGCCGCCGCCGGCGTCTCCGCCACGCTCAGCCGGACCGCGCCGGCGGTGGCGGCGCTCTCCGTCGCAATTTCCGTGGGGGTGGCGGTCGGCGTGATGATCGGCTCGTTCCGCGGCACCGTCGTGCGCTGGCTCGAGTCCACGCTGCAGGCGGACGTCTACGTCTCGGTGCCCGGCTTCTCGTCGACGCACAGCGACGTGCCGATGGACGCCGCGCTGGCGCGGCGGCTGGCCGCCACGCCCGGCGTGGCCGCCGTCACGACGAACCGCAACGTGACCGTGCCCTCCCCACTCGGCGACGTGCGCCTCGTCGCCGTGCAGGCGCCGCCCGGCGCGCACCGGCCGTTCCGCTTCAAGGAGGGGGAGCCCGCGGAGGTGTGGGCGCGCTTCGACCGCGGCGAGGTCGTGGTGTCGGAGCCGTTCGCCTACCGGCACGGCCTGCGTGCCGGCTCGACCGTGCCGCTGCGGACCGACCGGGGCGAGCGCGCGTTCCGCGTGGCCGGCGTCTACTACGACTACGCCTCGGAGCAGGGCACCGTCTTCATGGACCGGCACGCGTACGACGCCGTCTTCGACGACCAAGCGATCTCGGCGGTCGCGCTCACGGCCGCACCGGGTGTCGATGCGGACACGCTGGTGCGGCGGCTCCGCGCGCGCGCCGGCACCGGCCAGGAGCTCTGGATCCGCTCGAACCGCGGGCTGCGCGAGGCGACGCTCGTGGTCTTCGACCGCACGTTCGCCATCACCGCCGTGCTGCGCGTGCTCGCGCTGGCCGTGGCGTTCGTGGGCGTGCTCTCGGCGCTCATGGCGCTGCAGCTCGAGCGGGCGCGGGAGCTGGGCGTGCTCCGCGCGACCGGGCTCACGCGCGGCCAGCTCTGGGGGCTCGTCTCGGGGCAGACCGCGCTCATGGGGCTCGCCGCCGGCCTCCTCGCCATCCCCGTCGGGACGATGCTGGCCGCGGTCATGATCCTCGTGGTCAACAAGCGCTCCTTCGGCTGGACGCTGGAGATGAGCCTCCCGCCCGCGATGCTGCTCCAGGGCGTGGCCGTCGCCGTCGGGGCCGCGCTCCTGGCCGGACTCTACCCGGCGCTCCGCATGGCGCGCACGCCGCCGGCGGTGGCGCTGCGCGAGGAGTAGGCGATGCGGCCGCGCAGGCTCCTCGTCGCCTTCGTGCTCGCGGTCGTGCTCGCCGGCGGCGCGGTCCTCGCGCTGGCCGGCGGCGGACCGGGCGGCACGGAGGTGCAGGCCACGATCTCCGCGGCGGACGCGCTCGGCGGCGGCGACACGGCGGGGTACGCGCGCACCGTGGCGCCGCGTGCCTTCGAGTTCCCGCGCGACCACGGGCCGCACCCGGGCTTCCGCAATGAATGGTGGTACTTCACGGGGAACCTCGACGGCCCGGGCGGCCGCCGCTTCGGCTACCAGCTCACGTTCTTCCGGACGGCGCTCGCGCCGATGGCCGCGCCGCGCGCCTCGGAGTGGGGCGCGACCGAGGTGTACATGGCGCACCTCGCGCTGACGGACGAGCGCGGGCACACGTTCCGGGCGTACGACCGCTTCGCGCGGGCGGCGGCCGGGCTGGCGGGGGCCCGCCGCGCGCCGTTCCGCGTGTGGCTGGAGGATTGGCGGGCGGAGCCGGCGTCACGCACGGACGGGCTCGGGCTCCGCGCCGCCGGCGCTGGGCTCGGGCTCCGCGCCGACGGGGCACCGTTTCCGCTGCACCTGCGCGCGTCGGAGGGCGACGTCGCCGTCGACCTGCGCCTCGGGGAAGGGAAGCCGCCGGTGCTCCAGGGGGACCGCGGGCTGAGCCGGAAGGGGCCGGAGCCGGGGAACGCGTCGTACTACTATTCGCTGACGCGCATGCCGACGGCGGGGACCATCCGGATGGCCGGCGATACGTTCCGCGTGCGGGGCGAGAGCTGGATGGACCGGGAGTGGAGCACGAGCGCGCTCGGTCGCGACGAAGTGGGGTGGGACTGGTTCGCGCTCCAGCTCGCCGACGGGCGCGAGCTGATGCTCTACCGCATCCGCCGCCGCGACGGCGGCGCCTCGCCCTTCAGCGCCGGGTCGGTGGTCGCGCCCGATGGCGCGGCGACGCCGCTCTCGCCCGCCGATGCGCGGCTCGACGTGCTGGGCCACTGGACGAGTCCGGGCGGCACGCGCTACCCCGCGCGGTGGCGGCTACGGGTGCCGACGGCCGGCCTCGACCTCGAGGTCCGGCCGATCCTGGCGGACCAGGAGCTGAACGTGGCGGTGCGCTACTGGGAGGGGGCGGTCGACGTGACCGGCACCTCGCGCGGGAAACCGGTGCGCGGGCGCGGCTACGTGGAGCTGACGGGGTACGGCGAGACGACCCGGCCGGAGACCGGGGCTGCGCGCCGCTAGCCCGCCTGTCCCGCACCTCGCCGGGCGAACTTTTCGAACTGGTCCACCGCTCCCGCGGTCCGCACGATCACCTCCCGCTGCGACTTGCCGTACGGGAAGAACGCTTCGCGCTCCCCGGCCGCCCACCTGGCGCGCATCTCGGGGGTGTCGATGCGCCAGTCGGGCCGGCATCGACGGGTGACCTCCCGGAGGTCCTGGTGCAGCTCGGCGGTGGAGGGGCGGCCCCAGTACCAGTAGCCGTTGTAGATCCGGTAGATGCGCAGGCCGGGCTCCAGCACGAAGGTGTGGGGGATCTGCGGCTGGTTGTGCGGATCGGTGTACTCCTCGATGTCCAGATCTTTCGCGATCACCCGCTGCGCGTCGTAGAGGAAGGGCCAGTCGGCCCCGACACCGAGACGCAGGTTGTTCACGTGCAACACGGTCCGGTCGGTGGTGACGCTGACCAGGCGGCTGTAGCCCACGGCGCACTGCCGGGAGAGGTCCCGCAGCCGCTCGAGCTGCTGGCGGTCCTTCGGGCAGAAGAAGCCGCGGTGGAGCGTGAGGACCATGGGGTCGTCTCCCTGGAGGATCGAGAGCCGTCGCGGGGTGTCCGTGTGGTCGGGGAGCTCGTAGTCGGGGAGGACGGCTCCTTCGGTGATGTCGCTGCGCATGTGGGCCTCCATGCCGGCTCGACGGCGGGACTCCGTGGGTGTGCCGCGCGGGGGGCGCGGCGGCAGGCGGAGCCCCGAAGCGACGGAGCCGCGGGACTGCGACCGCCGGCGTCGGCGGGTGCGGATGGGCTCCTCCGTCCGAGGGGAGAGGGCCGCAGGGATCGCGCCGACGCGGGTGGCGCCGCCCGCCAGTCCGGCCGGCTCCGGCGCGGCCGGTCCCGCCCGTGTCCGTCCGCCGGCACGCCCCCGGGGGGCCCGATTCCCGAGCCCTCTGCGACGCCGGCCCCGCCCCGCCGATACGCGGTCTGGACGCCGCGCGGCCGAGGCGGCATCCCGTCGGCGCGGCCCGTCCGGCGCCGCTCTCCGCTCCTGCCGCCGACACGCCGCGAGCCGTGGCGTCCGCGCGCCTCCCGATTTCCGTCCCCGGTCCGGCCAGCTCCTGCCAAAACCTGCCGACCTTTGCCAGCGCTACCGGCTCCGCTACATTCCGGGCGAGGTAACAGGGTGGTGCCACGGATCGGTCCGCGATCGGATCGGCCGGGGAGCATGCCCGGCCACCGGAGTGGATGTCCCCGATGCAACTCACGCTGCGCGAAGCCGCGTCCTACCTGAACGTCCCGGAGTCGACGGTGCGTCGATGGGTGTCGACCCGGGGTCTGCCGGCCCATCGAGTCAACGAACGTCTGCACTGCAACGCGATCGAGCTGTGGGAATGGGCGCTCGAGAACGGGATCGCCGTGTCGCGGAGCCTGCTGGAGCAGGCGCAGCGGGTGCCGGAGGCGGTTCCGCCGCTCTCGGCGCTGCTCGCGGCGGGGGGCGTTCACCGGGACGTGGCGGGCGGGTCGCGGCCGGAGGTGCTGCGGGAGGTGGTGCGGGTCCTGCCGCTGCCTCCGGACGTGGACCGGGACTTCCTGGCGGACGTGCTGGAGGCGCGCGAGGCGATGGGCTCGACCGGGGTCGGCGACGGCATCGCCATCCCGCACGTTCGCAATCCCATCCTGCTGCACGTCACGCGGCCGTTCGTCTCGTTGTGCCTGCTGCGCCACCCGGTGGAGTTCGACGCGGTGGACGGCCTCCCGGTGCATGCGCTGTTCGTGGTCGTGAGCCCGAACGTTCCGGCGCATCTGCGGATCCTGGCGCAGCTCGGGTTCGTCCTGCGGGACGAGGAGTTGCGGCGCCTGCTGCGGAGCGCGCAGCCGGCTGAGGCGATCCTCGCCCGGCTCGCGGTGCTGGAGGCCGGCGCGCGCCGGGTGGCGTCGGGTGAGGCGGCCGGGGGGCCGGCGTGATCCTGCTGGGGGTCGCGATCGGTCTCTGGCTCGGCGGCGCCGCCGGCGCGGTGCTCGTCCGCCGGCGTGCGTTCGCGGGGCCGCTCGGTGCCGGCGCGGCGGTGGCCGGCGGCGTGGCCGCATCGGCTTCGGCGATCGGGGTGCTGACCTCTGGGATGGTGGAGCTCTGGCGGGTGCCGTGGCGGCTGCCGGCCGGCGCGCTGGCGCTCCGCGTGGACGCGCTCGCGGCGATCTTCCTCCTGCCGATCGCGGCGGTGGGTGCGCTCTGCGCGGTCTACGGGGTCGGCTATCTCCGGCGGCATGCTCGCGACGAGGGGGAGGGCGGCTCGTTCGCCGCGTACAACGTGCTCCTGGCGAGCATGGCGGTCGTGGTCACGGCGAACGACCTCGTTCTGCTGCTGCTCGCGTGGGAGCTCATGACGCTGAGCTCGTGGCGGCTCGTGGTGAGCGACCACGAGGAAGGCGGGGTGCGTGCGGCGGGGCTGCAGTACCTGGTGGCCAGCCATCTGGCGGCGGCCGCTCTCTTTCTCCTCGTCCTGCTGATGGCCGCGGGAAGCGGCACGTTCGAGCTCGTGGCCACGCCGGCCGGGGCCGCGCTGCCGAGCGGTCTCCTCTTCATGCTCGCCCTCGTCGGCTTCGGGACGAAGGCGGGGATCGTGCCCTTGCACGTCTGGTTGCCGGACGCCCACCCGGCGGCGCCGTCGCACGTATCGGCGGTGATGTCGGCGGTCATGGTCACGATGGGCTTCTACGGGCTGGCGCGGTTCCTCCCGTTGTTCGGCGAGCCGGCGATCTGGTGGGGGTACGTGCTGCTGGTGCTCGGCGCCGCGGGGGCGATCGGCGGCATCCTGTTCGCGATCGCGCAGCGCGACGTGAAGCGGATTCTGGCCTATTCCACGATCGAGAACGCCGGGATCGCCACGCTCGCCCTCGGGCTCGGCGTGCTCGGGACGGCGCTGCGCCAGCCGCTGCTGGCGGCTTTCGGGTGGATGGCCGCGCTGCTCCATCTCTGGAACCATGCGCTCGCGAAGGCGGGGCTGTTCCTCGGCTTCGGGGCGGTGGCGCAGGCCGCCGAGAGTCGGAGCCTGGACGCGCTCGGCGGGTTCGCGGCGCGCTGGCCGGTCTGGGGGAGCGCGCTCGTCGTCGTGGCCGCGGCGATCGCCGCGCTCCCCGGCCTGAACGTCTTCACGAGCGAGTACCTGCTGCTGCGGGGACTGTTGCTCGGCGGCGCGACGCTGCGCGGTGTTCCACAGGTCGCGCTGCTCGGGGCCGTCGTGGCGCTGTCGTTCACCGGCGGGCTGGCGGTGGCGTGCTTCACCCGCCTGGTCGGGGTCGGGCTGCTCGGCACGCCGAGGAGCGCCCACGCCGCGGCCGCGCCGCGGCCGACCCGGGCGATGCATCTCGCGGTGCTGGCGTTCGTCGCCGGCTGTCTGCTCGTGGCCGCGTTCCCGGTCCGGGTCGCGGGCGCGGTGGGAGAGGCCGTCCGCGTCGCGGCGCCGGGCGTCGAGCCGAGCGTCGCCGCGGCCGCGCTCGGGCCGCTCGCGGTGCTGGGGCCTCTCCTCGCCGCCGCGGCGGCCGCCTTCCTCGCGCTCCGCGGCATCGCGGGCCGCCGTTCGGCGACCGCGCGCGGCGGGACCTGGGGGTGCGGCTACGATGCCCCGAGCCCGGCGATGCAGTACACGTCGACGTCGTTCGGTGAGCCGTTGACGCGCGTGCTCCAGCCGGTGCTGGCCACGCGGACGGAGTCGGAGATGGTGGCGGGCGCGGCGCCGGCGCCGCTCTGGCCGGAGGCGGCGCGGTGGAGGAGCCGCACCCCGGACCGCGCACTGGCCGGGATGTACCTCCCGCTGTTCGCGGCGGTCGGGCGCGGCGCGGCGCGCCTGCGCGCTCATTACCGCGCCGGCGTGACGACCTCGCTCCTGTACGTCGCGGTCGCGATCGTCGCTCTGCTGTTGCTGCTGTTCCTGCCTGGAGGCGGTGTGTGAACCTCGTTGCCGGGGGCGTGCTGCTGATCCTGGCGGCGGGGCTCGCCGCGGTCGCGTTGTCGACGCGCCCCCGCCTCGCGGACGGCGCGTTCCGGCTGCTCTTCGCGATCGGCGCCATCGTGGCCGCGGTGCCGGCGGTGCGCGTGCTCGCGGGCGCCGAGCTGCGGGAGCTTCGCCTCGCCGCGGCGGTGCCGTACGGTCCGTGGGTGTTCGGGGTCGACGCGCTGTCGGCGGTGTTCGTGGTCGCGGTGCTGGTGGTGGGCACGGCGAGCGCGCTCTACGGCGTGACCTATCTCGCGCCCGACCGCGGCCGTCGCGCCGTCGCGGTGGCGCACCTCCTGGTGGCGGTGCTCGTCGCGGCGCTCGTCCTCGTCGTCGTGGCCCGCGCGGCGGTGCCGTTCCTGATCGCGTGGGAGACGATGGCGGTCGTCGCGTACGCGCTCGTCGTCTACGAGCACGAGCGGGCCGAGATCCGGCGCGCGGGCCTGCTGTACCTCGTGGCGACGCACACCGGCACGCTGGCGCTGTTCGCGCTCTTCGCGGCGTGGGGGAGTGGCGCCCGCGACCTCACGTTCGCCTCGCTGGCGCAGCACGCGCCCGCGCTCCCGGCCGGCGGCGCCGCGGTGCTCGGCCTCGCGCTGGTCGGCTTCGGCCTCAAGGCCGGCGTCGTTCCGCTCCATTTCTGGCTGCCGGAGGCCCATGCCGCCGCGCCGTCGCACGTCTCCGCCCTCATGTCGGGACTCGTGATCAAGGCGGGGATCTACGGGCTGTTCCGGGTCGTGGCGCTGCTCGGCTCGCCCCCGGCGTGGTTCGGCTGGCTGCTGCTCGTGCTCGGCGGGGTCTCGGGCGTCCTGGGCGTCGTCTGGGCGCTCGCGCAGCACGACCTGAAGCGGCTGCTGGCGTTCCACAGCGTCGAGAACATCGGGATCATCCTTCTCGGGCTGGGCGCCGGCGCGCTCGGCCTGGCCTACCGGCATCCGGCGGTCGCGCTCCTCGGATTCGCCGGCGCGGCGTTGCACACGGTCAACCACGCGCTCTTCAAGAGCCTGCTCTTCCTGGGCGCGGGCTCGGTGGCACATGCCACCGGCACGCGAGACATCGACCGCCTCGGCGGCCTCGCCCGGCGGATGCCGGGCACCGCGGCGGCGTTCCTGATCGGTTCCGCGGCCATCGTCGGGCTCCCGCCGCTCAACGGATTCCTGAGCGAATGGCTCGTCCTCCGGTCGCTGCTGACCGCCGGTGTCAGTCGAGACGAGGCGCGGCTCGCCGTCCTGGGCGTCGCCGCGCTCGGCTTGATCGGCGCGCTGGCGCTGGCCTGCTTCGCGAAGGTCGTGGGCGTCGTCTACCTGGGCGTGGCGCGCGAGCCGGAGGCGGCGCGGGCGCACGAATCGCCGCGCGGCCTGGTCGTGCCGCTGTTCGGGCTGGCCGCGGCCTGCGCGGCGATCGGTCTCCTCCCGGTGCTCGCGCTGCCGCCGGTGCTGCGCGTCGGCGCGCTCGTGGGCGGCGTGCCCGCTCCCGCGGCGACGCGGGATCCGTTCGCGGTGCCCGCCACCGTCTTCGCGCTCGCCCTGGCCGCGGTGCTGCTCGCCGGCTGGATGCTGCGCAAGGGCTGGCCGTGGCGGCGCGAGGTCGCGCTGGCCGGAACGTGGGGGTGCGGCTACCCGGCGGCGACGGCGCGCATGCAGTACACGGCGTCCTCGTTCGCGGCGCCGCTCCTCGGCGCATACCGGTCCGTGGCGGGCGTTCACGTGGAGCGCGCCGCGGGCTCTCTCGCGACCCATGCCGTCGATCCGGTGCTCGGGCACGTGCTCGTGCCGGCGTGGCGGGGCGTCCGCTCGGCGGCCGACCGCTTCCGGCCGATCCAGCGCGGCCGCCTCTCGGTCTACCTCGTCTACGTCGCCGTGGCCGTGATCGCGTTGCTGCTCTACCTCTTGCTCGGGGGATGGACCTCGTGAGCTGGACCGCGCTCGCCGCGCTCGCCGCCCTGCTGCTGACGGCCCCCGCGTTGCCCGGGATCGTCGTCCGGACGAAGTCGTTCCTGACCGGCCGGCGCGGGGCACCGGTGCTGCAGCTCTATTACGACCTGTGGAAGCTGTTCCGCAAAGGCACGGTCTACAGCACGACGACGACGTGGGTCTTCCGCGCCGCGCCGGTGGTCGTGCTGGCCTCGCTGGTGGCGGCCGCGCTCTTCCTGCCGCTCGACGGGCGGGCGGCGCCGGCGCACTTCGCCGGCGACCTGCTGGCGTTCGCCGGGCTGCTCGCGCTCGGCCGCTTCGCGCTGGTGCTGGGCGGACTGGACACGGGCTCCAGCTTCGAGGGGATGGGCGCGAGCCGGGAGGTCACCTTCGCCAGCTTCGCGGAGCCGGCGCTGTTCCTGTGCTTCATCGCGCTCGTGCTCGCCACGGGCGACCTGTCGCTCTCCGGCATGCTGGGCGCTCCGCTGGCCGCGGTGTGGCCGCGCGCGGCCGCCTCGCTCATCCTCGTCGGCGTGAGCCTCTTCGTGCTGCTGCTGGCGGAGAACTCGCGCGTGCCGGTCGACGACCCGGCCACGCACCTGGAGCTGACGATGATCCACGAGGTCATCGTGCTCGACCACAGCGGGCCGGATTTCGCGCTCATCCTGTTCGGCGGCGCGCTCAAGCTCGCGATCTTCGGCGCCCTCGTGGTGGGGGTGCTCGTGCCGCGCGCGGGACTCGGCGGCGCCGCCGCGATCGCGGTGCTCCTGGCCGGCCTCGTCGTCGTCGCGGCGGTGGTCGGAGTCGTGGAGTCGGTCATGGCCCGCCTCCGCCTCACGCGGGTGCCGCAGCTCCTCGTGGGCGCCGGCGCGCTCGCGCTCTTCGCCATCATCCTGCTGCTTCGCTGACGATGCAGACCGCTCCGGAAGTCCTCCTCCTGCTGGTCGTGCTGACGGACTTCGCCGTCCTCGGCACCACGCGCCTGAGCACCTGCATCCGTGCGCTGGCGGTGCAGGGGCTCCTGCTGGGTCTCCTGCCGCTGGCGTTCGCGCCGCACGTCTCGCTGCACGCGGGCGCGCTCGCGGTCGGAACCGTGGCGGTGAAAGCGCTCATCCTGCCGTCGTTTCTGCTCTGGGCGATCCGCGAGGCCGCGGTCCGGCGCGAGGTCGAGCCGATCGTCGGGTTCATCGCCTCGCTCCTGCTCGGCGCCGTCGCGCTCGCGCTGGCCTTCGCCATCGCCGTGCGCCTGCCGCTGCCGGAGTCGCAGCAGGAGCTGCTCGTCCCGGTCTCGCTCGCGACGGTGATGATCGGCTTCATCGTGCTGACGTCGCGCCGCAAGGCGCTGACGCAGGTGGTCGGCTACCTCCTGCTCGAGAACGGCATCTACCTGTTCGGGCTGACCCGGACGGAGAGCGTGCCGTTCCTGCTCGAGCTCGGGGTGCTGCTCGACGTCTTCGTGGGGGTGTTCATCATGGGCATCGTCGTCTTCCACATCAACCGCGAGTTCGACTCGCTCGACTCCGCGCATCTGGCGGAGCTGAAGGACTGATGCGCCTGATCGTCCTCTTCGCGCTGCCCGCAATCGTCGGCGCGATCATGTTCGCGGTGCCGGCCCACCGCGCCGGCCGGCTGCGCGTCGGCGCGCTGGTCGCCACGGCGGCCGCCCACCTCGCGCTGGTCGGCTCGCTCTGGGTCCGGCCGGCCGCGCCCGTCTTCCAGGGCTGGCTCGCCCTCGACGCGCTCGGCCTCGTCGTGCTCACCGTCGCGAGCGTCCTCTTCCTCGCGACCGCGCTCTACACGGTGGGCTACCTGCAGCGGGAGCGGCCGCGCGGCGGACGCGTCTTCGTGACCGGGCTGCTCGGCTTCCTGGCCGCCGCCTCGCTCGTGGCCGTCAGCCAGCACCTGGCGCTGCTCTGGGTCGGGATGGAGGCGACGACGCTCTCGCTGGCGCCGCTCGTCTTCCACCGGCACGACCGCCGCTCGCTCGAGGCCGTCTGGAAGTACCTGCTGATCTCCTCCGTCGGCATCGCGCTGGCGCTCCTCGGGATCTTCTTCCTCGCCACCGCGCAGAGCGGCGTCGGCGGACGTCCGCTGATCGTGCCCGACCTCGTGTCCCACGCCCGGCAGCTCCACCCCGCGTGGGTGCGCGCCGCGTTCCTGTTCCTGCTCGTGGGCTTCGGCACCAAGATGGGACTCGCGCCGATGCACACGTGGAAGCCGGACACGTACGGCGAGGCGCCGAGCCTGGTCAGCGGGCTGATGGCCGGCGCGCTCACGAGCTGCGCGTTCCTCGGCGTCGCGCGCGCCACACAGGTCGTGATCGCGGCGGGGCTCGCGCCCTTCGCCCAGCCCGTGCTCATCGGCTTCGGCCTGCTCTCGCTCGGGGTGGCCGCCGCGTTCGTCATCGGCCAGAGCGACGTCAAGCGGCTCCTCGCCTACTCCAGCGTCGAGCACATGGGGCTGCTCGTGCTCGGCCTGGGGCTCGGCGGCGTCGGGGCGTACGGCACCGTGCTCCACGTCGTCAACAACGGGCTGTCGAAGGGGTGGCTCTTCCTCGTCGCCGGGAACGTCGTGCTCGCCACGGGCAGCTCGGCCGCCTCCTCGAACCGCGGGCTGATCCGGAGCCTGCCCGTCTCGGGGCTGCTCCTCGTGCTCGGCCTCTTCGCCGTGACCGGCTCGCCGCCCTTCGGCCTCTTCCTCAGCGAGTTCACGATCCTGCGCGCGGCCGTCGGCGCGGGGCACCCCTGGATCGCCGGCGCCATGCTGCTGCTGCTGGCCATCATCTTCGTCGGCATGGCCGCGCTCGTGCTCGAGATGGCGCTGGGCGAGCCCGCGCCCGGCACCGTGCCGGTGCGGGAGAGCCGCTGGCTCCTCGTGGGGCCGCTCGCGCTCGCCGCGGCGGTGCTCATGCTCGGGGTCTACATCCCCGCGCCGCTGCACGACGCGCTGGCGCGCGCCGCCGCGGGGCTGGGCGGGAGCGCGCCATGAACCGCTTCGAGGAGCTCGGGCTCCGCAACCGCCGCGCGGTCTCGCTCGCCGCCGTCCCGCTGGAGGATGTGGACCGCTTCCGCCAGACGGTCGTGGATGCCGTGGCCGCCGGCTGGCGGCTGGTCTCGTTCTTCGGTATGCCCGAGACCGCCGAGACGACGCGGCTCCTCGCCGTCCTGGCCGACGACGCCCGCGGCCAGCTCGGGGCCACGAGCGCGTTCGTCGGCGCGAGCTACCCCGCGCTCACGCCGGACTGCCCGCAGGCCCACGTCTTCGAGCGCGAGATCGCGGAGCAGTGCGCCGTGCGGCCCGAGGGGCACCCGTGGCTGAAGCCGCTCCGGCGGCACCTCCCCGACCACCGCGCCGCGGGGCGCGCGGCGGTCGTCCTCGATCCGGACGCGTACCCGTTCTTCCGCGTCGAGGGCGAGGAGGTGCACGAGGTCGCGGTGGGGCCGGTCCACGCCGGGATCATCGAGCCGGGCCATTTCCGCTTCCAGGCGCACGGCGAGGAGGTGCTGTTCCTCGAGATCATGCTGGGCTACCAGCACCGCGGGGTCGAGCGCCTCCTCGAGACCGTCGACCGCGCGCGTGCCGTGCTCGTCGCGGAGTCGATCGCGGGCGACACCGTGATCGGCCACGTCGGCGCGTACTGCGGCGCGATCGAGGCGCTCGCGCGCAGCCGGAAGTCGCCGCGCGCGCAGACGGTCCGGGGCATCGCGCTGGAGCTCGAGCGGATCGCGAACCACGTCGGCGATCTCGGCGCGATCGCGGGCGACGTCGCCTTCCAGCCGGCGGCGGCGTTCTTCGGCCGGATGCGCGGCGAGTTCCTGAACCTGCTGATGACCCTGTCGGGGAACCGGTTCGGTCGCGGGCTCGTCCGGCCGGGCGGCCTGGCCTTCGACCTGCCACCCGCCATGGCCGACGAAATGCGCCGGCGGCTCGAGGCGTTGCGCGCCGAGCTCGAGCCCGTCGCGCGGCTCATGTTCGAGAGCGCGTCCGTGCAGGCGCGGCTCGAGGGCGTCGGCGCGGTGCCGCGCGAGAAGTGCATCGAGCTGGGCTTCGTCGGTCCGGTCGCGCGCTCCTGCGAGGTCGCGCGCGACGTGCGGCACGACCACCCGTACGGCGTCTTCCGCTTCGCGCACGTGCCGGTGGCGACCGCCTGGGCGGGCGACGTCCACGCCCGCGCCCTCGTCCGCTGGCACGAGGTGCTGCGCTCGCTCGAGTTCGTGCTGGATCAGCTGGGCGCGCTCCCGCGGGGGGAGCCGCGCGCGGAGTGCGGCGAGCTGCACCCCGGCGAGCTGGCCGTCGCGTTGCAGGAGGGGTGGCGTGGCGAGATCGCGCACGTCGTCGTCACCGACGACCAGGGCCGGATCCGCCGGCACAAGGTCGTCGATCCGTCGTTCCACAACTGGACCGCCGTCGCCGTGGCGCTGCCCGGCAACCAGATCTCGGATTTTCCGCTCTGCAACAAGAGCTTCAACCTGTCGTATGCGGGACACGACCTGTAGGAGGCCGGCGCGCCGGAGGCCGCACCCGGCCGCCATGGAGGCACAGCATGTTTGATTTCATCCGCACGCGACTGCGCCAGGGGACGCGGACATCGCCGTTTCCCAGGGGGGGCGCGCAGTTTCCCGCGCGCTTCCGCGGCCTGCCGGTGCTCGACCCGGCGCACGCCGGCGAGGGGGAGGCGGGGCCGTCGGCACTCGTCACCACGACGGCCGACGGCCGGCCCGCGCTCGACGTCGGCGCTTGCCTCTTCAGCCCGGAGGAAGCCGGGACCGGGCCCGCCGGCACGATCACGTTCACGCGCGACTACCGCATGGCCAGCTCGACGAGGGAGGGTCTCGTCTCGCCGACCGGCGAGGTCGAGCTGGCGCACGCGCTCGACCGCGAGGTGCGCCGGCTGTTCGGCCGCTCGCTGCGCCTCCGCTCCGTCGTCGCCGGGAGCTGCGGCGGCTGCGAGGCCGAGCTGGTGGCGCTCGGCAACGTCGTCTTCGACCTCGCGCGCTTCGGCGTGCAGTTCGTCGCCTCGCCGCGGCACGCGGACGGCATCGTCGTCACCGGCACGGTCAACCGGAACATGCGCGGCGCGCTCGAGAAGGTGATCGAGGCGACGCCTGCGCCGCGCCTGATCATCGCCGTGGGGGCGTGCGCGATCGCCGGCGGGCCGTTTCGCGGGAGCCCGGAGGCGGGCCCGGGCGTGGAGGGCTTGCCGGTGGACCTGTACGTGCCGGGCTGCCCGCCGCACCCGCTGACGCTGCTCGACGGGCTGCTTCGCCTGCTGGGGCGGTTGCCGGCGGAGCGGCTGCGTGGCGTGGTTCCGGAGCGCACGGAGCTGGAAGGCGCGGAGCGGCCCGAGCTCCTGCAGCCGGCCGGCGCGATCGAAGCCGCAGCCGCCACGGACCCGGCCGAGGCCGCCGGGCGCGCCGGGTCGGGCGAGCGCGCCGCGGACGCGCGACGCACCGGCCGCGGAGGCGGCGCCGGCGCGGGGCCGGCGTCCGGCCGCGAACGCTGAGAGCGGGGCCGTCATGCCGGACCTCCTGACCACGCGCCAGCTCGCCGAGTACCTCCAGCTCTCCGAGCGCAGCGTCTACCGGCTCCTGGAGCGCGGGGAGATCCCCGCGCTCAAGGTCGGCGGCCAGTGGCGGTTTCGGAAGAGCGCGGTCGACGAGTGGCTGGACCTGCAGGTGAGCCGCATGGACGCGGCCGGGCTGGACGAGCTCGGCGGAGAGCTGGGCCACGTGCCGGTCTCGATCGCCGGGCTGCTGTCGCGCGAGAACATCTTCCTGGACCTGCCCGCGGGCTCGCCGCGCGAGGTCCTCGGGGCGCTGGTCGATCGGCTGAAGCTGCCGGAGCCGGTGGACCGCGAGCTGCTCCTCGCGCGGCTCCTCGAGCGCGAGGCGCTGTGCAGCACCGCGCTGGAGGACGGCGTCGCGATCCCGCACACGCCGCGGACCCGCGAGCGCGTGCTGCACGACCACGACCTCGTCGCGATCGGCCGCACGGCCGCGCCCGTCGAGTTCGGTGCGCTCGACGGCCAGCCGACGAGCGTCTTCGTGCTGGTCCTCGCGCGCGACGAGCGGGCCCACCTCACGCTGCTCGCGAAGGTGGCCCGGATGGTCCGCGAGGCGGACGTGCAGGCGGTCCTCCGCTCGGCCGCGGATCCCGACGAGATCGTGCGCGCCGTGGCGCGGGCCGAGGCGACGCTGTTCGGCGGGGCCAGGGGCGCGGGCTGAGGCGCGCGCCGTCGCGTCCGGCTTCCGGGCGGGGCCGCGGGGCCGAGGCCGCGGGGCTTGCCCGGGCCCCGGCTGGCTCCGTAGACTGTCGGCCGACAGCACGCGATGGAGTCCGCCCGGACCGCGTCGGCCTCGCCGGCGCTGATGACTCCTCCCCCCGAGCGCCGCCCGGAGGGAGGTTTTTTCTTACTGCACAGGCACTCATGATCCCACTCGTCGTGTTCCTCGGGGCCGGTGTCGGCGGTCTCGCCCGCTACGCGGTCGGGGGCTGGATCCAGCAGGCCGCCGGCGCGGGGTTCCCCTGGGGTACGCTCGTCGTCAACATCACCGGTTCGTTGCTGCTCGCGTTCCTCTACGCCTTCCTCGAGGGGACGATCGCCGCGCCGCAGTGGCGCGCCCTCCTCGGCGTGGGATTCTGCGGCGGCTACACCACGTTCTCGACGTTCAGCTACGAGACGGTCCGGCTGCTGCAGGACGGCCAGTGGAGCCGGGCCTCGTGGTACGTGCTCGGCAGCGTGCTGGTCAGCCTCGTGGCCGCGGCCGCCGGCTTCCGGATCGCGGCCACCGTTCTCCAGCGAGGGTGAGGGATGACGCACCAGTTCAAGGGAGAGCGCACGCTGATGCGGATCTTCATCGGCGAGCGGGACAAGTGCCGCGAGGGCCCGCTGAAGGGCCAGCCGCTCTACGAGGCGCTGCTCCGGTTCTTCCGGGAGCGGGACTTCGCGGGCGCGACGGTGATCCGCGGCATCGCGGGGTACGGCGCGGAGGGGCGGGTGCACACGGAGAAGATCCTGCGCCTCTCGCTGGACCTGCCGATCATCGTGGAGGTGGTCGCCACCGAGGAGCGGCTGCAGGAAGTCCTGCCGGACCTCGACCGGATGATCGACGGCGGCCTCATCACGCTCGAGCGGGCGCGGGTCATCATGTACCGGCCGCACGACATCCCGGAGGACGAGCGCTGGCGGCACCGGATCGAGGGGCTCGAGCCGGAGCGCGGCGAGTCGGAGGGCGCGCCGTGAGCCGGCCGGTGCCGCCGTCGGAGCGGCGTTCCTGCGCCCTGGCCCGCCCGGGGCGTCCGCTGGCGCACCGGTTGCGACGCTTGGACCGCCGGCCGGAGAGGTCGCGCCGGCCGTCGTCTCGTTCCAGCGAGGTGTGAATGGCGGTCGCTCACGAACACGCGGACGCCGTGCCGGCCGTCGGCTCGCTGCTGGCGCCGCTCCGTCTGGCGTCGGCGCCGGCCGGCGCGCCGGTCGAGCTGCGGCGCTGGGGCCGCGAGGCCACGGTCCTGCTGCGGCTCGATGCCGCCGACTGTGCCCGATGCCGCGAGTACCTGCGCGAGCTGGACCGCCACCGCGCGGAGCTGGCGCTCTGGGACGGCCGCGTCCTCGTGGTCGTGCCGGGGAGCCTGGAGGACGCCGCGCGGCTGAAGGAGGAGCTGGGGCTCGGCCTCACCGTCGTCGCCGACCCCGACGGCCGGGCGCCGTTGGCCGCGGCGCGGGCACCGGCATGGCTGGTCGCGGACCGGTTCGGCCAGGTCTATCAGGCCGAGGAGGCCGGCGCCGGCCACCGCCTCCCCGAGCCGCGCGAGCTGGAGGAGTGGCTGAAGTTCCTGGCCACGCAGTGCCCCGAGTGAGGCGTCCGCGACGAGCCCGGTCGGGCCGAATGGGATTGAGCGGTGCTGAGATCGGGCTCGGAACCGGGCCCGGCCTCCGCCCCGCGCTCAGGCCGGGTCGGCCTCGCGCCGGGCCGGGAGCGTGAAGACGAAGACCGTCTCGCCGGACTCGGGGAAGTCCGCCCAGATCCGGCCGCCGACGCGCTCGACCGCGTCGCGCACCAGCGAGAGTCCGAGACCGGTGCCCTCGACGTCGACGGTGTTGTCGGAGCGGAAGAAACGCTCGAACAGGCGCGGCCGGTCGAATTCCGGCACGCCCCGCCCGTTGTCGGCCACCTCGACGATCACGCAGGCGTCCTGCGCATCCCGCCCGCTGGCGCCCACCCGCACCCGCACCCAGCGGTCGGCCTTCGCCGGGTCGCAGTACTTGATGCCGTTGGCGACGAGGTTCGACAGGCACAGGTCGACGGCCGCCCCGTTGACCTCCAGCGGCGGCAGGTCCTCCGCCACCTCGACGCGGACGCCGTGCGCCTCGGCGTAGCCCCGGAGCTGCCGCGCCACCTCCGTGGCCGCGTGCGGCAGGAGCACGTTCCGCTGGCGGCGCGAGTCCAGGTCGATGTGCGTGAGCTGGACCAGGTTCTGGAGGAGGCGCTCGATCTTCTCGCCGTTGTCCAGGATCATCGTGACGAACCGCTCGCGCAGCGCGGCGTCCGCCACCACGAAGTCCTCGCGCATCATCCGGGCGGCGCCCAGGATCGCGCCGACCTCGTTCTTCAGCTCGTGGGAGAGCGCCCGGTTGAAGCTGCGCAGGCGGTCCTCGCGCTCGATGATCCGATCCTCGAAGTTGGCCAGGAACTCGTCCATCGTGGCGCGCTGCACGGCCGCCAGCGCGCGGAACAGCCGACGCACGAGCGGCTCCGGCAGCGCCGCGCCGGAGACGGCCTCGTCCAGCTCGTCCAGCCACTGAAGGATGACGGCGCCGAGCACCTCGTACTCCCAGAGGATCTGCCGGCCGCTGAAGCCCTGCGCGTGGCGCAGCCGGCCCAGCTCGCGCGCCTTCATCACGACGGGCGTGTTCACGGAGATCTCGTCGTCGTCGCCGCCGAGATGGCGGGCGATCCCCTCGATGAGCACCGGCACCTCGTCGAGCAGGTCCTCGGAGGGGAACACGAAGTGCTTGTCCACGGCGACGCGCGCGGCGATCCGCTCCAGCCACCGCCGGGCGATCTCCTCGCGCGCTTCCCGCAGAGCCGCGGCGATCTCCTGTACCTGTGCACCCTGGGTCATGGCCGCTTCGCTGTCGCGATTTCGCAGGTGGAGCCCCGGTCCGCGCCGGCGAGCCCGTGGCAGGGGTCGCGGGGACGCTGGGCATCCAGTAATATCGCCCGAGGCTACGGCGGATCGGAAGAGGGAACGGCGTGATGGTGCTGATCGTGGACGCGAGCGCGGACCTGCGGTTCATCTACGCGGAGATGCTGCGGCGGAACGGCATCGACACCGCGGAGGCCGGCTCGCGCGCGGAGGCGTTGCGCGTCGCGCGGGAGCGGCGGCCGGCGGCGCTCGTCATCGACTCGAGCGCGTCGGACGGCGAGGGCGCGCGGCTGGTGGCGGAGCTGGGCCGGGACTCGCGTACCGCGGCGATCCCGGTGATCTTCCTCCGGCACTGGAGCGAGGGGCCGCCACCGGCGGCGAGTGCGCCGGTCGTCGCGGTGCGGAAGCCGGTCGATCCGCGCGAGCTGCTGGGCGCGGTGCAGGAGCTGCTTCAGCGCGCGCGGCGCCAGACCACGGCCTGAGCGCCGGGCCGCGCGGGGCGGGGCCGGTCCGCCGCCGCACCGGGCGCCCCCATTGCTCGTCGAGGCCCGGCCTCCCCCGCCGCGCACGACCGCTCACGCCTCCTCCCCCAGCCCCACGATCTCCATCAGCTTCAGCGCGTTGCGCGACGTCGCGACCCCGGGGCGGAGCCGGTAGTCGAACGTCAGCGCCGGCCCCTCGCCGCCGGGGTTCACGGTCTCCCGGAAGTGGACGGGCACCATCGCGTCCTGCAGCTCCGTCGCCTCGCCGAGCTCGAGGTCGTGCGTGGTCACGGCGCCGATCGCGCCCATGTCCACGAGGTGGCGGATGATGCGGCGCGCCGCCACCTGCCGCTCGGCGCTGTTCGTCCCCTGGAGCACCTCGTCGATCAGGTAGAGCAGGCGCGGGCCGCCGCGCGCCTCGGCCCGGCGCGCGGCGTCGACGATCGCCTTCAGCCGCTCCAGCTCCGCCATGAAGTGCGAGACGCCGCGCTCCAGCGAGTCGGTCACGCGCATGCTCGTCCACACCTCGAGCGGCGGCATGACGAGCCGCCGCGCGCACACCGGAGCGCCGGCCTGCGCCAGCACCGCGTTCACGCCGATCGCGCGCAGCAGCGTGCTCTTCCCGGACATGTTCGAGCCGGTCACCAGGAGGAACGTGCCGGGCGGCCCGACGGCGATGTCGTTGCGCACCGCGCTCTCGGGCCGGAGCAGCGGATGCCCGAGTGCCTCGGCCTGGTAGACGCCCGGCCCGTCCGACGCGACCTCGGGGAACGCCCAGTCCGGGTGGTCGTGGCGCAGCGCGGCGAGCGCGGCCGTGGCGTCGGCCTGGCCGAGCGCATCGATCCAGCCGGCGACGCTCGGTCCCCACGTCGCCTGCCAGCGCTCGAGCGCGGCCAGGACGTGGAGGTCCCAGAGCAGCACGAGCTGCACCGGCAGGTAGAACATCGTCGAGAAGCGGACGGCGGCGAAGTCGAGGATGCGCTCGAGGCGGCGGAGCGCCGCGTGCGCCGGCGCGCCGCCGCCACCGAGGCGCCCGTGGATCTCGCGCAGGCGAGCGGACTCGAAGCGGGGCTCGGCCAGCAGCGCGAAGACGGCGGCGTAGCGGGCGACGCGCTCCTCGCCCGCGGAGGCGCGCTCGAAGGCGCGGTGCGCGGCCGGCGTCGAGCGCCAGGTGACGAGCGCCGCCACGAGCATCGACACGCCCCACCACGGCGCGCTCAGGATGTCGAGCGCGCTCAGCGTGGCCAGCACGAGCGTCGCGGCCGGGATCACGAACGAGGCGACGCGCAGCGCCGTGCGCGGCGCGAGCCAGGGTCGGTCCTGCGCCCAGGCGATGAACGTGCGGACGCGCGCCGGGTCGACCCGCCCGATCAGCCGGCCGCGCGCGGCGAGCGATTCGCGCAGCTCGAGCATCGGCGCAAGCTCCGCCGCGGCCGCCTGCCGCGCGCCCACCTCCGCCGGCGGCGCCGGACCGAGCAGCCAGTCGTGGAGCGTGGAGCGCCCGGGCGTGGTCGCGGTGCCGCCGAGCAGCTGCGCGACGGACGCGCGCCCCAGGATGTCGAGGTCGGCCGCGTACGGGTGGCCCGGGTCCGCCGGCGGCTCGGCCGGGAGAGCCGGCCAGTCCCGGCGCAGCCGCGCCAGCGCATCCGCCGACACGCGCGCACGCTCCTCGAGCCAGCGCTGCTCGCGCCGCGTGCGGGCGTGCGCGCGCACCAGCACCGCGAACGCGGCCAGCAGCGCGAGCGCGACGGCGAGGAGCGCCCAGCGGAGCGGAGGAGCGGCATCGTAGGCGCCGAGGAGTGCGGCGCCGCCGGCGAGGAACGCGACGAGGCGGGCCGTCGAGAGCCGCACCGCGTGGGCGGCCCGGGCCTCCGCCTGGGCGCGGAAGCCGGCGGCGCGGCGCGTGTGCAGCTCGGCGGCCGCTTCGGCTGAATCCGGGAGTCGGGGCTCGTCCACGGGCGGTCTCTCGGGCTCGGGTCGCGGCGTCGGGCCGGGAAGGTGGAGGCCCGACCCGCGGCCGGCAAGCGAGCCGGCGTCGGGGAACGCCCCACACGCCGTGGCGCGTCCCTCCGCCCGCCCGCCGCGGATCTCCCGACACCGCGCCCGCCCGCCATTCCGCATCTTCGGGTCCGGATTGGCCGGACCGCGACGTGGAAGGAGCCGATGCCGGAGACGAGAGAGCATCCAGCCGAGCACGCCTACTTCGTGTGGGCCGCGCTGCTGCTCGGCGTGACGGTCGGGCTGGGCACGTGGCTGCGCGCCGTCTTCGTGTGGCCGGCGCTCAAGGGGCCGTTCATCTTCGGCTACCTCGTGCACGCCCACTCGCACGTGGGCTTCTTCGGCTGGGTGACGATGGCGCTGTTCGGCGTGATCGTGCGGGCGGCGGCGCCGTCACCGGCGCGCCGGCGCCGCCTCGCGCTGCACGCCCACGCGCTCGGGGCGGCCTCCGTGGCGGCGCTCGTGGCGTTCGCGCTCCGCGGCTACGACGCCGTCTCGATCGGCATCTCGGCCGTGCACGTGGCGTTGTGGTGGGCGTTCGCGCTCCCGGCGCTCCGCGCGCTCCGCGCCGCCCGCCCCGCCGAGCGCCGATTCTTCCGCGCCTCGCTCGTGTTCCTCCTCGTCGCCGGAACGGCCACGCTCCTGCCGGGGATCCTCCTGGCCCGCGGCGTCCACGACCCGTGGCTCAAGGAGCTCGGCGTGAAGCTGTTCCTGACGCCGTTCATCGGCGGCTTCCTCGGGCTCGGCGTGATGGGCGCCGTCCATGCCCGCACCGGCGGCCGGCTCGCCTCGGCGGCGCTCGGCCTGACGTGCCTCGGCGTGCTCCCGTCGGCGCTCCTCTTCGTGGCCGCCCCGCCGCCCGTGCCGGCACTCCTCGGGGTCGGGCGCGCCGGCTCGCTCCTGCTCGGCGCCGGCGGCGTACTCTTCGCTGCGGACGTGCTCGCCGCGCGGATCCCCGGCGCGATCCTGCGCCTGGTCGGCGCGGCGGCCGCGCTCAAGGGCGCCCTCGAGATCGTGGCCTCGCTCGGGCTGGCCGATCCCCTCATGCACGACCGCTCGATCGTGCTCGCGTACCTGCACCTGACGCTGCTCGGCGTGATCACGCCCGCTCTCGCCCTCGCGGCGTTCCGCCGCCGCGCCGCCGCGTCGGCCTGGGTCGCGCTGCACGCGCTCGGCCTCGCGGGGATGTGCGGCGCGCTGGTCGGCCTCGGCTGGCCGCTGGCCGCGCGCGTCCTGGCGGGCCTCGGCCTCGGCATCCCGACGCTGTTCCCGATCGCCGCGGCGGGCGGCGCCGCCAGCGCGGTCGCGGTGCTGGCGCTGCTGCGGGAGGGGCGGTCGGCCCCGCATGCGCTTCCTCGGCGCGGCGGCCGGGAGGCCCCGGACGCGCCGGCCCCGCGGAACGCGCCCGCCCGCGCGGAGGCCGTCCGCTCGGATTCCCAGCTGGCGACCACGCCATCGGAGGCCCCGTGACGTTCCTGCTCCTGCTCCCCGTCGTGCTGAGCGCGCTGGTGCTGGCCGCGCACTTCCTCCGCACAGGCAACGTGCTGGCGCTCCTCGCCGTTCTCGCGCTGCTCCCGCTCCTCGCCGTGCGGCGGCGCTGGGTCGCCACCGTCGCCCGCGTGATCCTGCTCCTGGGCGCGCTCGTCTGGCTCTGGACGCTCGCGCGCTTCACGCTCGAGCGCGTGGCCGTCGGCCAGCCGTTCCTGCGCATGGTCGCGATCCTGGGCGGGGTGGCGGCGTTCACCGCGCTGTCCGCGCTGGTGTTTCGGACGGGTCGGTTGAAGGCGCGCTACGGCGGGGCGGGGAATGCCGGCGGAGCGGCCGGCGCGGCCGCCCCGCCCGTGGGCGCTCAGAAGTAGATCTGCAGCGAGATCGTGGAGCTCATGGTGCTGGCGCCGACGTTCCACTGCGTGATGCCGGCCTCGCGGCCGGAGTTCCGGCCGACCGACGCCGACAGGCGCGCGCCCGTGAACCCCGCGACGCTCGCCCGCCGCAGCGGGAACCACTCGGCGCCGAGCCCCAGGGAGGCGCCCGCTTCGGCCTGCCACCGGTGCGAGGCCGCGCCGTCGCCGTTCCCCGCGCGGTCGACGGAGCCGCCCAGCGAGAGGTCCGTGTAGATGAACGGCGCGACCGGGCCGGAGCGCGCGATGTAGCGCCGGAACGCTGGCCCGATCGACAGGCCGATCGACTCCTGGTCGCCTCCGGCGGGCTCGCCCTGGCCGGCCACGTGCACCGACGCGTTCACGAGGAGGCCGCGGTTCAGCGTGGCCGAGCGGACCTTCCAGATCCCGAGCATGGCGCCGCCGCCGTTCGGCAGGTTCAGCGAGATCGACCGGCGCCCGGGGACGAGCGCCTCGATCGTGTCCGCCTCCTGCGCCCGGGCCCGCCCGGCCGCGAGGGGGATGGCGACAGTCGCCAACGCGAGCGCGATCCCGAAAGCGCGCGCGGGGAGCCGGCGGGGTGTGGCGACGCGGGACGACGGCATCATCGTTCCTCCTGGCTGAGATTCGCGTTTGTGGACGGAAGTGGCGCGTGAATGACGTGTGGCCCGAAGCAAAGTTGGCGGGCGATCCACGGAGCAGGGCGCCATCGGGGCGTCATGCCCGCGGATACACGATGGCGGCGCATCGAATAGTACCGCGATACCGCGGCCGCGCAAGGTCGGCGGGCGCGCCGCGCTCGCTACGCCGGACCACGGCGCGCCGCCTCGCGGGTGCCTCGGCGCCATCGTACTTTCACGACATGAACGTACTCGTGCTGAACGCCGGCTCGTCGTCGCTCAAGTTCCAGGTCGTGGCCACGGACGCCGAGCGCATTGCCGCGGACCGCGACGAGCGGCTGGCCGGCGGCGTCATCGACCGGATCGGCGGCGAGGCGGTCGTGAGCTTCGAGGCGCAGGGCGCGGCGCCGTTCCGCACGACCGCGCCGATCCGCGATCACCGCGCGGCCGTGGAGGCCGTGCTCCGCTGGCTCGTCGGCTCCGACTCGGGCGCGCCGATCGCCTCGCTGGCGGAGGTCGAGGCGGTCGGTCACCGCGTCGTCCACGGCGGCGAGCGCTTCACGCGCTCGGTCCTCATCGACGCCGACGTGCTGCGCGGGATCCAGGACACGATCGAGCTGGCGCCGCTGCACAACGCGAACAACCTCCGGGGGATCCAGGCGGCGACGGACGTGCTCGGCCCGGCCGTGCCGCAGGCGGCCGTCTTCGACACCGCGTTCCACCACACGCTCCCCGAGCACGCCTACATCTACGCCATCCCGTACTCGCTCTACCGGCGCCACCGCGTGCGCCGGTACGGCTTCCACGGCACGTCGTACCGCTACGTCGCCTACCGCTACCGCAAGCTGACCGGCACGGCGCGGGAGGCGACGCGCCTCGTCGCGCTGCATCTCGGCAACGGCTGCTCCGCGTGCGCGATCGTCGCCGGCGATTCCGCCGACACGTCCATGGGCTTCACGCCGCTGGAAGGGCTCGTGATGGGGACCCGCTCCGGCGACCTCGACCCGGCGATCGTCGACTTCGTCGGCTCGAAGGAGGGCCTGACCCCCCACGAGGTGGACTCGCTCCTGAACAAGCAGTCGGGGCTGCTCGGCATCTCGGGGCTCACGAACGACATGAAGGAGCTGATCGCCGAGGCCCGCGAGCACGACGACCGCCGCGCCCGCCTGGCCATCGAGATCTTCGCCTACCGCGCGCGGAAGTACATCGGCGCCTACCTGGCCGCCATCGGCGGGGCCGACGCGATCGTCTTCACCGGCGGGATCGGCGAGAACGCCGCGACGGTGCGGGAGCGGATCGTGGATGGGCTGGGGTGGATGGGGCTCGACCTCGACCCGCAAGCGAATGCCGAGGCCGTCGGCGGTCGCGAGGGCCGCATCACGCGCGACGGCTCGCGCCTGGCCGCCTGGGTGATCCCGACCGACGAGGAGCTCCTCATCGCCCGGGACACCGCCCGTCTCGTGCTCGGCCTCGACACGCGCTACTGACCGGGCACTCCCATGGGAATCGCGTTCTGGCGCTGGATCGCCGCCGCCCTCTGGATCGTGGTCACGGTCCCGCTGCTGGCGTGGTGGGTCAAGGGCGACCTCGAGATGGCCTGGCTCGTCGGCATGCCCGCCATCGTCGGCGGCGCCACTCTCCTGGGCCTCGCCACCGGCCTCCTGTTGCGACGTCTCGTCCCGACGCTCGCGGCGGCCGCCGCCGCGACGGTGCTCGGCGTCCTCTGCACCTACGTCGCCATCAACAGCCGGCATTCCTGGGAGTACCCGCCCTCGCCGTTCCACCGCACCGCGGCGCGGCGCTTCGCGGCCGACCGCGCGCGCCTGGCCCGCGAGGCCGAGCGCGTGGCCCGCGTGCCCGTCCAGCTCGCCGAGGTGCGCCTCGTCGAGACGCCGGGCTGGGAGCGGAAGCGCGGCTTCAGCTTCGCGTTCGACAAGCGCCCCGCCCGCATCGTGCTCGAGGTCGGGTTCGACGCCGGTCCGCCCAGCTCGATGGAGATGGAGGTGGTCTGGCGGGGCGGGGAATGGCGCCTCGAGCCGCGCCCGCTCCCGCCGCTCCCCGCCGGGATCCGCTTCCGGCCGGCGCCCTTCCAGCGCCGCCTCCCGGACTACAGCGGCATCGAGGTCGGAGCGGACGGCACGATCCCGCTGGGCACGGCCGTGCTCGTCCGCGCGGCCCGCGCCGAGGACGACTTCGCGCTCGCCGTCTTCCGCGTCGGCCCGGACGTGCCGCTCCGGGAGCTCCGGCGCTACCCGCGCGAGGAGATCGTGCGGCGCTTCACCGAAGCGCTCGCGCGGAGCGGCGTGCCGGCGCCGCGCCGCGTGACGATGTACTACGCGCCGAGCCCCGCGTACCCGCTCGTCTGGGGACGCCGCCCCGAGTTCGACTTCTTCGGCCTCCTCACGGACCCGCGCTGGCGCGTCGCGGACCTCCAGGCCCGCCTCGACGGCGACACGGTGGCGTTCGTCGTCCGCCGGCTGCGCCCGCACCCCGGCCCCGGCCCGGTCGGCGACCGCCGCTGAGCTTCCGCTCCCGCGCCGCCGCGTGCTACATTGCGGCATCCCGAGACCACACGGCGTTCCTTCCCGGCGCGGGACCTCGTCACCGGACGCACGGCTCTCGATGCGGCTCTTCCCGAGCGGCGCCGCCGCCCTTTCCCTCGCGCTCCTTGGCGGCGCGTGGCCGCGCGGCTCCGCGGCGCACGCGGGGGCCGACGCGACCGCCGCGCCGGTCCTGCGGAGCCGTGCCGCCCGGGCGCATCCGGCTCCGACGCCCGCCCGCGCGCCCGCCGCGGTGCCGGATCCCGCGGAGCTCCTCGCCGAGCTGGGCTGCGCCGGGTGCCACGCCGGCGTCCCCGCCGCGAACCGCGTCCCCGCCCGCGCCCCCGACCTGCGCCGGAGCGGCCTGCTCCAGAAGCCCGCGCTGCTCCTGGCCTACCTGCGTGCGCCGACGCCGATCCGGCATGACATCGGCCGCTCCCGCATGCCCGATTTCCGACTGGGCGAGCCCGAGGCGCTGGCGCTCACGCTCTACCTGACCGGAGGCGACGACGCCGGCCTCGAGGCCGCCCGCCGGCGCGCGTCCGCGGCGGACGCCGCGCTCGGGCGCCGGATCTTCGTCGCGCTGAACTGCGGCGCGTGCCACGCCGGCCCGGCGGCGCCGCCGTGGCGCAACGGGCCGGACCTGTCCGGCGAGGCTGCCCGCGTGCGACCGGAATGGCTGCGCGCGTACCTGCGCCGGCCCGCGCCGATCCGGCCGTTCGGCGCCTATCCGGGCTCCGGCGGCCGGATGCCGGACTTCCGGCTGACGGCCGAGGAGACGGACGTACTGGCGGACTACCTCGGCGGGCCGGCGGACCACACGCCCGGCGCCGGCGCCGCGGCGCGCCCCGGAGCGGCGGCCGACCGCCTGACGGCCGGGGCGCCGGCTGCCGCGGTTGGCGGCCCCGTCCGCGCGAGCGGCGGAGATCCGGCGCGCCCCCTCACCGCCTTCGATGCCGCGAAGCTCCGCGCGCTGCTCGAGACCCGGCTCCCGTGCCTGGGGTGCCACGCGCTCGACGGCGCCGGCGGCCGGATCGGGCCCGAGCTGCGCGGCGTGGCCGGCCGGCTCCGCCCCGCGTTCGTCCGGACGATGCTCGAGGATCCGCAGCGCGCCGCCCCCGGCACCATCATGCCGAGGGTGGCCATGGACGCGGCCACCCGCGAGCTGCTCGTCCGCTTCCTTCTCGCGCCCGGCCCGACACCGCCCCCCGCGGCGTACCTCGACCTCGCCAGCACGCCGATCCGCTTCCCGCGGCCCCGCTCCACGCAGCGCGGCGCCTACGACGCGTTCTGCGCGCCGTGCCACGGCACGTTCGGCCGCGGCGACGGCTACAACGCCCGCTTCCTCCCGGTGCGCCCGGCCGTCCACGCGAGCGCCGATTCCATGGCCGCCCGGCCCGACGACGTCCTCTTCGACGCGATCGCCGCCGGCGCGTTCACGCTCGGCCGCAGCGCCCGCATGCCGGGCTTCGGCGCGACGCTCGCGCCCGCCGAGGTGCGCGGGCTCGTCGGCTACATCCGCGCGCTCTGCCGCTGCCAGGGCCCGGCGTGGTCGCGGGATGGGGAGCGGGCGGGGAAGGGGGGGCGGCCATGAGCCGGAAGAAGCGGGGCGGGAGGGGGCCGGATGGCGCGAAGCGCAGCGGCGGTTCGGCCGTCCCCCCCGCCGCCGGCCGCCCCGCGCCGCGCCCCGACCGTTCCCCCCGCGCCTGGCTCATCGCCGGCCTCGCCCTGGCCATTTCCGCCATGGCGCTGGCCTACCTGGCCAGCCTGGCCAACCGCGGAGCGCCGACTGCCCCGGCGCCCGGCGGCGGCGAGCGAGTGCCGCTCCCGCCGCCGCCCGCCGCCGCGCCCGCGGCCGAGCCCGGCTTCGCCGACTTCGCCGGCGCCGAGGCGTGCGCCGGCTGCCACGCCCGCGAGCACGACGCCTGGCGCGCGTCGACGCACGGCCGCGCGGGCCGCATGCCCCCCGCCGCCGACGTCGTGTTCGCCCCGTTCGGTGGCGCGCCGATCCGCTTCCGCGACGCCGTCGTCTACCCGCGGGCGGAGGCCGGCGGCCTCGCCTTCGTCGTCGAGCGGGACGGCGAGCCGCCGACCCGGCTGCGCGTCGACGGCGTGGTCGGCGGCGGCCACATGGCCGGCGGCGGGACGCAGGGCTTCGTGACGCGCTGGCCGGACGGCACGCTCCGCTTCCTGCCGTTCGAGGTCGAGCGCCGCGACACGGCGTGGTTCTGCAACACGTCCACGCGGCTGAACCGCGGCTGGCGGCCGATCACGCCCGACATGCGCCTGGCCGACTGCGGCGACTGGCCGCCCGTGCGCGTCCTCGGCGCCAGCAAGGTGTACGCGAGCTGCCAGGAGTGCCACGGCAGCCAGATCCAGCTCGCGTTCGACCCCGAGCGCCGCGCCTACGAGACCCGGCTGAAGAGCCTGGCCATCGACTGCGAGGCGTGTCACGGCCCGGCCGGCCGCCACATCGCGAGCGTCCGCGCCGGCGGCGACGTCGCCATGTCGCCGCTCGCGACGCTCTCGAAGGAGGCGTCCGTGCGCGTCTGCCTGCGCTGCCACGCGCTGAAGGACGTCGTGCGGCCGGGGTACCTGCCCGGGAAGTCGCTCGAGACGTACTACTCGCTGGCGCTGCCGCTCCTCGGCGACACGGCGGTCCACGCCGACGGCCGCACCCGCACGTTCGCGTACCAGCAGGGGCACCTCTCGAGCGACTGCTACCTGAACGGCTCCATGACCTGCGTGGACTGCCACGACCCGCACACGCAGCGCTACCGCACGATCTCCGGCGCGCCGCTCCCCGGCCGCCTCGACGACGGCCAGTGCCTCGGCTGTCACCCGAGCAAGGCCGACCGCGTCGCCGAGCACTCGCACCACCCCGCCGCCTCCGCCGGCAGCCGCTGCGTCTCGTGCCACATGCCGTACGTCCAGGAGCGGGAGGTCGGCGGCGCCGTGCGCTACCTCCGCTCCGACCACACCATCTCGATCCCGCGCCCGGCCGTCGACTCCGCGCTCGGCATCCCGAGCGCCTGCCGCGCCTGCCACGCGGACCGCGCCGAGGGCCGCCTGCAAGGCGACGTCGATCGCTGGTACGGCACGCTCAAGCCCCGGCCGCCGCTCGTCGAGGCGCTCGCGCGCGCCGGGGAGCTCCGCTCCGAGGGCGACGCCGCCCGCCGCCTCCTCGACCCCGGCGCCCGCGGGACGATGACGCAGTTCGCCGCGCTCGCCGCGTTCCTCGAGCGCTGGCTCCGCCCCGACATGCCGGCGCTCGACCGGGAGGCCGCCGACCGGTTGCGCCGCCTGGCCGCGAGCCGCGACCTCGACGTCCGTGCGCTCGCCCTCGCCAGCCTGCACTGGGCGCGCGGCGAGGACCCGGAGACGCACCGCTTCCTCGCGGTCGCGCTGCGCTCGCTCGGCGCCGACGATGCGCCCCTCCGCGGCCGCTGGGCGCTCGTCCTCGGCTACCTCGGCGACGAGGCCCGCGTCCGCGGCGATGCGCGCGCCGCCCTCGTCGCCTACTCCAGGGCGCTCGAGATCGAGCCCGACGAGCCGCCCATCCTCGTGAACGCCGGCCTCGCCGCCGCCGACGGCGGTGACCACGCCGCCGCCATCGCGCTCTACCGGCGGGCGCTGGCCCGCGACCCCGCCGTCCCGCTCGGCTGGGTGAACCTCGGGCTCTCGCTCCAGGCCGCGGGCGACACCGCCGGTGCGCGCGAGGCCTTCGTCCGCGACACGATCGTGAACGGCTTCGAGCCGCTCGGCCACGTGAACCTCGGCAACATGGCGCTGCGGGCCGGCGAGCCGGCCCGCGCCGCCGCGGAGTACGAGCGCGCCGCCGCGATCGCGCCCGGGCTCGGCGCGGCCCACCTGAACCTGGCCCGCGCCTACCTGCTCCTCGGCGATCTGGCGCGCGCGCGCCTGGCGCTCCGCCGCGGACTCGACTTCGAGCCCGGCGACACCGCCGCCCGCACCGCCCTCGCCCAGGTCGAGGAGGCGCTCGGCGAGCGCGCCCGGCGCTGAGCCCGCCCGGCCCCGGCGTTGCGGCCGGGACGCCGCCGGTGCGATCATCCAGCGCCATGAGCGCCTGGAAAGACCCCGCCGGAATCCACGCCGTCGACGCCGAGCACCGCCCGGCCGACGGGCGGCCGATCATCATCGGCGTCGCCGGCGGGAGCGGCTCCGGCAAGACCACCGTGGTGCGGGAGATCACGCGCGGCCTCGGCCGCGGGCAGGTCACCGTCATCCACCACGACGCCTACTACGCCGACGCGAGCTACCTCCCCGCGGAGGAGCGGGCGCGCATCAACTACGACCACCCCGATTCGCTGGAGACGCCGCTGCTCGTGGAGCACCTCCACTCCCTGCTGGCCGGCCGGCCCGTCGAGGTGCCCAGCTACGACTTCACGTGCCACGCGCGTCGCGCCGAGACGGAGACCGCGCAGCCGCGAAAGGTGGTCATCGTCGACGGCATCCTCATCCTCTGGGAGCCGGAGCTGCGAGAGCTGCTCGACATCAAGGTGTTCGTCGACACCGCGTCCGACCTCCGCTTCATCCGTCGCCTCACGCGCGACATGGCGGAGCGCGGCCGCAACGCCGAGTCGGTCATCCACCAGTACATCAGCACGGTGCGGCCGATGCACCTCGAGTTCGTCGAGCCCAGCAAGCGCTACGCGGACATCATCGTGCCCGACGGCGGCCACAACCGCGTCGCCGTCGACATGCTGATCACGAAGGTGAAGTCGATCCTCCACGGGCAGTAGCGCCGCCCGCCATCGCCCTCGGCAGACCCCACTCCCTTCGGCAGGCGACGATGATACCGATCCTCCGCCGTTCGATCCCCGCCGCCCTCGTGGCCGGCCTCCTCCCGCTGCTCGGCCTCGCCCGACCCGCGCGCCTCACCGCCCAGGATGTCATGGGCGAGTGGGTCATGCTCGTGCAGGGCAACGACGGCATCGCCATCACGTTCCGGCCGGCCGAGGGCGGGCGCGTCACCGGTGTCATGGCCGCCGCCGGCCGAACCCTACCGCTGAACGGCAAGGTCACCGGCAGCCGCGTCAGCTTCGTCGTCGCCTCGGCCGACGGGCAGCAGTTCGCGGGCGACGCCGCGCTCCAGGGCGACCAGCTCGGCGTGACGTTCCACGCACCGGGCCAGCCCGACGAACACTACGTGCTGACCCGGCGCGGATCCGGCTGGAGCGACGCCACGCCCCTCGCCCGGCGCTGGACCGCGCTGCTGGCCGGACGGACCGTCTCCTACACGGACCGCACCGACGGCGGCCCCGCCGGCGGCGCCGCCACGACGCACGTCTTCACGTTCTGCGCGAACGGGACCGGGGCCGCCGAGAAGAACACCGTCCTGAGCGTCTACACCCCCGGCGCCGGCGGCAGCCAGACCGCGAAGCAGTCGATGCGCTTCACCTGGCGCGCCATCACGCGCGGCCAGGAGATCGCCGTCGCGCTGACGGGCGAGGACGGCTCGAGGACGCAGGTCGCGGTCACCGGCGGCGAAGGTGGCGTCGTCACCCTCGGCGACAAGGCCATGCGCCTCCACGATGCGGGTGCCCGCTGCCGCTGAGTGGCGGAGGGCAGCCGGGCATCCGAGGAATCGCCGGGGATGCATGAAGCGCCCGGTGGGAAGAACCCACCGGGCGCCGTGCGTTGGGGGGGGCCGCTCCGATCTCGATCTCAGCGCCGCAGGCGCGGATCTCGATCTCGGGCCCGAGAACGGGTCCGAGCCCGATCTCGAGCCCGCGCCCGGCGTTCGTCCGGGGTCGCGGGCGCCGCCGGCGTCGGGAACGGAGCTGCGTCACGCGAAGACGCGGAGCTGAACGGAAGACGCGAAGGGAAGCTCGCCGGGCATTGGAGACCCACCGGGGAATGCACGTGCTTCTGATGTCATGTCCGGCGAACGCCGGTGGCCGGCGTCCCCCGGGCGTGCTGCGGCCGCCCCCTTCGCGGCTCCGCTGTCATCCTCGCGCCTTCGCGTGACGAGATAGGACGTGCGGCCGCCCCGCTGGCATCGAGAGCCTCCGCCGACTCACCGCGCCGCCTCGAGCGCCCGCAGCACGTAGTCGATGTCGTACTCCGTGTGGTCGGCGTTCACCTGGAAGCGGATCTCCTCGTCGCCCCGGGGGACGACGGGGTAGGCGAGGCCGGTGGCGAGGATGCCGTTCTCGTAGAGGTGCCGCACGAGCTGCCGGGTCCGCGCGGTATCCCGGACCATCAGCGGCACGACCGGGTGCTCGCCCGGCAGCGTCTCGAAGCCGAGCCGCTCCAGCCCGTCCTTGAAGCGGTGTGTCAGCGCGCGCAGCCGCTCCAGCAGCTCGACGCCGAGGTCCCCCGTCAGCAGCTCCAGCGTCGCCAGCGCCGCCGTGGCTTCGCCCGGTGTGATCGGGTTCGAGTAGATGTACATCGGCGCCGTCTCCCGCAGATACCGGATCACCGGCGCCGAGGAGGCCACGTACCCGCCGTTCACGCCGAACGCCTTGCCGAGCGTGCCGATCAGCACGTCCACCGGCGGCGAGCCCGTGTACTCCTCCGTGCCGCGCCCCGTCGTGCCGAACGCTCCGACGCCGTGCGAATCGTCCATGACGACGACGACACCCTCCTCGAACGCGGCGTCGAAGTCCCGCGCGATCCCGAGCAGCACGTCCATGGGCGCGTGGTCGCCGCGCATGCTGAAGACGCCGTCGGTGACCACGACCACGCGCTTCGCCCGGCCGCGCGCCGCGCCGAGCGCCTCGCGCAGCCCGTCCATCTCCAGGTGCTTGTAGACCGCCTTGTCCGCGGGGCGCGACAGGCGGATCGCGTTGATGATCGAGTTGTGGTTCAGCTCGTCGCTGATGACGATCGTCTCCGCCGTCACCAGCGGGCTGATCACCCCGATGACGGTCGCGTATGCCGAGCTGAAGATCATCGCCGCCTCGCGCGCGTGGAACGCCGCGAGCCGCCGCTCCAGCTCGACGTGCGGCGCGTACGTCCCGCTGATGAAGCGCACCGCGCCCGGGCCCGCGCCGTAGCGCTCGGTCCCGGCCTCCTCGGCCGCCACGACCTCCGGCCGCAGCCCCATCCCGAGGTACGAGTTGGAGTTCATCCGCAGGAACTCCTTCTCGCCCGCGCCCTCGAGGAGGAAGCGGGGCCCGCGATTCCCCTCCGGCGGCAGCACCCCGACCACCACCGTCTCGCGCCCCTTCGCGCGCCCCTGCGTCTCGAGATCCGTCACCGCCTGGCTCAGCACCGGCGAAATTCTGTCGAGCGGCATGGTCCACCCCCCGGTTGAAACCGCGGCGCGAAGCGCCGCGACAGCGAGCGTAGCGAGCGTGCGCGAGCCGCCAGGCGAGCGACAGCGCAGCGTGCGTCGCGCCGCAGGCGCGGCGACAGTGAAACGTGCGCGGCCGAAGGCCGCGACAGCGAGCAACGCGAGCGTGCGTCGCGCCGCAGGCGCGACGACAGCGCAGCGTGCGCGGCGCTCTACGCGCCGCGCGACAGGTTCGCCAGCATGTCCTCCGTCATCGCCGCCAGGTCGTAGCGCGGCGCCCACCCCCACTCCTCGCGCGCGGCGCTGTCGTCGATGCGGCGCGGCCACGAATCCGCGATCGCCTGCCGGACCGGGTCGACGTCGTAGCCGATCCGCAGCGCGGGGATGTGGCGCCGGATCTCCGCCGCGAGCCGCTCCGGCGTGACCTGCATGGCCGTCACGTTGAAGGCGTTGCGGTGCCGCAGCCGGGACGGCTCCGCCTCCATCAGCTCCATCGCGGCGCGGATCGCGTCCGGCATGTACATCATGTCGAGCTGCGTGTCGGGCCCGAGAAAGCAGGTGTACTCGCCGCGCTCGAGCGCGGCGTGGAAGATCTCCACGGCGTAGTCCGTCGTGCCTCCGCCGGGCGGCGAGCCGTAGGAGATCAGCCCCGGGTAGCGCACGCCGCGCGTGTCCACGCCGAAGCGGTGGTGGTAGTAGTCCGCGAGCAGCTCGCCCGCCACCTTCGTCACGCCGTACATCGTGGTCGGGCGCTGGATCGTGTCCTGCGGCGCGGGATCCCGCGGGGTGCTCGGCCCGAACGCGCCGATCGAGCTGGGCGTGAAGACGGCGGCCCCGGTCTCGCGCGCCACCTCGAGCACGTGCATGAGCGTGCCGAGGTTCACGTGGTATGCCTTCTGGGGGTTCCGCTCGCCCGTCGCGGAGAGCAGCGCGACCAGGTGGTAGATCGTTCCCACGCGGTGCTCCCGCACGACCGTCGCCAGCGCGGCCGCGTCCGTGCAGTCCAGCGCGACGAACGGGCCGCCGCCCTCCTCCTCCGGCCGCTTCACGTCCGACGCCACGACCGCCGCCTCGCCGTACGCCGCCCGCAGCGCCGGCACCAGCTCCGAGCCGATCTGTCCCAGCGCCCCCGTCACCAGGATCCGCTTCATCGAATCTCCTTCGCGCGGCGCCGCGGCCCGCCGCCGCGCGCTGCTGCCGTGTCGTTTTGCGCGTCAATTCTGCGCGCCGAGGCGGGAGGCGGCAAGCCGGGGCCCGGCATCGCGCTCTTGACGCCACGTTCCGCCGGGTCGATCTTGCACGCCTCCCCTGGTTTGTTTCCTCCGATTCCGACCCGTGAACGACGCCCGTTCCTCCTCCGACGCGCTCCTCGCGCGCGAGCGCGAGCTGCAGTTCCACGCCCGCCAGCAGGTCTCCATCGCCCGCCGCTGGGGAATCCTCGCGCTCGCCTGGGCGCTCTGGGCCTTCGGCCGCCTGACCGGCGCCATCGACATGAGCCTCGCCTGGGCCGCCGCGCTCACGCTGGCGACGGCCGCGCCGAACCTCCTCTTCCTCGTCGCGCTGAGCGGTGCGTTCCGACCCTGGCAGGTCTACGCCGCCGCGGTCTGGGACGTCGCCCTCATCGCCGGCTACGCCGCCGCGCTCGGACCGCACGGCTACCTCGTCATGCCGATCGCCGTCTTCGCGGTCGTCGCCAACGCGCTCGGCCTCCCCGGCGTCGCGCGGCTCCAGCTCGGCCTCCTGGTGCTCCTCTATCCGGTCGCCCGCGTCCTCGGCGGAGCGACGCCGGCGCTCGCCGGCGCCGAGGCCATCGCGCTCGCCGGCTTCGCCTACGTCGCGGCGCTGGCGCCGATCGCCGTCACGCGGCGGCTGCGCGCCGTCCGCCGGCGCCTGGCCGCCGTCGAGGCCGGCGACCTCGCGGTCCGGCTGAGCGTGCGTCACCTCGACGACCTCGGCTTCTTCGGCGTCAGCCTGAACCGCACGCTCGAGGGCCTCACCGGCACGATCGCCGAGCTGCAGGTGCACGCCCGCGAGCTCGCCGCCTTCGCCGCGCAGCTCGCCACCACCGCGGCGCAGGTCACCGCCGCCGCCGAGCGCATTGGCGAGAGCACCGACGTGCTCGCCCGCGGCGCCGACGAGCAGGTCTCCCTCGTCGAGCGCAGCCGCGGCGCCGTCGGCGGCATCGGCGCCGCCGCCCGTCGCCTGCGCGACGACGCGGGCGGCTCCGCCGCCGAGGCCCAGACGCTGGCGGCCGAGGCGGAGGGGCACGCCGCCCGGATCGGCCGCGCCGGCGAGCTCCTCTCCGAGGCGGGCGAGGGCACCCGCCGCTCCGCCGCCGCGATGCGCCTCCTCACCGAGGCCGGCGACAACATCGGGCTCGCCGTCACCCGCATCCAGGAGCTGGCGCGCCGCACGAACTTCCTCGCGCTGAACGCCGGCATCGAGGCCGCCCGCGCCGGCGAGGAGGGCAGGGGGTTCACCGTCGTCGCCGACGAGATGCGCAAGCTGGCGGGGCGCTCCGCCGCCTCCGCCGCCGAGGTGGGTGAGGCGGTCGCGGACGTGCGGAGCTGCATGGAGGAGGTGGAGGCCGGGCTCGTCACGCTCGACGGCCGGCTCTCGGGTGTGGGCGAGGTCGCCGGCGACAGCCGCGCGGCGCTGGAGCGCCTCGTCGACGGGCTGCGCCACGCCGTCGGCGCCCTCGGCGGGCTCGCCGCCCAGGTCGAGACCCAGGCCGCGGAGCTCGAGACGCTCGGCGATGCCGTCGAGCTGCTCCACGATCTCGCCGGCCGGACCCGCGAGCGCGCCCGCACGATCGCCTCCGCCGGCGGCGAGCAGATCGCCGCCATGCAGGAGCTGGCCGCCGCCGGCGAGCACCTGGCCGAGCTGGCCGGCCGCATCGATGCGCTCGCCGGCCGCTTCCGCACGGCCGCGGACGCGATCCCCGCTCCCCTCGCCGAGGCCGGGCTCACCGCCGCCGGCTGAGGCGGCGCGGCCCACGGCGCAACCCCGAGAGGCGCAACCGATGACGACGCTGCTGCTGCTGGCCGCCTCGGTCATCCTGCTCGCGACCGGTTTCCTGGCCTCGGCGCTCCGCCGCTGGTCGGCGTTCGCCGCGCCCGTCGGCGCCGCCGGCCGCGTCGGCGGGGGAGCACTCGGCGCCGTCGCCGCCGGCCGCATCCTCTACGGCGGCCGCCTCGTCGCGCTCCCGCTCCCCGCGGCCGCGACGCCGCTCCGGCTCGAGCTCGACCCGCTCGCCGGCCTCGTCCTCCTCGCCCTGTGCGCCGCCGCCGTGCCGACCGGCGTGTTCGCCGCCGCCGAGGCGCGCGGCGGCCGCCGCCCCACCTGGCTCGGCTCCGCGCTCCTCCTCGTCGTGGCCGGCCTGCTGCTCGCGTTCCTGCGGCCCGCCATCCTCGGCATCCTCCCGCCCGACGCGCGCCGCCTCGCCGCCGATCCGACCACGGGCGGCCTCCTCGCGCTCACGATCGGCGTCACCGCCGTCGCCTCCGCGCCCGGGCTTGCCGAGCGCCACCGCACCACGGCGTCCGGCGCCGCGCTCGCCTCCGTCGTCCTCGCCGGGATCGGGCTCTTCGGGCTCTTCCGCGCCATCGGCTTCGTCACGCTCCCGCCGATCTGGGTCGGCGCCGGCGTGGCCGCGATCGGACTCCTCCTCGCGCTCCGCGCCATGCCCTGGGCCCGCCAGGAGTGGGAGCTCCGCCGCATCCTCGCCCGCTCCGCCTTCCGCGGCGCCGGCCTGCTCCTCCTCGCCGCCGGCGTCGGCCTCGTCGGCCTCGCCGTCCATCACGTCGGCATCGCGTTCCTCGGCTTCGCCGCGGCCGCGCTCCAGCTGCTCGCCTTCGCCGTCTACCAGCCGCTCCTCCTCCTCGCGAGCGACGCCGTCCGCCACGCCACCGGCACCACCTACCTCGACGCGCTCGGCGGCCTCGCCCGCCGCATGCGCGACACCGGCTTCGGCTTCGCCGTCGGCGCCATCTCCGCCGCGGGCCTGCCGCCCGGCGCCGCCTTCGCGCCCCAGCTCCTGCTCTACGCCGCGCTACTCACGCTCGCGATCACGGGTGCGCTCCCCGCGCGCGTCGCCGCCATCGCCGCCCTCGCCGGCCTCGCCATCGCCGACATCGAGGCCGTCCGCACCCTCTTCCGCCTGTATCGCCGCGTCTTCCTCGGCCCGGCGACCGGCGCCGGGACCGAGGATGCGGTCGAGGTGTCCAGCCCGCGGCGCGTCCCGCTCCACGCCCTGGCCATCCTCGCGCTCGGCCTCGGCTTCGCGCCCGTCGTCGGCCTCATCGCCGTCTCCGGGCCCGCCGGCGCGCTCGTCACCGTCCTGCGCTCCAACCGGCTGACCTCCGCGCTCGACGCGGCGCTCCGCCTCGGCCGCCTCGCCGGCCTCGTCGCGATCCTCGCCACCGTCCTCGTCGCCCTCGCCGGCGCCGGGACGTGGCTCTGGCACCGCCACCGCACGCGCGCCGCCGCGCCCGCCGGAGACGCTGCGCCGCCGGCCCCTGAGCCGCGGTCCGCCCTGCGCGCCCGCCGCTAATAACCGGACGCGTCGACGTCCGGCTCGTCCACGAACGCCAGCAGCGCGTCCTCGGGCGTCTTCCGCTCCTCCAGCAGGCGACGCAGCCGCCGGAAGCTCGCTCGCAGCCGCCACTCCCGGCGCGCGGACTCCGGCGTCGCCGGCGTCGTCGTCGGGGGCGCCACCCATTCCGGCGGGACCTCGGCGTCCAGCGTGGTGGCGGCCAGCGGCGCGTCCCCGGGCCAGCGGACGCCGACCCCGCAGCCGACGAGCTGGAACGCGAAGGCCGGATCCAGCCCCTCCTCCTCCGAGACCGCGTAGATCTGCTCGGCCTCGGCCCACTCGAGGCCGCCCTCCCGGACCGCGCGGCCGACCAGCTCGGCGCGCCGCCGCCCCAGCCGGTCCGCCTCCAGGCGACGCATGCCCGCCAGCAGGCATTCGGCCGGCGTCCCGTCCGCGTCGGCTTCACGCCGATACCGCTCCAGCGCGCCGAGTGCCGCGCCGGCCCGCTCGTTCCGCTCCTCGTGCATACGCTCCGCTCCGTGAGGACCGTGCCCCGCGCTTTGCCCCGCCGGCGACGCGCCCCTTGCGGCGCCGCCGCGTTCCCTCCGATCCTCGTGCAACGTCGAGGCCGCCACGCCGCCACCCCACCCGCGCACCGGTACCGCATGGACGCCACCCGAGTCGATTCCCGGCGCAGCGCGCCGCTCCCCGTCGTCCTCGCCTCGCTCGTGATCGTCATCGCGGGGCTGAAGGCGGCGGCCGGCATCCTCGTGCCCATCACGCTCGCGTTCTTCCTGGCCCTCGTGCTCCTGCCGCTGCTGCGCTGGCTCCAGCGACGCCGCATGCCGACCTCGCTCGCGATCCTCACGGTGATCGTCATCGCCTTCGTCGCGCTCGGCGCCTTCGCGCTCGTCGCCAGCGGCTCCGTCGCCGACGTCCGCGACGCGCTCCCCCGCTACGTCGCCCGCGTGCAGGTGCTCCAGGCCGCGGTCGTCGGCTGGCTGGCCGCGCACCGCATCGCCGTGCCGAGCACCTCCGCGGCGGAGCTGCTCGATGCCGGCCGCATCGTGAGCGTGGTCGGCACCGTCGTCCGCGCCGCCGTCGAGATCCTCGAGCGCACGCTCCTCATCTTCCTCATCATCGTCCTCGTCCTCGCCGAGAGCATCCATTTCCCGGAGAAGGTCCGGCGCATCGTCGCCAGCGGCGGAACCGACCTCGGCCGCTTCGAGCGCGTGGCCGAGGAGGTCTTCCACTACCTCACCATCAAGACCCTCGTCAGCCTCGCGACCGGGATCCTGATGGGCCTGCTCATCTGGGCGCTCGGCATCGACTTCCCGCTCCTCTGGGGGATGCTCGCCTTCGCGCTCAACTACGTGCCGAACGTCGGCGGCGCCATCTCCGTGCTCCCGCCCGTCGCGCTCGCCCTGCTGGCCAACGGCCCGGGGCGCGCGCTCCTCCTCCTCGCCGGCTACTTCGCCGTCCATATCCTCCTCGGCAGCATCCTCGAGCCCCACTTCCTCGGGCGGAAGCTCGGCCTCTCCACCCTCGTCGTCTTCCTGTCCCTCATCTTCTGGGGCTGGCTCTGGGGACCCGCCGGACTGCTCCTGTCCGTCCCGCTCACCATGGCGATCAAGATCGTGCTCGAGCAGAGCGATCAGCTCCGCTGGATCGCCGTCCTCCTCGGCACGGTCGGCGACGCCGGGCCCGCGGCGATCCGGCCGCGCCCGCCGGCCGCCCTCGCCGCCCCGGAGCCCGGCGGCTGACCGCCCGCCCGCCAGCCGGACTCCGCGCCGACCGACAGCGATGCGGCCCGGCTCCGCGTGTACGCGGCGCCGGCGCCCGCGCGCCCGCCGGCCGCCCCCCTCGCGGCGCACGGCGCGAGACTTGCCAAGCCGCAGGCCACCGGATACACTTGGACCCTCCGCACAGGCGAGCAGTCTTGCTCCGACAATAGGCCGTACCAGCAGGCGCCCGGCCGCATCCGGGCACCGGCGCGAACCTTTTGTATGTGCGTGGGTTAGCAGTATCCCCCGGGGGGTCGTGTGCGCGGCCCCGACTCATTCTTCATCGTGGGAGACCGTGGACATGCAGCTTAGGCGATCGAACCAGCGGCTCGCTCTCGCCGTCACGCTGGGCCTCGCGTCTGCGGCCGCGCTCGCGTCGGCCGGGACCGCGCAGGCGCAGCAGCAACCGGGGCAGGCGACGCAGACCGGCAGCCGCTACCAGGTGCTCGTGCCCAATCTCGAGCATGCCGCCAACGCACCGGACGGCTTCGGCAAAGACGTCGCCGACGCGATGCGCAAGTCCATCGACAAGCTGCCCCGTCACATCTCCGTATCGAAGAACGACCTCAAGGACAACCTCCGGAAGTACAAGCTGAAGGAGGACGACCTCGACTGCATCAAGAGCCGCCAGCTCGCGGTGCAGATGGGGGCGGAGCTCGTCATGTGCGGCTCCTACGAGCCGGCCTCCGGCGGGATGAACGTGAAGGCCAGCTTCGTCGGCGCGCGCACGGGCGAGACGTTCGAGGTCCAGCCGTTCGTCGCCTCGACGCCCGCGGACGCGGCCGGCAAGATCTTCTCCGCGTTCGAGAGCTACGTGAACCAGATCCAGCTCCTCGCCTTCTGCAACGAGTACCTGGGCAGCTCGCAGTGGCAGAACGCGCTCGAGAACTGCAACAAGGCGCTGCAGGTGAGCCCGACCGCCGCCGCCTACTACGGCAAGGCGCGCGCGCTCCTCGAGATCAGCCCGGATTCGCTCGGGGCGGCCTACGCCTCCGTCCAGGAGGCGCTCAAGATCAACGCGACGAACACCGATGCGCTCCGCATGGCCGGCGTCCTCGCCGCGCGCCTGGGCAAGTCCGAGGAGTCGCTCCAGTACTTCAACCAGTACCTCGAGCTCAACCCGGGTGACGTCAGCGTCCGCGTGACCATCGCGAACGAGGCGGCCAAGGCCGGCAACCCCGACGCCGCGCGCCAGATCATGGAGGGCGGCATCAAGGGTGACTCCACGCCGCCGGACATCTTCATGTACGCCGGCCATTACGCGCTGCAGGCCGCGCAGAAGCTCGAGACCGACGCGCGTGCGAACGGCGCACCGGACGCAAAGCCGCCCGCGAAGGCCGACTCGCTCTACAACCTCGCCCTCGGCTACTACCAGAAGCTCTACGCCAAGGCGGACACGGCCACCGACTCCTCGGTGCTGCGCAACATGGTCATCCTTCTGAACCGGAGGGGCCAGTCCGCGCAGGCCGTCGAGATCGGCCGCAAGATGGTCGCGGCCAAGCCGAAGGACGCCGGCGCGTGGTCCGTCTACGCCGACGCGCTGAGCGGGATCGGCCAGACCGACCAGGCGCTCGCGGCCCTCGACACCGCCGCCAAGTACGATACGGCGAAGGCGTCGCCCATCTACGCCAAGAAGGGGCAGATCCTGCTCGAGAAGGGGCGCCTCGACGAGGCGAAGGCCGCGCTCCAGCAGGCCATCCAGCGCGGCACGGTGCAGGGCGACGACGCCGCCAAGGTCGTCTTCGGCGCCGGCTACACGAACTTCCAGAAGGGCCAGTACGACGCCGCGCTCCAGCACTTCGCCGTCGTCCGCGACCTGGCCGAGACGCCCGCCACGAAGGCGATGGCCAATTTCTTCACGGGCTACGTCTACTTCCAGCGCGCCGCCGAGCTGGCGAAGAAGAACCCGAGCAAGCCGTCCTCGGCCGCCGCGGACCTGTTCCGCCGGGCGCTCGGCTACTTCGGCCAGAGCGACGCGTACGCCGCCCAGCAGTCCGGCATCCGGTCGCAGATCGACCAGATGACGAGCTACGCCAACCAGTACATCAAGGCCGTGGGCAAGGCGCGCGGCTGACGCGCCGCCCGGGCGCTCCGTCGCCCTGGCGCAAGGACGGGGTGGAGCCGAGATCCTCGGCTCCACCCCGTCTCCGTTTTCGCAGTGCCCATCCGGCCGGCCCCCTCCCCGCGGCCTCGCCGGCGGTCTACCTTCCCGGTCGGGCCTTCACGCCGACCCGTCCACCGCCTCGACCCGGGAGTCCCGTCGATGCTCCGACCGCTCCGCTCCGCGCTGCTGCTCGCGGCCGTCGCCGCCGCGCCGATCCAGGCGCAGGCGCCGGCCGCCGCTCCGCCGCTCTCCGCCGACTCGCTCCGGCCGCTCGGCACGCTCCGCGAGCAGGCCGCGCTCCAGCAGGAGTGGCTGCGGCTGCGGCTCGAGCGCGTGCTCCCGCACGTCATGCGCGAGAACGGCGTCGACATGTGGATCGTGCCGATGCGCGAGTACAACGAGGACCCGGTCTTCCGCGCGCTGGTCGCGCCCACCACGCTCGCCGCGCGGCGCCGCACGATCTACGTCTTCTTCGATCGCGGCGCGTCTGCCGGGGTGGAGCGGATCGCCATCGGCGGCACCTCGCAGGGCGGGCTCTACGACGTCGTGCGCGACCCCGACGCGCGCACCGGCGTGGCCGGCGCCGCGGCCAGACTGGCCGAGCCGTTCGGCCCCGAGCAGTGGAAGCTCCTCACGGACGTCGTGAGCGCCCGCGACCCGAAGGTCATCGCCGTCGACATCTCCCGCACGCACGCCTTCTCCGACGGCCTCACGGTCGGCGAGTGGGAGCAGATGAAGGACGCGCTCGGCCCGGTCTACGCCGCCCGCGTGGTCCGCCGCGAGCGGCTCCCGCTCGATTACCTCGGCGAGCGCGTCCCGGAGATGCTCCCGACCTACCGTCGCATGATGGAGCTCGTCCACGCCACCATCGCCACGGCGTTCTCCAGCCAGGTCGTCCGGCCGGGCACCACGACCACGGACGACGTCGTCTGGTGGCTGCGCCAGCGCGTCAACGACCTCGGCCTCGGCACCTGGTTCCACCCCTCCGTCGAGGTGCAGCGCCGCGGCGTCGAGATGGCCGACTCCGCCCGCCCCGTCATCCAGCGCGGCGATGTCCTTCACGTGGACTTCGGCATCACCGCGCTCGGCCTGAACACGGACACCCAGCACATGGGCTACGTGCTGCGCGCCGGGGAGACGGATGCGCCCGCGGGGCTCAAGGCCGCGCTCCGGCGCGCCAACCGCCTGCAGGACATCGTACTGGACGCCCTCGTCCCCGGCCGCTCCGGTGACGACGCGCTCCACGCCTCCCTCGCGGCGATGCGCGCCGCCGGCATCGACGGCTCCGTCTACACGCACCCCATCGGCGACCACGGCCACGGCGCCGGCCCGCTCGTCGGCCTCTGGGACCGGCAGGACGGCGTCATCGGCCGCGGCGCGGTCCCGGTGCGCCCGAGCAGCTGGTTCTCGATCGAGCTCCAGGCCACCTCGCCGGTCGCGGAATGGGGCGGCCAGCCCGTGCGCATGGCGCTGGAGGAGGACGCGTTCCTCGACGCCGATGGCAGCCGTCACTGGGTGCTGCGCCGTCAGGAGGCGTTCCACCTGGTCCGATGACCGGAAAACGCGACCGCGCCCCGGCCGTGCAGACGGCCGGGGCGCGGTGTTTCGGCGTTGGGTCCCGCCTGGAACGGCCGCCGGACCGGCGCCCTGAGGCTCGCTCGCAGCGCACCGGTCGGCCGCGATGGCCCGAGCCCCACTCCGATCCGGTCCGGCTCGCGCGTTCGTCTCCTCAATCCCCGGCCGGTGCGGCCGCGCCGGCCGGCGGCGCCGCCGCCTCCGCCTCCTCGCGATAGCCGCCCGCCACGCCGGCCACGACCATGGCCAGCCCGATCCAGCCGCCCCGCGTCAGCCCCTGGCCGAGGAGCGCCAGGGCGAGGAGCGCGCCGACCACCGGCTCCACGCTCGCCGCGACCGCCGCCGGCGCCGCGTCGATCCGCCGCACGCCCGCGAAGAAGCAGAAGTTGGCCAGCACGACCGCGCCGAGACCGAGCGCCGCGACGTACACCCACCCGGCGGTCGAGCCCGGCGCCGCGATCGGGTGGCCCGTCGGCGGGAGCAGCACCGCGAGCAGGACCACGCCGCCGAGCAGCTCCCAGAAGAGCACCCGCGCGCTGCCGTAGCGCGGCACGGCCCAGCGCGCCATCAGCGTGCTCCCCGCGTACGACAGCGCCGAGAGCAGCCCGCCGCCGATCCCGATCAGCCGGGCCGAGGGCCCCACCAGGCTCCGTCCGGCCGTGGCCTCCGGCCCGCCGCGCACCGCCAGCGCGACGCCGATCATGACCGCCACCGCCAGCAGCAGCCGGAGCGGCGTGAGCGCCTCCCCGAGCAGCACGCGCGCCAGGATCGCCACGATCACCGGCGCCGTATACAGCAGCGCGACCGCGGGCGCCACGCCCACGCCGGCGATCGCGTACTGGTAGGCGACCTCGAAGACCGCCACCAGCGCCCCGCCCAACAGCCCCACGACGAGCAACCCCTTGCGGTCCATACGCCAGAGGTCGCGCCGGAACAGGCCGTACGCCGCGAAGCCGAGGACCGCGAGCAACACCCGCCAGAAGCCGACGGAGGTGAGCTGGCCGCCTTCCGCGTACAGCGCCGTGCTCAGCGGTCCGGTGGTGCCCCAGAACGCGCCGGCGCCCAGCGCGAACAGGTACCCGGCGAGTCGGGTCCGCCGGCCGGCCCTCGAAGCCTCGGTCATCGGCGTGTCCTCGGAGGGGAACTAGCGCTCCGCCGTCGGCGCGGCCGGCGCCGGCACGAAGTGCAGGTCCTGGTAGTCGTAGCTGAAGTCCGCCAGCGGCGAGACCGCCGCCATCCGGAAGCCGGCGATGCTGCCGTCCGCCTTCAGCGCGAACGTGACGTAGGCATCCGGGATGTTGTTGCGCCGCCAGCGGGCCACGAACGTGTCGTGCTGCCAGTGCTCCAGGTCCGCCGTGAATGCCGGCGAGTGGCTGAAGCGCAGCACGAGCCCGCCCGCGTCGTTCGCGATCGCCGCCGCGCCGTACATCGCATCCTCATACCGGCCGGCGTAGCTCGCCAGCGGAAGGGACGGCTTCGAGTCCGCCGCCCGCGCCGCCGCGGCCTTCCGCTCCACCTCCGCCGCCTCCCGCTCGCCCTTCACCTCCGCGGCCCGGAACCCGCCGATCCAGTCCGTCGGCGGCGCGCCCAGCAGGCGGTCCAGGATCGTCCAGGCCAGCGCCGTCGACGCCGGCGACTCCGAGTTCGTCAGCACCACGATGCCGATCCGCTCGGACGGTACCAGCAGCGTCCGCGACGTCATCCCCGACAGCCCGCCGGTGTGCGTGGCCAGCTTCCGCCCCCGGTAGTCGCGCAGGTTCCAGCCGAGGCCGTACTCGGCGAAGCTCGCCTGGTACGCCTCCAGCCCGGGCGCCGCCGAGCCCACCGGCATGATCGTCACGCCCGTCCAGAAGTCCCGCGTCCGCGCCGCCGTCCAGAGCCGCCGCCCCGTCCCGGCGACGCGGCCGGAGTCGAGCTGCGCCCGCATCCAGCTCGCCAGCTCCGCCACGCTCGCGTTGATCCCGCCCGCCGGTCCGATGTTGTCCACCGTGTCCCGCGCGACCACCTGCAGCTTCCCGTCGATCCGGCCGTGCGGCACCGCCACGTCGTCGCCCGGCTTGAGCGCGCTCACGCTCGTGCTCGCCGTGCGCATCCCCAGCGGCCCGAAGATCCGCTCCCGGATGAAGTCGTCCCAGCTCGTCCCGGATGCGGCCGCGACCACCTCCCCGGCGGCGATGTAGAGCACGTTGTCGTACGCGTACGCCGACCGGAAGCTCGTCGCCGGCGGCACCGCCCGCAGACGCGTCACGATCTCTTCGCGGCTGTAGTCCGAGTTCAGCCAGAGCAAGTCCCCGGCGCCCAGCCCCAGCCCGCTCCGGTGCGTCAGCAGGTCCCGGATCGTGAACTCCCGCGTGACGTACGGGTCCGACAGCCGGAACCACGGCAGGTAGTCGATCACCCGGTCGTCCCACTTCAGCTTCCCCTCGTCCACCAGCATCCCGAGCGCCGCCGTCGTGAACGCCTTCGTGTTCGAGGCGATCTGGAACACCGTGTTCTCGTCCACCGCCGCGGGCTTCCCCAGCTCCCGCACGCCGTACCCCTTCGCCAGCAGCACGCGCCCGTCCTTCACCACGGCGACGGCGAGCCCCGGCACCTCGAACGTGCGCAGCGCCCGCGCGGCCTCCGCGTCGATCCCCTGGAGCGGCGCCGCCTGCGCCGCGGCCTCCGGCGCCGCGGCCAGCCATGGCGCGAGGAGCAGCGGCAGCGCGAGGCGCACCCGATTGAGCGGCATCATCGTTCTTCGCATTGGAGTGGGAGGAGGCGGCCCGCCGGCCGCCGGAAAAGGATAACGTTCGCCGCGATCGAGCGCCACGACGTACGGCCCATTGCCCGCGCGCCCGTCGGCCGGCTACCGTTCTGCCATGATCGCAACCACCATGGCGCCGCCGGGCGTCGAGAGCGCCGTTCGCTGCCGCGGCCTCGTGAAGCGCTACGGCGAGCTGGTCGCCGTCGACGGGATCGACCTCGACGTGCGGGTCGGCGAATGCTTCGGCCTGCTCGGCCCGAACGGGGCGGGGAAGACGACGACGGTCGAGATCCTGGAGGGGCTCCTCGAGCGCGACGGCGGCGAGGTCCGCGTGCTCGGGCTGAGCTGGGATCACGACGAGCGCGCGCTGCGCGAGCGCCTCGGCATCCAGCTCCAGGAGACGCAGCTCCCCGAGAAGCTCACGGTCGAGGAGACGCTCCGCCTCTTCCGCAGCTTCTTCCGCCGCGGCCGCGAGGTGGAGGAGATCCTCGACGCCGTGCAGCTTGGCGAGAAGCGGAAGTCCTGGGTCTCGAAGCTCTCCGGCGGCCAGAAGCAGCGCCTCTCCGTGGCGTGCGCGCTGGTCGGCGCCCCCGATCTGCTCTTCCTCGACGAGCCGACGACGGGGCTCGACCCGCAGTCGCGCCGTGCGCTCTGGGAGCTGGTGGAAGCGTACCGGGCCGGGGGCGGCACCGTCCTGCTGACCACGCACTACATGGAGGAGGCCGAGCGCCTCTGCGACCGCGTCGGCATCATGGACCGCGGCCGGATCATCGCGCTCGGCTCGCCGCAGGAGCTGATCGCCTCCCTCGACGCGGAGCACATCATCGAGTTCTCCGTCCTCGAGGGGGCCGAGCTCCCTCCGCGCGAGGAGCTGCTCGCGCTCGCCGGCGTGACGGGACTCCAGCAGCGCGACGGCACGCTCCAGCTCGTCGTGCGCGAGCCGCACGCGGCGCTCCCCGCGCTGCTCGAGGCGCTCCAGCGGCGGGGCACCGGCCTCGCCGACCTGCGCACCCACCACGCCACGCTCGAGGACGTCTTCGTCGCCCACACCGGGAGGCAGCTCCGCGATGACTAGTCGGCTCGACCGCTCGCCGCTCGCGCAGCTCACGCTCGCGCGCTTCCGCGAGTTCGTGCGCGAGAAGGAGGCGGTGTTCTGGACCTTCGTGTTCCCCATCCTCCTCGCCATCGGGCTCGGCGTCGCGTTCCGCAACCGCGGGCCCGACGCCGTCTCGATCGGCGTCGAGGCCGGCGCCGACGCCTCCCGTTTCGCCGCGGCGCTGGCGCGGGGGGAGGGCGTCCGTCCCATCGTCCTCCAGCCGGCCGCCGTCGACGACGCGCTCCGCAAGGGCCGCGTCGCGCTCGTCGTGGCCTCCCGCCCGGACGGCCTGCACTACCGCTTCGATCCGACGCGCCCGGAGAGCCGCGTCGCGCGCCTCGCCGCCGACGAGGCGCTCGGGCCGGCCACCGGCCGCCCCGCGCCGCCGCCCGTCCGCATCGAGAAGGTCACCGCGCCCGGCGCCCGCTACATCGACTTCCTGATCCCGGGGCTGATCGCCTTCAACCTGCTCGGGACCGGCCTCTGGGGCGTGGGCTTCGCGCTCGTGCGCATGCGCACCGGGAAGCTGCTGAAGCGGTTCCTCGCCACGCCCATGCGCAGGAGCGAGTTCCTGTTCTCGTTCATTCTCTCGCGCCTGGCGTTCCTCGTGCTCGAGGTCTTCGTCCTCCTCCTCTTCGCGCGCTACGTCTTCGACGTGCGGGTCCACGGCTCCGTCGCCCTGTTCTTCGCCGTCGCCGTCCTCGGCGCCATGGTCTTCAGCGGCCTCGGCCTCCTGATCGCCAGCCGCGCGCGCACGCAGGAGGGGGTCATGGGGCTGATGAACGTCGTCTCCCTCCCGATGTGGATCCTGTCCGGCGTCTTCTTCTCCGCCGAGCACTTCCCGGCCGTGATGCAGCCCATCATCCGCGCGCTGCCGCTCACCGCGGTGGTCGACGCGCTGCGCGCCATCATGAACGACGGCGCCACGCTGGCGGCCATCGCGGCGCCTCTCGCCATCGCCGTCGTCTGGGGCGTCGGCTCCTTCACCGCGGCGCTCGCCATCTTCCGCTGGCGCTGATGGGAATGCCCCGCTAACGCACCCGCGCCCGCACCGGCATCCCAGGCCGAAGCGCCGCGCCGGACCCGCGAGCACCCCGAAACGCCCGGGAGGGTTCCGGGTCGCCCGCGCGGCGCCGCCCTCGGCGTGACCGCGCTCCGAAACGCCGCGAGCCCCGCGGGTCGATCGACCCGCGGGGCTCGCTCGCGCCGGGAGACCTCGCCGGTGCGCGCCTACGGCTTCGTGGCGCGCGCCTTCACGTCGTCCAGGATGCGCCGCTCCAGGTAGCCCTTCGACCCGCACCTCATCGGGTCCGTGCTCGTCCCCTCCACCGCGTAGGCGATCCCGTGGACGCGGGTCGAGACCGTGGACGCGTTCAGCGCGGCCGCCGCGACGCCGATCTCCACGTCCATCCGGATCTGCTGGTTGTCGGCGATGACGCCGGTCAGGTCCGTGCCGCAGTCGAAGATCTGCGAGAGCCGCACCCCGTTCAGCGTCCGCCGGACCCGGTGCGCGTGCGTGCCCACCGTGTGCTGGTTCGGGTCGAGCTGGTCGACCTTGAAGCCGAGCGCCTGGAACGTCGCGAGCGCCGCCTTCCACGTCTCGTCGAGCGGAGCGTCCACGACGGTCGACTCGGGCGTGTTGTCGGCGGCGAGGCGGATTTCGGTGGTCGTGCCGGTCGACGTCACCTGCGCCGGCTGCGACGCCGGCGTATGCAGCGCGGCCGACGAGGTCGAGGCGCACGCGCCGATCGGGATCAGCAGCAGCGACAGGGCGGCGATTCGCATGGGCGTTCTCCTCGTGGGGGAGGCGCCCGGCCGGACCGTGCGGCAGTGGTGGCGGCGGGCGGGGTGCGGAAGACAAGCTTCACCGCCCGGCGGTCCAGATCAAGGGCGGAAGCGCTCGAGGTGGGCCCGCGCCCGGCGCGTCAGCCGCGGCGCGGGCCCGGCAGCCAGGTCAGCTCGCCGTCCACGATGGCCGCGATTTCCTCCTCCTCGCGCCAGCGCGCCTCCAGCTCGGCCAGCTCGAGCTCCAGCAGCCGCCGCTCGCGCTCCTCGTTCACGGCGATCTCGAACGCGATCGCCTCCGTCGGGCCGAGCGCCGAGAGCCGGCCGCCGCGCGACACCCAGCGCGACAGCGCCGTCGCCGAGCCGGCCTGCTCGATCAGGCGGCTCGCGTCCCGCACCTCGGACTCCCGGCCACCGCGGTAATTCTGGTACGCCAGCACGCGCCGGAGAACATGCTCGGCCTCCGCGCCGTGCAGGATGAAGCCGGGAGCCGCGGCCGCCGAAAGCGGCAACGTCGTCGGCCCGAGCGCGCGGTACGCCGCCCCCGCCCGGCACGCGGCGCAGCGGAAGCCCACCGAGATCCCGTCCTCGCCCGCCGGCATCGGCACGAGCGCGCCGCGCTCGCGGAACGAGATCTCGTTCAGCTCGCGGCCGCACTGCGGGCACGTCGCGCGGCCGCGCCACGCGGTCCGGCCGAACTTCAGCGTGCGCGTCAGGTTCGGGAACTGCCGCGCCGCCCGGGCGAAGATCCACCACCCGCCGAAGACGCTGACGCCGGCGGCCGCACCGCCGACCAGCACCCCCGCCACCACGGCGCCGCCGGCCAGCGACATCATCTGGTACGCGCGGCGGCGCCGCACCATCTCCTGCCCATAGCGCCACCACGCCTCCTCGGTGAGGTTCGCGCGCCCGACGCGCACGACGTCCAGATCCCCCGCCCGAAGAAGGGCGATGTTGTCCGTCTGCGACAGCAGCTTCGCTCGGTCCTTCGTGAGCTTCTCCAGCTCCTCCAGCGCCTCCCAGCGCTCCTCGATCGGCGCCAGGTTCCAGCGCCGGCACGCCGGGCACACCGCCCACAGCCGGCCGCGCACCGGGTCGAACGCCACTCGCCGCCCGTGCGGCAGGTGCCCCAGTTCTTCGTTCCGCGGCAGCTCTCGGTGGCAAAACAGGCAACGGGAGAACATGAGGCTACGATAACCTCCGCGTGCGGCCGAGTTCCAGCGGGCGGCTCCGCGGCCGTCGCGGCCGAGCCCCGAGGCCGCCCCCGCCCCGCAACGCTCCCCACCGCCTCCACGAGGTCGACCGCCGCGACCCGCGATCGAAGCCCGACCACCCCGACGCCCCCACACCCGAGGAGACGCCCCACCCGACGCCCCACGTTGTTGCGCCCCCGGCGCTCCCTTACATTCCTCCGATGCCGATCCCGAAGAATCTCCGATCCTTCCTCGACGATCTGGAGCGGGGCGGCGAGCTGGTCCGGGTGCGCGAGCCGGTGGCCGTGCGCCTCGAGATCGCGGAGCTCGCCGACCGCGCCATGAAGAGCCCCGGCGGCGGACCCGCGCTCCTCTTCGAGCGGCCCGTCCTCGACGACGGCAGCGTGAGCGCCATCCCCGTCGCCATCAACACGTTCGGCTCCTGGAAGCGCATGGCGCTCGCCCTCGGCGTCGACGACGTCGCCGAGCACGGCGACCGCATCGCCGAGATGATGAGGCCCGACGTGCCGAAGGGGTTCTGGGCCAAGGTCCAGATGATCCCGAAGTTCGCCGAGCTCGCGAAGGTGCCGCCGCGCTCCTTCAAGGGGCGCCCGCCGTGCCAGGAGGTGGTCCTCGAGGGCGACGCCGTCGACCTCCGGAAGCTGCCGATCCTCACCTCCTGGCCGAAGGACGCCGGACCGTTCGTCACGCTGCCGATGGTCATCACGCGCGATCCCGAGACCGGCGTGCAGAACCTCGGCATGTACCGCATGCAGGTGACCGGGCCGCGCACCACGTTCATGCACTGGCAGCGGCACAAGGGCGGCGCCGCGCATTTCCGGAGGTACCGCGAGCGCGGCGAGCGCATGCCCGTCGTCGTCGCCCTCGGCGCGGACCCGACCACGATGTACACGCCCACGGCGCCGCTCCCGCCTGGCATCGACGAGTACCTCTTCAGCGGCTTCCTGCGCCGCGAGCCGCTCCTCACGGCCCCGGCCACGACCGCCGACCTCCAGATCCCCGCCGAGGCGGAGATCGTGCTCGAGGGCTACGTCGACCCGAGCGAGCCGTTCGGCATCGAGGGGCCCTTCGGCGACCATACCGGCTTCTACACGCCCCCCGACGAGTTCCCGGTCTTCCACGTCGAGCGCATCACCATGCGCCGCGACGCGATCTACCCGGCCACCATCGTCGGCATCCCGCCGATGGAGGACTTCTACCTCGGCGGCGCGACCGAGCGCATCTTCCTGCCGCTGCTCAAGTTGACGCTCCCCGAGCTCGTCGACTACCACATGCCGGCGGAAGGCATCTTCCACAACCTGGTCTTCGTCGCCATCCGGAAGGAGTATCCGGGGCACGCCTACAAGGTGATGAACGGGCTCTGGGGGCAGGGGCTCATGTCGCTGGCCAAGGTCATCGTCGTCGTGGACCACGACGTCGACGTGCGCAACCCCGGGGAGGTCTGGTGGTTCGCGCTCAACAACATCGACCCCGAGCGCGACATCCGCTTCACGCTCGGCCCCGCCGACGACCTCGACCACGCCTCCCGCGGCTCCGCCTTCGGCTCCAAGATGGGGATCGACGGCACCCGCAAATGGCCGGAGGAGGGCGTCACCCGCATCCAGCCCTGGCCCGAGGTCGTGCGCATGGACCCCGCCGTCGTCGCGAAGATGGCGCCGCTCTGGGAGAAGCTCGTGCGCGAGGTGAAGCCGTGAAACGGCGGACCAACGGCGAGCGGGGGAGTGGAAGAGTGGGGGAACAGGCGAGCGCCCACTCTCCCGCTCCCCCGCTCCCCCACTCGGGTGGTGCGACGGCCGCGACGCGGGAGGGCCAGACGTTCGACGGCGCCTCGCTCCTCAGCCGCTACGCCAGCTTCGTCAAGCTGCCGCACACGCTCTTCGCGCTCCCCTTCGCCGGCGTCGGCGCGATCCTGGCCTCGTACACCCACCCGAGTGGCGTGACCTGGGCCTCCATCGGCTGGATCCTGGTGGCGTTCACCGCCGCGCGCTTCGCCGCCATGGGCTTCAACCGCATCGTGGACAAGCACTACGACGCGCTGAATCCGCGGACGCAGGGGCGTGAGCTGCCGTCGGGGCGCCTGACGACGTCGCAGGCGGCCATCTCCGTCGCCGTCGCCGCCGTGGTCTTCGTCTTCGCCGCGTGGCAGCTCAACCCGCTCTGCGGCTGGCTCGCGCCGCTCGCGCTCGCCTGGACGTTCTTCTACTCCTACACGAAGCGCTTCACGCGCTGGGCGCACAACGTGCTCGGGCTCTCGCTCGGCATCGCGCCGGTCGGCGCCTACCTGGCCGTGGCCGGTACCTGGAGCCGGCCGTGGTACGCGCTCGTGCTGCTGGCGGCCGCGGTCATGTTCTGGGTGGCCGGCTTCGACATCATCTACGCGCTCCAGGACGTCGACTTCGACCGGAGCCACGGCCTGCATTCGCTGCCATCGCGCAGCGGCGTGCGCCGGTCGCTCCTCCTGGCCCGCCTGTTCCACGCCGCGTCCGTGCTCCTCTTCCTCGGCATCGGCGTAACGCGCCGCTTCCCGGTGCACTGGCTCTTTCTCGCCGGCGGTGCCATCATGGCGGTGGTGCTGCACTTCGAGCACGCGATGCTGCGGCGCCAGGACCCGGAGCGGCTCGATCTGCGCGTCGTCGACCGCGCGTTCTTCCAGGCGAACACCGTCATCTCCGTAAGCTTCTTCCTGCTCACGCTGCTCGACCGCCTGCTGCTGGGATGAGCGACGCTCCCGTCACCCTCGCCATGACCGGCGCGTCCGGCGCACCCTACGCCGTCCGGCTGCTGCGCGCACTGAACGAGGCGCGCGTGCCGGTGCGGCTCATCGTCTCGGACGTCGGCTGGCGGCTGCTCGACGAGGAATTGGGGATCCGCTCCGAGGCGGAGCTGCGCGAGCGGACCGGGGATTGGAGCGACGTCGTCCTCTACGACGACCGCGACCGCGGCGCCACGCCGGCGTCCGGCTCCGCGCCCTCGCGCGGCATGGTGGTCTGCCCGTGCTCGATGGGCACGCTCGCCAGCATCGCGCAGGGCACCACGCGCTCCCTCATCGAGCGCGCCGCCGACGTCTGCCTCAAGGAGCGGCGCACGCTCGTGCTCGTCCCGCGCGAGACGCCGTACTCCGCGATCCATCTCGAGAACATGCTCCGGCTGACGCGGGCGGGCGCCGTCGTCCTTCCCGCTTCGCCGGGCTTCTATCACCGGCCGGCCAGCATCGAGGACCTCCTCGACTTCGTCGTCGGGCGCGTGCTCTCGCAGCTCGGCGTCGAGCACCACATCGGCCCGCGCTGGCAGAGTGGGGAGGGCGAATGAAGATCGGCCTGATCAGCGACACCCACGGGCTGCTGCGCCCGGAGGTCTTCGACTACTTCCAGGGCGTGGCGCAGGTCCTCCACGCTGGCGATGTCGGCCCCTACGAGCTGATCGTCGAGCTCGAGAGCATCGCGCCCGTCGTCGCCGTCTTCGGCAACACCGACGGCTTCGACGTCCGCCAGCGCCTCCCGGCCGTCGCGCAGCTCGAGATCGACGGCCGGCGCGTCGTCGTCACGCACGGGCACGAGCTCGGCTCGCCGACGCCCGCCCGGCTCGCCGCCGCGTACCCGCACGCGGACATCGTCGTCTACGGCCACACGCACCGGCCCCTCGTCGAGCGCGCCGGCCGGACGCTCGTCGTCAACCCGGGCGGCGCGGGGGCGCCGCGCTTCGCCCTCCCGCCGTCCATCGCGCTCCTCACCCTCGGCGCCGGCATCGAGGACGTGGAGCTGATCACGCTCTAGCCGATGGCCGCCGCGATCCGGACCCGCGCACTGACCCGTGACTTCGGGCCCGTGCGCGCCCTCGACCACCTCGACCTCGAGGTGGAGGCCGGCTCCATCTTCGGCTTCCTGGGGCCGAACGGGGCGGGGAAGACCACCACGATCCGGATCCTGCTCGGCCTCCTCGAGGCGACGTCGGGCTCCGCCGAGGTCCTCGGCTTCGACGCCGCCCGCGACGCCGACCGCATCCGCGAAGCGGCCGGCGCGCTGCTCGAGCACGCCGGCATCTACGAGCGGCTCTCCGCCGAGAAGAACCTGGACCTCTTCGGCCGCATCTACCGCCTCCCCGCCCGCGAGCGGAAGGCCCGCGCCCACGAGCTCCTCGACTCGTTCGGCCTCGCCGCCGTGCGCCAGCGGCGCGCCGGCGCGCTCAGCCGCGGGATGAAGCAGAAGCTCGCCATCGCGCGCGCCATGCTCCACCGGCCCCGGCTGCTCTTCCTGGACGAGCCCACCGCCGGCCTCGATCCCGCCGCCGCCGCCTCGCTCCGCGACGACCTCCTCGCCCTCGCCCGCCAGGAGCGCGTCACCGTCTTCCTGACCACCCACAACCTCGACGAGGCCGAACGCCTCTGCGACCAGGTCGCCGTCATCCACCGCGGCGTCGTCCGCGCCGCCGGCTCGCCGGCCGAGCTGCGCGAGCGCGCCGGCCGGCCCCGCGTGCGCATCCGCGCCGCCGGCCTGGACGATGCGATCGTCCGCCTCGTCGCCGCGCGCCCCGAGGTGGCCGCCGCGGCATGCGTCGAGCCCGGCGTGCTCGAGGTCGAGCTCCGTGACGGCGCGCGCCCCGCGCCCATCGTCGCGCTGCTCGTGCGGAGCGGCGCCGAGGTGGACGAAGTGCGACGCCTCACGCCCTCGCTCGAGGCGGCCTACCTCGAGCTGGTGGAGCCCGCCCCATGAGCCTCGCCGGCGATGTGCGGACGGTGATCTGGAAGGAGTGGCAGGAGATGGCCGACCACGTCGCCGGCTCGCGCGCCGGCCTCGTCGGCCTGGGCGGGTTGGTCCTCTACTTCGGCGTGATCGCACCCTACATCAACGGGCCGCACCTGGTCGCGTCCGCGCTGGCGGTCTTCCAGTACCCGGTGCTCGCCGCGATGCTCACGGTCCAGCCCATCGTCGACGCCTTCGCCGGGGAGCGCGAGCGGCACACGCTCGAGACGCTCCTCGCGAGCCGGCTCCCCGATCGGGCCATCCTCTTCGGCAAGGTCGCGTCCGCGCTCGCGGCCGCCAGCCTCGCGACCTACGTCGTCTACGGCCTCGCGCTCGTCACCGCCCGCTTCGCGCATGGCGGGCAGGAAACCGCCGTCCCGCCCGGCTGGGTCCTGCTCGGCGTCGGGCTCGGCGTGCTGCTCGTGCCGGCCACCTTCTCGGCGATCGGCGTCTTCATCTCCCTCGGCGCGCCCACGGTCCGGCAGGCGGCCCAGAACTTCGGGCTCGCCATCCTCGGCCTCACGCTCCTCCCCGTCGTGATCACCCAGCTCTCGCTGCAGATCCGCAGCGCCGCCGCCATGCGGCTCAGCCGGCTCGCGCCCGTCCAGCTCGTCCTGCTCGGCGCCGCCGCGCTCGTCCTCCTCGCCACCCTCTTCCTCACCGCCGCCGTCCGCCGCTTCCGCCGCGGCCGGCTCAACCTCGACTGAGCGCGACCGGCCTCAGCGGCGCGCCTGCCGCCGCGCCTCGCCCGGGCGCCGCGGCCGGCGCCGCTTCTTCTTCGCCGGCACGATCGTGAAGCGGTCCACCGCCGCGCTCACCCCCTTCGTCTGCCCCACGAGCGCCAGCGCGCGACGCCGCTCGTCCTCCGTGCGCAGCTCGCCCGTCAGCACGACCGTGCCTTCCCCCACCTCTTCGACGTCGATCTCGCGCCGCCCCAGCACGGGGTCACCCCACAGCGCATCCAGCACCCGATCCTCGATCCGCGTCCGCCGCCGCCCCTCCATTGCCTCCCTGACCAGGTGCCGGCCCTTTCGCGAGATGATCAGCCCGCTCGCGATCGCGCCCAGCCCGATCGCGCCCGCGATCCCGATCTTGATCGCCAGGCTCGAGAAGCTCCTGTCCTTGTCGTCCGTCGCCATTGCCCCTTGTCTCCTGCTGCGCCGACGCGCCCGGTGCGCGCCTCCGTCCTCGCCGAATTTAGGCCCGCCCCCCTCACCCGTCCAACCCGGCGACGTCCCATCCCACCCTGGCGCCGTCCCGTTCCCCCATGCCGGAACGGCACGGTTCTTTCACTTCGCGGCCCTCGCTAAGAACCCAAGGGAGGGCCGTCCGATGGAGCTACTCTGGTCGCAGTTCGGGCTGGTTACCGCCGTGCTCTTCGTTCTCGTGAGCGCCGCCTGGTACACCGCGCGCGTCATCACCGCCGCCGAGCGTAAGCTCATCAGCAGCGCCGCGTTGGTGCTCGCCGGGGTCTTCTACGTCGCACGCGTCGGCGTCGAGCCCGCCATGGGCGCCGTCGGCCTCGCCATCTGGACTACCGGACTCTGGATGTTCGTCCGCCAGGCCGTCCGCTGGCGCCGCGCCGAGGCTTCTCGCGCCTGGCCGCTCGCCGTCCTCTTCCTGCTGCCGCCGGCCTTCTTCGGCGCGCTGCTCCTCGGCGGCGTCATCTACAGCGTCCTCGCGCCCCCCGCCCGCGCCGCCATGGTCGGCCTCGCCCACTGAGCCGGCCGCGCGCGCCTCACGCGCTCTGCCTCACGTCCAGGAACCGCTCGGGCGGGTACGCCCGCTCGAGCTCCTCCGGGTTCAGCCGGAACCACCGCGCGATCAACAGGATCTGGGCGATCCGGAACGGCGGCACGCTCGACAGGTGCGGCTCCGTCGCGCCGTACACCTCCTGCACCCGCCTCGCCGCCGCTTCCCGCTCGACGTGCGTCACCGGGTACGGCAGCGCCGCGCGCACGCTCCCCCGGCGCACGAGGTAGAGCCGGTCCTCCCCGCCGTACCCGGGCACGTGGTAGACGAACGAGAGCGTGTCCAGCGTGCCGCGCAACGCCACAAGCTCGTCGCGCACGTGCAACAGGCGTTGCGCCCGGTCCCGCAGTTCCGCTGCGTACTCGAACTGCATCCGGCTGCTGGCGACGTCCATCCGGGCGTGCAGGATCGCGAGCGGCCGCTCCGCGTCCCCCTCGAGAAACCGGCGCGCCAGCTCCACGCCCTTCAGGTACTGCTTCCGGGTGCAGCCGCGGGCGCACGGGGCGAGGCAGCGGTGGAGGTCGCCGCGGAAGCAGAGCGGAGTCTCGTCGCGCGGGAACAGCTCCGCCTGGTCGGCGAATCTCATGGGCGTCGCCGCGCCGCAGTCGCGGAGCTGGAGGAGGTCGCACAGCTCGCGGACGGCGTCGCGCACGCGCTGGCGGCCGCTGAAGGGGCCGTAGTAGAGCGCGCGGTCGTTGCTCGCGGCCTCGACGACGAGGAGCCGCGGCGCCGGCTCGCGGGTCAGCTTGACGAAGCAGTACGCGGAGTCCCGCTTGTGCTGGACGTTGTAGGGGGGGCGCCAGCGCTTGATCAGCTCCAGCTCGCGCAGCAGCGCCGCGAACTCGCTCGGCACATGCTCCCACTCGATGCGGTGGGCGTGGCCGACGATCTCGGCGGCCTTCTCGCCACGGGCGGCGCGGAAATACGACAACAGCCGGGTGCGCACCTGCACGGACTTGCCGACGTAGAGCACCTCGCCGCCGGGGCCGTGCATCCGGTAGATGCCCGGGCGGTTCTCGGCGCCCGCGCGCACGTGGGCGCGCAGCTCCTCCCGGCTCGGCGGCTTCGACGGCAGTACGGCGATGGGGAGCCCTGCGGACTTCATCTCTGGCACTTCGGGCAGAAGAAGTACGATCGGTTCGAGAGGACGCGGCGCTCGACCGGCCGGCCGCAGCGGACGCACGGCTCGCCGGCGCGGCCGTACACCTGGAGCTGGTGGGCGAAGAGCCCCTCCGCGCCGGTCCCGTCGCGGTAGTCGGAGAGCGTGGTGCCCCGGCGCTCGATCGCCTGCGCCAGCACCTCCCGGAGCGCGTCGCGCAGCCGCCGGCTCTCCGCGCGGGTGAGCGAGCGGGCGGGGCGCTTCGGGTCGATCCTGGCGCGGAAGAGCGCCTCGTTCGCGTAGATGTTGCCGACGCCGGCCACGCGCCGCTGGTCCAGCAGCCAGTTGCGGATCGGCGTGCGCGAGGTGCGCGTCAGGTCGTAGAGCGCGCCCGCGGTGAACTCGTCGGACAGCGGCTCCGCCCCGAGCTCGGCGCTGCGGGCGGCCCAGCCGGCGGCGTCGTACAGGTCGAAGCGGCCGAAACGGCGGGTGTCGTCGAACAGCAGCGCGTCGCCATCCTCGAGCCGGAACCGCGCCGCCACGTGGCTCAGCTCCGCCGCCCGAGGCGACGACGCCATGACGAGCCGCCCGGTCATCCCCAGGTTCACCACGACGCGCACGTCGCCGTCGAAGCGGAGCACGACGTTCTTCCCCCGCCGTCCGATCTCGTCGAACGCCCGCCCCCGCAGCGCCGCCGCCAGCACCTGCGGCGTCAGGTCGGGGGCGAGGATGTCCGGGCGGACCACCTCGACGTCGCTCACCCGCCGGCCCGGCAGCCGGGCTCGCAGGTCCCGGACGATCGTCTCCGCTTCAGGAAGCTCGGGCACCGCGCTCGACCTCCCGCCAGCCGATGTCCCGGCGGAACTGCTTCCCCTCGAACTCGATCGCCGCCGCCGCCTCCCGGCTCCGCGCCGCGGCCCCCGCGATCGTCGGCGCGACCGCGGTGACCGCCAGCACGCGGCCGCCGTTCGTCACCGCCCGGTCGTCCTCGAGCTTCGTGCCCGCGTGGAAGACCAGCACGTCCTCCGCCTCGCGCACCCACGCCGGGATCCGGATCGCCTTCCCCTTCTCGACCGGGCCCGGGTAGCCCGCCGCCGCCAGCACCGTCGTCAGCGCGGCGCCCGGCCGCCACCGCAGGCTCGTCCCGGCGATCGACTCGCCCCGCGCGATCGCGAGCAGCGGCTCCAGCAGCGAGCTCTCCAGGAGCGGCAGCACCGCCTCCGTCTCGGGATCGCCGAAGCGCGCGTTGAACTCCACGACCTTCGGCCCCTCGGCCGTCAGCATCAGCCCCGCGTACAGCAGCCCGCGGAACGGCCGGCGGTCCTCCCGCAGCGCGGCCACCGTCGGGTGCAGCACCTCCCGCGTGATCCGCTCCATCAGTGCGTCGTCCACCAGGCCGACGGGCGCGTACGCGCCCATTCCCCCGGTGTTCGGGCCCGTGTCTCCCTCGCCGATCCGCTTGTGGTCCTGCGCCGGCAGCATCGGCAGCACGTTCTCGCCGTCGGTGAGCGCGAACACCGACAGTTCCTCCCCCTCCATCATCTCCTCGACGACGATCTCCTGGCCCGCCACGCCGTAGGCGACGTCGCCGAGCATAGCGCGCGCCGCGGCCAGCGCCTCCTCCACCGTGGCGCACACCACCGCGCCCTTCCCCCCGGCCAGCCCCGACGCCTTCACCACGCACGGCGCGCCCCGCTCGCGGATGTGCCGCTCCGCCGCCCCCAGCTCCGTGAAGGTCGCGTACTCCGCCGTCGGCACGCCCGCCCGCCGCATCAGGTCCTTCGCGTACGCCTTCGACGCCTCGATCGCCGCCGCCTCCTTGCTCGGACCGAACAACGGCAGCGCCCGGTTCAGGAACGCGTCCGCGATTCCGTCCGCCAGCGGCGCTTCCGGTCCCACCACGGTCAGGTCGACGCCGTTGGCCTCGACCCACCCCGCGAGCGCCGGGATGTCGCCCGCATCGAGCGGCAGCGGCGTCGCCAGCGAGGCGGTCCCGGCGTTCCCCCGGGTGACGTAGAGCTCCGCCGCGGGAGCATCCCGCCGGAGCTTCCAGAGGAGCGCGTGCTCGCGACCGCCGTTGCCGACAACGAGGATCTTCATGGTCTGCGTGGTGGGGGTGAGACGTGGAGCGCCGGGCCGGGCACCATCTTACGGAAGGGACCGCGTTTCGGCAAATGTACGGGGCCGCGGGCGTCCCCGCCGTGTCATGCCCGGCGGAACGGCGTGCTACACCGTACCCGACAACGAGTTGCCGCCGCCGGAGGGAGCGGCCCGGAGAGGACGCGCCACCGGCGCACATTCCGGATCCGCCGGGTGGCGGTGCGCCGGAGCGCTGGACGGTGGTGCCCCGGCGAGCTGGACGGTGGTGCCCCGGCGAGCGGGGCGGTGGTGCCCCGGCGAGCGGGACGGTGGTGCCCCGGCGAGCGGGACAGCGACGAGGGTCGGCCCGTGGACGGGCAGGGGAGGGGGCGCGGTTAGCCGGCCCCCTCCGGCGCCGCGGCGTGCGGCCCGTACGCGTCGGCGTACCGCTGCACCGCCGCCTCGATCTCCTGGAACGCCGCGACGCTCTTCTCCCACCCGAGGATCTCGACCTTCTGCCCGGTCTCCAGGTCCTTGTAGACCCCGAAGAAGTGCTCGATCACGCGCAGCAGGTGGCGCGGCACGTCCGCGATGTCGAAGAACCCGGCCTGCAGCGGGTCCGCCGTCGGCACGCCGATGATCTTCTCGTCCAGCTCGCCGCGGTCCCGGATGCGCAGCATCCCGATCGGCCTCACGTTGATCTGGCACCCCGGGAACGTCGGCTCCTGCATCAGCACGACGACGTCCAGCGGGTCGCCGTCCTCCGACAGCGTTCGCGGGATGAAGCCGTAGTCGCCGGGGTAGTGCACGGACGAATACAGCAGCCGATCCAGGCGGATCAGGCCGCTGGCCTTGTCCAGCTCGTACTTGTTGCGGCTGCGTCCCGGGATCTCCACGACGACGGTGACCTCCTCCGGCGGGTGCGGCCCGGGGGAGAGCTCGTGCCAGGGATGGAGCAAATTGGCCTCGGCGGTTCGGGAAGTCAGACGGGAAGCGGCGCCGCCGCCGCGATCCGCTCGCGCAGCGCCGCGAGCAGGGCGTCGGGCGTGTCGGCGCCGAGATGGAGCGTCGTGACCGGCGCGGTCTCGCCGGTGACGCGGCGGATCGCCACGCCGCCGGGCACGCGGATGGTCACGGCCGCCCGGTCCGTGGCCGAGAGGTAGGCCGCCCCGTCGGCCGCCAGCCGGAGGCCCGGACGGCCGCCCGGCAGCGGCCGCTTCTCCAGCGACACGCTCTCCATGGCGGCGTATGGCACGAACACGGACGCCAGCGCGCCGTAGCGGAAGCGCGCCCCCGTCGCCTCGAGGCGGTGCGGCAGCACCGCCAGCGAGCCGTACAGCCCCGCGACCCAGAAGACCGCGTACACCGCGGAGACGGCCAGGACGATCCGCAGCCAGCGCCAGGGGATCAGCAGCTCCAGCGCCAGGACCTCGACGGGCGTGGTGAGGAGGACGAGCGCCAGCACCAGGCCGACGCGTGCGCCCCGCCGGTAGGAGAACTCGCTCGGGCCCGGCCGCCGCCGCCGCGCCGCCCAGACCCACAGAGACGTCCAGAGCCGGAGCTCCAGCACCACCACGCCGGCCGCGGCGCGCGGGAGCAGCAGCGCCACCCCATCCTCGAGCGCCATCCAGGCATCCACCCCCGCCCGCCGCTCCGTCCGGTAGCGACGGACCACCTGCCCGGCCAGCACCCCGGCCACCCCCAGCGTCACCACCTCGAGCGCCGCGCCGAGCGCCAGCGCCGCGCGCCCGCTCACCAGCCCCGACCGGAACAGTCCGATGTCCAGGACGATCCCGGCCGGGACCAGCCAGCGCAGCGCGCGCGAAGCGCTACTTGTTGAATCCCTCATTGAACGACTGCCGCATCCGCCGCGCGGCGTCCGCCACCTGGTCCAGCAGATCCTTCGCCCCTTCCCGGTACGCCCGCCCGGCTTCCGCCAGATCCTCCGCGTACGGCGTCTCGTCCCCCGTCCGCCGCCGGTACTCGCCCCGCAGGATCCGGTCGTACTCGCCCGCCTCGATCCAGTCCCGCATCTCCGCCACCCGCAGCACGTGGAACGGGTGCGTCGTCCCCAGCAGGTTCAGCACCTTGAACACCGCGTCCGCCAGGTCCCCGCTCTTCCGGTACTCGTCCGCCTGCTTCAGGAACTCGCCCAGGTCCGTGTCTTCCTTGCTCCCCCCGCCCGCCAGCTTCAACATCGACCCCATCGCCGCTTCCGGGTTCTGGCTCGCCAGCAGCCCCGCCCGGTCCGACGACAGCTCCGCCTTCCGCGACCACTCCAGCAGCCCCATCAGCACCGCCCGCGCCGCCAGCCCGATCACCGGAAAGCCCAGCGACGCCAGTTGCAGCAGCAGCACCAGCATCGTCCGGTACAGCACGTGCCCCGACAGGATGTGCCCCAGCTCGTGCCCCAACAGGTACGTCAGCTCCTCCTCGTCCAGCAGTCCGACGCTCCCCGAGTTCAGCACGATGAACGGCTTGTCCATCCCGTACGCGCCCGCGTTCACGATTGGCGTCTGCGAGATGTACAGCTCGTACTCCTGCGGCGAGTCCAGCGTCTCCAGCACCTCCTTGTACCGCCGCCAGATCCGCCCGAACTGCTTCTCCGACACCCGCACGGCATTCGCCTGGAACGCCAGCCGCACCGGCTTCTCGCCGAACAGCCCGAACAGCTTCCGCAGTACTTCGTCGAACGCCGGGATCCGCCGTAGTGCCGCCAGCGCCGCCCGGTCCGCCGGATGCTCCCACGCCGCCGGCGCAATGTCCTTCAGGATCCGCCGTGCGCGGATCTGCTCGTGTGGGTCCGCCATCGCTGGCTCCCGCGTTCGAGGAACGGCCCCATCCCCGCCAAGGGGTATGTTAGTCCCCCGATATACGCCCCGACAGGGCAAGGGGTTTCCCGGCCCCGCCGCGAGCACGCCCGCCACGGCCGCGGGCCCGGAAACCGAGCTGCACGAGGCTCAGGGGCAGCCCGAGCCCGCGTCCGAGTCCGCGCCCATGCCCGGACTCCACCCGCACCCCTTGCCCCCGCCCGCCCCCGCCCCTACAATTAACTGACCGGTCAGTTAGTTATCCCCGACGACGCCGGCGGCGCCGTCCACGGACCTGGATCATGGCCACGAAGCCTGTCCATACCGACCACGCCTGCCGATGGCGCCGTCGCCGCGATGCGCGGCCCGGCGAGATCATCCAGGCCGCGCTTTCCCTCTTCGTCGAGCGAGGCTTCGCCGGGACGAAGATGGAGGAGATCGCGGCGCGGGCGGGCGTCACGAAAGGGACGGTCTACCTCTACTTCGAGAGCAAGGAGGACCTCTTCCGCGCGGCGGTGGAGGAGTCGCTGGTGCCGCTGATCGAGGCGGGCGAGCGGCTGGTGGAGGAGGAGAGTCCGAGCCAGGCGCAGCTGTTCCGGACGCTGGTCGCGTCGTGGTGGGAGCTGATGAGCGAGCCGCCGCTCTCCGGCTTGCCGAAGCTGATGATGGCGGAGGCGGCGAACTTTCCCGAGGTGACGCGCTTTTACTCCGAGCAGGTGGCCAAGCGGTCGCGCCGGATGTTCGCGCGGGTGATCGAGCGGGGGATGGAGCGGGGCGAGTTCCGCGAGATGAACGTGTCGAACGCGGTGCGGCTCGCCGTGGCGCCGCTGACCTGGGCGCTGGCGTACGGGCACTCGCTGGCGTGCTACGATCCCTCCTTCGACCTCGACAGCTTCGTCGAGGACCATGTCGATGTCTTCCTTCGCGGGATCGCCAGGGATCCCGAGAAAGTCCCGGTACATGCGTAGAATCTGGCCCGCGGTGGTGGCCGCGGGGATGCTGGGGGCGACGGGGGCGGCGGCGCAGACGCCGTCGAGCGCCGGCCCGGTGCCCCTTTCTCTTGCCGATGCGGTGAAGCGGGCGGCGGGCGCCACGGCGCCGGTCGAGCTGGCGAAGCTTCAGGTCGAGGACGCGCAGGCGCGGGTGCGCGAGGCGCGCTCGGCGCTGCTCCCGTCGCTTTCGGCGTCGGCCGGATGGCTGAACCATTCGATGAACAAGAACTCGTTCGGGATCGAGTTTCCGACGGTTCCCGGTCAGCCGCCGATTCCGGACCTGATCGGTCCGTTCGACACGTACGACGCGCGCTTCCAGGTGCGGCAGACGCTTCTGGACGTCCCGAGCTTCCTGCGGGTGAAGGCGGCGGGTTCGGTGGTGGCGAGCACGGACGCACAGCAGGACGCGGCGTCGGAGTCGGCGGCGCAGCGGGCGGCGGCGGCGTACCTGCGCTCGGCGCGGGCCGCCGCGCTCGTCTCGGCGCGGGACGCGGACGTGGCGTTGGCGAAGGAGCTGGAGTCGCTGGCGGAGGCGCAGACGCAGGCGGGCGTCGGCACGGCGATCGACGTGACGCGGGCGAAGACGCAGCTCGTCACGGCGCAGGGGGAGGCGCTGGTGGCGCAGGATCAGCTCGAGCAGGCGCAGATCGAGCTCGCCCGGGCGCTCGGCATGGATGCGGACACGCGCTTCCAGCTCACCGACTCGCTGGCGGATCTGGACCGGATCACGGATGCGCCGACGGAGCCCGCCGCGGCGGTCGAGGCGGCGCTGAAGCGGCGGCCGGAGCTGGCGGCGGAGGAGGCCCGCCTCGAGTCGGCGCGGCAGTCGCGCCGCGCGATCCGCCTCGAGCGGCTGCCGCGGCTCGACCTGGCCGCGGACTACGGCGCGAACGGCCCCACGGTCGGCAACACGATCGGCACGGGTGCGGTGGGCGTGCAGCTCTCGCTTCCGATCCTGGACGGTTTCCGGCGCGAGGCGCGCGCGGACGAGCAGGACGCGGCCATCCGCGCCTCGGAGGTCCGCGAGCGCGACCTGCGGCAGCAGGTCGAGGCGGAGGTCAAGGCCGCGCTCCTCGAGCTCCGCTCCGGGATGCGGCAGCGCGACATCGCGGCGGAGCGGCTGCGCCTCGCGGAGCAGGAACTGTCGCAGGCGCGCGAGCGCTTCGCGAACGGCGTGGCCGGCAACATCGAGGTGATCGACGCGCAGTCGTCGCTGATCCGGGCCCGGGATGCGGACGTCGATGCCCGGTACGCCACGGCGCTGGCGCGGGCGAATCTGGCGAAGGCGGTCGGCGCGGCGCGCGCGATCCGCGACTGACCCACATAGAGATCGGGGAGACGAGGAGACATGGCGACGGTGATGGAGCGGACGGAGCGGGAGAGGCAGGTCGGGGTCGAGCCGGCGGACGTCGCGGCGCCGAGGGCGCGCCGCCGGATCGGACCGATCGCGCTGGGCGTGCTCGCGCTGGTGGGCGCGGGCTTCGGGGTGCGCCACTGGCTGTTCACGCGCCACCACGTGAGCACGGACAACGCGCAGGTGGAGGGCCATATCACGCCGGTGCTCGCGCGGGTCGGCGCGTACGTGTCCGCCGTGCGCGTGGAGGACAACCAGCAGGTGAAGGCCGGGGACACGCTCGTGGTCCTGGACGACCGCGACCTGCGCGCCCGGCTGGCGCAGGCCGACGCGGACCTCGCGGCGCTGAAGGCCGCCGTCGGCGCCGGCGGGCGGACCGGCCAGGCCGTCGCCCAGCTCGCGGCGTCGCGCGCCGGCGCGTCCGCCGCCCAGGCGGCCATCACGCAGGCGCGGGCCAACGCGGACCGCGCCGCCGCCGACCTCCAGCGCTACCGCGCGCTGGCGGACAAGTCGATCATCAGCCGGCAGCAGCTCGACGCCGCGCAGGCGGCCGCCGACGCGGCCCAGGCCCAGCTCCTCGCCGCGCAGCGCAACGCGCAGGGGGCGCAGGACCAGGTCGCCTCGGCGAGCGCCGCGCTCGTCGCCGCCGACGCGAAGGTGGCCGCGGCCGAGGCCGCGCGCGACCAGGTCCTCCTCCAGCTGTCGTACACGCGGATCACGGCGCCGTCGGGCGGCCTCGTCGCCAAGAAGAGCGTCGAGGTCGGCCAGCTCGTGCAGCCGGGGCAGCCGCTCCTGAGCGTCGTCCCGCTGAACGACGTCTGGGTCGTGGCCAACCTGAAGGAGACGGAGGTCGAGAACGTGCGCTCCGCCGACCCGGTCGACATCGAGGTCGACGCGTACCCCGGCCACACGTTCAAGGGCTCGGTCGAGAGCGTGAGCCCCGCTACCGGCGCGAAGTTCTCGCTCCTGCCGCCCGACAACGCCACGGGCAACTTCACGAAGGTGGTGCAGCGCATCCCGGTCCGGATCAAGGTCGACGGCCGGCAGGACCCCGCCCGTCCGCTCCGCCCGGGGATGAGCGCCGTCGTCACCATCGAGACACACTGAGCCGATGGCGACCTCCGTCGCGGGGGTGACGTCGCTCCCGGCAGAGGACGCCTACCGTGACCGTTACATCATCGCGATGACGGTCACGCTGGCGTCGATCCTCGAGCTGCTGGACACCAGCATCGTGAACGTGGCGATCCCGCACATGATGGGGACGCTCGGCGCCACGCTGGACCAGATCGCCTGGGTCTCCACCGGCTACATCGTCGCGAACGTCATCGTGCTGCCGATCACGGGCTGGCTTTCCTCGCTGTTCGGCCGGCGACGCTATTTCGCCGGCTCGATCGCGCTCTTCACGCTCGCGTCGATCGGCTGCGGCAACGCCCATTCGCTCGAGGCGCTGGTCCTCTGGCGCATCCTCCAGGGGCTCGGTGGCGGCGCGCTCCTCTCGACCTCGCAGGCCGTGCTCTACGAGGTGTTCCCGAAGGAGGAGTACGGCACCGCCATGGCTATCTTCGGCATGGGCGTGATGGTCGGCCCCACGCTCGGCCCGACGCTCGGCGGCTACATCACCGACGCCGTCTCCTGGCGCTGGATCTTCTACATCAACGTGCCGTTCGGCATCCTGGCGCTGCTCCTCTCGCTCACCTACATCCGCGACTCGCGTTGGGCGCAGCAGGTCCGGGCCGTCGACTGGCTCGGGCTCCTCTTCCTCGTCGCCGGCGTCGGCGCGCTCCAGACCATGCTCGAGCGCGGCGAGCACCTCGGCTGGTTCGAGTCGCGCGAGGTCGTCGCCTACGGCGTCGTCTTCGTCCTCTCGTTCGTCGGCTTCATCTGGCAGGAGCTGCGCACCGAGCACCCGGTCGTGGACCTCTCGATCCTGCGCAGTGTGCAGTTCACGGCGGGCCTCGTGTTCGGCTCCCTGCTCGGCCTCTGCCTCTACGCCACCGTCTTCGTGCTGCCGGTCTACCTGCAGTCGATCCTCGGCTTCACCGCCGAGCAGACCGGCTTCGTCATCCTCCCCGGTGCGCTCGCCAGCGCGTTCACCATGGCGCTCATGAGCCGCACGCGCGGCCGCCTCGATCCGCGCCTCATGGTCGTGCTCGGCGCCGGCGTCTTCATGGCGTCCATGTGGCGCCACGCCCACTTCACGCTCGACAGCGGCCAGGGCGACTTCTTCTGGCCGCTCATCCTGCGCGGCGTCGGCCTCGGCCTCCTCTTCGTGCCGCTCAACAACCTGGCCCTCGCCGAGCTGCCGATGCACCGCATCCCGAACGGCACCGGGCTCTACAACCTGACCCGCCAGCTCGGCGGCAGCATCGGCATCGCCGCCGCGGCCACGCTCCTCACCCGCTTCCGCGTGGCCAGCCGCGCCGCGCTGCTGCCGAACGTCTCGATCTACGACGAGGCGACGCGCGGCCGCATCGCGCAGGTGACCTCCGGCCTCCTCGCCCGCGGCGTTCCGGCCGCCGAGGCGCAGCAGCGCGCGCTCGCCTTCCTCGACGGCAGCGTCGCCCGCCAGGCGACGATGCTCTCCTTCGAGAAGCTCTTCCTCCTGTTCGGCTTCGCGATCGCGCTGGGGATTCCGCTGCTCCTGCTCATGCGCAAGCCCATCGGCGCGGGGGTCTCGGCGGACGCGCATTGAGCCGCGGCCGCCGCATGCACGGAGGGGCGGGATCCAGGTCGGGATCCCGCCCCCTCGGCGTTCCTCGCGCCGCCGCGCCGGCGTGCACTCACAGGTGCTGCGTGATCAGCCCGCCGACCAGGTACCCGACCACGGCCACCCCCAGCCCCACGAGAAACATGTCCAGCCCGCTCCGGACGACGCCCCGCCCGGTGAACAGGCTGCGCGCCGCGCCCACGCCGAAGTGCGACAGCATGCTGATCGTGAACGCCGTCCACACGGCCGCGGGGCCGCTCCCGAAGAAGAAGGGAAGCACCGGGATGAGCGCGCCGACGGCGGTGGCGGTGCCGGTGAGGATCCCCTCCCGCATCGGCGACGCCTGCTCGCCCGAGATCCCCAGCTCCTCGCGCGCCTTCTCCTGCAGCGCCACCGTCGGGTTCGCCATGACCTGCGCCGCCGCCTGCCGCGCCGCCTCCGCCGGCATCCCCTTCGCCTCGTAGAGCAGCGCCAGCTCCTCCTGCTCCACCTCCGGCATGAGCCGGATCTCCTCGCGCTCCAGCTCCAGCTCGTGCGCGTAGACTTCCTGCTCGCTCTTCGCCGCCAGGTACGAGCTGCTCCCCATCGACAGCGCGTCCGCCACCAGTCCCGCCAGCCCCGACAGCAGCAGGAAGTTCGCGCCCACCGCCGCGCCGAGCACGCCCATGACGAGCCCGAAGTTCGCCGTCAGCCCGTCGTTGAAGCCGTAGATGACGCTGCGGATGAAGCCGCCCGACTCCGTCCGGTGCCACGGCTCCCCGGCGCCGCCGGCCAGGCCGATGAGCATCTCGGCGTGCCGCGCCTCGTCGCGCGCCACCTTCCGGGACATCGCCTCCGTCCCGGCCACGTCCTCCTTCAGGTACTTCTTGACCTCCCGCGCCTCGTCGGAGATGCGGAGCGAGAGCACGGTCCGCGCGCCGCCGTGCCGGGCGATCCACGCCAGCAGCCGCGTGCGCAGCCCTGGACGGAAGCGGCCGACGTCGCCGCCGTGCTCCCGCACCAGCCGCGCGAAGACGTCCTGGTGCTGCACCTCCACCTGCGCCAGGCGCTCGAAGAGCCGGGCCCGCTGCGGGTCGGTCTCCAGCTCCCCCAGCACCCGGTAGAGGTGGGCCGACTCGCCCTCGTCCTGCCAGAACCGCTTCCACCGCTCGACATCCTTCGCCGCCACCGCGTCACCTCCCATGACCATACTCCAGCTCGCGCCGCGTCCGGATCTCGCCGCGCCGCACGACGAGCGCCACGCGCCGCACGTTCGCGATGTCCACGAGCGGGTCCGCGTCCAGCACCACCAGGTCGGCGCTCTTCCCCTGCTCCAGCGTGCCGAAGTCCCGCGCCCGCCCCATCGCCGCCGCCGCCGTCCGCGTCGAGGCCACCAGCACCTGCATCGGCGTCAGCCCCGCCTCCCGCATCGCCTCCATCTCCCGGTGGATCGCCGGGCCGTGCAGCGTCAGCGGATTCCCCGCGTCCGTTCCGGTCGCGACCGGGATCCCGGCGTCGAAGACCCGCTTCAGGTTCGCGAGCGTCGTGCGGTAGCGCGTCCGCATGCGCTCCTCGAGCTGCGCCCTCGCCTCGGCCGAAAGCGGCGGCGCGGCCTTCGCCGCGCCGCCGTCGGCCCGCGCCGCGGCGATCACCGTCGCCAGCGAGTCCGTCAGCGCGACCTTGCGCCGCGTCTCCGGGTCCACGCACTCCAGCTCGCGCCCCGCCGTGTCGGCGTGCCGCTCCGCGACCTGGCGGTACCCGTCGTAGACCGTGAGCGTCGGCGTGTACGTGGCGCCGGCCCGCTTCGCCAGCTCCAGGAACTCCTCGTCCACCGGCGCGTCCTCGACGCTGTGCACCAGCAGCGTCGCGCCGGCCCGCAGCGCCTGCTTCGCCGCCCACAGGTTCGTGGCGTGAACGATCAGCGGCACGCCGCCCCGCCGCGCCTCGTCGCCTGCCGCCCGCAGCACGGACACCCACTTCGCCGTGTCCGGCGCTGCGGCGCCGGCCAGGAACCAGACCTTCACCGCGTCCGTGTGGTTCGCGACCAGGTAGCGCGCGCCGGCGCGCGTCGCCGAATCGCTGGCCATGTAGACGAACTGCCGCCCGCCGGGCACGTTAAGCCAGAAGTCCCGCGTCGACAGGAGCGGCCCCGCCGCCGCCACGTGCGGCGCCGACGTGCTCCGCTCCGCGGCCTGCCGCAGCCGCCAGGTCCACGGGTAGCCGCCCACGTCGAACGTCGCCGTGACGCCCGAGCACAGGTAGGACCGGAAGAACCGCTCGGGGTGCACCTCCAGCGCCGCGACGGTCGAGTCGTAGGGGAAGCGCCCACGCACGTCCGCCGCGTCCGGCCGCCCGTCCGCCCACCCGGTCTGCGAGTAGTGCACGTGCGCGTCCACGAGCCCCGGAATGATCCACTTCCCCCGCGCGTCCACCACCTCCGCATCCCCCGGGACCGGGCACGCCGCGCGGGCGCCCGCGCACTCGATCTTCCCATCCCGCATCACCACCACGCCGTCCCGCACCGGGGCGCCGCCCGTCCCGTCGATCACCGTTCCCCCGACCAGCGCGAACGGCGGCGGGGGCAGCTCCGGCGGCGCGGCGAACGCCGTCGTCACCGCGATGCGCCACCCCGCCGGCGTCTTCACGAGCACGCGCTCGCTCACGCCCCGGCTCTCCTCGCCCGCCTGCACCACCCGGTAGCGGTACGCCCCGTATACCACGCCCGGCGCGAGCGGCGTCACCCGGAAATGCGAGGCCGCGAGCGTGTCCGGGAAGCTCGTGTCCGCCGGCGTCGCCAGCGCCGCGTAGCCGTACTGCAGGCCGCCCGGCCCCGCGCGGACCAGCGCAGGCGACTGGAGATAGTACGAGAGGTAGCGAGCGCGGTCGTGGGCGTGGATCGCCGCGATGTTGCCGCGAAACGCCGCGAGCGCCGCGGCCGAATCGCCGCTCTGCGCCGCCACCGGCGTCGCCGCCGCGAGCGCCAGCGCGAGGATCGAGAGTGGGCCCGGACGAAGGGGCGGGAACGGACGGTGCATGGGCGTCGTCTCCCGGGGATAGGTGCGGGGATCGCGGCTCCATTGTACTGTCAGCGCGCTGGTCCCGCGAACGGGATCCTGCGACGCACCCGCGGCGTATGAAGCAACCCGCGATCGCACAACATCTTGACTCGAGACTCAGGACCGCGAATGCCTCCCACCCGCCGGATCGCGCTGACCGCCGCGACGCTCACCCTCCTGGCCGCCTCGGCCGCCGTGGCGCAGAACGCGCCCCAGCCCCGGAGCGACTCCTCCGTCTTCCGCCGGCTCGCCCTCCCGGCGCCCAACGAGTTCCGCTCGGCGTCCGGCAAGCCCGGACCGCGCTACTGGCAGCAGCGCGCGGACTACCGCATCCAGGCCACGCTGGACACCGCCCGCCAGACCGTCAGCGGCACCGAGACGATCCACTACACGAACAACTCGCCCGACACGCTGACGTTCGTCTGGCTGCAGGTGGAGCAGAACCTCTACCGGCCCGGCAGCCTCGGCTCGGCGGTCTTCCCGGCGGAGGGGCGCTGGGGCGCGCGGAACTTCGAGGGCGGCATCGACATCACGACGGCCCGCACCGGCGGCGCGGACATCAAGCCCTACATCCACGACACCACGATGCGGCTCGACCTGCCCCGCCCGCTCCCGCCCGGGCAGAGTGTGGACCTCGAGCTCGGCTGGTCCTTCAAGGTCCCGGAGCACGGCTCCGACCGCATGGCGCGCGAGGGCAAGCTCTACGAGATCGCGCAGTGGTATCCGCGCATGGCCGTCTACGACGACGTGAACGGCTGGAACACCGATCCCTACCTCGGGCAGGGCGAGTTCTACCTCGAGTACGGCGACTACGACGTCAGCCTCACCGTTCCGGCCGGGTACGTCGTGGCCGCGACCGGCACGCTCCAGAACGCGGAGCAGGTCCTGACCGCCGCCCAGCGCCAGCGGCTGGCCCAGGCGGCGGGCTCGGCCAAGCAGGTCGCCATCATCGCGCCTGGCGAGGTCGGCAAGGCAATGCCGAAGAAGGCCGGTACGCAGACCTGGCACTTCACCGCCTCCGGCGTCCACGACTTCGCCTGGGCCGGCTCGCCGGATTTCCTCTGGGACGCCATGAGCCAGGGCGGCGTGGTCTGCCACGCGTTCTATCAGCCGAACGCCTCCGCCTCCTGGCGGCGCGGCGCCGACAGCACGTGCTTCTCCATCGACGAGTTCTCGAACCGCTGGTTCAAGTACCCCTGGCCCCAGGCCACGAGCGTCGCCGGGCCCGTCGGCGGCATGGAGTACCCGATGTTCGTCATGGTCTCCGCCCAGGGCGAGGAGAAGGGGACCTTCGGCGTCATTGCCCACGAGCACGGTCACGAGTGGTTCCCGATGATCGTCGGCTCGAACGAGCGCCGCTACGCCTGGATGGACGAGGGCTTCAACACGTTCATCGACGAGTTCGCCAACGACCGCCGCTTTCCCGGTGGCAACACCCCCGCGATGTACGTGCAGCAGTACCAGGCCGCCGTGGACCGCGGGATGGAGCAGCCGCTCATGACGCCGCCGGACCGCATCGCGGCCGCGGCGCTGGGCGTCGTCGGCTACCGCAAGCCCGGCATGGTGCTCAACCTGCTGCGCGACAAGGTGCTCGGCCCCGACCTCTTCGACGCGGCGTTCCGCGCCTACATCCAGCGCTGGGCGTTCAAGCATCCCACGCCCGCCGACTTCTTCCGCACCATGGAGGACGTCTCCGGCCGGGACCTCGCCTGGTTCTTCCGCGAGTGGTTCTACACGACGGACGTGCTCGACCAGGCCGTCGACGGCGTCGTCGTCAATCCGGCCGTGAACGGGCAGTCGACCGTCCGCATCCGCCTCGCCAACAAGACGCCTCTCGTCATGCCGGTCGACCTCGAGCTCGTCATGGACAGCGGCCAGAAGCAGACCGTCTCGCTCCCCGTCGAGGTCTGGTACGGCGGACCCACCTACGAGTACACGACGACGGTGCCGGGCCACCTCGTGCGGGTCACGATCGATCCGAAGAACGAGCTCCCCGACCAGAACCGGCAGAACAACGCCTGGAGCGCGGCGAAGGCCGCGCAGTGACGCCGCGGCCGTCGTTCTGATGCGCGCGGGTCCCGGGGCGACAGCCCACGGGACCCGCGCGCTCCGTTGACACATCCTCGCCCCCACCCATAACTTCCGCCCTTCACCTCCGCAGTGGAGCCCGTCGCAATGTCCGCAGCAGAGCCCGAGCTCGACGCCGCGGCGCTCGGCGCCCTCGTCGCTCGCGCCGCCGCCCGCCACGACCTCTCCATCGACGAGGCCGAGGCCGCCTTCACCTGCATCATGGAAGGCCGCGCCACGCCCGTGCTCACGGCCGCGCTCCTCGTCGCACTGCGCGTCAAGGGCGAGACGCCCGAGGAGGTCGCCGGCGGCGTGCGCGCGATGCGCCGCGCCATGATCCCGGTGCCGGTACCCCCCGATGCCACCCTCGTCGATACCTGCGGCACCGGCGGCGGTGCGCTCACCACCTTCAACATCTCGACCGCGGCCGCCCTCGTCGCCGCCGGCGCCGGCGTCCGCATCGCGAAGCACGGCAACCGCTCCTTCACCTCCCGCTGCGGCAGCGCCGACGTCCTCGACGCTCTCGGCGTCCCGATCGAGCTCACGCCGGAGGCGATGGCCCACGTCCTCGACCGCGCCGGCATCGTCTTCATGTTCGCGCCGCTCCTGCACCCGGCCATCCGCCACGTCGGCCCCGTGCGCCGCGAACTCGGCGTGCCGACCATCATGAACCTGCTCGGGCCGCTCACGAACCCGGCCGGCGCGCGCCGCCAGGTCTTCGGCGTCGCGCACCCCGCCTCGCTCGCCCTCGTCGCCGGAGCGCTCCACGCCCTCGGCCACGAGCGCGCCCTCGTCGTCCACGGCGAGCCCGGCATGGACGAGCTCAGCCCCCTCGGCGGCACCGACGGCTTCGAGCTGAAGGACGGCCAGATCACTCCGTTCCGCCTCGAACCCGCCTCCCTCGGCTGGGGGCCGGCCGCCCCCGACGAGCTCAGCGGCGGCGACCCGGCCGAGAATGCACAGATCATCGCCGCCATCCTCGCCGGAGAGCTCGGCGGCGTCCCCCGTCGCGCGGTCACGCTGAACGCGGGCGCCGCGATCTACCTGGCCGGGTTGAGCGACTCGTTGGAGGATGGCGTAGCGGAGGCGGAGCGGGCGTTGGATGCCGGGGCAGGGAAGGCGGCTCTCGAGCGGCTGCGTGCCGCCTCCCGCGAGGCGGCGGGCGCCGCCTGATGCCGGGGGGGACCGCCGGCCGCGACTACCGACCGGCGGTCCCGGCGCTCGTCCGGCTCAGTTCGCCGAGACCAGCGCCTTCAGCGTCCACGGGCCGAGGATCGGCGACGGCCCACAGCGCAGCACCACCAGCGTCGTGTGCTTCCGGGTCCGACGCCCCACCACGAACGTCTGCTTTCCGCGCATCAGTACCTCCGGATCACGCCGATGACGATCCCCTGGACCGCCACTTCCTCGGCTCGGTAGTAGAGCGGCCTCATGGTCGGGTTCGCCGGCTGCAGCCGGATCTGCCCGCCCTCGCGGTAGTACTTCTTCACGGTCGCCGAGTCCCCGGACACCAGCGCCACCACCATCTCGCCGTTCGTCGCCGTGCTCCGCGAGTTCACGATGATGTAGTCGCCATCCCGGATCTGCTCATCGATCATCGAGTCTCCCTTCACGCGCAGCACGTAGTGCTCGCCGCCGCGCGACAGGAAGTCCTCCGGCACCGCGATCGTCTCCTGGTCCTGCACCGCCTCGATCGGCACGCCCGCCGCCACGTTCCCCAGCAGCGGCAGCTCCATCGCCGCGACGTGCAGCCCCGTCGGCACCAACTCGATCGACCGGCTCGCGTTGTAGCCCTTTCGGATGTACCCCTTCCCCCGCAGATTCTCGAGGTGCTCGTGCACGGTCGCGAGCGAGGAGTAATTGAACTGGCGTGCGATCTCCTCGAAGCTCGGCGCGTAGCCGTGCTCCTCCACGAACGCATGCAGGAAGTCCAGGATCTCCTTCTGTCGCTTCGTCAGAGGCATACCGCTCATCCCGTCCGGGGCCCGAGTTTCCGAAAGTCCACCGAAACCCAACTTACCCGAAAGAGAACCGAAGTGCAAGGGTTGTCTGGCATGCTGGCGCGCATCGTCGCCACCAAGCGGGAGGAGGTGGCGGCGCTGGCGCCGCGGCGGGCCGCGCTGCGTGCCGCGGCGGAGGCCGCGCCGGCCCCCCGGCCGTTCGAGGCGGCGCTGCGCGCGGGGCCGTACGTCGGGGTGATCGCGGAGATCAAGCGGCGCTCCCCGTCGGCGGGGCCGATCCGCCCGGAGCTGGCGGTCGCCGATGTGGCGCGGTCGTACGCGGCGGCGGGCGCCGCGGCGCTGAGCGTGCTCACCGACCGCGAGTATTTCGGCGGCTCGCTGGAGGATCTGGCGACGGCGCGCGCGGCGGTGGCGCTGCCGATCCTGCGGAAGGATTTCGTGGTGGACGAGGCGCAGGTCTGGGAGGCGCGGGCGGCGGGCGCCGACGCGGTGCTGCTGATCGTCCGGATCCTGGACGATGCGCGGCTGCGCGGGCTGCACTCGCTGGCGCGCGGGCTCGGCCTGGGCGTGCTGGTGGAGGTTCACGACGCGGCGGAGCTGGAGCGCGCGCTCGGCGCCGGCGCGACGGTGGTGGGGGTGAACAACCGGGACCTGGACACGTTCCGGACGGACCTGGGCGTTACGCTCGCGCTGGCCGGCTCGCTTCCCGCGGCGGCCGTGCTGGTGGCGGAGAGCGGGATCCGGAGTCCCGCGGATGTGGACCGCCTCGCCGCGGCCGGGGTGGACGCCGTGCTCGTCGGCGAGTCGCTCATGCGCGCCGCCGACATCGAGGCCGCGGCGCGGGCGCTCGCCACGCGCCCCCGCGGTGCGCGTCGGGGCGGTGACGCGGCGGACGCGCTGTCGTCATGGAAGTGAAGATCTGCGGCGTGTGCCGCGCGGAGGACGCCCGCGCCGCGGCGGCCGCCGGCGCGGACTACCTCGGCGTCATCCTCTCCCCGGGCTTCTCGCGCTCCCAGGACGCCGGTCACGCGGCCGCCATCTTCGCGGCGGCGGGGAACCTCCGGCGCGTCGGCGTGTTCGTGGATGCGGCGCCGGCGCACGTCGCCGCGCTGGTTCGCGCGCTCACCTTGCATGCGGTCCAACTCCACGGCGCCGAGCCGGCCGACCAGGTCGAGGCGCTCCGGCGGGAGACGGGCGTCGCCGTCTGGAAGGCGGTCCGGCCGCGGACGGCCGCCGAGCTGGCGGCGCTCGCCGCCGGCTACGCCGCGGCGGACGCGCTCCTCCTCGACGGCTGGCGGGCCGGCGCCGTCGGCGGCACGGGTGCGCGGGCGCCCTGGGACGCCCTCGCCGAGGCGCGGCGCGCCATCGATGCCCGCACGCGCATCGTGCTCGCCGGCGGCCTCGACCCCGCGAACGTCGCCCGCGCCGCCGCCGCGCTCCGCCCGGACGTCGTCGACGTCAGCTCCGGCGTCGAGAGCGCACCGGGCCGCAAGTCCCCCGTGGCGATCGCCGCCTTCGTGGCGGCCGCGCATGCTGCCGATACTTCGAATCGGGATGGTTGAAGGAATGGAATCTTCGAGTGAACGGCCGACGTCCACGGCCAGCCGCCCGGGACGCTTCGGGGCCTTCGGCGGGCGCTACGTGCCCGAGACGCTCATCGCCGCGCTGGACGAGCTCTCCGCTGCCTACGACCGCGCGCGCGAGGACCCGGCCTTCTGGTCCGAGCTGGAGGCGCTGCTCCGCGACTACGTCGGCCGCCCCACGCCGCTCTACCGGGCCCGCCGCCTCGGCGAGGCCGCCGGCGCCCGCGTCTACCTGAAGCGCGAGGACCTCAACCACACCGGCGCGCACAAGATCAACAACACGCTCGGCCAGGTCCTCCTCGCCCGGCGCATGGGCAAGCAGCGCATCATCGCCGAGACCGGCGCCGGCCAGCACGGCGTCGCCACCGCCACGGTATGCGCGCTCTTCGGCCTCGATTGCGTCGTCTACATGGGGGCAGAGGATGTCCGCCGCCAGGCGCTCAACGTCTATCGCATGAAGCTGCTCGGCGCCGAGGTCCGAGCCGTCGAGTCCGGTACCCGCACGCTCAAGGACGCCACCAATGAGGCACTGAGAGACTGGGTGGCGAGTGTCCGAACCACGCACTATATTATCGGGTCGGTCGTTGGACCCGACCCCTTCCCCCGCCTCGTCCGGGACTTTCAGTCGGTCATCGGACGGGAGACCCGGCACCAGCTCCACGCGCTCGAAGCTCGGCTCCCCGCGGCGGTGTTGGCCTGCGTCGGTGGCGGCTCCAACGCCATGGGCATGTTCCATGAGTTCGTGCCCGAGCCCGCGGTCGAGCTCGTCGGCATCGAGGCCGCGGGCGAGGGGCTCGGCTCCGGGCGCCACTCGGCCTCCCTGGCCGCCGGTCGGCCTGGTGTGCTCCACGGCTCCTACAGCTATCTCCTCCAGGATGAGATGGGCCAGATCGCGCCGGCGCACTCGGTCTCGGCGGGGCTCGACTACCCCGGCGTCGGACCGGAGCACGCCCATCTGATGGCCACCGGGCGCGCGCAGTACGTCGCCGTCACCGACGACGAGGCGCTCGACGCCTTCGAGCGGCTCGCCCGGTTGGAGGGGATCATCCCGGCGCTCGAGAGCGCACACGCCGTCGCCTACCTGCTTCGGGAAGGGCGGCGGTGGGCGGACGCCGGGCCGGTCGTTCTCTGCCTGAGCGGCCGGGGCGACAAGGACGTGGCCGAGGTGGCCGCGCTCCGATCGCGGCGCTGACGGCGCCCCATGGATTTCGGGTAGATCGTGACACCGCTCGAGAGCTCGCACAGCCCGCTGACCTCCTCGCCGTCGTTCGAGGTGGAGGACGACGTCGCCCCCGCCCTGGTGGCCGACCTCTTCCTCCTCCTCGACAAGACGCTGCGCTCGCGGCGGCTGTACCACGCGACGAATCCGGCCTACCTGAACTTCCTCTCGCAGCTGCAGGCGGCGTTCGCCGGTCTCTGGGACCACACGTCGTCGCTGAGCATCTCGGTGGACGAGGCGGGCTTCCACTGGAAGGAGCAAGTCTTCACGATCGGCGAAGGCCGCGACAGCCTGCCGTTCTTCTTCTACAAGGACGGCATCCGCTACTTCGCGTTCCTCCCCGGCTTCGAGGACGAGCTGCCGGTCTTCCTCGAGGTGCTGACCGGCGCCCGGCAGCGGGACCAGTCCGGCGACGACCTCGTCACCCTGCTCTGGGAGCAGCAGTTCACGGGCTTCCAGTACAGCTACGTCGACGTGCTCGGCGACGAGCTCGATCTGCCCGAGCAGCCGACGGAGCCGCGCTTCGGCGCCATCGACCTGGACCGTGTCCTGGCGGACGCGTCCGGCGTGGACGGCGAGCCGGCCCGCCCCTCCGAGCAGCGGCCCGACATCGTCATGCCGGGGTTCGCCGAGACGCTCTACTTCCTGGGCGACGCCGAGCTGGACGCGCTGCGCAAGGAGGTCGAGCTCGAGCTCGCCCGGGACATGAAGACGGACGTGCTGAACGCGCTCTTCGACCGCATCGAGGATCCGGTGCCGGAGCGCCAGCGCGAGATCGTCGCGATCCTGCGCCAGCTCACGCCCAGCTTCCTCGCCCTCGGCGACTTCGCCACCGCCTCCACGATCCTCTCCGAGCTGCTCGCCGCCGGCGACCGCCCCGGCGGCCTCGACGCGGAGGCCGCGGCCGACGTGCAGCGGATCTTCGACGAGCTGAGCGACCCGGGCGTCGTCGAGCAGCTCATCGTCGCGCTGGAGAATTCGATCCTCGACCCCGACGGCGAGGAGCTGGGCGTCTTCCTCAGCCACCTCGGCCCGCGGGCGCTGCCGATCCTGATCCGCACGGCCGCCAACACGGATGCCTCGACGCTGCAGAACCGCCTGGAGCGGGCGGTGGAAGGGATCGGCCGCGAGAACCAGGATGCGGTGATCGAGCTGCTCTCGCTCGAGGAGCCGCTCGTGGTGGAGGGCGCCGCCCGGCTGATCGGGCGGCTCGCCGTCGCCGGCGCGGCGGCGCCGGTCGCCGCCCTGCTCGCGCGGCCCGAGCCCGCCATCCGCCTCGCGGCCGTCGAAGCGCTCGTCGCCATTCATTCGGGCACCGCGCTCGAGGCGCTGCTCCGCGGACTCGACGACGGCGCGCGGGAGGTCCGCGTCGCCGCGGCGCGGGGGATCGCCAAGCTCCGCTACGTGCCGGCGCGCGCCCGCCTCGAGCAGGCGATCCTCGGCAAGGGGATCCGGGATGCGGACCTGACGGAGAAGATCGCGTTCTTCGAGGCGTACGGCGCCGTGGCCACGCCGGAGAGCGTCTCGCTCCTCGACGACCTGCTGAACGGCAAGGACCTGCTCCGCCGGCACAAGCCGCCGGAGCTGCGCGCCTGTGCCGCCATGGCGCTGGGACACGTCGGCACGCCCGCCGCGCGCTCGAGTCTCGAGCGCGCCCGCGCCGAGCAGAACCCGCTCGTCCGCAACGCCGTCAGCCGCGCGCTCCGCAAGGAGTCCGCGGCATGAGCCCCGATACGCCCGGCTCGCTGCTCCAGAGCGAGAGCGTCCTCCAGCCGCTCGGCCGCAGCTTCGTCACGGCGCTCTACGTCGTGGCGCAGGCGCTCAAGCTCTATCCGATGGAAAACACCGCCGTGCAGAACGCGCTCGAGGAGCTGCAGCGCGTCGTGCGGCGGATCGTCGAGCGGGAGGGCGCGCTCGAGCTGCGGCAGGTCGGGGACTTCCTCTTCCTGAACGACGCCCGGCTGCGCGTCCAGCTCTCGGACTTCACGGCGTTCTCGGTCGTCGCCGGGCTGCTCGCGCGGCACCACGTCGGCTCGATCGAGGCGGCCGCCGAGGTCGCGCGCGACGAATGGGCCCGCCTCATCGCGCAGCTCCTCCAGGAGCCGCCGAACACGACGGACCCGTTCGAGCGCTTCGCCGACCGCCTGTCGGTGGCCGGCGTCCCGCACATCCAGGTCGCCGTCGCCCGCAAGTGGGATCCCAGCCGCGAGCCGATCGAATCCGACGACGTCTCGAAGGAGGTCGCCAAGCGCACCTACTTCCAGTCGGTCGCGGTGGCCAAGGACGTGCTCACCGACATCCGGCTCGGGCGCGCGGTGAATCTGCGGCGGGTCAAGCGCGCGGTGCAGGGGATCGTCGACCAGGTGCTGCACAACGAGACGACCATCATCGGCATGACCACGCTGCGCGACTTCGACGAGTACACGTTCACCCACTCGGTGAACGTGTGCATCTTCAGCGTGGTGATCGGGCAGAAGATCGGCCTCTCCAAGGCCCAGCTCTACGAGCTCGGCCTGGCGGCGCTCTTCCACGACATCGGCAAGATGAGGCTCCCCGCCGAGCTCATCAACAAGCCCGGCGAGCTCACGCCCGACGAGTGGCGGTTGATGCAGCAGCACCCGACCGAGGGGTTGCTGGCGCTCTTCCACATGCGCGGCATGACCGACGTGCCGTATCGGCCGATGCTCATCGCCTACGAGCACCACATGAAGACGGACCTGACCGGGTACCCGAAGAACAAGCGGGCCCGGGTCCCGCGCCTCTTCAGCCGCATCGTCGCCGTGGCCGACGGCTTCGACGCGGCCACCTCGAAGCGGAGCTACCGCACGCTCCCCTGGCCGCCCGACGAGGTCGTCCGCGAGATGCGCGACAACCCCGCCCGCGGTTATGATCCATTGCTGGTGAAGGCGTTCATGAACGTCACCGGGATCTACCCGGTCGGCACGGTCGTCATCCTCGACACCCACGAGATGGCGGTCGTCATCGCGCCGAACCCCGATCCCACGCGCGTGCACCATCCGATCGTGAAGATCGTGACCGACTACATGGGTATCATGCTCGCGGAGCCGCAGGTCCACGACCTCTCCGAGGAGAATCCGACCACCGGGCTGCCGATGCGGTCCATCATCAAGACGACGGACCCTGACAAGTATGGCATCCGCGTTTCCGATTTCTTCGTTTGACGTCGATCCGCTCGCCGCTCCCTTCGCGGAGTGGCGCGCGCGCGGCCACACGGCACTCATCCCCTACGTCACGGCGGGCTATCCCGATCCCGGCGCCACGGCCGGCCTCCTGGACGGGCTCGCCGAGGCGGGCGCGGACATCATCGAGCTCGGCGTCCCCTTCAGCGATCCGGTGGCCGACGGCCCGACGATCCAGCGCGCCTCGCAGCGGGCGCTGGAGCACGGCGTCGGCCTCCCCTGGGTCCTCGAGCAGCTCGCGGCGTTCCGCCGCCGCCACGCGACGCCCGTCGTCCTCTTCAGCTACCTGAATCCGGTGCTGGCCATGGGCGTCGAGCGGTTCCTCGGCGCGGCGGTCGAGGCCGGCGCGCAGGGCGTGCTCCTGACGGACCTGCCCGTCGGCAGCGACCCGGAGCTGGAAGCGGCGTTCGAGCGCGCGCCGCTCGCGCTCGTCCGCCTGCTCGCGCCGACCACCGGGGCGGACCGCGCCCGCGAGATCGCGGCCCGCGCGCAGGGCTTCCTGTACTACATCTCGAGGACGGGAGTGACCGGCGCCCGCGCCGCGCTGCCGCCCGAGCTGGCCGCCGAGGTCGAGGCGCTCCGGGCGCTCACGCCGGTCCCGGTCGCGGTCGGCTTCGGGATCTCGAGTCCGGAGCAGGCGGCCGCCGTCGCCCGCGTCGCCGACGGAGTCGTGGTCGGGAGCGCCGTCATCGACGCGATCGACCGCGGCGGCCCCGAGGCGGCGCAGCGCTTCATCGCCTCGCTCCGGCGCGCCATGGACGAGCGCTGAGGCGGACGGCGGCTAGCCGCCGTCCGCCTCGGCCGCGCCCTCGCCAGCCTCCTTCATCCGCCGCTCCAGCGCCTCGTCCGGCTCGACGAACAGCGTCTTCACCCGCTCCGGGGCCACGCGCCCCGGCGGCGCCTTCCTCGGCTTGCGCACGTACTTCCGGCGCGTCCAGTCCACCGCGACCACGCCGGACGTCCGTGCCCGGCTGTGCAGCGCCGCCAGCGTCGCGGCCTCGACCAGGTCGCGGTGCGGCGGGTTCGCCTCCGCGTCCGTCCAGCGCAGGATCACGTGCGCGCCGGCCGCGTCCCGCGCGTGCAGCCAGATGTCCTGCGGCGACGAATGCCGGAGCGTCAGCTCGTCGTTGTCCCGGCCTCCGCGGCCGACGCGGACCTCGAGCCCGCCGCTCGTGCGATAACGCCGGAACGGCGAGCGGGGCCCGGCCGCGGCTGTGCCGCCGGTCGGGGTCGCGGCCGGCATCGCCGCTTCCAGTTCCTCGGCCGGGGCCTCGCCGCGCTCCGCCCGGTCGAGCAGGTCGCGGAGCCGGGTGGCCTCCGCCCCGGCCCGGCGCAGCAGCGCCGGGATCCGCTCGCTCGCCCGCTCGCGCCGCCGCGCCACGTCGTAGAGCCGCCGTGCGTTCTCGGCCGGCCCGAGCGCCGGGTCCAGCTCCACCTCCACCTCGCCTCCCGCGAAGTCCGACAGCGTCGCGCGCGCCGCTCCCCTGGGCACCGCCCGGAGCTGGCTGAGCAGCAGGTCCGCCGAGCGGCGCAGCGCCACCGCCTCGGCGGCGCCCCCTTCCGCCTCCGCCCGCAGCCGCTCCGCCCGCCGCTCGAGCTGGGCCAGGCGCCGACGCACCCGGTCCACCAGCTCCGGCGCCGCCCCCGCCGGGGCGGCGGGCACAGCTCCGGACACCACCTCGAACGCCTCGACGAGCGTGCGCACGGGCAGCCGCGGCAGGCCGGGGAGCGGCATCGGATAGGGGTGAAGCCCGGAAGGCAGCTCCAGGACCTGGGGCGACGTCGCGTCCCCGCCCACGAGCGCGGCGTAGCGCGCGTGCGCCGCCATCAGCTCGGCGTCGTCCTCCGTCGCCGCGGCCTCGCCCAGGATCGCCCCCGCGTTGATCGGGCTCGCGTACGCCACCCGCTCCAGCAGCACGCCGCTCCGCTCGGCCGGCGCCACCCCGCCGAGCAGCTCCCGCCAGCGCGCCGCGCCGATCGGCGCCTCGGCGCCCTCCCGGCCCGCGGGCTCCGGCGCCGCGTACGGAACACCCGCCCGCAGCTCGCGCACACCCGCCCGGCGGCTCCACAGCACGGCGGCGATCCGCCCCGCCGCGTCCAGCGCCACCACGTTCCACTGGTTCGTCATCAGCTCGACGACGATGCGGCGCACCCGGTCCGGCGGTCCGCCCGCCAGCTCGATGACCAGCAGCCGCTCGTCGGCCGGCGCGCTCACCTCCGCTACGGCCGATCGCCGCGGCAGGTCGACCACCTTCGGCGCCGCCGGAGGCCCGCCGATCCGGATCCACCCGCGTGTGGGGTGCAGGTCGAGGAGCAGCGTCTCGCGCTCCAGCTCGAGCGCGGCCAGCCGCGCGCCGGGATCGAGCCGGAGCGCGCGTGCGCGTTGGCCGCGGAGGCGGCCGGCAAGCTCGTGCGCCAGGTGCCGGACGAGGAGTGGATCGAAGCGGATTCGGTTTGACATCCCCCCAAGGTGCCGCTACTTTCCGGGCGTCGTCAACTCGCGGATTGGCGCGCCGTTGCGCCGCATTCTCCCCGCGCCGGGAACTGGAAAACCTTCGAATGAGCACCGGCCCGGCCGAGCCTCAGCGCCGCGTCACCACGCGCGAGCTTCTCGACATGAAGCGGCGTGGCCAGCGCATCGTCGTCCTGACCGCCTACGACGTCCTGTTCGCCCGCCTCGTGGACGAGGCCGGCGTCGACGTGGTCCTCGTCGGCGACTCCCTCGGCCAGGTCGTCCTCGGCTACGACTCCACGCTCCCCGTCACGCTCGACGAGATGATCCACCACGCCCGCGCCGTCCGGCGCGGCGTCAAGCGGGCACTCCTCGTCGTGGACCTGCCGTTCCTCAGCTTTCAGGTCAATCCGGAAGAGACGGTCCGCAACGCCGGGCGCGTGCTGAAGGAGAGCGGCGCCGAGGCGGTCAAGCTCGAGGGTGGCGACGAGGAGGCGGCGCGCCACGTCCGCGCGCTCGTCCGCGCCGGCATCCCGGTCATGGGGCACCTCGGCCTGACGCCGCAGTCCGTGCACGCGCTCGGCGGCTACCGCGTGCAGGGCCGCGGCGAGGAGGCGGCGGTGCGGCTCCGCGAGGACGCCCGGCGGCTCCAGGACGCCGGCTCCTTCGCGATCGTGCTGGAGCTCGTCCCCACGGCGCTCGGCGGCGCGGTCAGCCGCGACCTCGAGATCCCGACCATCGGCATCGGCGCCGGACCGGACACCGACGGGCAGGTCCTCGTCCTCCCCGACATGCTCGGCCTCAACGAGGGCTTCCGCCCGAAGTTCCTCCGCCGTTTCGCCGAGCTGGCCGTCGCCACGCGCGCGGCTGTCGCGGAGTACGCCTCCGCGGTCCGCGCCGGCGAGTTCCCCGACGCCGAGCACTCCTTCGAGTGATCACCGCGCCGACGATCGCGGCGGTCCGCGCGGCCGTCGCCGAGGCGCGCCGGGGCGGCGCCCGCGTGGCACTCGTGCCGACCATGGGGTATCTCCACGAGGGACACCTCTCGCTCGTCGACGAGGCCCGCCGCCGCGGCGATCTCGTGGTCATGTCCATCTTCGTGAACCCGCTCCAGTTCGGCGTGGGCGAGGACCTGGACCGCTACCCGCGGGACCTCGAGCGCGACGCGGCGCTCGCCGCCGACCGCGGCGTCGACGTGCTCTTCGTGCCGGCGAGGGACGAGATGTATCCGGCCGGCGAGCCGGTCGTGCGCGTCGTGCCCGGCCGCCTCGCCGACCGCCTCGACGGCGCGGCGCGGCCCGGTCACTTCGAGGGCGTCCTCACCGTCGTCGCCAAGCTGTTGAACATCGTCCAGCCCGATCTGGCCATCTTCGGGCAGAAGGACTTCCAGCAATCGGTCCTGGTCCGCCGGATGGTGGCGGACCTCGACGTCCCGGTCGAGATCGTCGTCGCGCCCATCGTGCGCGAGCCGGACGGCCTCGCGCTCAGCTCGCGGAACGTGTACCTCGGCGCCGCCGAGCGCGCCTCCGCCCGGGCGCTCTCACGCGCGCTCGGCGCCGCCGAGGCCGCGGCCCGTGCCGGCGAGCGCGATGCGGCGCGGCTCCTCGCCGCGATGCGCGCCGTCCTCGACGCGGAGCCAGGAGTCCGGCCACAGTACGTCGAGCTCGTCGACCCGGAGACGCTCGAGCCCGTGGCGACGGCCGTGGCCGGAACCGTCGCCGCCGTCGCGGCCTTCGTGGGCCCGACGCGGCTCATCGACAACCTCGTTCTGCCGTAGTCGCAACCTCGCAGGAACCCATGCACGAAGTCACCGCCGCCGGCGTCCTGGTCCCCGCTCTCGACCGCGCCGCGGCCGGGCAGCTCCCCGACTGGGCCCGGGTCCGTCTCGAGCGTGAGGCGCACATCGCCCGTGTCGCCGCGCTCATGGACGAATGGGCCCGCGCGCTGACCCTCCCGGAGCCGGAGCGCCGCCGCTGGCGCGCGGCCGCCTGGCTGCACGACGCGCTCCGCGATGCCGACCCCGCCGAGCTGCGAGACCACGTCCCGCCGGAGTGCCGCTCGCTCCCGGGGCTGCTGCTGCACGGACCGGCCACGGCCGCTCGTTTGCGCACCGAGGGCGTCCTCGACGAGGCGCTGCTCAACGCCGTCGGCTATCACACGCTCGGCCATCCGGAGCTCGACGGCGCCGGGCGCGCCCTCTACCTCGCGGACTTCCTCGAGCCCGGCCGCGGCTTCCTCCCGGTCTGGCGCGCCTCGCTCCGCGCCCGGATGCCCGGCGCCATGGCCCCCGTCCTGCGCGACGTCGTCGCGGCCCGCCTGCGCCATCTCCTCGACCGCGGCCACCCGATCCGCCCCGAGACGCTGGCCTTCTGGAACGTCGTCGCGGCGGAGCGATGAGCGCTCGCTCCCGGTTCGAGGCCGTCGCGCTCACGCTGGCGCTCCTGGCGGCCGGCGCCTTCGTCGTCTCCGCCGCGCTCGGCCTCGCCTCCGGCGACGCCTCCACCCCCACGCCCCCGGCGGCCGATGCCCCGCCACGAGCCGATTCGACCGGCCCGCCCGCGCCGCCGTCGGGTCCGCAGTCTACGGTGCGCGTCGAGGTGCTGAACGGCTCCGGCCGGGCCGGCCGGGCCCGCGACGTCACCGACCGCCTCCGCTCGCGAGGCTACGACGTCGTCTACTTCGGCAACGCCGCCGACGGACCCTGGGGCATCTCGAGGGTGATCGACCGGGTCGGCAACCGGGACAAGGCCGAGGGCGTCGCGCGCACGCTCGGCATCCCCGAGGTGCGGACCCAGCTCGATTCGACGCTGCTCCTCGACGTGACCGTGGTGATCGGGAAGGACTGGCCCGCCCGGCCGCCGACCTCCGCGCCGCGGCCTGCGCGGATGTCGCTCTGGAAGAGGTTGTTCGGTGGCGGAGATCGGTAGGCGGCGCCGGCGCACGTCAACCGAAATGCTTCACCGCAGAGACGCAGAGGGGGCGGAGAACGGCGGGAGCCGGCGGGGAGGAGCGTTCGCAGGCGGGCGCACCGATCCGTGGAGAGTGGATCCGGCCTACGCCGGCGCCTGCGTCGACGCACGGACTCGGAGGTGGACCGGTACCGCGCGGATCACCGGTTCAACCCGGCCGCCATCCCGGGGTCCGGCGTCGCACGGCTAGCCCGCGGATCACCGGTCCGCCTCCAGATCGGTTCGGGCTCGACGAGGCTGCGTCGCCCGGCCTTTCCGTTGCCGGTCCTCCGCGTACTCGGCGTCTCTGCGGTGAGACGATCCGTTCGGAGTCGCTCAGTCCACGCGCTCCGTCTTCGCCCGCTGGAGCTGGAGGAACGGCTTCGGTGGGGCGGTCTCGTGCTCCGCCCGGAGCTGACCGCACGCCGCGGCGATGTCGCGCCCGCGCGGCTCCCGCACGGTCGCCTCGATCCCCCGCGCGTGCAGTACCTCGGCGAACGCCTTCAGCCGCTGCGGCGGAGACGGGCGCCAGTCGGGACCCGGGATCGGGTTGTAAGGGATCAGGTTCACGTGCGCCTGGAACTCGGCGATCAGGTCGGCCAGCTCGCGCGCCAGCGCCGGCGAGTCGTTGACCCCATCGATCATCGTGTACTCGAACGTGATCCGGCGGCCGCCGGCCGCTTCGAACTCCCGCAGCGCTTCCAGCAGCTCCGGGATCGGGTGCTTCCGCTCGATCGGCACGATCTGCTGCCGCAGCTCGTGGTTGGGTGCGTGCAGCGACACCGCGAGCCGGAATTGCTCCGGCCGCCGGGCCAGCTCGCGGATCCCCGGGACCACCCCCACCGTCGAGACGGTGATCCGGCGTGCGCCCACGGCGTACGCCTGGTTGAGCAGCGTGAGGGCGGGGAAGAGCGCCTTCGGGTTCATGAGCGGCTCGCCCATGCCCATGAAGACGATGTTCGTGATCGGACCCCGCTCGTTCTCTCTCGCCCACCGGCGCGCCCCGCGGAACTGCGCGGCGATCTCGCCGGCCGAGAGCTGGCGCCGGTACCCCGACCAGCCCGTCGCGCAGAACACGCACGCCATGGCGCACCCCGCCTGCGACGAGATGCAGAGCGTGAGTCGCTCGCCGGCGGGGATGAGCACGGATTCCACGAGCTCGCCGTCCGCCATGCGCCAGAGGTGCTTCACCGTGCCGTCGGAGGAGCGGGCCGCGTGAACCATCGCCGGCGCGGTCAGCTCGAACGCCTCGGCCAGCGCCTGCCGCTCGCGCGCCGGCAGGTCCGTCATCTCGTCGAAGGCGACGGCGTCGCGCTCGTACAGCCACGCCCGCACCTGCCGGGCGCGGTACGCCCGCTCGCCGCGGGAGAGGAAGTGCTCCTGCAGCCGCGACTCCACCTCCTCCGGGAGCAGGCTGAGCAGGTCCACCTTCGTCTCCACGTCGCGTGTCACATCGCCTCCAGGACTACCATCTCACATTGAAGTGGAACAGGTACGCGGCGCCGAACTCGTTGGCGAGGCCCTCGCGCAGCACGCCGAGCAGGTACCGCCCCAGGCGCAGGTCCGCCTGCGCGACGGGCGCCCAGTCCATCGCCCCGCCGCTCGCCGATGCCGCCACGCCGACCATGGCCCCGAGCTGGTTGCGCCAGCTCCCGCCGATGGCCAGCCGGTGCTCCGGCGCCAGGCTCCGCGCCGTCTGACCGGTGATCCCGTAGCTCGCCCGCAACGCGACCGGGAGCGTGCCCATCCCCGGCGGTGACGCCGCGATCCCCGCGCTCCAGCGCGTGCCGTCCTGCCCGATCAGCGCCGAGCCGCCGATCGTCGGCCGCAGACCGCCCGCGAGCTGCGCCGCGGCGCCGAGACCGAAGAGCACGTCGCTCGTCGCGCCGACGCCGGCGTCCGAGCGCACGTACTCCGCCAGCGCGCCGGCCCATACGCTGGGCGAGAGCGGCTGGGCCGCCGCCAGCGAGATCCGGTCCTCGGCGACCTGGAACGTGCCCTCCCCATCGACCGGCGAGACGCTCGTCCGCTCGATGTCCGCGATCCCCAGGTGCTGATACCCCACTCCCAGGACCGCGCCCCGCCGCAGCCGCAGCGCGCCGGAAGCCGCCAGCCCGTTCAGGTCGATCGCGTCCGGGGTGTCCAGCCGCAGCAGCATCCCCTCGCCGCGAGACGCCATCAGCCCGATCGCCGCCGGGTTCGTGAACACCGCCGGCGCGCCCGGCTCCAGCGCCTCCGCGCCCGCCGAGGTCCGTACCGTCCAGTCGAGCACACCCTGCGCGCCCGCGGCCGAGGCGGCCGCGAGCGCCAGCAGAACGGCGCCGGGAAGCGCCCGAAAAGACACGGTCATTCCTTACCTTCGGCGGCTTGATGGCTCTGGTTCGGATCGTTAGTTTAACGCGCCGCTGCGGCTTACGGTACCACGGCCACCCGCGAGGGCTCTTGCTCCTGACCGATCTCCTCACGCCCGACCGCATCAAGATCCCCCTCGGGTCCCGCACCAAGGAGGATCTGCTCCGGGAGTTGGTGGAGGTCGTCAGCCGCAACGACCAGGTCGAGGACGCCGAGGACGTGCTCCGCGCCGTCCGCGAGCGCGAAGCCGTCCTCTCCACCGGCATCGGCAACGGCGTCGCCATCCCGCACGGCAAGTCCTCCGCCGTCCCCGAGCTCGTGATGGCTGCCGGCCGCACCGCCGAGCCCGTCGACTTCGACGCGCTCGATGGCCAGCCCGTCCGCCTCTTCTTCCTCCTCGTCGGCCCCGAGACCGCCGCCGGCCCCCACATCAAGGCGCTCAGCCGAATCTCCCGGCTCGTCCGCAAGGACTCCGTACGCGAGCAACTCATCGCCGCGCAGTCCGCGGAGGAGTTCTTCGAGCTTCTGCGGGAGGCCGAGGGCGTCTGAGCGGACGGGAGTGCGCGGGGCGTCGTCGACTTCCGGGCGGCCTCGACCTCGAGGCGGCGGGCAGGAGCGAGAGCGGGAGGGCGCGCCTGTGGCGCGGGCGGAGCTGGAGACCAAACCGGAAGCGAAACAGCAAGCGAAACCGGAAGCCAGACCGGAAGCGAAACAGGAAGCCCCCCGGGCGCTCTCTCACGGCGCCTGGGGGGCTTCGCTCGCGCTGGCGAGACCGTGACCGGAGACGTTCGGGATCCGCGGTGGAGAGCGCGGCCGGTCTTTCGGGTCTCT
>DASTKT010000012.1:0-71201 GCA_035715725.1 Longimicrobiales bacterium | reverse complement strand
GACGTAGAGCGCGTTCTCGGTGCCGGCGTAGAGCAGCCCCTTTCGCACCGGGTCCTGCCGCACCACGTGCACGTAGCTGTGCGTGCTCCGCGGGATCCCCGCCACGATCAGCTTCCAGCTCTTGCCGTAGTCCGTGGTCCGGTAGATCCAGGGATCGCGGTCGTTCATCTGGTGCCCGTCCACCGACAGGTACGCCGTGCCCGCCTCCCACCTCGAGGGCTCGATGTTGCTGATGGTGAGCCAGGCGGGGAGCTTCGGCAGGTTCGCCGTGACGTTCTCCCAGTGCGCGCCGCCGTCCCGACTGACGTGGATCAGGCCGTCGTTCGTGCCGGCCCAGAGCAGGTCCTTCTGCACGGGCGACTCGGCGATGGCGAAGACGACGCCCGCGTACTCCACGCCGATGTTGTCCGGCGTGAGCCCGCCGGAGATGCCCATCCTCGACTTGTCGTTCCGCGTCAGGTCCGGCGAAATGACCTTCCAGCTCTTGCCGCCGTCCGTGGTGACGTGCACGAACTGGCTGCCGACGTAGACCCGGTTGTGGTCGTGCGGTGAGATCGTGAGCGGGAACGTCCAGGTGAAGCGGTACTTCACGTCCTTCGCCGCGGTGCCGATCGTGCTCATCGGCCAGACCTCGACCGTCTGGTACATCTGCGATTTGCGGCTGTAGCGGACGACGATGCCGCCGACGCTGCCGAAGCCGGACGCGCTCGACCAGACGACGTCGTCGTCCACGGTGTCCGGCGTGGCCCAGCCGCTCTCGCCGCCGCCGACGTTCTTCCATTCGCCGCGCGGGATGGCGGGCCCGCCGAACGCCACGGATGCGTAGCGGCTGTTGCTCGGCCCCATGACCGACGGCCCATCCTGCCGGTTGCCGTAGACGTTGTACGGCACGTGGTTGTCCACGGTCACGTGGTAGATCTGCGCGATCGGGAGCTGCACGCGCAGCCAGCTCCGGCCGCGGTTGGTCGTGATGCTGACGCCGCCGTCGTGCGAGACGATCATGCGGTCGCCGTTCGTCGGGTCGATCCAGATGTCGTGGTGGTCGCCGCCCGGCACCTCGGCCGGCGGCGGGTCGACGATGTGCGCGCCGCCGTCCAGCGTCTTCACGAAGCCCGCGGTCAGGAAGTACGCCTCGTTGTCGTTGTCGGGCGACGCCGCCATGCGCGTGTAGTACGCGCCGCGCCCGCCCAGCTCGCGGTCGGCGCTCACCATCTCCCAGCTCTCGCCGCCGTCGTCGGAGCGCCAGAGCTTGCCGGGCTCGGTCTTCGCCGTGTCCCAGGGGATGCCGTCGCCGGCCTCGATCAGCGCCCAGACGCGGTGCGGGCTCGACCCCGAGACGGCCAGCCCGATCTTCCCCACCGGCCGCTCCGGCAGCCCGTGCTTCTCCAGCCGCTTCCACGTCGTGCCGCCGTCCGTCGACTTCCAGATGCCGCTGCCGCGCCCGCCGCTCTGCCGCCCCCACGTGTGGATCTCGAGCTGCCACGTCGCCGCGTACAGCGTGCGCGGGCTGGACGGGTCCATCACCACGTCCGCCGCGCCCGTGCTGTCGTTCACGAACAGCACCTTCTCCCACGTCCTGCCGCCGTCCAGCGTGCGGTACACGCCCCGCTCCGGCTGCGGCCCGTACGCGTGGCCGACCGCCGCGACGTAGACGATGTCCGGGTTCGTCGGGTGCACGACGATCCGCGCGATCCGCCCGCTCCTCTCCAGCCCCATGCGCTGCCACGTCTTCCCGCCGTCGGTCGAGCGGTAGACGCCATCGCCGATCGAGATGTGGCTGCGGATGAACGGCTCGCCGGTCCCCGCCCAGACCACGCTGTGGTCCGACGGCGCCACCGCGAGCGCGCCCACCGACTGCACCGCCTGGTCGTCGAAGACCGGCGCCCAGCCGAGACCGCCGTCCGTCGTCTTCCACACGCCGCCGGACGCCGCGCCGGCGTAGTACGTCGTCGGGTCGCCGACCACCCCGGCGACGGAGCTGGCGCGGTTCCCCTCGGGCCCGATGTAGCGCCACTTCAGGCGCGCGAGCGCCGCCGTGTCCGGGAACGGCCGCGCCGGGGCGGGCTTCTGCGCGGCGAGCCCCGCCGGGAGGAGGAGCACCAGGGCGAGGAGGGCGGATGCGCTCCGCCCGGACACACGGCTGCGTGGCGTCATGACGACTCTCCCGCGTGGTGACCGGAGCTGGGGGTGAGGTTCGGGGTGTGGCGGACCGCCGGGCCGTATGATCCGGCGCGGGCGGGCGGCGGCGCAATGGTCGCGTTGGAGGGGGTGCGATGCCGGAAGTGCCGACCCGGGCGCCCGCCGGGCCGGGGGCTTCGCCGGCCGGTGCTCCGGGGCCGCGCGGCCGCCGCGGCTCAGCCGCCGTCCCGCGGCAGCTCCTCCCTGCGGCAGCGGGTGCGCGGCCGGTCGGGGTCCGTCAGGTCCAACTCCCGCCACGGGATGCGGTAGCCGCTTCCGGCGAGCGGGATCCCGAGCACGCCGGCCGCGTGCAGCGGCAGCGTCGCCAGCATGAGGCGACGTCGCGCGCCGAGCGTGCCGGTCAGGTACTCCACGACCCGCAGCTCGCCGCCCACTTCCTCGGCGCGGACCTCCTCGATGTGGCCGATCCCGCGCCCGTCCCGGTCGACCACCCGCCGCCCCACGAGCCGCTCGAGCCGGACCTCCACGTCAGCCTCCCAGGCGCCGGACGATCGAACGGCCGATCCGCCGCTCCCACGCGTGCGCCGGCGTCTCGCGCTCGTCCACGCCCACGGTCACGTCGATGCCGACGTCGTGCACGCGGCTCCACGGGATCCGGTACGCCCGCCCCGCCCGCAGCCCCCAGCGCGTCACGATCCAGGCGACGACGCCCCGGAACGGCCGGCGCAGCCGGTTCACCGCGGTCAGCCCGCCGAGCGCGAGGTCCGTGACGACCGGCGGCTCCCCGTCGCGGAGCCGGAGCACGATGCCGTCGACGCGCCCGATCGGCTGGCCGGCCCGGTCCAGCACCCGGCTGTCGAGCACCTCGCGCACCAGGTCCATGTTAGCCTCCTCCAAGGATTTGGAGAGGTATGGACACCACCGCCAGCACGAACGCCAGCACGACGACGGCGAGCACGACCGCGTTCGCGAGCCGGTGGTTCGTGTGCTCGCGCAGGTAGCCGCGGTCGTTCATGAGCGCGAGGAAGGGAAGGACGACGAACGGCAGGACGAGCGCCGTGAACGCCATGGAGAGCACCGTCACTCCCAGCGGGTCGACGCCGAGCGCGATCGGGATCGCCGCCACGGCGAGCGCGCCGGTGTAGACGAGCGCGAAGCGGGCCGCGTCCCGCGGGCGCCGGTTCTGCCCCCAGCGCCAGCCGAATCCCTGCGCGAAGTCGTAACCCACCGCGAGCGCCAGCTCCAGTGCCGCGCCGAGGCAGGCGATGCCGAGCGAGGCGGCGAAGAGGTAGAAGCCGGCGCGGCCGAACGGCGCCGTCAGCAGCAGCGTGGCCTGCTCGTAGCGCTCCACGCGGATCCCGTTCGGGTGGAACACCATCGCCGCGACGACCAGCACGGCCATGGCGATGATGCCGCCGAACGCCATGCCCAGCGTCGCCACGATCCGGTTCACGCCCAGGTAGCTCTCGTCCCACTTCTCCTCGACCGCGCCCGACGAGTAGAAGTAGAAGAGGTACGGCGAGATGAGCGAGCCGAGGATGGCGACGGCGAGGAACCAGTAGCGGAAGCGGTCGCCGGCGCCGAGCGACGGCACGAGCCCGCGGGCCAGCGCGCCCACCGGCGGGTGCAGCGTCCAGGCGGCGGCCAGGAACGAGACGGTGACGAGCCCGAGCAGCGCGACGCCCTTCTCGATGACGCCGAACGTCCCCTTCCACAGGATCAGCCACGTCAGCACGGCCGCCGGAAGCGCCCACCAGCGGAACGCGATCCCGGTCAGGAGCTCCGCCGCGATGGCCATCCCGCCCAGCTCGGCCGCGAGCACGCTCACGTCCACGACGAGGCCGAGAACCAGTGTCAGCACGAAGAAGTCGAAGCCGAGCCGCTCCCGCATCGCGTCCCGCAGCGTGTGCCGGCTCACGGCGGAGAGGCGCCCGGACATCTCGACCAGGCAGATCGCGCAGAGCGTCCCGAGCGGAATGACCCAGAGGAGGTCGAAGCCGAAGAGAGCGCCGGCGGCCGCGGCCGTCGCGATCGTGCCGGCATCGAGGTAGCCGCCGATGCTCGTCACGACGCCGAGCGCGATCTCCAGCAGCTTCTTCATGCGCCCCGCTCCGGCGCGGGGCCGTGGGCGCCCGCCAGCGCCGCGCGGGCTCCGCCGCCGAGGCGCGCGCGCCGGCCCTCGGCCGCGCGCCGCGACGTGACTTCGGTCCTGAGAGACGGCAGCGCCCGCACTCCGCTCCTCCGCGTAGTGGTCAGAACCGGCGCGGCGTCAGGGGCAGGAAGCGGGCCATGTCGCCCGCGGCGGGGCCCGGGCGGCGGCGCGTCGGTCCCGGGCGGCGCGTCGTTCCCGGGCGGGGGCGCGGCGTTCCCGGGCGGCGGCGGCGCCCGCGCGGCCTGGCCCGACGCGGCCCGAGGCGGTACCCATATCCCCATGCAGCGCTTCGACGTCATCGTCGCCGGGCTCGGCGCCATGGGGAGCGCCACCGCCTACCACCTCGCGCGGCGGGGCGCGCGCGTGCTCGGGCTCGACCGCTTCGCGCCCCCACACGACCGCGGCTCGTCCCACGGCGGCTCCCGCATCATCCGCGAGGCCTACCTCGAGCACCCGCTCTACGTCCCGCTCGTCCGGCGGGCGTACGAGCTGTGGGCGGAGCTCGAGCGCGAGAGCGGACGCCATCTCTTCCTGCGCACCGGCGGACTCATGATCGGGCCGCCGGACGGCTACGTGGCCGCCGGCGCGCGCCGCAGCGCCGTCGAGCACGCCCTCCCGTTCGAGGAGCTCTCCGCCGAGGAGCTGCACCGCCGCTTCCCCGGCTACCGCCCGCCGCCGGGGGATGTCGGCATCTTCGAGCCGCGCGCCGGGCTCCTCGTCCCCGAGGCGTGCGTCGAGGCGCACCTCGAAGGCGCGCGCCGTGCCGGCGCCGAGCTCCGCGCCGGCGAGCCCGCGCTGGCCTGGAGCGCCTCCGGCGACGCGGTCGAGGTGACCACCCCCCGCGGCGCCTGCACCGCCGACCGCCTCGTCCTCACCCTCGGCGCCTGGACCGGGTCGCTGCTGCCCGAGCTGCGCCTCCCGCTCGCGGTCGAGCGCGTCGTCGTCCACTGGTTCCGGCCCGAGCGCGCACCGGAGCTCTACGCGCCCGACCGCTTCCCGATCTTCATCGCCGAGACCGCGCCCGGCCGCGCCTGGTACGGCTTCCCCGACACCGGCCACGGCGTCAAGGTCGGGCTCCACCACCAGGGCGAGCCGGCCGTTCCGGACACGCTCCGCCGCGACGTCGCCCAGGAGGAGGTCGAGCGCGTCCGCGAGCTGCTGCGCCGCTTCATGCCCGGCGCCGACGGCCCGCTCCTCCGCTCCTCCGTGTGCATGTACACGAACACTCCCGACGAGCACTTCGTCATCGGCTTCCACCCGGCCACCGAGCACGTCCTCGTCTCCAGCCCCTGCTCCGGCCACGGCTTCAAGTTCTCCAGCGCGATCGGCGAGCTGCAGGCGGAGCTGCTCGCCGGCGGCCGCCCGCGCTTCGACCTCGCGCCGTTCCGCCTGGACCGCTTCGGGATCTCCCCCCGCGCGACGAGCGGCTGACGGCCTCGCCGGCGACCGCGAGCCGCGGGCTCACCGACGGCGCCCGGGCTCGACCGGTCCGCCGGGCTCGCCGTATTATTCCGCGTCCCGCGACCCGGAGGCCCCGTGGACCCCGAGCAGTTCTTCCGCATCGCCAAAGCGCTCTCGGACCCGCGCCGCTTCGACATGCTGGCGCGGATCGCCGCCGTCGACGAGCTCGGCTGCCAGACGCTCGTCGCCGAATCGGAGGTCACCCAGCCCACCGTCTCCCACCACCTGAAGGAGCTCGTCGTCGCCGGCCTCGTCGAGTCCCGCCGCGAGGGGCAGTACGTGCACTACTGCCTGCGCCGCGCCGTTTTGGATGCGTACCTGCGCGAGCTGTCCGCCCGCCTCGGCGCCGCGCAGGGCGCCGGCGCGGCGGTGCCGTGAATCCGGGAACCCTCCGCCCCGTCGTCGCCTTACATAGACGATTGTAAATATGCCGTTGCGCCGCGACGGCACGGGACGAGACGGAAACGGAGACGACGATGAGCGAGCACGTGCGCACGCTGACCGACGCGGACTTCGCGGCGGAGGTGGAGGGGCAGGCGGGGCTGGCGGTGGTGGACCTGGGCGCGGAGTGGTGCGCGCCGTGCCGGTACCTGGAGCCGGTGGTGGAGGAGCTGGCGCGGGAGTATGCGGGGCGGGTGCGGGTGGCGCGGGTGGACACGGAGGAGAGCCCGGTGACGGCGGCGAAGTACGGTGTGCGCAGCCTGCCGACGCTGCTGTTCTTCCGGGACGGGCGGGAGGTGAAGCGGGTGGTGGGGGCGCTGCCGCGGGCGGTGCTGGCGCGGCACTTCGAGGCGCACCTGGAGGCGTGATCCGGGCGGCGGCGCGCGGCGTGCGTCCGGCGTGGGGTGTGGGCGCGCGGCGGGTGGTGGTGCGGCGCCCGCGCGTTCGGCGCCCGGCGTGGCGAGGCCGCCGGGATTACGGAAGGCGGGTGGTGGCGTCGCGGCCGCGCGCGGCGCGGGGCGACCGTCGCTCGACGTGGAGGGAGGAAGACGGGTGGTGAAGCTGGAGCCGCTGGTCGGCATGCTGGGCGTCGTGGGCGGGGTGATCCTGGTGGCGGCTCTGCTCTCGGGGCTCGTGGAGCGGAGCCGCTTCCCGGCGATCCTGGTGTTCCTGGGCATCGGGGCGCTGCTGGGGCCGTACGGTCTGGGGCTGCTCGACCTGCCGCTGGACTCCGGCGCGCTGCGCGCGATCTCGATGCTCGGCCTGCTTCTCGTGCTCTTCACGGACGCGGTGGGCGTGCGGCCGGAGGAGGTGAAGCGCCACGTGCGGCTGGCGGCGGTGGTCCTCGGTCCGGGGACGCTGCTCACGGCGGTGGTGACGGGGGTGGCGGCGTACGCGCTGCTGGGGCTGGACGCGGCGCGGAGCGCGATCCTCGGCGCGGCGCTGGCGTCGACGGACCCGGTGCTGCTGCGGGGGGTGCTGCGCAACCCGGCGACGCCGCCGCCGGCGCGGACCGCGCTCCGGATCGAGAGCGGGATGAACGACGCGCTGCTGCTGCCGGTGGTGCTTGTGGCCATCGCGACGCTGCTCCCCGGGGCCACGCCCGGGGCCGGGTGGTGGGCCGTGGGCGGGCGGGTGCTGCTCCTGGGCGTCGGCGGTGGCGTGGTGGTGGCGCTGCTGGCGATCGGCGCGCTGGAGCTGGCGCGGCGGCGGGGCGGGGTGCGGCGCGACTACGAGTCGCTCTATGTGCTGGGCGTGTCGCTGACGGCGTTCGCGGGGGCGGAGGCCGTGGGCGGGAGCGGCTTCATCGCGGCGTTCGCGGCGGGGCTCACGATCGCCGCGGTGGACGTCGAGCTGTGCGACTGCTTCTTCGACTACGGCGAGGCGAGCGCGTCGATGGCGCTGCTCTTCACGTTCGTCGCGCTGGGCGTCTCCGCGATCTGGCTGGGGTTGGAGGTGGTCCGGCCGGCGACGCTGGCGTTCGCCGCGGTCGCGCTCTTCTCGCGCTCGCTGATCCTGCTGGCGACGCTCGCGCCCACCCGCCTCGACCGGCGCAGCCGGCTTTTCGTGGTCTGGTTCGGGCCGCGCGGGCTCAGCTCGCTCCTGCTGGTGCTGCTGGCCGTCTTCGCCGGCGTGCCGGGGAGCCAGGACCTGTTCGCGGTGACCGCGCTCGTGGTGCTCCTCTCGATCGTGGTACACGGCGGCTCGCAGGTGCTGCTCGCGCGGCCGGAGCCGCTCCCCCAGGCGACGGCGGCGCCGCCGCCGCCGCGCTCCGTGCCACCGCTGCCGGCCGCCGAGCGCCCGGCGGGCGCGGCCGGCGCGGCGGCGCCGGAGGTCGGCGCCCGCGTCCCGGGGCCGGAGCAGGTGGCGCCGCCGCCGCCGGCGGCCGCGCGGGAGGCGGGCGGCGTGGCGCGGGACGTCGTCGCGGACCGCGAGCGGATCACGCCCGACGAGCTGGCCGCGCTGGAGCGCTCCGGCACGCCGCACTACCTGCTCGACGCGCGCACGGACTCGGCCTGGGGCGACAGCACCGAGATGGCGGCGGGCGCGCTGCGCATCCCGCCGGACGACGCGGTGCGCACGGTCACGCGGCTCGGCCTGCCGTACGACGCCTGGCTCGTGCTGTACTGCACGTGAAGGGACGAAGCGACGAGCGCCCGGGTGGCGCGCGAGCTTCAGCAGGCGGGGTGGACGCGGGCCCGCGCGCTGCTCGGCGGGTGGGACGCCTGGCAGGCGCGGGGCTTGCCCGTCGAGCCGCGCCGGGCCGCGTGAGCGCGAGACGCCGGCCACACGCAACGACACGCCGTGGAGGGGGAGTATGAGCGAGGCCGGCGCGACGATCGACGTCAGGCACGACCCGGATAGACGACGGTTCGAGGCCCGTGTGGACGGCGCCGTTGCCTTCACGGCGTACCGGCGCCAGGGCGAGGACACCGTGGTGTTCACGCATACCGAGGTGCCGTCGGCGGCGGAGGGGAAGGGGGTGGGCAGCCGGCTGGCGCGCACGGCGCTGGAGTGGGCGCGGGCGCAGGGGCTCCGGGTGGTGGCGGAGTGCCCGTTCGTCGCGAGCTACATCCGGCGGCACCCGGAGTACGCGGAGCTGGTGGACGGGTGAGGCGGCGGCGCGTGCCGCTATTGCGCGCGCGGACTGACGTATCCGACGAACAGCTCGTCGAGCGCGCGCGCCGGATCGGTCGTCAGGCCAGCGTGCACGGGGCCGCTCTGGAGCACGTCGGAGCGGGGCGCGGTGAGCCAGTGGAAGCGCTCGGAGGGCGGCGCCAGGGCGATCGGCCCGGCGGTCGGGAGCCCCTCGGCCACGGCGCGGAGCGTCTCCAGGTAGCGGGAGAGCAGGTCCGGGTCGACGTCCGGGATGCGGGCGGCCAGCTCCTCCGGGTCGGTCACGACGCGCATGCCGAGGAACTCGGCGGTGCGGGCGTGGAGCACGACGCCCACGGGCACGCACCGCTCGAGGTGCGGGTGCGGCACGGCGCGCAGCACCGCGAAGGCGTAGTCGATCCAGGCGGCGGTCGTCATCGGCGGGCGGAGCGGCGGCGGGGTGGCTCGTGCGCGGCGCGCTCGCGGGCGGCGAGCGCCTCGGCCAGGAACGTGCGCGGCGGGCGCAGTCGCTCGCTCAGGTAGCGCGCGTAGCGGCTCCGGGCCTCCTCGGCCGAGGCGAACTCCGGGCGCGCCGTCGGGTCGAGGAGCAGCTCGTCGGGCACCCGCTCCAGCACCTCGGCCACGACATCCGCCGTCAGCGCCCCGGCCAGCTCCGCGTCCGCGTCCTCGAGGTTCCCGGCCAGCATCAGCAGCACGTGGTCCCGGATCAGCGGGAACGGCGTGCGCGTACGCGCCTCGTCCACGCCCGACCAGTCGTGGTGCGCATAGATCGCGGCGCCGTGGTCGATCAGCCACGGCCGCCGCTCCCAGATCAGGATGTTCGGGTTGCGCGCCGTGCGGTCCGGGTTCGTCGTGAACGCATCGAACCAGACGACGCGCGCCGCCAGGTCGGGCGTGATCAGGTCGCCGGCGGCGGTCGGATCGAAGTTGAACGCGCCGTCGAGGTAGCGCAGCCCCACGTTCACGCCATGGCTCGCCCGCAGCAGCTCCTGGATCTCCGGGTCCGGCTCGGTGCGGCCGAACGCCGGCAGCACCTCCACCAGCGCCGGCTCCGGCGTCGGCAGCCCGGCCGCCCGCGCCAGCAGACCCACCACCAGCTCCGCCACGAGCGCCTTGGCGCCCTGGCCGGCGCCGCGGAACTTCGCGACGAACAGCCCGCCCTCGTCGGTGTCCACCACCGCCGGGAGCGAGCCGCCCTCGCGCAGTGGCTGCACGTAGCGGGTGGCGGTCAGCGTCGGCAGCTCGGGAACGCTCGGCATGTGCTCGCGGCGAGGGGTGCCCGGCCGCGCGCCCGTGCGCCGCGCCGGGCGAGCCCGTGCAGCCGGAAGATACGACGGCGCCCGGCTCCGAGGGAGGCCGGGCGCCGGTCGGCCGCGGGGGCGCGGCCTCCCACGGCGCCGTGACGACGCCTTCGCGGGAGGCCGCCGCCGCCCGCCGGCTACATGTGGTCCGTGGGCGGCGGCGGCCCGCCCGCGCTCTTCCGGCTGGCCCACACCACCAGCCACAGCGAGACGGCCGTGAAGATGTAGATGAAGATCGCCGACGCGTCGTGCGGGATGTCGGCGACGATGCGCGACAGCGTGACGCCGCTCGACTGCAGCGTCGCGAAAAGGACCGGAATCATGGCTGCTCCTGCGCGTGCTCGGCGCCGCGGGCGCGCGGCGACCGCCGCGGCCGTGGCGACCGGGGTTCTGGGTTGATCCGCCGGGGCGGAACGTTCGTGCTACGCGGGGAGCGGTAGGGGTGGGGCGGTGGCGGGCCAGCCGAGGCGTCCCAGCCGGGCCCGGGCGAGGATGGCGGAATGCTCGAGGTGGCGCCGGCCGATGGCGCGGAGCCGCGTCGCGGCGGCATCGGCCCGCGCGGCGAGGTGCGCGGCGAGGCCGTTCCGGTCCTCTGCGCCGGTTGGGTGCGGGCCGGAGCCGGATGGCCCGCGCAGCGCCGTGACCGGCCCGGCGCCCGCGCGGGCGAGGAGGCTGGGCGCCGCGGCGCCGCCGCCGGCGGAGAGCGCGCACGCCGGCGCGGCCGGCCGGCACGCGCCCGCAGCGGGAGCGGGCGCCGGCGGCGCGGCCATCCGGCTCGTGGCCAGCGTCGCGGCCAGCGAGATGGCGAAGGCGCCCGCGAGACGAGCGATTCGGTTCAGGGTTCTCTCCTCCGGCGGAGCCCGCGTCGTCGCGCCGAGTACCCCGACCCCCGCCGGCGGGGTTCCCACCCCGCGTCAGGCATCGTCCCCCAGCACCAGTCCCACCTGCTCGATCCGGCCGCGAGCCACGGCGCGCACGTACAGCCGGACGGGCCCGAGCGTCACGCCGCGGCCCGGCGCCGGCGGGTCGCCGAGCTGCTGCCGGAGCAGCTCGTCGAGCGTGCGCTCGCGGTCGTCGCCCAGCCGGATGCCGTAGAACTCCTCCAGGTCGGCGACGGTCGTGTCGCCGCGCAGCGGGAACTCGACGCGCACCGGCAGCTCCGGCGCCGGCCCGGGGCCGCTGGCGAAGACCCGGTCGGCCAGAGGGCGGGCGTGCCGCGTGACGACCAGGAACACGTGGTCGTCCGGCTCGACGGTCGTGCTCCCGCGGGGCGGGATGATCCGCTCGCCGCGGGAGATCATGGCCAGCACGGCGCCGTCGGGGAGCGCCAGCTCCCGCACCTGGCGGCCGGCGGCGTGCGTGGCCGGGGTGACGACGTACTCGACGATGTCGCCATCCACGCTGCGCAGCGCGGTGATCTCGAGGCTCACCGGCGCCGGCGGCGGCAGCGGCCGCTGGAGCCCGAGCGCGCGCGCCAGCGGCGGCAGCGACCACCCCTGCACGGCCGCGGAGACGAGCACGACGAAGAAGACGACGTCGAAGATCAGCGGGCCGTCCTTCAGCCCGGACAGCAGCGGATACGTGGCCAGCACGATCGGCACCGCGCCCTTCAGCCCGGCCGAGGAGACGAAGAGCAGCTCGCGGGGGCGGTAGCCGAAGGGCGACAGCATCGCCACGACGGCGGCCGGCCGCGCCACCAGCACGAGCACGCCCGTGACGAGGAGCGCCGGCCCGGCCACCGCGGCCAGCCGGCTCGGGAAGCTCAGCATCCCGAGCAGGACGAACATGGCGATCTGCGAGAGCCAGGCGATGCCGTCGTGGAACAGCAGCACGCCGCGCTCGAAGACGATGCGGCCGTTGCCGACCACGATGCCGGCCAGGTACACGGACAGGAAGCCGCTGCCGCCGAGCGTCGCGGCGAGCCCGTAGGCCAGCAGCGCCGCCGCCGCCGTGAGTACGGGGTAGAGCCCGGTGGTGGCCAGGTCCAGCCGGTTCGCGAGCTGGAGCGTCGCCTTGCCGACGACCAGGCCCGCCGCGCCGCCGAGCAGCATCTGGCGCGCGAACAGCACGGCGAGCCCCGGCCCGAGCGGCTCCCGGCCGAGGAGCACCTCGATCAGGCCGATCGTCAGGAACACGGCCATCGGATCGTTCGATCCGCTCTCGACCTCCAGCGTGTTCGCCAGCCGGGGCGGCAGGTTCAGCCCCGTCGAGCGCAGCACCGCGAACACGGCCGCCGCGTCCGTGGACGCGACGATGCTCCCCAGCAGCATCCCCTCCAGCAGCGGCAGCCCCAGGAACCGGCTCGCCGCCACCCCGGTGATCGCCGCCGTGACCAGCACGCCCACGGTGGCCAGCGCGACCGCCGGCGCCAGCACGGCCCGCAGCGCGCCCAGGGACGTGCGCAGCCCGCCGTCGAACAGGATGAGCGCCAGCGCGGTCGTGGCCAGGCCGTGCGCCAGGCGGTAGTCCTCGAACGCGATGCCGCCGAGCCCCTCCGACCCCGCCAGCATCCCCACGCCGATGAACAGCACGAGCACCGGCAGGCCGATGCGCGAGGACAGCGTGCTCGACATGATGCCGAGGAGCACGAGGAGCGCGCCGACGAGAAGGTAGTTGTCGACCGCGAACATGGGCGGCTCCAGGCGGGGGCGAGCGCGGGCGCCGGCAACTTACGGGGTTTGGCGCCCGTCGGCACGCAGGGAAGGGGAGCCGGCGGCCGCCCGCCTCAGTGCGCGCCCAGCTCCTTCTCCCACGCCCCCAGCGCCACCTCGTAGTAGCGCGGCGAGAACAGCAGCCACTCCCCGAGCGACGCCGGCACCTTGAACGTCTTCGCCGCCTCCGCCGCCGGCACGCCCGCCCGGTGCGCGCGCCGCGCCGCGTCCTCCACCGCGTCGAGCAGCTCCCGGTAGCGGCGCAGGTCGTCCGCATCGGCCATCGGGCCGTGCCCCGGCACGTACACCGTGCCCTTGCCGTGCGGCAGCGCGTGCACGGACTTCGACAGCACGGACGGCGTCGCGTCGACGTAGTTGGGGAACATGCGGTTCCACAGCAGGTCGCCCGCGATCACCACGCGGGCCTCGTCCAGCTCCACCGTCAGGTCGCTGGCCGTGTGGCCGGCGCGGGGCACCACCCGCAGCACGCGGCCGCCGAGGTCGATCGTGCCCCGGCGGCCCACGTCCACGATCTCGGCGCCGCCGAGGAGCTCGTCCCGCGCGGCGTCCGGCGCCCGCTTGCGGCGCGCGTCGTCGCCGCGCACCAGGTCGATCGTGGTCCGCGTCGTCCGCAGCCGCGAGCCGGTCCACTCGCCGGCGGGCGCATACCCCTCGACGCCGCCGGTGTGGTCGGCATGGTAGTGGGTGACGAGCACGTCGGCGCCGGTCCGGCCGGTCAGGCGCCGAGCCCACCCGGCCACCCAGCGCGCGCCGTCCGCGGAGCCGAAGCTCTCCACGACGAGCGCCCGTTCCTTTCCGGCGACGATGGCGCCGTTGCACACCGTCTTCCGGTCCTGGAGCGGCGTCGAGATCACGGCCCAGACGCCGTCGGCCACCTCCTCGATGCGCGCCCACGGCTCCTCGACCACGACCTTGCCCGGGCCGCGCAGCCGGAACATCGTTCGAGCCGCGGCGGGAGAGGCCACGGCGAGGAGCGCGAGGTGCGCGCCGCAGGAGGCGCCGAGGCCGAGGAAGCGCCGGCGGGACATGGGCAGGCCGGGGGAGTGCGGCGCGGTCATCGCGTACCGTTCCTGTGAGGGGTGCGCGTGAAGCTGGGATCGCGGAGCGCGCGCGGGCAAGGTCCTCGCCGTCACATCGGGCGCGGCCGCGGCGTTCCGTCCGTGGAAGCGAACGCACCTCGACGGAGAGGGGATCCGGCCATGAAGCCACCGCGTCGCCTGACGATGCTGCTGCTCGTCCTCACGCTCGGCGCCTGCACGCGCTCCGTCTCCTCGTCCGCGGACGTCGAGCTCTCCGCTGCGCAGCTCCGGTACCGGCTGCTGGACCGGTTCACGCTCTTCTGGTGCGACCCGGACTACTACCCGATCGCGCGGGACGACGAGCAGAAGCTCGCGCTCGAGCGCTTCCCGGCGATCGCGCAGGAGACGGAGGAGTTCCAGGCCATCCTCGAGCACCTCGGCCTCGCCGGCCGCGCGGAGTTCACGGACGCCGAGAAGCTCGCGATCTACCGGGAGCACAAGAAGCTGGCGGCCGTCACGCTGCTCGCGCTGCTGCCGCCGGGGAGCGGGTACGACTTCCGGCTCCGCGCCACGGAGGAGAACGGCGTGAACGAGGTGAGCGGCTCGATCGACCGCTTCGGGCGCATCGCCGTCCGGGGCCGCACGCCGACCGTGGCGACGTGTCCGATCTGCCTGGACGGCGACACCCGGATCTCGACGCCGGCCGGCGCCGTCGCGGTGCGGGCGCTACATGCGGGGACAATCGTGTGGACGCTCGATCCGGCGGGCCGGCGCATCGCCGCGCCGGTGCTGCGGACGGTGCGGGTGGCGACGCCGCCGGGCCACCGCCTGGTCGACCTCCGCCTCTCCGATGGCCGCCGCGTCCTCGCCTCGCCCGGCCACCCGACGGCGGACGGGCGCCGCCTGGCCGACCTGGCGCCGGGGGACACGCTGGCGGGCGCCCGCGTCCTCGGCGTCGAGCGCGTCGCCGCCGGACCCGCCACCTACGACCTGCTCCCCGCCGGCGGGACCGGCGCCTACTGGGCCGACGGCGTGCTCCTGGGGAGCACGCTGGCTCCGCCCCGGCCCACGCCGGCTCACGCGCTCAGTGCGCGCCGTGCTCCATCATCATGACCGGCCCGCCGGGATTCATCGTGTCCAGCAGGTCCTGCCGGTAGTCCGCGTCCGTCGTGTCCACGGCCGGCCAGTCGGCGTCGTCGTCCGGGATGAACAGCCCGGCGACGGCGCCCATCCCGCCGTTCTTCAGCACCCGCCCCGTCGGGTTGTCGTAGAAGACCGTGAGCCGGTAGCGGTGCTCCGGGTAGACGCGGGTGCCGATGCCGCGCCAGCCGTAGAACATCTTCGTCGGGATCTGCAGCACCTGGCCGGTCGAATCGCGGATCGGCTCGCCGCGCCACAGCACCGTGCCATCGGTCACGTCCTTCAGCTCGAGCGCCACGCCGAAGTCGTGCAGGTGGCCGCCGAGGCCGACGATGCGGCCGGGGACGGCGGGGCTCGCGTCCCACGAGCGGCTGGACCGCCCCGGCGGCAGGTCGAACGCCTTGCTCCCGCCCGGCTGCTGGCCGATCGGGAACATCACGTCCATCACCCACGGGAACGCCTCGTACAGCGGGAAGATGCGCCCCGGCTCGCGGTAGTCGAGGACGAGCTGCACGCGCACGCCGCGGTACGCCCGGCTCGTCGGATTGTGCACCATGGCGCTCGTGATCAGCCGCTGCCCCCGCGCCAGCGGCAGCCCGAAGACCAGCCCCGGCACCCGCAGCTCCGGCGTCTCCTTGCTCGCCGCCAGGATGTGCAGGCCGATCGGCAGGAACAGCTCGCGCCGCCCCGGGTCGCTCAGGTTGAAGTGGTGCAGCAGCGCGGTCGGCAGGCGACGGCCGCGCGCGTCCACCATCTCGACCCGTGCCGCGTACAGCGAGGCGTCGACGGGGATGATCGCCTGGTAGAGCGGGAGCCGCGTCATCGGGATGTGGCCGTGGGCGGCGGCCGGCAGGTCCACCGGCGGGAGCGAGATCACGAGCCGCCCCTCCTCCGGGTCGGCCCGGACCTGCGCCGCCGGGAGCGCATCCAGCGCCGGCAGCTCGGCCGGTGCCGGCCGCGCTGCCGGGCGGGGCGCCGCGTGCCAGCGCCCCGCGGCCAGCACGAGGATGGCGATCGCCGGCGCGCCCAGCGCCAGCGGACGCGAGCGGCGGCGGAGGCGCGCGCCGCGGGGGTGCGGCGCGCGTCGGAGCCATCCCGGTACTCTGGTCATCCGTCCCTGTCGTGCAGGGGGAGCGTGGGTCGGCCGGCGGCCGGGGAGCGCCGCGCTGCCGCCAGCAGGATGCGGGCCGCGAGCATCGGGCACAAGCGTGGCGGCGCGGGGTGGAATACAACGGCGGTGCCGGCGGCGCTTCTGTGTCGGACCCCCCGTTGCAGGCCGCCGCCCGGTTCCCCATCCTCCACGATTCGCGCCCGCCGACGGCCACGGGCTGGCCGGGCAACCGCGGGATGCTACACGAGGTTACATCGGAAAATGGCAAAGACGAGCAAGGGCACCATCGCCATCCTGACGGGCGGCGGGGACGTGCCGGGGCTGAACCCGGCGATCCGCGCCATCACGATCCGCGCGCTGCGCGAAGGGTATCGGGTCCTGGGCATTCGGAAGGGGTGGGCGGGGCTGGTCGACCTGATCCCGGACAAGGACGCCGACAACTCCGAGAACGTGCAGGAGTTGTCGGAGGCGGAGGTGAACCGCGCCGGCCGCACCGGCGGCACGTTCCTCCACACGTCGCGCACGCGGCCGAGCCACCTGCCGAAGGGGCGCATCCCCGCTCACCTGGCCGACCACTACCCCGACGACATCAACGACATCACGCCGCACGTCCTGAAGAACCTCGAGTTCCTCGGCGTGAACACGCTCATCCCGATCGGCGGCGACGATACGCTCAGCTACGCCGCGCGCCTGCACGACTGCGGCGTCCCCGTCGTCGCCATGCCGAAGACGATGGACAACGACGTGCCCGGCACCGACTACTGCATCGGCTTCAGCACCTGCGTCACCCGCACGATCGAGCTGACGCACCGGCTGCGCACCTCGGCCGGCTCCCACGAGCGCTTCCTCGTCATCGAGGTCTTCGGCCGCTACGCCGGCTTCACCGCGCTCCTCCCGACCATGGCCGGCGCCGCCGACCGCTGCATCATCCCGGAGTTCCCCTTCGACGTCGAGCACCTCGCGGAGCTCCTCACCTACGACCGCAACCGGCACCCCAGCCGCTACGCCGTCGTGCTCGTCTCCGAGGGCGCGACCATGGCGCACCACGACCAGATGTCGTTCGAGGGGGACGAGGCCGACATGTTCGGCCACCGCAAGCTCGGCGGCATCGGCGACAAGGTCGCCGCCGCGCTCAAGGAGCTGTCGCCGAAGTACAACAACGGCCGTCGCATCGACGTCGTCAACCAGCGCCTCGGCTACCTCGTGCGCTCCGGCGACCCGGACGCCATGGACAGCATCGTCCCCATGGCCTTCGGCAACCTCGCCCTCGACCTGGTCCTCGCCCGCCAGTACGGCCGCCTCGTCAGCGTCCACCGCGGCCACTACGACAGCGTGCCGCTCCAGTCCGTCATGGGCCAGAAGAAGTTCGTGGACGTCGGCAAGTACTACAACACGGACCGCCTCCGCCCGATCTACGAGAGCTTCAACGGCAAGCCGCTCTTCATCATGACGAGCGACGTGTAGGCGGGCCGTCCGTTTCGGTCCCGATCCGAGCCCGGCGGCGTTCGTCTGCCTTCGGGGACGCCGCCGGGGCCCGGAACGGCCCCTCCGTGTGACACTCCTGGAGCCGGACGCGGCCCGCGGACGTGAGGACGGGCTCGGGCTCCGCGCCCGCGGCGCTGGGCGCGGACGCGTCCTCGGGCTCGAGATCGAGATCGGGGCGTGCGGCATCGACACCCTGCGCTGATCCTCCCTCACCCCCGCAGCGCCTCCACCGGGCTGATCCGCGTCGCGCGGCGGGCGGGGACGAGACAGGCGGCGGCGGTCACGGCCACGAGAAGCGCGATCGCCGCCGCGAAGACGAGCGGGTCGGTGGCGCTCACGCCGTACAGCATGCCGCGCAGGAAGCGCGTCAGCGCGAGGCTGCCGGCCACGCCCACCAGCAGGCCGACGCCGAGCATGCGCGCGCCCTGCCCGAGCACGAGGCCGAAGATGTCGCGGGCGGTGCCGCCGAGCGCGACGCGGATGCCGAACTCGCCGGTACGCTGGGCGACGGCGTACGCCAGCACGCCGTAGATGCCGACGGCGGCCAGGAAGAGCGCGAGCGAGCCGAATCCGGCGAGGAGCACCATGCGCGCCCGGGCCAGCGTGAGCGACGCGCTGATCCGCTCCTCCATCGTCTTCACGTCGTAGACGGGGAGGTCGGGATCGATCGCGGCGATGCGGGAGCGCAGCGTCCCCGCGGCCGCCAGCGGATCGCCGGCCGTCCGCACCGTGAAGTAGAGGTGCGCCGAAGGGTCCGAGCCGTTGGCGATGTAGACGTGGCCCGGCGCGACGTCGCCCGTCAGCTTCTCGAAGCGGGAGTCCTTCACCACGCCCACGATCGTGTAGTACTGGATCTCCGAGTCGGGCATGAGGCCGGGCACGCCCTGGAACAGCCTCCGGCCGGTCGGGTCCTGCCCGGGCCAGTAGCGCTTCGCCAGCCACTGGTCGATCAAGGCGACGCGGGGTGCGCCGGCCGCGTCGTCGCTTTCCCGGAACAGACGCCCACGAACCAGCGGCAGCCGGATCGACTCCAGCATCCCCGGCGTCACGAGGCTCCACAGCGGCGCCAGCGGCGACTCTCCCGGCTGCGGCACGTACCCTTCCGGCGTCATCGCGCTGCCGTTGTCGTCGTTGCCGAAGGGGATGTAGTCGGTGGCGCCGGCGGCGACCACGCCCGGGATCGCCCGCGCCCGCTCCACCGCGCGCTGCGCGAACTGGCGGCGCGCGGCCTCGTCCGGGTAGCGCGTCACGGGCAGCGAGACGGCGGCCGTGAGCACGTGGTCGGTGCGGAAGCCGGGATCGACCCCCAGCGTCCGGACGAAGCTCGTGATGAGCAGCCCCGCGCCGACGAGCAGCGCCGAGGCGAGCGCCACCTGCCCGGCGACGAGCGCGGCGCGCAGCGCCACCGCGCTCCTCGCCGCCGTTCCCGACCGACCCTCCTCGCGCAGGATCGCCGCCAGGCGGTGCGCCCGGAGCCGCGCCACCGGGATCGCGCCGAAGACGAGCCCGGCCACCACGGCCAGGAGCAGCGTCCCGAGCACGACCACGGCGTCCATGTGGATCTCCGTGCCGCGCGGGAGCTGGCCGGCGCCGAGCGCGCGGAACGCGCGTACGCCGGCCCACCCCACCACCAGCCCCAGGCCGCCGCCGCCCGTGGCCAGCAGCACGTTCTCCGTCAGGAGCTGGCGCACGAGCCGGCGGTGCGGCGCGCCCAGCGCCGAGCGCAGCGCCAGCTCGCGCACCCGCGCCGTCGAGCGAACCAGCACCAGGTTCGCCACGTTCACGCAGCCGATGAGGAGGACGAGCAGCACGCCGAGCTGCAGCAGGTACAGCGTCGCGCTCACATCCCGGATCAGGTCGTCCCGGTAGCCCGCCACGATCGTGTGGAAGCCGGCCGCGCGGAGGATCTCCCGGAACGCGGGGAAGCGCTCGTCGTTGCGCCGGTTCAGCGCGTCCACCTGCTGCTGCGCCTGCTCCAGCGTGGCGCCCGGCCGGAGGCGCGCGATCATCTGGTAGTTGTTGCTGTGCCGCCGGTCGTCCCCGCGATCCGCCGGCGTGAACGCCAGCGGCAGCCACAGCCGCGCTTCCGGGTCCTCGAACGCGAAGCCGCGCGGCAGGATCCCCACCACCGTGTACGGCTGGCCGTTCACCCGGATGTCCGTACCGAGCACATCCCGCCCCGCGAAGCGCTGCTGCCAGAGCGCGTAGCTCAGCACCACCTTGTGCTCGCTCCCGAGCTCGCCGTCCTCCTCCGTGAACGCCCGCCCCAGCACCGGCCGGACCCCCAGCACCCGGAACAGCGACGGCGTCACGTGCAGCGCCGAGACCCGCTCCGGGCTCCCGCTCTCGCCGATCGTGACCCCGCCGCCCCGGTACAGCGCCACCGCGTCGAACGCCGCGATCTCCCGGCGCCGGTCGTCGTAGTCCGGCACGCCGGCGCCGCCGCGCGGCCCCCCGGCGTTCGGGTAGCTGTTCAGCAGCTTCACCAGCCGCTCGGGGTGCGGGAACGGCAGCGGCCGCAGCACCACCGAGCTGACCGCGCTGAACATCGCCGCGTTCGCCCCGATGCACAGCGCCAGCGTGACCAGCACCGCGGCCGTGAAGCCCTTCTCCTTCCGGAGCAGCTTCAGCCCGAACCGGATGTCCTGCACCAATGAGTCCATCGGGGGTATCCTGCCTGAAGGTCGAGGGCGGCCGGGAACGCGCGCCCTCGACCCTACGACCGGCACCGGCGGTGGTTTCGGCGCACGATCGTTACGACGTCGCATCGTCGTTTAAGGCAACATGTTACGTCTCAGGCCCACCGTCGACGCCGTGGCCCCGGTCCTGCAATGGAAACGGCATGCTGGACGGGCTGACAACGGACCATGAACCGGCGAGGCATAGATGAACCCCACTTCTAGCCCGGGGCGCTGCCCCTACTGCGGCAACGACATTGTCCTCTCCGCGGGCGACGATGGCCGCTTCCTCTGCGCCGGCGCCCTCGGCTGCAACGCGAGCTGGGCCGGCGCCCCGGCCGCCCCGCCGCAGGCGCAGGCCGCCTGACGCCGGTCCGGCGTCAGGCCGACGCGCGAAGACCCCACCAGGACACCGGTGGGGTCTTCGCATGGAGAGGCCGTGCTTCCCGGGCCCGGACCAGCGGCCGCAGGCCGCGGACCCGGAAATCTCCCTACGCCTTCGGCCGCCTCCCCGCCATCAGGCGCTCGATCTCGTCGATCTCCCGTGGCGCGCGCGAGATCCACTCCGACCCGCGGTCCGTCACGATGTAGTCGTCCTCGATGCGCACGCCGACGCCCTCGTACCTCTTCACGGCCGCCCGCACTTTCGCCGCGAACGCGCGGTTGCGCGGCGTGTCCGGCAGGATGTCCAGCAGCCGCTCGCTGATATAGATCCCGGGCTCGATCGTGAACGCGTCCCCCGGCTGGAACGTGCGGTCGCCGTAGTAGAACTGCGCCGGGTCGTGCGTCTCCAGCCCGATGCCGTGCGAGATCCCGTGGATCATGAAGAGCTGCCCCTGCCGGCACGCTCGCGCGTCCCGCACGCAGTCCGCCGGCCACGGCGGATCGAACGTCGCCTCCGGAGACTCGATCAGCCCGAGCCGCGCCAGCCCCCGCAGCCGCACGACCACCGCCGAGTCCGTCGACGCCACCGCGCTCGCCCCCGGCCGCACCACCCGCTCCGCCGCCGCCTGCGCGTCCCGCACGAGCTGGTAGACCGCCCGCTGCTCCGGCGTATAGCGGCCGTTCACCGGCACCGTCCGCGTCACGTCCGCCGCGTAGCCGCCGTACGACGCCCCGATGTCCATCACCACGACGTCGCCATCCCGCATCTCCCGGCGGTTCGCGAAGTAGTGCAGCGTCGTCGAGTTCGGCCCCGACCCGATGATGCTCGCGAACGCCGGCCGCTCCGAGCCGTTGCGCCGGAACACCGATTCCACCAGCGCCTGCACCTCGTACTCGTGCATCCCGGGATGGATCGCCGCCAGCGCTTCCCGGTGCGCCTCCACCGTGATCTCCACCGCCCGCCGCACCAGCCCCAGCTCCGCCGCGCTCCGCCGCGCCCGCAGCCGGTTCACGATCTCGTGCGCGTCGCGCACCTCCAGCCCCGCATGCGATGCCTGGAGCTGCGCCACGAACCGGCTCCCCCGCGTCAGCGAGTCCTGCCGCGCGAAGTCCTGCGCCTCGTAGTCCCGCAACTGGTACAGCGGCAGCCCCGTGGCCAGCAGCGAATCCACGTCCGCCCCCAGCGACGCCAGCGGCCGCACCCGCAGCCCCGTCCGCCGCTCCAGCGCCTCGGGCGTCTCCAGGAACCCGTAGTACACCTGCCGCCGCGCCGGCACCGCCTCCGTGTACAGCCGCGCCTCCCCGCGGCCGCCCCGAACCACCAGCACCAGCGCCGCGTCCGGCTCCAGCAAGCCCGTCAGGTAGCGGAACGCCGGGAGCTGGAAGAACGACGTGTAGTCCGTCACCGGCTCCCGCCCGCCGAACGCCACCACCACCCCATCCCCCAGCCGCGCCGCCACCGAGTCGCGCCGCGCCGCGTACTCCGCGTCCGGGACCTGCGCCGCCAGCGTCGTGGCGGAGCCGAGCAGCAGCGCGAGAACGAGACGAAGACGCATGATCCCCCATCCGGAAAGAGTCGTCGGCGGTCGCGCGCCGCCCCGCGCGCGTCCGCGCCCGCAAAGGTGCGGTCGCCGCGGCGCGGGCCGCCAGGGGGCCCGCCAGTGCCGGAAGCGGTCCGTTCCGGGAGCGGGGTCGATCTCGATCTCGTCTATTGGTGTCTCGAGCCCGAGCCCAGCGCCGCAGGCGCGGAGCCCGAGCCCGAGCCCGTCCGTGACGCGGTTTGCGCTGCGGAACCCCGCGAGAGCGGCTTCACGAACGGGCTCGAACAGCGAAAACCCGAAATGGCGCTCGAGATCGATTCGGCCCTCACCAACGCCCACTCGGGCGGTGCGCCGCTTTGCTGGCGAGCGCGGAGTCCACCATTCCGCGGCTCCGCCCGAGGCGCCGTTCGAGGAGCCGGCCCTCGCTCCGAACCCGGACGAAAACCACGCAACGCCGTTCCCGTGGCTTCGCCTGGCCGCGCGGGCGGCCGCCCGTCCCGTCCCGGCCGCGCCCGCCCCCCGGTTTCCTTGTTGCTACGATCCTGGCCGCCTATGATACGATCATGGCAGACCCCCAGCTGGAGACCCGGCTCCGCGAGCGACGGCACGGGCGGGGCTGGTCGCAGGTCGAGCTGGCCGCGCGCGCCGGGTTGTCGCGCGCGGCGATCAGCGCGATCGAGACGCGGCGCGTGGTCCCGTCCACCGCCGCGGCGCTCGCTCTGGCGGCCGCGCTCGGCTGCGCGGTCGAGGACCTGTTCGCGCTCCCGGCCGGCGGGCCGCCGCCGGCGGAGCCCTGGGCCTGGGAGCGGCCGCCCCGGGAGCGGCGCTTCTGGCGCGCGGCGGTGGGCGGCGCGGTGCTGCGCTACCCGGTGGAGGCCACGCCGGTCGGCGCGCTCCCGCACGACGGGCTGCTGCTGAACGCGCCGCCCGGCGAGTTCGTCTCCGCCTACGCGGGCGATCCCGCGCGGACGCTGGTGGTGGCGGGGTGCGACCCGGCGGTGGGGCTGCTCGCGGCGGCGCTTGCGCGCGGCGGCGGGCCCGCCATCCGCGTGCTGCCGTTCGTGCGCTCGAGCCGGCGGGCGCTCGAGCTGCTGCGCGCGGGGAAGGTGCACGTGGCGGGCGTGCACCTGGGCGAGACGCGGGGCGCGAACCGGCGGGCGGTCGCGAAGGCGCTCGGTCCCGACTACCGCCTGGTGCACGTGGCGCGGTGGAGCGAGGTGGTGGCGTTGGCGCCGGGGCTGGGGCTGAAGTCGCTCGTGGATGTGCGGCGCGCGGAGCTGCGCTGGGTGGGGCGGGAGCGCGGCTCGGGCGCGCGCCGGGCGCTGGATGCGCTGTTCGAGGGATGGCCGGCCGCGGAGGCGCGCCCCGCAATCGCGCTGGAGGCGCGGGACCACCGCGGCGTGGCGGAGGCGATCCGGTCGGGGTGGGCGCAGGCCGGCGTCTGCGTCCGGCTGGCGGCGGAGGAGGCGGGGCTGGAGTGGCTGGCGCTCGGCCGGGAGCCGTACGACCTCTGCTTCGCGGCCGCGCTCGAGGGCGACCCGCGCATCGCGGCGGTGCTGGCGGTGCTGCGGGCGCGGGCGTTCCGGGAGCTGTTGCAGGAGCTCCCCGGTTACGACGCCCGGCGCGCGGGCGAGCTGGCGTGAGCGTCCCGGGCCGCGCGCGGATCGCGCGCCTCGCCGGGCGGCTCGGCCTCGCGCTCGCGGCCGTGGCCGTGAGCGGCGGCGCCCGCGGCGCGCAGCGCGGCGTCGTGCACGTCGCCGTGGCGGCGAACTTCGCCGGCGTGCAGGAGCTGCTGGCGCAGCGCTTCACCCGGGCGACGGGGTACGAGGTCCGCGCGAGCGCCGGCTCGACGGGGCAGCTCTACGCGCAGGCGCGGAACGGCGCGCCGTTCGACGTGTTCCTGTCGGCCGACGCGGAGCGGCCGCGCCGGCTCGAGCTGGACGGGCTGGCGGTGCCGGGGAGCCGCTTCACGTACGCGGCGGGGCGGCTGGCGCTCTACGCTCCCTCGCTGGACACGGTGCGCGGCGCGCCGGAGCTGCGTGCGCGGCGCTGGCGCCACCTGGCGATCGCGGACCCGAAGACGGCGCCGTACGGCGCGGCGGCACAGGAGGTTTTGCGCCGTCTGGGGCTGGCCGCGGCGGTGGCCGACCGGCTCGTGCGCGGCGAGAACATCGGCCAGACGCTGCAGTTCGTCCGCTCCGGCGCGGCCGAGCTGGGCTTCGTCGCCTACTCGCAGGTGCTCGGCGAGCCGGCGCGCCGCTACTGGCTCGTGCCCCGCTCGCTGCACGCCCCGGTGATGCAGGACGCGGCGCTGCTGCGGGCGGGCGCGGCCAATCCGGCCGCGCGGGCGTACCTCCGCTTCCTCCGGGGCGACGAGGCCCGCCGCATCATCGAGTCCCACGGCTACGACACCCCGCGCTGAGGCTCCCGTGGGCGCACTCTCTCCATCCGACTGGCAGGCGGTGCTCGTGACGGCTCGGCTGGCCGCCGTGACCACCGTCGTGCTGCTGCTGCTGGCCACGCCGCTGGCGTGGTGGCTCGCGCGGACGCGCTCGCCGCTGCGCGCGCCGGTCGAGGCGCTCGCGGGGCTGCCGCTCGTGCTGCCGCCGACGGTGCTCGGCTTCTACGTGCTCTGGGCACTCGGCCCGCTGGGGCCGATCGGGCGGGTGTGGGAAGCGCTCGGCGGGGACCGCATCGTGTTCTCCTTCACGGGACTCGTCGTGGGCTCCGTGCTCTACGGCCTGCCGTTTGCCGTGCAGCCGCTCCGCAACGCGTTCGCCGCGTTCGGCGAGCGGCCGCTCGAGGTCGCCGCGACGCTCCGCGCCTCGCCGCTCGACCGCTTCCTCACGGTCGCAGTGCCGCTCGCGCGCCCCGGGATCCTCACCGCGGCGACGCTGGCGTTCGCCCACACCGTGGGCGAGTTCGGCGTCGTCCTCATGATCGGCGGCAACATCCCGGGCCGGACGCAGGTCGTCTCCGTCGCCGTCTACAACCACGTGGAGGCGCTGGAGTACGCGCCGGCCCACACGCTCTCCGCCGGGCTGCTCGTCTTTTCGTTCGCGGTGCTGCTCGTGGTCTATACGCTGGGCCGCCGCGCCGGCGCGGAGGCGCCGTGAGCGCGCTCGAGGCCCGGTTCCGGCTGCGCCTCGGCGCTGTCGACCTCGACGTCGCGTTCCAGGCCGAGGCCGGCGTCACGGCGATCTTCGGCCCCTCCGGCGCCGGCAAGACCTCCATGCTGCGCTGCCTCGCCGGGCTGCAGCGCGCGGGCGCCGCGTACCTGCGGGTCGGCGGCGTCGTCTGGCAGGACGACCGCGCCGGCGTCTTCCTCCCACCGCACCGGCGTGGCGTGGGCTATGTCTTCCAGGAGGCGGACCTGTTCCCGCACCTGAGCGTGCGGCGCAACCTGCGCTACGCGCTCGATCGCGCCCCGGAGCACCGAATCGGCTGGGACGACGCCGTCGAGTGGCTCGGCCTCGGCCCGCTCCTCGAGCGCGCGCCCGGCCGGCTCTCCGGCGGCGAGCGCCAGCGCGTCGCGATCGCGCGGGCGCTCCTCTCCAGCCCGCGCCTGCTCCTGATGGACGAGCCGCTCTCCGCGCTCGACGAGGTCGGCCGCCGTGAGATCCTGCCGTACCTCGAGGCGCTCCCGGCCCACCTGGCCGTGCCCATTGTCTACGTGAGCCACTCGCTGGCCGAGGTGGCCCGCCTCGCCGACCGCATGCTCTGGCTCGTGGACGGCCGCATCCGTCACGCCGGCCCGCCCGCCGAAGTCCTCGCCCACGCCGACTTCGCCCGCTGGCAGGGCGACGCCGCCGCCGTCGTCGCCGACGCCGTCGTCCGCGACCACGACGAGGAGTTCCACCTCACCCGGCTGGACGGACCCTGGGGCCCGATGCTCGTGCGGCGCCACGGCTCTTCCGAGCCGGGGCGCCGCGTCCGCGTCCAGATCTCCGCCAGCGATGTCAGCATCGGCCTCGCCCGCGAGGCCGACAGCAGCCTGCTCAACCAGTTCGCCGTCCGGGTCCGCGAGGTCACGCCGACGTCGCCGGCCGACGTCCTCGTCCGCCTCGGCCGCGACGACGGGCCCGCGCTCCTCGCCCGCATCACCCGCCGCTCCGCGCACCACCTCGCGCTCGCGCCCGGACTCCACGTCTTCGCCCGCGTGAAGTCGGTCGCCGTCCTGGATTGACGGTGCCGGGCGCGCTATGCGCCGCGGCGCCGCCCGCGCGGCCCCGACGGACGCTCGTCCTCGAAGAAGAACGGCGCCGGCTCGCCGGAGATCCCCGCCTCCCGCGTCCACGCCTCCAACCCCGACGCCAGCGCCGTGCGGACATCCGCCGGCAGACGCCCGAGCGCCTCGATCAGCCGCGACTGCACCGTCCGCGGCGCCCGCTCCAGCAGCTTCCGCCCTTCCGCGGACAGCCGCAGCGTCATCCGCCGACCGTCCTCCTCCGACGGCTCCCGGATGATCAGCCCCCGGTCCACCAGCCGGCTCACCACTACCGACACCGAGCTCTGGTGCGTGTGCGTCCGCTCCGACAGCTCGTTCACCGAGTCCGCCGGACGTTCGTGCAACTGCTGGAGCACGAAGAGCTGCGCGCCGCTGATGCCCAGCTCCCGCTCCGCCGCCCGGCTCGCGACGCGCAGTTCTCGCACGAGCCGGCGCAGGGAGTCCATGATGCCGGACACCCTGGCGCTCGGGCGCTCCTGGTCCATTGGTTGTCCTCCGGGTGTGGGGGCCCATCGAAAGGTACGGCCGGCCGGGCGTTCGTCAAAGACGCCGCGCCCTGGGCGGGCGCACGCGGCAACGGCGGAGATCGTGCGGGACCCCCGAGGGGTACGCCGGAGACTCGGGGGAACCTCGCCGGGCGGGCCCGGGTTCTTGAAAGTTAATGAAAGTATGTGTTTATTGTCGTAAGCGGCGCCGGTGCGGGACGCGGGCGCGTTCCGCGGCACACGCCGCCGCCAGCGCGATCGGAGGGGCGGAATGGCAGCGCAGGAGCAGGAGCCGAAGGGCCCCGATCTGACGGCCGGGGTCCCGCTCGCGGAGCTGGTGGACGGGGAGCCGCGGCTCGGGCACGCCGGCGGGGAGGGCGTGATCGTGGTCCGGCGAGGGGCGGAGGTGTTCGCGGTGGGCGCCACGTGCACGCATTACGGCGGGCCGCTGGCGGAGGGGCTGGTGGTGGGGGAGACGATCCACTGCCCGTGGCATCACGCGTGTTTCTCGCTGCGCACGGGGGCGATGCTGGAGTGGCCCGCGCCGAATCCGCTGCCGCGCTGGGAGGTGGAGCTGCGGGACGGCGTGGTGCGCGTAGGCCGGAAGATCGAGCGGGACCCGCTCGCTCCGCCGCTGGCGCCCGACGAGGCGGCCGGCGCGCCGGCGGCTCCCGGGGCCCCCGATGCCGCCCCGTCCCGCGCGGGGGCCGGCCGCGGTCCGCTGGAAGCCGCGGAAGCCGGCGAGCCCGCGACGGTGGTGATCGTCGGCGCCGGCGCGGCGGGGAATGCCGCCGCGGAGGGGTTGCGCCGGGAGGGGTATCTGGGCCGGGTGCTGTTGGTCGATCCGGATGCGGACGCGCCGTACGACCGGCCGAACCTGTCGAAGGACTACCTGGCCGGGAACGCTCCCGAGGAGTGGATCCCGTTGCGGCCGCCGGGCTTCCACGCGGAGCACGGGATCGAGCGGGTGGTGGCGGCGGTGAGCGCGATCGACCCGGCGCGCCGTCGCGTCACGCTCTCGGACGGTCGGGAGCTGGAGTACGGCGCGCTCCTCCTGGCGACGGGCGCCGCTCCGATCCGGCTCCCGCTACCGGGCGCGGAGCTCCCGCACGTGCACCTGCTGCGCTCGCTGGCGGACAGCCGCGCGATCATCCGGGCGGCGGAGCGGGGCGGGCGGGCGGTCGTGTTGGGCGCCAGCTTCATCGGGCTGGAGGTGGCGGCGTCGCTGCGCGCGCGGGGGCTCGACGTGACCGTCGTGGCGCCCGAGGAGGTGCCGTTCGCGCGGGTGCTGGGCGAGGCTCTCGGGCGGTTCGTGCGCGGGGTGCACGAGGAGCACGGCGTCGCGTTCCGGCTGGGGCGGAAGCCGGTGGAGGTGCGCCCTGACGCGGTCGTGCTGGACGACGGCTCGTCGGTCCCGGCTGAGCTCGTGGTCATGGGCGTCGGCGTGCGCCCCGTCCTCGACCTCGCGCAGGCGGCGGGGCTCGAGATCGACCGCGGCGTGGTCGTGGACGACCGGCTGCGCACGAGCGTGCCCGGCATCTGGGCCGCGGGCGACATCGCGCGCTACCCGGACCCCATCTCCGGGGAGCGCGTGCGCATCGAGCACTGGGTGCTGGCGGAGCGGCAGGGCGCCTACGCGGCGCGCAGCATCCTGGGCACGGCCGGCCCGTTCCGGGCCGTGCCGTTCTTCTGGAGCCAGCACTACGACGTCCCCATCAACTACGTCGGGCACGCGGAGTCGTGGGACGAGCTGGAGGTGGATGGAGACCCGGCGGCACGGGACGTCGCCGTCTCCTACCGGAAGGGAGGAAGGACACTGGCGCTGGCCACGATTTACCGCGACCGGGAGAGCCTCGAGGCCGAGGCGTCCCTGGAGAAGGAGCTGCAGCATGTCTGAAGTGACGACCACGCCGGCCGCCATCCCCGCGGCAGCGTCCACGAACGGCAACGGGAACGGCCACGCGCCGCGGCCGGCACGCGCGTCCGGCGGGAAGGTCGCCCTCGAGCCGCACGTCGCTAAGGCGGCCCTCGAGCCGCACGTCGCGGCGCTGCTCGAGCTGCTGGGCGAGGACCCGGCGCGGGCGGGGCTCGCGCGCACGCCGCACCGCGTGGCCGAGGCGCTGACCTGGCTGACGCGCGGCTACCGGCAGAAGGTGGAGGAGGTGGTCGGCGGCGCGCTCTTCGAGGAGGCGCACGAGTCGATGGTGCTCGTGCGCGACATCGAGCTCTACTCCCTCTGCGAGCACCACCTGCTGCCGTTCTTCGGCAAGGCGCACATCGCCTACGTGCCGGACGGCCGGATCGTGGGGCTGTCGAAGCTGCCGCGCATCGTCGACGTGTTCGCCCGCCGGCTCCAGGTGCAGGAGCGCCTGACCGACCAGATCGCCGACGCCATCGAGGAGGTGCTCCGCCCCCGCGGCGTCGGCGTCGTCATCGAGGCGTCCCACCTGTGCATGATGATGCGCGGCGTCGAGAAGCAGAACTCGCGCACGGTCACCAGCGCCATGCGCGGCGTGTTCCGCGACTGCCCGATGACGCGCGACGAGTTCCTGCGGCTGGTGCACGGCGGGTAGGGCGTCACGGCAGCCGCTGCGCCAGCCGGTGCCGCTCGTGCGGGTCGTCGTTCCCGCCGGCGGCGGACTGCCGCTCGTGCGCGGAGGACGGCAGGCGCGGCGCGCCGAGGACGCTGCCGTCGTCGCCCGGGTCGTAGCGCTGCGGCGGCGCCTCCATCTCGACGTCGTCCCGCCGGCCGCCGAAGATCCCGCTCAGCGCGCGCCACACGTGGCCGATGAAGCCGCCGGGTCCGCCGAGGATCTCGTCCGGCGTGCGCGGGCAGACCGGGTCGGGCTGCTCGCCGGCGAGGAACAGCTCCCGCCGTGGCTCGTCGTAGCGCGGCACGCACCCCGACTCCAGCGTGCGCCCGGTCTCGGGGTCGATCGCCAGCGCGACGACGTTGTCGGGGCGGCCCCACCCGCTCCCCGGTGAGCGGCCCACCCGGCGCATGATCCGTCCCCAGATCGGCGCCGCGGCGCCGCCGCCCGTGACCCTGGGGCCGATGCTCCGCCGCCGGTCGAAGCCGATCCACACCGCGCCGACGACGTCCGGCGTGTAGCCGACGAACCACGCGTCCGCGGCGTCGCTCGTCGTGCCGGTCTTCCCGGCCGCCACGCCGTCGAAGCCGACCGCGCGCACCGCGGTCCCGGTCCCCCGGTTCACCGCATCGCGCAGGATGTCCGTCAGGATGTAAGCGACGCCGGGATCGAGCACCGCCTCCCGCCGCACCGGCGTCTCGAAGCGCACGTTGCCGGCCGTATCCACGACGCTGCTCACCAGCCGCGGCTCGGCCCGCGTGCCCAGCGTCGCGAACGTCGTGTACGCGGCGGCCACCTCCAGCGGCGTGGCGTCGGCGACGCCGAGCGCCATCGCCGGCGTGACCGGGATGTCCTCGCGGATCCCGGCCTCGTGCGCGAAGCCGGCCACGTCGCGCTCCCCCACCGCCTCGGCCAGCCTCACCGTCGGCACGTTGATCGACCCGACCAGCGCCTCCCGCAGCGACATCCGCCCGCGGAAGTCGTGGTCGTAGTTCTGCGGCTCCCACGGCCGGCGCCGGTCTCCCAGCCGGATCGGCGAGTCGTAGACCGGCTGCGACGGCGCGTAGCCGTGCGAGAGCGCCGTCGCGTACACGAACGGCTTGAAGGAGCTGCCCATCTGGCGGCGCGCGTCCGTGGCCCGGTTGAAGCGCGAGTCGCGGAAGTCGCGCCCGCCGACCATGGCGAGGATGTCCCCCGTGCGCGCATCCAGCATCACGATCGCGCCCTGCAGGTAGTCGGTGCCGCGCTCCCCGGACGCCCGCGCGCTGGCGTAGCGCGGCCCCGGGAACCGCCCGATGCCGCCCCGCTCGATGAAGCGGAGCTGCCGCTCCAGCTCCTCCTGCGCCACCCGTTGCGCGTCCACGTCCAGCGTCGTGCGGATGCGCAGCGGCGTGCGGTAGACCTCGTCGCCGAGCTGATCCTCCACCTGCCGGCGCACCAGCTCGACGAAGTAGCGCGCCAGGTCGCGCTCTCCGCCCCGCGCCGGCGGCTCCGCCGCCACCCGCACCGGCATCGCCCGCGCCCGCTGCGCCAGCCCCGCCGGGATGAAGCCGCCGTCGCTCATCAGCGAGAGCACCAGGTTGCGCCGTTCCAGCGCCCGCGCCGGGTGCCGCCGCGGGTCGTACGTCGACGGCGCCTTCGGGAGCGCCGCCAGCGTCGCCGCCTGCGGCAGCGACAGCTCGCGCGCGGGCTTGCCGAAGTAGTTCCTCGACGCCGCCTCGATCCCGTACGAGCCGCCGCCGAAGTAGATGTTGTTCAAGTAGAGCTCGAGGATCTCCTGCTTCGTGAAGCGCCGCTCGATCTCGCGCGCCACCCGGATCTCCAGCAGCTTCCGCCGCAGCGTCTTCTCCTGCCCCGGCAGCCGGTCGCTCCAGATGTTGCGCGCGAGCTGCATCGGGATCGTGCTGAACCCCTCCGCCACCCCGCCCGACCGCACGTTCGCGATCGCCGCGCCCACCACGCGCCGCCAGTCCACGCCGTTGTGCTCGAAGAAGCGCTTGTCCTCCACCGCCACGAACGCCGCCGGCACGTACGTCGGCAGCGTCCCGATCCGCACCACCTCCCGGTCCACCGGGCGCAGGTCCGCGAACTTCCGCCCCCGCCGGTCCAGCAGCACGCTCGCGCCGCCCGGCTGGTAGGCGCTGAGCTGCCGCACGTCCGGGCACCCCCGCAGGCCGCACCGCTCCCAGAGCGTGAAGTCCGCCAGCAGCACGACCGCGCACGCGACCAGCAGCGCCGCCGGCGGCACGTGCAGCGCGAAACGACGCAGCCACCCCGGCATCCGCCACCCGCCGCCGCCCTTCCGGGCGGCCGACCTCACCCGCGCCCACGACCGGCGCAGCGCCTCCGGCACGCGCAGCGTGCGCCGGCCGCCGGCGGGCGAAGGAGGGTTCGGTGCGGTGATGTGATCCATGATGCGCGTCCTCGTTCAGGCTCGATGCCGCGGCTCCTATTTCGGTACACATCCCCCGGGGTGGGGGTCCGGCCGCGGCAGCTCCCGCCACCGCCCGCTGTGGCGCCGTGCTCCTCGTGGGTCGCTCGATCCCCCTACGGGGCGCGCGACCGGACGGATTCGCGGCCGCGAGCGTCCCGCGCGTCCCCGAGGCGCCCGGGCCGCCGATTGCGTATTATCTCCCCGGCACGTCACGTGCCCCCTCCCCCGCGGTGGCCCGCGCGGGAGCCGGAACGCCGGTCGACGAGGAGCGAGCGATGACGCGCAAGACCGTGCTCGTCGTGGACGACAACAGCGGAAATCGCACCATCCTCACGACCGCCCTCGAGCATGCCGGCTACCGCGTCTTCGCCGCGGCCGACGGACCCGAGGCGCTCGAGAAGGCGCACTGGGACCGCCTCGACCTCGTCCTCCTCGACCTCATGATGCCCGGCCCCGACGGCTGGGAGGTGCGCGGCGCCCTCGCCGCCGACCCCTTCACCCGCGACGTCCCCGTCCTCCTCGTCACCGCCTACGACGAAGTCGTCGACCCCGACCGCTTCGCCGCCGGCAACTTCGCCGGCCTGCTGCGCAAGCCGATCGGCACCCGGGCGCTCGTCGAATCCGTGCGCGCGCTGATCGGTCCACCCACGCCGGCGGAGGACGCCGCCGGCACCGGCTCCAGCGATTCTCGTTCGGGTGCGGAGTCGGAGGGGGCGTGATTCCGCAGCGGCTCCGCGCCCGTACGCGAGCCGCCGTTGCCAGCCCCGCACGGACCTCGATCCCGGAGACCATCACCGCCGGGCGTCGATCTCGATCTCGTCTTTTCGGTGTTCGAGCCCGAGCCCGTCCTGCGGCGTTCATCGGCGTTCGCGGGCGCGGCTGCGGTCGGGAACGGAATCTTTCACCGCAGAGGCGCAGAGGGCGCAGAGGAGTGGCGGGCGGCGGGGGCTCGCCGTGGGAACGCACCTCCCTGTGATGTCATTTCCGGCGTACGCCGGCGTCTCGGGGTGCGGCCGGTAGGGTGCGGTCGCCCTCGGCGTCTCCGTGTCTCCGTGTGACACTTCTGGAGGCGGGGCCGCCCGCGGACGTGAGGACGGGCTCCGGCTCCGCGCCCGCGGCGCCGGGCGCGGGCTCGTAACAGACGAGATCGAGAGCGCGCACGAGACCGGCACCGCCAGCCCTCTCGCCGCCGCGGCCGGCCCGGCCCTTTGGTCCATCTAGCCGGGTGCGGTGGGGCGTGGTATCCTCACTCGTATACCATCTCCGCCGAGTCGGCCCAGGAGCGGGCCGCGTCCGGCCGCGACGGCCCCGGCCGGGCGCGCGGCGAGGCCCGGCGTCCGGGCACCGGCGAGCCCTTCCCCCAGGAGGCCATGGCGATGTACCGGCTTCGCCCCACCCCGCGCGCGTCCGCGCTCCTGCTGCTGGCCGTGCTCGTGTCCGCCGGACCGGCGGCCGCGCAGGGCGCTTCCACCTTCGGCGCGAAGGTGGAGGAGATCGCCGCCCGCCCGGACTTCAAGCACTCGGAGTTCGGCGTCGAGCTGCTGGACCTGGAGACCGGCCAGCCGGTCTACAAGCGGATGGCGGACAAGTTCTTCACGCCGGGCTCGACCACGAAGCTGCTGACCGAGGGCACGGCGCTGGCGCTGCTGGGAGCCGACTACCGGTTCCACACACCGGTGTACCGGACGGGCCCGGTGAAGGCGGGGACGGTGAATGGGGACCTGGTGCTGGTGGCGAGCGGCGATCCGAACCTGTCGGGCAGGATCGTGGGGGACACGCTGCAGTGGGCGAACGAGGACCATTCGTACGGCGGCGACTCGGCGCAGGCGGTGCTACCGGGGGACCCGCTGTACGTGGTGCGGAAGCTGGCGGGGCAGGTGGCGGGGCAGGGGATCAAGCGGGTGACCGGGCGGGTGCTGGTGGATGCGTCGCTCTTCCCGCAGGGCGACCGTGAGCTGGGGACTGGGGTCGTGATCTCGCCGATCGTGGTGAACGACAACGTGGTGGACCTGCTGATCCGGCCCGGCGCGAAGCCGGGCGACCCGGTGATCGTGAAGCTGTCGCCGGACATCGGCTACCTGAAGCTGGTGAACAAGGCGACGACGGGCGCGGCGGACTCCCGGCCGGCGCTGCACCGCGCGGAGGAGACGGCGAACCCCGACGGCACGTGGACGGTCGAGATGTCGGGGAGCTATCCCGCCGGGAAGGCGGCGATGCTCGACTCCTGGGCGGTGCCGGACCCGACGCGTTTCGCCGAGCTCGCGCTGGTCACGGCGCTCAAGGAGAAGGGCGTGAGCGCGTCGATGCCGGCGGTGGGGTACAAGCCGGCCGTGGCGACGCTGGCGAGGTCGTACACGGACGCGAACCGGGTGGCCGAGCACGTCTCGCTGCCGCTGGCGCAGGAGGTCAAGGTCACGCTGAAGGTGAGCCAGAACCTGCACGCCAGCATGACGCCGTTCCTGCTCGGCGCGCTGGTGGCGAAGAACCGGGAGCACCCGGAGCAGGCGGGCTTCGACGCGGAGCGGGCGTTCCTGCAGAAGGCGGGGCTGGACACGGACGGCGCGTCCCAGGGCGACGGCGCGGGCGGCGCGCCCGGCGCGTTCTTCACGCCCGACTTCATGGCGCACTACCTGGCGTACATGGCGAAGCGGCCGGACTTCGAGACGTTCCGGCGCGCGCTCCCGGTGCTCGGCGTGGACGGCACGCTGTGGAACATCCAGAAGGGCACGCCGGCCGCCGGCCACGTCTTCGCCAAGACCGGCACGTTCATCGTGGAGGACCCGCTGAACGAGCGCATGATCGTGACGGGGAAGGGGCTGGCCGGCTACATCGTGCGTGCCGACGGGCGTCGCCTCGCCTTCGCCGCGTACGCGAACCGCGTCCCGTACGACCGGACCCGCCCGAACGGCCCGGAGTTCGTCGGGCAGGCGCTCGGCGAGATCGCCGCCGCGGCGTACTCGCTCCCGCTGGAGGGCGCCGGTACGACGCACTGAGCGGGCGGCCCCGCCGCGGCTGCTTCCGGCGGTCGACTGCGGGTCCGACCGCGGGTCGCGCTGCGGGTGGGGGCGGGCGCGAGCGCGAGCGAACTGCTGACCACTCCGGGTCCGACTTCGGGTAGGGGCGTGGACTGCGGGCGCGGGCGGGCGCGAGCGCGAGCGCGGGCCCACTTCGGGAGCACGGCGGGTGGGGGCGAGCACTGCGCTCTGCTCGTCCGCTCCCGAGCCGAGCGCCTGGGCCGCCTTAGCCTGCGCACGAGAGCCGCCTGGGCCCGATCCTCGGCCGACGGCGGGGCGCCGCGGTGCGGCCGCGCTGCCGCCGCGAGCGCCCCCGCGCCCGCCCGCTGTCCCCCGCAGTGGGCCCGCGCTCGCGCTCGCGCCCGCCCCCACCCGTAGTACCCGCCCATGCCCGCCGTCGGGCCCGTAGTGGCCTCCGCAGTCCCCGCCCCCGCGCCCGCCCCCGCCCCCGCCCGAAGCAGCCGCCCTCGCCCGAAGTTGGACCCGCAGTTGGCCCCGCCGCCGGGCTCGCGCTCCACCCTGCTCCCCCTCCGTTCCGCCCCGCCCGCTTTTCCCGTAACTTTACCGGTCAGACAACGCATCCTGAACTTTCGGGCAACCCGGCCATGCCGACCAACTTCTTCGACGAGCTCGAGGCCCGCGGCCTCGTTCAGGGCGCCAGCGAAGGCGCGCGCGAGATCTTCGACGCCGGTCCGGTCACGGGCTACATCGGCTTCGATCCGACGGCCTCCAGCCTCCACGTCGGCAGCCTGCTGCCGATCCTCGCGCTCGCGCGGCTGCAGCGCGCCGGCCATCGGCCGATCGCCCTCGTCGGCGGCGGCACCGGCATGATCGGCGACCCGAGCGGCAAGGCGAACGAGCGGCCGCTGCTGACGCGCGCGGAGGTCGAGCGCAACGTGCAGGGGCTGCGCGCGCAGCTCAGCCGCTTCCTCGACTTCGAGGGCGAGTTCGCCGCCCGCCTCATCGACAACCACGAGTGGCTCGGCAGCGTCGGTCTCGTCGAGTTCCTGCGCGACGTCGGCAAGCACTTCACGGTCAACTACATGCTGGCCAAGGACTCGGTGGCGCGGCGCCTCGAGCACGAGGAGGGCATCTCCTTCACCGAGTTCGCGTACATGCTGCTCCAGGCGTACGACTTCCTCGTCCTCTCCGACCGGGAAGGCGTCACGCTCCAGATGGGCGGCAGCGACCAGTGGGGCAACATCACGGCGGGGATGGAGCTGATCCGGCGCAGCCGCGGCCGATCCGCGCACGGCATCGTCCTCCCGCTCGTCACCACGGCCAGCGGCACGAAGTTCGGGAAGACCGAGGCCGGCACCGTCTGGCTCGACCCGGAGCGCACCTCGCCCTTCCGCTTCTACCAGTTCTGGCTGAACACGGACGACCGCGACGCCGAGCACTACCTGAAGGCGTTCACGTTCCTCCCGCTCCCCGAGATCGCCGGCATCATGGCCGAGCAGCGCGCGAACGCCGCCTCCCGCGCCGCGCAGCGCCGGCTCGCCGTCGAGGTCACGCGTCTCGTCCATGGCGACGAGGGGCTCGAGCGCGCCGAGCGCGCCACCGCCGTCCTCTTCGGCAGCCGCCCGCCGCAGGACCTCCCGGCCGCCGAGCTGCTCGACGTCTTCGCCGACGTCCCCTCCACGGAGCTGCCGCGCCAGCGGCTGGAAGGGGACGGCGTCCCGATCGTCGACCTGCTCGCCGAGACCGGCGTCGCCTCCTCGAAGAGCGAGGCCCGCCGGCTCCTCGCCGGCGGCGGCGTCTACCTCAACGGCGAGCGCCTCTCCGAGGTCGAGCGCCGGGTCACCGTCGAGGACGCCCTCGACGGCCGCGTCGTGCTGCTCCGCAAGGGGAAGAAGGACAACTACCTGGTGCGGCTGGTCTAGGGCCCGGCCCGCGCGGGCGCCGCGGGCGTCGGATGGTTCGACAGGTCACGCGAAGAGCGCGGAGGACAACGGTAAGCCGCCGAGCCGGGCGCCCGAAGCCGCCCGGGGGGACGTCGACGACCCCGTTCATGGTTCCATCCCGCGCCCTCTCGGATGCCCGGAACGACGCGCAAAACGAGGGTGCGTACCCCGGCCGCCCGCCACCGCCCGCGAGCTCTTCGCGTCTTTCCGTCCCGCTTCGCGCTCTTCGCGTGACTGCAGTCCAGGAACGCAGCGAACGCCCGGAAAGCTGACGCCCCGCCGGCCGATGCTGCGACCGTTCCGCGCGCGATGTGGGTTCGCTATGATTACCCACCCCCACGATCCACCCCGATCCCCCTGGAGATCCGATGCCGCGCCGACTCGCTCCGGCCGCCCTCGCGGTCGCGCTCCTCGCGTGCGCCGCGCCCGCGCATGCCCAGTCCACTCGCCTCGTGCGCCAGCCGAGCGTGAGCGCGCGCGACATCGCGTTCGCCTACGCCGGCGACGTCTGGATCGTCCCCCGCGCCGGCGGCGAGGCGCACCGCGTCACCTCGCTGCCCGGCGTCGAGTCCGACCCGCACCTCTCGCCGGATGGCCGCATGCTGGCCTTCACCGGCGAGTACGGCGGCAACCCGGATGTCTACGTGGTGCCCGCGGAGGGTGGCGAGCCGCGTCGCCTGACGTGGCATCCCGGGCCGGACCAGGCGCGCGGCTGGACGCCGGACGGCCGGCGCGTCGTCTTCGCGTCGGGGCGCACGAGCGCGCCGATCCAGTTCCCGCGCCTCTGGAGCGTGAGCGTGGAGGGTGGCGCGCCGGAGCCGCTGCCGATGCCGCGCGCCGCCGCCGGGGACTACGCGCCGGACGGCGCGCGCATCGCCTACCAGCCGGTCGAGCCGTGGGAGCAGGAGATGCGCAGCTACCGCGGCGGCCAGAACCGCCCGGTCTGGGTGATGGACCTGAAGACGTACGACGTCGAGACGCTCCCCTGGAAGGACAGCCGCGACTCGCAGCCCGTCTGGCTCGGCCGCACGATCTACTTCCTCTCCGACCGCGACTGGGCCACGAACGTCTGGGCGTACGATGTCGACGCGAAGAACCTGCGCCAGGTCACGCACTACGCCGACTACGACGTGAAGTCGCTCGGCGCCGGCGGCGGCGCCGTCGTCTACGAGCAGGCCGGCTACATCCACCTCCTCGACCCGGCGAGCGGCCAGGACCAGCAGGTCGACATCCGCGTCCGCGGCGACTTCCCCTGGGCCATGCCCCGCTGGGCCGAGGTCGGCAAGGCGCTCGAGAACCCGTCGCTCTCCCCCACCGGCGTGCGCGCCCTCTTCGAGGCCCGTGGCGACGTCGTCACCGTCCCCGTCGACAAGGACAAGGGCGACGCGCGCGACCTCACCCCCTCGTCCTCCGGCGCCCACGACCACGCCCCCGTCTGGTCGCCGGACGGGAAGCGCATCGCCTGGTTCAGCGACGCCTCCGGCGAGTACCGCCTGATGATCGGCGACCAGGATGGCGCCGAGAAGCCGCGCGAGATCGCGCTCGACCACCCCACGTTCTACTACACGCCGGCGTGGTCGCCCGACGGGAAGAAGCTGCTCTACACCGATGCCGGCCTGAACCTGTGGGTCATGGACGTCGCCACCGGGAAGGCGGTGCGCGCCGACGGCGACGCCTTCGCGCCGCCGGAGCGCACGATCGACCCGGTCTGGTCGCCGGATTCCCGCTTCGTCGCTTACGCCAAGCGGCTGAACACGCAGTTCCACGCGATCTTCGTCTACTCGCTCGACGATGGGAAGGCGCGCCAGCTCACCGACGGCCTCTCCGACGCCGTGAAGCCCGCGTGGGACCGGAACGGCAAGTACCTCTACTTCCTGGCCAGCACGGACTACGGCCTGAACAGCGGCTGGCTCGACATGAGCTCCTACGACCGGCCGGTCCAGCGCGGCATCTACCTCGCCGTGCTCGCCGCCGACCAGCCTTCGCCGATCCTCCCCGAGCATGGCGACGAGGGTGCCGCCGCCGCCGCACCCGCCGCCGACACCGCGGCGAAGGCCGCGCCGAAGAAGCCGGCGACGGCGCCCGCGCCCGCCGCCCCGGCCCGCGTGCGCATCGATTTCGACGGCTTCATGCAGCGCGTCGTCGCGCTCCCGGTGCCGACGCGGGACTACGCCGGCCTCGTCGCCGGCGCCGAGGGCCAGATCTTCTACGTCGAGCGCATCCCGAACCGCGCCGACGTGCTGCACCGCTTCGACCTGAAGACGAAGAAGCCCGTCGACCTCGTCCCGGCCATCGCCGAGACCGGCGAGGGTGCGCAGTTCAGCGTGTCCGGGGATGGCAAGAAGCTGCTCTTCCAGGCGGGCACGGACACGGGGATGCCCACCGGCGCGTGGGCCGTCGTGGACGCCGGCGGCGCGCCGCCGAAGCCCGGCGACGGCGCGCTCCAGACCGCCGCGCTCAAGGTGCGCATCGACCCGCGCGCCGAGTGGAAGCAGATCTTCCGCGAGGCGTGGCGCATTGAGCGCGACTACCTGTACGTGCCGAACATGAACGGCGCCGACTGGGACGCGGTCTGGCGCATGTACTCGCCGATGGTGGACGACGTCCGCCACCGCGCCGACCTGACCTACCTCCTCGACGTCATGCAGGGCGAGCTGGCGCTGGCCCACACGTTCGTCGGCGGCGGCGACCTCCCCAAGGTGGACGCGCCGCCCGTCGGGCTCCTCGGCGCCGACCTCGAGGCCGCCGACGGCCGCTACCGCATCTCCCGCATCTACTCCGGCGAGAACTGGAACCCGCAGCTCCAGGCGCCGCTCAGCGCGCCCGGCGTGAACGTCCACGTCGGCGACTACATCCTCGCCGTGAACGGCGTCGAGCTGCGCGCGCCGACGGAGCCGTACTCCGCGTTCGAGGGCACGGCCGGGAAGCAGACGATCCTGCGCGTGAACGACCGCCCCACGCTCGAGGGCTCGCGCCTCGTCACCGTCGTGCCCGTCCCGAGCGAGGCCGCGCTGCGGCAGCGCGCGTGGATCGAGGACAACCGCCGCAAGGTCGATCAGCTCTCCGGCGGCAAGCTCGCCTACGTCTGGCTCCCGAACACCGCGGGCGGCGGCTACACGAACTTCAACCGCTACTACTTCGCGCAGCAGGACCGGCAGGGCGCCGTCATCGACGAGCGCTTCAACGGCGGCGGCTCCGCCGCGGACTACATCATCGACGTGCTCAGCCGGAAGCTGCACGGCTACTTCAACAACCCCGTCGGGCAGCGCACGTCGTGGACGTCGCCCGGCGCCGGGATCTGGGGCCCCAAGGTCATGATCGTGAACGAGATGGCTGGCTCCGGCGGCGACATGCTCCCCTACATGTTCCAGCAGATGAAGATCGGCCCGCTCGTCGGCATGAAGACGTGGGGCGGGCTCGTCGGCATCTGGGATGCACCCCGCCTCGCCGACGGCGGCTCCATCACCGCGCCGCGCGGCGGCTTCTACAACCTGAAGGGGGAGTGGGACGTCGAGAACATCGGCGTCTCGCCCGACATCGAGGTCGAGCAGACGCCGAAGGACGTGATCGCCGGCAAGGACCCGCAGCTCGAGCGCGCCGTGCAGGAGGCGCTCCGCCTGCTGGCGCAGAACCCGGTCAAGCTGCTCCCCGAGCCGAAGCCGCCCGTCCGCCCGAAGCGGCCCGTGGCCACGAAGGCAACGAACCAGTGAGCGGACGCCGGTTCTCAGCCGGCGGCCGGGCGGGACGGGAACGGAACGGTGTCACACGGAGCCACGGGGGACACGGAGGGGCGGCCGGCGGCTCGCGCCAGGGTCCGCGGGCGCTCGAGCGTTCGAGGCGGCTCACGCGGAGACGCGGAGTGGTGGAGCCGGAGTTCGTCGGGTCCGCGACGGTACGGTCGAGCCAGCTCCTGAGTGAGCTGTTCTGATTCAGGAGACGAATGCGCCCGGTGGGTTGCTGCCCACCGGGCGCTTCTCACACCCCCGGTACGTCTCGAACGCCCGGGCACCCTCCGCGTCTCCGCGTCTCCGCGTGAGCGGGGGTACGCGCCGGGGCGTGGCGCAACCGGCCAGACGCCGGTGGCTTCGTGGAGTTCACCGGGGTGTCCGGGCTCGCGGCGTCCAGTCGGGCATGGGTTGCGACCCGGTTGCCATGAACGCCGCACGCGCCGGCGTCGCGGAGACGCGTGCGGCCTCCACGGCGATGATCGCCGGGAAGGCCGCAAGGCCGTCGGGAGGCGCATACGCGTGCGGCGTTGACGGCAATCCGGCGCCGGCCCGCCAAACGCCGTCCGAGCCCCGCGGCCGAACCCCGCGGCCGAGCCCCGCGGCCGAACCCCGCGGCCGAACGCAATCGGCCAAGCGCGAGCGGTCGCGGCACGGTTGGCGGGTTGTGTTCGCCAGGCGCACCGAATTCGCCACGCGCACCCTGGCTCCGAGCGCCGTTGGCGGCTTGGGTTCGCATACCGCACCGAAGCCGCCACCCGCCTCGCCTGCCTCCGGCGCGTGGCGGCTTCGCGCCGGGGAGCGCCGGGTACGCGGCGGGCCCCGACGCAACAGGCCAGAAACCGCAGAGCCGTTGTTAGGAGACTTCTCGAGGTGCGGCGGCCCGCGGACGTGGGGACGGGCTCGGGCTCGGGCGCCGCGCCGGCGGCGCTGGGCTCGGGCTCGAAACACCGACACACGAGATCGAGATCGAGATCGCGCTCGAGCTCGAAGATGCTCCGGTACGGACGCTGCCCGGTGGGTTGCTTTCCACCGGGCGCTTCTACGATCCCCGGCGAATCTCGAGCGCCCCGCGACGCTCCGGGGCTCCACGCCTCCGCGTGAGGCGGTTCCCGGACCCGGCCCGAGCCCGTCGGCGCCGCCGGGATTCCGGCCGGCCTACCGTCCCGTCCCGCCCCGCACGATCGCTTCCGCCTCGATCTCGACCAGCATGTCCGGATCGACGAGGGCGCCGACCTCGACCATCGTCGAGGCCGGCCGGATGTCGCGGAAGACCTCGCCGTGCGCGCGGCCGACCTCCTGCCAGTGCGCGATGTCCGTGACGTACACGCGCGTGCGGACCACGTCCTCGAGGCGGGCGCCGGCGCGCTCGAGGGCGCGGCGGATGTTGCGCAGCGCCTGGGCGGCCTGCGCGTAGGCGTCGCCGGGGGCGACGATGCGCCCTTCCTCGTCCGTGGCGGTCGTGCCGGCCACGTGCACGAACGGGCCGATGCGGACGGCGCGGGAGTAGCCGACCACGGGCTCCCAGGCGGTGCCGCTGGAAATGTTGTGGCGCTCGGCGCCGGAGATGTCGTCGGTCATGACGCGGTCGGGGACACGGGGTGTGGGGAGGCGCGGCGGCACCGGGCGCCGCCGCGCCGACGTCACGCGCAAGGTCGGGCGGCGGGGTGCGCCGGGCAAGGCCGCGGGGGCCGGCGCTCTTCACCCCGGCGGCTTGGCGGCCCCCGCCGTGCCGGGCGGTCCCCGCCGTGCCGGGCGGCCCCCGGCTGTGACGGGCGGACCCCCGCGAGCGGACGGAGCGCCCGCTCGTCGTGCCGGAGCGCCCGCTAGTCGTGCCGGAGCGCGACGAGCGGATCGACGCGGGCCGCGCGCCACGCGGGCACCCCGCTGGCCACCCCGGCCACGACGACGAGCAGCGCGGCGACGCCGGCGAGGGTCGTGGCGTCGGTCGGGGAGACGCCGTACAGGAGGCTCGTCATCATGCGGGTGAGCCCGAGGGCGGCGAGCAGGCCGATCGCCACGCCGGCGAGCGCCAGCCCGAGCCCCTCTCGCAGCACGCTCCGGATCACGGCGCGGGGCGCCGCGCCGAGGGCGAGGCGGACACCGATCTCTCTCGTCCGCTGCGAGACCGAGTACGCGATGACACCGTAGATCCCGACGGCGGCGAGGAGCGTGGCCAGGAGCGCGAAGCCGGTCAGCAGGAGCGTGTGGAAGCGGCGCTGGGCGACGCTCTCCGAGACCAGCTCCTCCATGGCCTCGATGCGGGCGGGCGTGAGCTGCGGGTCCACCGACTCGATGGCCGCGCGCAGCGCCTGCTCGAGGCGACGCGGCGGGCCGTGCGCGCGCACCATGAGGTTCGCCCAGAGGAACGGCGTCTGGGGGAACGGCGTGTAGATGGCGGCGTCGCCCGGATCGTCGAGCCCCTGGTAGCGGATGTCCGGCACCACGCCGACGATGGTCCGCCACGTGGAGTCCTGGTCCGGGTCGACCAGCTCGAGCTGTGCGCCGATCGGGTCGCGCCCCGGGAAGAGCCGCGCCGCGAGCGTCTTGTTGATGATGACGACGGGGGCGTCGCCGGCGCCGTCGGAGTCCCGGAAGGCGCGGCCGCGCAGCACCGGCGCCCCCATGGCGGCGAAGTACGCCGGCGTCACGGCCAGGAAGTAGGCGCGGGCCCGCTCGACCTCGTCGGGGACGCGACCGGCCACCAGGAAGCCGGTCCCTCGCTGGGCCGTGCGCGGCGGCAGGCCCGTGCCGGCGCCCACCGCCGCCACGCCGGGGAGCGCCGCCACGCGCCGGATCACCTGGTCCAGCATGACCGCGCGTCGGGCCGGGTTCTCGTAGTGGAAGAGCTCGACGTTCGTCGTGAGCAGCCCGGCCGGCTGGAAGCCGACGTCCTGGTCCAGCATGCGGACGAGGCTGCGAACGAGCAGTCCCGCGCCCACCAGGACGACCATCGAGAGCGCGATCTCGGCGACGATGAGCCCGCGCCGCAGCACTCCGCCCCGGCCGCCGCCGACGGCGCCGCGACCCCCTTCCTTCAGCGCCTCCGCCACCGCCTCGCCCGCGCCGTGCAGCGCCGGCGCCAGGCCGAAGAGCACCGACGTCGCCAGGGTGGCGAGGGCGGCGAAGGCGAGCACGCGCGCGTCCACGCCCACCTCCGCCAGGCGCGGGAGGTCGGTGCCGAGATGCGGCAGCGTCCGGAGCAGCCAGGCCGCCAGCCCGACGCCGAGCGCGCCTCCCGCGAGGGCGAGGACGACGCTCTCCGTAAGGAGCTGGCGCGCCAGGCGGCCGCGGCCCGCGCCCAGCGCGCGCCGCACCGCCATCTCGCGTGCGCGGGCCGTGGTCCGGGCCAGCAGCAGGTTCGCCACGTTCGCGCAGGCGATGAGGAGCACGAACCCCACGGCCCCGAGCAGGATCAGCAGCGCCGGCCGGACCGCCCCGACGACGCGGTCGTAGAGCGGCTCGAACTCGAGCTGGACCCCCTCGTTCGTGTCGGGATGCTCCCGGGCGAGGCGCGCCGAGATGGCCCGGGCGTCCGCCCGGACCCGCGCCATGTCCACGCCCGGCCGGAGACGGCCGAGCACCCGGAAGATGCGCAGCGACCGGTTCAGCTCCTGCTCCGGCACCTTCACCATCGCCGAGCCCAGCGGCACCCACACCTCGAACGACGCGTCCGGGAACTCGAAGGACGGCGGCATCACGCCCACGATCGTGTACACATCGCCGCTCAGCCGCAGCGTGCGCCCCAGCACGCCGCGATCCCCTCCGAAGCGGCGCTGCCACAACCCGTGGCTGATGACCGCCAGCGGCGCGCGGTCCTCCTCCGGCCGGAACGTGCGACCCAGCGCCGGCGCCGCCAGCATCGGAAAGAACGCCGGCGAGACGACGGCGCCCATGACCTGCTCCGGCTCCCCGGAATCCGTCGCCAGCTTGTAGATGTTCGTCGCCCACACCGACGTCGCCTCGAAGACGTTGGACCGCTCCACCACGTCCCGGTAGTCCGGCAGCGACATCCCGGCGACCACCAGCCGATCCGCCGACCGGTACGGCAGCGGGCGCAGCAGGATCCCGTTCACCACGCTGAAGATCGCCGTGTTCGCGCCGATCCCCAGCGCCAGCGTCAGCACCGCCACCAGCGCGAAGCCGGGGTTCCGCCGCAGCGCCCGCAGGCTGAAGCGCCCATCCTGCCTCACCTCGGCCAGCCACTCCCGCCGGCGGCGCCGCTCCTCCCCGCGCTCGTCCGACGCCCGCAGCGACGCGCGGGCCGCCGCGACGTCGCCGAACTCGCGCAGCGCCTGCGCCCGCGCCGCTTCCGAACTCAGCCCCGCGCCCACCAGCTGCCGCGTCCGCATGTCCAGGTGGAACGCGATCTCCTCGTCCACCTCCGCCTCGATCTCGCTCCGCGTCCGCCACGGCCAGCGCAGCCGGCGCGATCCCCCGGCGCTCACGACGCCTCCCCCGGGATCGGCGCCAGTACGCGGGAGACCGCCTCCGCGTACCGATTCCAGGCCGAGAGCTCCGACTCCAGCTGCCCGCGCCCCACCGCCGTCAGCCGGTAGACGCGCGCCCGGCGGTTGTTCTCCGTCGTCGCCCACTCCGCGTCCACCCACCCCTTCCGCTCCAGCCGCCGCAGCGCCTGGTACAGCGCCGCGTCCTGCACCAGCAGCACGTCCCCCGTCCTCCCTCGGATCCACTGCGAGATGCCGTACCCGTGCATCGGCTGCCAGGCGAGCGTGCGCAGCACCAACAGATCCAGCGTCCCCTGCAGCAGCTCGAGCGATTCGACGGTCATGGGATCGCCTCCGCGGGCTATACCTCATCATGTGAGGGGAAAGATGATGAGGGGTGGCGGGCGAGGCAAGAGCGGCGTGGCGGCGCGGGCGGGGGTGGCGAGCGGGGATGGTGGGCTATGGGATCGGGTGCGGCGGATCGGCCGGTTGCGCGAGCGCCGGAGTGGCGGGAGGGCGGATGGACGGGGCGTGCGTGTCATGCGCCGCGTGCGGTCCGGCGCCGGCGCCGATCCGCCCCGTCCTCGCGCCTACCGACCACAGCCCGGCCACCAGCACGAGAAGGGCGACGCCGCGGCGGTGCCAGAGGCTGCGCGCGGCGAGGCGGCGGACGCCGGCGGAGAGGGCGGTGAGCGCCGGCACGGTGCCGAGCCCGAACGCGACCATGCTCGCGGCGCCGGCCGCGGGGTGCGCCGACGCCACGGCGATGCCGAGCGCGGCGTAGACCATCCCGCAGGGGAGCAGCCCGATCGTCATGCCGAACGCGAAGCGGGCGCCGGGACCCGCCTCTCCGGCGAGCCGCTGCGCGATGCGGGCCAGCCCCGGGACCCGGATGCGCGGCTGCGGCGCCAGGCCGCCGAGCGCCGCGGCGGACCAGACGAGCAGGCCGATCGCGACCGCGGCGAGGAGCCAGCCGGGCCCGGGGAGCGCCCCGCCCGTGGCACCGGCGACGGCGCCGAGCAGCGCGTAGGTCGTGAGCCGGCCCGCGTGCCAGAAGACGAGCCCGCCGCGCGGCCGCGCGCACGCCGTGGCGAAGCCGCCGCACATGGCGACGCAGTGCGGGCTCCCCATCAGCCCGGCGAGGAACGCGGCGGCGATCATGCCGGACGATAACGGCCGTCGCCGTCCACCCGCGTCGGGCGAATCCGGACGTCCGTGTGCGGGAACAACCCCGACAGGCGATCGGGAATCCGCCCGATTGTAGCGAAATCCGGCTCGGGCAGATTTCCGGCGTGCCCGGAGCAGGGCGGGCGCGCGCCCGTGGCGGTCCCGTGCGGAGGGTCGGGGAACGCCCGACGCGCGCCGGCCGGCCGGGTGCCGGGGGGAGATTCCCGACCGCCCGCGCCTCCGGACCGTGAAACTCGAACGGAAGAGGGAGCCTCGTGCAACAGACGGTGGACGACGTTCCGGTCGCGACCGGGCCGGAGCCGCGCACGCTCGCGCCGCCGCGGGCGACCGGTCCGGGGATGGCGCCGCCCGCGTACGACGACGACGTGGTGCGGCTGTTCTTCGGTGCGTCGGTGCTGTGGGGCGTGGTGGGGATGCTGGTGGGAGCGACGATCGCGCTGCAGCTCGCGTGGTGGCCGGCGAACCTGGGGCTGCCGTACACGACGTTCGGGCGGCTGCGGCCGCTGCACACGAACGCGGTGATCTTCGCGTTCACGGGCAACATCTGCTTCACGGGCATCTACTACTCGATGCAGCGCCTGCTGAAGGTGCGGATGTGGAGCGACGTGCTCTCGCGCCTGCACTTCTGGGGGTGGCAGTCGATCATCGTGGCGGCGGCGGTGACGCTGCCGCTGGGGCTGACGCAGTCGAAGGAGTACGCGGAGCTGATCTGGCCGATCGACGTGCTGATCGCGGTCGTGTGGGTGCTCTTCGCGGTGAACTTCTTCGGCACGATCGCGGCGCGGAAGGTGAAGCACCTGTACGTCGCGATCTGGTTCTACATGTCGTTCGTGATCACGATCCCGATCCTGCACATCGTCAACTCGCTGGCGGTGCCGGCCACGCTGGCGCGCTCGTACCCGGTGTTCGCGGGGCTGACGGACGCGCTGGTGCAGTGGTGGTACGGGCACAACGCGGTGGGCTTCTTCCTGACGACGCCGCTGCTGGGGCTGATGTACTACTTCCTGCCGCGGGCGGCGGAGCGGCCGGTCTACAGCTACCGGCTGTCGATCGTGCACTTCTGGGCGCTGGTCTTCCTCTACATCTGGGCGGGTCCGCACCACCTCCTCTACTCGGCGCTCCCGGACTGGGCGCAGACGCTCGGCATGGTCTTCAGCCTCATGCTCCTGGCGCCGTCGTGGGGCGGGATGATCAACGGGCTGATGACGCTGCGCGGCGCGTGGGACCGCGTGCGCACGGACGCGATCCTGAAGTTCATGGTCGTCGCCGTGAGCTTCTACGGGATGAGCACGTTCGAGGGCCCGATGATGTCGATCCGGGCGGTGAACGGGCTGGCGCACTACACGAACTGGGTGATCGGGCACGTGCACAGCGGCGCGCTCGGCTGGGTCGGGATGATCTCCTTCGCGATGCTGTACTGGCTGGCGCCGCGGCTGTGGAACGGCCCGATCGCGAGGCCCGCCTGGATGACGACGCACTTCTGGATGGCGACCGTCGGCATCGTGCTCTACACCGTCTCGATGTGGGCGGCGGGGCTGACCGAGGGGCTGATGTGGCGCGCCGTCGACGACGCCGGGCAGCTCAAGTACCCGAACTTCGTCGAGATCGTGCACCAGCTCGATCCGTTCTACTGGCTGCGCTTCGTGGGCGGGACGCTGTACCTGCTCGGCGCGATCCTGATGATGGTGAACTTCATCCTGACGATCCGCGCGGCGAAGGCGCGGGCCACGCTCTCCGCCGCACCGGCGGCGGCCTGAGGGGGGCGAGATGTCGAACGAGAACACGGACGGGCGCAAGGAGCACTGGCACCGCCGGGTGATGGAGGGGCGCCTCGGGCTGTTCGCGATCCTGACGACGGTCGTCGTCTCGATCGGCGGCGTGGCGGAGATCGTCCCGATGTTCAGCGCGAAGCTGGGCCCGGAGCCGCTGAAGGGCGTCTCTCCGTACACGCCGCTCGAGGTCGCGGGGCGCGACATCTACATCCGCGAGGGGTGCTACGTGTGCCACTCGCAGATGGTGCGGCCGATGCGCTCGGAGCTGCTGCGCTACGGCGAGTGGAGCCGCGCCGGCGAGTACGCCTACGACCACCCGTTCCTGCTGGGCTCGCGCCGGATCGGGCCGGACCTGCAGCGCGTCGGCGGGAAGTACCCGGACGCGTGGCACTACGAGCACATGCGCGATCCGCGCAGCACGTCGCCGGGGAGCATCATGCCGAAGTACGGCTGGCTGCTCGAGCGGTCGCTCGACGCCGCGGACGTGCAGGCGTCGGTGCGCGCGCTCGCGAGGGTCGGCGTGCCGTACACGGAGGCGGAGGTCGCCGGCGTGCCGGCGCAGCTCGCGCGGCAGGGCGACTCGATCGTCCGCAACCTGGCGACGATGGGGATCAGGACGAGCCGCGACCGCGAGATCGTGGCCGTGATCGCGTACCTGCAGCGGCTCGGGCGCGACGGGAAGGCCGCGCTGGAGCCGCGGCGGGCGGAGGACGCGGGCGTGGTGGCGACGTCGCCGGCGAGCGAGCCGGGGACCGCGGCGGCGCCGAACGCCGGAGGCGGGCGATGAACCCGGTCTTCCACGCGGCCGGCGAGACCGCGCGCTACGGCTGGCTCATGGGCGTGCTGACCGTGCTGTTCCTGGCCTGCTTCGTCGGGTGGACGTGGTGGGCGTACGAGAGCGGCAACCGCGAGCGGATGGACGAGGCGGCGAGGCTGCCCCTGGCGGAGGACGATCGATGAGAAAGGACGCCGGCAAGGACCAGGTCCTCGGCCACGCGGACGAGGCCGACGGCATCGAGGAATACGACAACGCGCTCCCCGACTGGTGGCTGGGGCTGTTCTGGCTGACGATCGTCTTCGCCGTCGTGTACACGACGCACTACCACTTCATCGCGCACCGCTCCGAGGTGAAGGAGCTGGCGGCCGAGATGGCCGAGGCGCGCTCTCGCTGGCCGGAGGCGGAGGGTCCGAAGCGCCTCGTCGTGACGCCCGAGCTGGCGGCGAAGGGCGCCACCGTCTTCCGCGCGAACTGCACCGGCTGCCACGGCGCGAACCTGCAGGGCGGGATCGGCCCGAATCTGACCGACGAAACCTGGATCCACGGCGGCAAGCCCGAGGAGATCGTGCACACGATCACGGAGGGCGTCGCGGCGAAGGGGATGCCCACGTGGGGGCCGATCCTCGGGCCGCAGAAGATCAACGAGGTGGCGGCGTACATCGTGGCGCAGGGGCACAAGATGTAGGGGGCCGAACGGCACCTCCGAATGCGGATGGGGGAACGGCCGGCGCAGGCGGAGCGACGGGCGAAGCATGACTTCCCACGGACGGGCCAGGGGCCGGGGGGCGCGAGGCTTGGGTCGCGGGCACGCGCGGGGGCACGCGCACGGGCAGGGGCACGGGAAGCGGTCGATGCACGCGGGCGGCCGAAGCGGCCGGGGGTGTTCGACCCGTGCCCCCGGCACTTTCCCGTACGCGTGCCCCCGCGCGTGCCCGCGGAACGCGACCCGCGGCCCCTGACCCCTGACCCGAAGAGCAGTTCCGCTTGCGCTTGCGCGCCCGCGCGCGCTCCCGGTCGTTCGTCTCGTTCGTCGGTCCGACGGCGAGGCTACGGAACGGCTCGCAAGCGGGCGCGGGCGCGCAAGCGGGAACAACGCCGGATAGGTCAAGACACGAGGACGCGATGCTCGGCTTCAGCGGCAACCGGAAATGGGTCTACGTCCAGCACATCACCGGGCGCTTCCAGCGCCTGCGGCGCTGGACGTTCCTGGCGCTGCACGTCGTGCTGTTCGTGACGCCGTGGGTGTACGTGAGAGGGAATCCGGCGCTCCGGCTCGACCTGCCGGCGCGGCGGCTGTACGCGCTGGGGGCGGTGTTCACGGCGTCGGACACGGTCCTGCTGCTGCTGGTCGCGCTCTTCCTCGCGTTCTCGCTCTTCTTCTTCACCTCGCTGTTCGGGCGGCTGTGGTGCGGCTACGGCTGCCCGCAGACGGTGCTGCTGGACACGTGGATCCGGCCGATCGAGCGCTGGATCGAGGGGGAGTGGACCACGCGGCAGCGGCGCGACCGCATGGGCGTGACGTGGGCGCTGGTCTGGCGCAAGGCGGCGAAGTGGGCGCTGTTCGCGGCGGCGGCGCTCGTCGTCTCGGCGGCGTTCATGAGCTTCTTCGCGGGGGCGCGGGAGCTGTGGAGCGGGCGCGCGGGCGCGGTCTCGTACGCGCTGGTCGGGATCTTCGCCGCGGGGTGGTTCCTGGACTTCGCCTGGTTCCGCGAGCAGCTCTGCAACTTCCTGTGCCCGTACGCGCGGTTCCAGAGCGCGCTGACGGACGACGACACGCTGGTCATCGGCTACGACGCCCGGCGGGGCGAGCCGCGCGGCGGGAAGGAGGCCCGCCAGACCGGCGCGTGCATCGACTGCATGAAGTGCGTGAACGTGTGCCCGCAGGGGATCGACATCCGCAACGGCTTCCAGCTCGAGTGCATCGGCTGCGCGCGCTGCATCGACGCGTGCGCGAGCGTGATGGGGAAGTTCGGGCACGAGTCGCTGGTGGCGTACGGCTCGCTGGCCGAGATCGCCAAGGGGCAAGCCCGGCCGCGGCTGCTGCGGCCGCGCACGGTGGCGTACGCGGGGCTGCTGGCCGGCATCGCCGCCGCGGCGGTGTTCCTCCTGGCGACGCGGGTGCCGTTCGAGGCGTCGCTGGTGCGGGCGCCCGGGTCGCTCGCGACGCTGGACCCCGACGGCTACGTGCGGAACACGTACCTGCTGCGGATCGCGAACAACGCGCCGGAGGGCGGCACGGCGCGGTTCCGCGTGCGGGTCGACGGCGTGCCGGGCGCGCAGGTCGTGGCGCCGGAGCTCACGCTGAAACCCGAGGAGGGGCAGCTCGCGCCGCTCGTCGTGCGCATCCCGGCGGCGGCGAGCCGCTTCCCGCGCACGATCCCGCTCGTGGTCCGGGTCGCCGGACCGATGGGCGAGCGGGTGCTGGAGACCACCTTCCGAACCGGAGAGACGGGTGTCGGCGCCACAGTGGGTCCGTGAGAGGGCCTCGCCCTGGGTCGTCGCGATCATCATCGGCTTCGTGCTGATGCTGATCGCGAACGTCGTGTTCGTGTACGTGGCCGTCTCGGGGGAGGACCGTGTCGTCCCGTCCTATCGCGTCGAGCCGCGCTGAGGCGCAGCCTCGCGGAGCCCGCTGCCCCCATTGCGGCACGGCCGTGGAGGGCGCGGCGGACGCGTTCTGCTGCGCCGGCTGCGAGATGGCGTACGCCATCATCCGGGGCGCGGGGCTCGAGCGCTACTACGCGGAGCGGGAGGCGTTCGCGCCGCGGCCGGAGCCGCTCGTGGAGGCGTGGGCGACGGTGCCGACGGAGCCGCGCGCCGACGGCACGCACGAGGCGCGGCTGCAGGTGGACGGGCTCCGCTGCGCGTCGTGCGTCTGGGTGGTCGAGCGCGTGCTCGAGCAGGCGCCGGGCGTGCGGGACGCGCACGTGAGCTACGCCTCCGGCCGCGCCACGCTGCGCTGGGACCCGGCGGCGACGGACCTGGGCACGCTCGCCGGGCGCATCGCGGCGCTCGGCTACCGGCCGCGGGCGCTCGGCGCCGAGCGGCGGGTGGATCGCGGGCTGCTCTACCGCCTCGGCGTCGCCGCGTTCGCCGCCGCCGGCGTCATGCTCTTCTACGAGGGGCTGTACGCCGGGTGGTGGTACGGCGCGATCGACCCGGGCTTCGCCGCGCTCTTCCGCTGGGCGTCGCTCGCGCTGGCGACGCCGGTCACGATCTGGTGCGCGTCGCCCTTCTTCGCCGGCGCGTGGAACGGGCTGCGGCATCGCGTGTTGCACATGGACCTGCCGATCGCCGCCGGCATCGCCGCGATGTACGCGCACGGCGCGGCCGCGGCGCTGCTCGGGCGGGACGGCTACCTCGACTCGCTGACGATGCTGGTGGCGTTCCTGCTGGCGGGGCGCGTGCTCGAGGCGCACGGCCGGCGCCGCGCCGCGGACGCGGCCGTCGCGCTGGTGGCGAGCGCGCCCCGCGCCGCGCGGCGCGCCACGGCGGCCGGCCTCGAGACCGTTCCCGTGTCGGCGCTCCGCCCCGGCGACGTCGTGGACGTCGGCGCCGGAGAGGAGCTGCCGGCGGACGGCATCGTCACGGAGGGCGCCGGGCAGGTGCGCGTCGCGCTGCTGACCGGGGAGGCGGAGCCGGCGATGGTGGCGCCGGGCGAGCGCGTACACGCCGGCACGGTGCTCGTCGACGGCGCGCTCTCCGTGCGCGTCGAGGCGGTCGGCGCCGGGACCGTGCTGCGGCGCATGGCGGCGCGGCTCGAGGCGGCCGCGGACCGCGGCGCGCGCCCGACGTCGCTGGACCGGATCGCGCCCTGGTTCACCGCGGCGACGCTGCTCGTGTCCGCCGCCGTCTTCCTCGGCTGGTGGCGGGGCGCGGGGGTGGACGCGGCGGTGGCGCACACGGTGGCCGTGCTCGTCGTCGCCTGTCCGTGCGCGCTGGCGCTCTCGCACCCGCTCGCGGCCACGGCCGGGCTGGGCGCCGCGGCGCGCCGCGGGTTGCTGCTCCGCTCGCCGGACGTGCTGGCGGAGGTCGCGGACGTCGACCTGGTCGTCCTCGACAAGACCGGCACGGTCACGGAGGGTGCGCTCGTCGTGCTGGAGGCGGACGACGCCGCGCTGCGCATTGCCGCGGGGCTCGAGCGCTACAGCCACCACCCGATCGCGCGCGCGGTCGTGGCCGAGGCCTCGCGCCGCGGCATCCCGCTCCCGCGCGGCGAGGGCGTGCGCGAGGAGCCGGGGGCGGGCATCTCCGGGCGCGTGGACGGCCGCGCGTGGCGCCTGCGGAGCGGCGGCCCCGGGCTGCTGCTCCTCGAAGGCGACGATGGCGCGCGCCACCTCCTCCGCCTGGGCGATGCGGTCCGCGCCGACGCCGCCGCCACGATCGCCGCGCTCCGGCGCGAGGGGCTCGAGGTGGTCCTGCTCACGGGCGACCACGCGGAGGCGGCGTGGCGCGTCGCGACGACCGCGGGCGTGAGCCACGTCGTCGCGCGCGTGGGCCCCGGGGAGAAGGCGGAGTGGGTCGAGGCCCGGCGCGGGGAAGGGAAGCGCGTGCTCTTCGCCGGCGACGGGCTGAACGACGGGCCCGCGCTCGCCGCCGCGGACGTCGGCATCGCCATGGCGGCGGGCGCGGCGAGCAGCGTGCTCGTGGCCGACGGCGTGATCTCGACGGCCTCGCTCGCGCCGATCCTCGCCGCCCGCCGCGCCGCGCGCGCCGCCCGGCGCGTGACGCGGACCGCGCAGCGCCACTCCATCGCCTACAACGTGCTGGCCGTCGGCGCCGCGGCGGCCGGCGTGATGAGCCCGCTCGTCGCCGCGCTGCTCATGCCGCTCTCGAGCCTGGTCGTGCTCTGGGGCGCCGCGCGAGTGGAGGCGCTCGTGCGCCGGGAGGAAGCATGCAGGGGCTGATCGTGGTGCTGCTCGCCGCGCTCCTCGTGGGCGCGGTCTTCGTGGCGCTCTTCGCCGCCGCCGCGCGCGCCGGCCAGTTCGACGACCTCGACGATGCGCCGGAGCGGATGCTGAGGGAGTAGGCTGGGCGCATCGGCATCGGCCTGCGAACTGCATTTCACCGCAGAGACGCAGAGGGCGCAGAGAACGGCAACGGAAAGCCGGGCGGCGAGGCTTCGTCGGCAACCGAACGAATCTTCATTCACAGGGAGCAGGGGAGCTGGGGAGACCCGCTCGGGGCGGCGACGGGTCGTCGTGGCGGAAACATCCTTTTGTGGGGTTGCACCGGTGGATCGCGGGTCACCGGTGCAACCCCAACTTCATTCCGTGGCGTCGGAGGCGGCGTAGCCCGGTTCCAACTTCAAAATGGATGCATGCGTTCGCCGCGGACGCGGCGGCCGCCGGCACAGGCCGTCCTCCCAAGCTCCCGAGCTCCCTGTGAAAAATCCGTTCAAACGCCGACGAAGCTTCGTCGCCCGGCTTTCCGTTGCCGCTCTCTGCGTTCTCTGCGCCTCTGCGGTGAAAAGGTCGTTCGCAGGCCGATGCCGATGCGCCGACCGGGCGGGTTTCGGGACCTGCTCCGCTCGTTCCCGCGGCGGGCGCGCGCCCAATCCTTGCAGCGACCGTCAGAGCCGGTCTCCGGCGTGGTGCCGATCGCGTGCAGGAAGGCGTGCCGCAGGAGCCGCACGATGGAATTTCCCGATCTTTCGTTGGATCCGCCCCGACGGCCGGGGGACGTCCCGCCCGTGGGCGGGCGCGCGCACGCGCGCGGCGCCGGGCCGGAGAGCGGCGTGGCCGCCGGCCGGGCGCCGTCCGCCGCGCTGGCGGCGCTGGCGGGGTCGCGCGTGGCGGCCGAGACGGAGCTCGTGCGGCGCGTGCTGGACGGCCTGCCGGACGTCGCGCACGTCTACGACGCGCAGTGGCGCTGGGTCTACCTGAACCCCGCGGCGCGGGCGTGGGTGGAGCTGCTGGGCCAGGACGCGGACCGGCTGCCGGGGTGCGTGGTCTGGGAGGCGCTGCCGGAGCTGCGTGGCGGGGAGCTGCACCGGGTGGCGCTGCAGGCCGTCGCGGAGCAGCGGGAGATGGTGGTCGAGACGGCGGAGCCGCGGCTCGGGCGGGAGTACGAGACGCGCATCATCCCGCTGCCGGGCGGCGCGGTCAGCCTGACGCGGGACATCACCGACCGGCGGCGCGCGACGGAGCTGCTGGAGCAGACGGCGCGGCGGCTCGACCTGGCCATGGACCTGGCACGGCTGGCCACGTGGAGCGTGGACCTGCGGAGCGGCGCGGCCACGCAGGACGAGCGGCTGCGCACGCTGTTCGGGCTGGCGGCGGACGACCCGCGCCCGGTCGTCGAGCAGTGGGCGTCGCGGGTCCACCCGGACGATGCGGCGCTCATGCGCGCGGCGCTCGAGGCGGCCGTCGCGGCGACCACCCCCGCCGGCCGCCGGTTCTCGATCTCCTACCGCGTGGTGCATCCGGACGGCTCGGTCCACCACATCGAGTCGGCCGGCCAGACGCTGCTGGACGGCGCGCGGCGGCCGGCGCTCGTGACCGGCGTGGCGCGGGACATGACCGACGAGCTGGAGTCGCGGCAGGCGATCGCGCGGTCGTCGCTGGAGCTGCAGGAAGTGCTGTCGGCGCAGAGCTTCCTGGCGGGGGTGGGCGAGGCGCTGGCCCGATCGCTGGAGCCGGAGCCGACGCTGGAGACGGTGGCGCGGCTGGCGGTGGCGGGGATCGCGGACTACTGCGTCGTGGACCTGCTGGAGGAGGGCGGCGCGATCCGGCGCGTCACGACGGCGCACGCGGACCCCGCGCAGGACGAGCTGCTGAGCGGCGTCAAGCGGTTCCCGCCGCGGTCCGACCGGCCGAACTTCGTGCTCGAGGTGCTGACCACGGGCCGGCCCGCCTTCGGCGAGTACCGGATCGAGACGGCCCGGGACATCTCGGAGGAGCCGGAGTTCCTGCGCATCCTCGAGCGGCTCGCGCCGCGCAGCTACTGCTGCGTGCCGATGACCGCGCGGGGGCGCACGCTCGGCTCGCTGCTGCTGGTGCGCGTGCACGGGAGCGACCGGCCCGCGTTCGGCCCGGCCGACGTGACGCTGGCGCAGGAGATGGCCCGGCGCGCCGCGCTCGCGCTCGACAACGCGCGGCTGTTCCGCGCGGAGCAGGCGGCGCGCGCCGAGGCCGAGGCGGCGAACCGCGGCAAGACCGAGTTCCTCGCCATGATGAGCCACGAGCTGCGCACGCCGCTGAACGCGATCGCCGGGTACGCGCAGCTCATCGAGCTCGGCGTGCACGGCCCGGTCAACGAGGGGGTGCAGTCCTCCGTCGCCCGGATCCAGCGAAGCCAGCGGCACCTGCTGGGGCTGATCGACGAGCTGCTGAGCTTCGCGCGCCTGGAGGCGGGGCGGCTCGAGTTCCACATCGAGGATGTGCCCGTGGACGAGCTGCTCCACGCCGTCGAGACGATGATGGCGCCGCAGCTCGAGGAGAAGGCGCTCGAGTACCGTCGCGAGCCGGCGCCCGCCGGCCTGACCGTCCGCGCCGACCGCGACAAGCTCCGGCAGGTGCTGCTGAACCTGCTGTCGAACGCCGCGAAGTTCACGGAGCCGGGCGGGCGGATCACGCTCCGGGCGGAGGCGGACGCGACCGTCGCCCGACTGCGCGTGCGGGACACGGGGATCGGCATCCCGGTCGAAAAGCAGCGGGAGGTCTTCGAGCCGTTCTACCAGGTGGACTCGAGCCTGACGCGGCCGAAGCAGGGGACGGGACTCGGGCTCGCCATCGCCCGGCAGCTCGCGCGGGAGATGGGAGGGGACATCACGGTGGAGAGCCGGCCGGGCGCGGGCTCGACCTTCACGATCTGGCTCACGCGATGAAGATCCTTCTCACGGGCGCGACCGGCGTGATCGGCCGGCGCGTCGTGCCGCTGCTGACGGCGGCGGGGCACGAGGTGCACGCGGTGGCGCGGTCGCCGCGGAAGGCCGCGGCGCTGGAGGCCGCGGGCGCGCACCCCGTGGAGGTGGACCTCTTCGACGCCGCCGGCGTGCGGCGCGCCGTCGTGGGCACCGACGCCGTGATCAACCTGGCCACGCACATCCCGTCCTCCACCTGGCGCATGATGCTGCGCAGCGCGTGGCGCGAGAACGACCGGCTCCGGCGCGAGGCCTCGGCGATCCTGGCCGGCGCGGCGCGCGAGGCCGGCGTCGGCCGCTTCGTGCAGGAGTCGTTCGCGCCCATCTACGAGGACCAGGGCGACCGCTGGATCGACGAGACCGCGCCCGTCCGCCCCGTGGCCTACAACGCCACGGTCCTGGACGCCGAGCGCTCGGCCGAGCGCTTCACGGCCGGCGGCGGCACCGGCGTCGTGCTCCGCTTCGCCGCCTTCTACGGGCCCGACGCGTTCACCACGCGGGACATGGCGGCCAGCGTGCGCCGCGGCTGGTCGCCGCTGCCGGGGGCGCCCGGGGCGTACCTTTCCTCCGTCACCCACGACGACGCGGCATCCGCCGTCGTGGCCGCGCTCGGCGCGGGCGCCGGGACCTACAACGTGGTGGAGGACGAGCCGGTCACGCGCCGCGAATGGGCGGACGTGCTGGCGCGGACGCTCGGCGTGGCGCCGCCGAAACTGCTCCCCGCCTGGACCGTGCGCCTGATGGGCTCGACCGGCGAGCTGCTCTCGCGCTCGCTGCGCATCTCGAACCGCAAGCTGCGCCAGGCGACGGGGTGGGTGCCGCGCTACCCGAGCGTGCGCGAGGGGTGGCCGGCGACGGTGGCGGAGATGGGGTGAGATGCTTCCGGCGCGCCGCGGCGTCCGGGTCGACGAGATTCGTGAACGGCACCGTCCGCGATCCCAAACTCAGAAGCGCCGCGTCCAGAAGAAGAACGTGCCGAACGAGCGCGCCTGCGTCGAGTTCTGGTTGGCGACGGAGAGCGTCGGCTGCGCGGGGAGGTAGATCGGCAGCCAGGTCGTGCGCCAGGAGAAGCCGCCGGGCGTCTGGTACTCGAGGCTCACGCCCGGGGCGCTGTAGAAGTCGCCGTTCAGGCTGACGAAGAGGCGGCGGCTCAGGTACTTGCCGGCCTCGTACTGGGTGCCGCGGACGAGGTTGGAGAAGTAGTTCTGGAAGGCGAACTCGTCCGGGATCTCCCCGGGGTGGATGCGGAAGACGTCGAGCCCCGCGCGCCCGCCCTCGCGCTCGAACTGCGAGACCGCCTGGTCGACCCACGCGCCCACGGCGAGCGGCCCGAGCTGCTGCTGCGCGATCGCGGTGAGGCCGCCGAGCGTGCGCCCGGCGCCGCCGGTGATGCTCGTGCCGCTCACGTCCATGAGCGAGCCGGAGGTGCGGCCGAACGCCAGGTAGCTGATCAGGTCGCTCTGCGCGAGCGGCGGCTGGGCGTTGCTCTCCAGCGTGACGCGCGGGTGCTGGAGATCGCCGAGCACGTGGATCTGGATGATCAGCGCCTCCTGCTCCGGGCGGCGCACGTCGTACTGCGCCGTGAGCTGGAGGAGCGGGTTGATCTCCGGGCCGGGGAGGAACGTCATCGAGCCGGTGGTGAGCTGGAAGGTCCGGCCGGCGAACGTGTACTCGCCGCGGTCGGCGTTGATGACGCCCTCCAGCGTGAGCATCTGCGCGCGGCGGTCCAGGCGCAGGTGCAGCGGGCCGCCTCCCTCCGGCGTGTAGATCTCGACGTTCCCGTCGGTGTTGCGCACCCAGGTGTTGCGCTCCACGCGCAGCGCCACGTCCAGGGTCAGATTCTCGAGGAGCGGGTTCGGCTTCGGCAGCACGCCGGGCGGGACCCTCGAGGTGTCGATCGCCTGCGCGAAGATCGGGTCCTCGAGGTTCGTGACGCGGCGCTTGTTCGTCGCCTCCGGGGCGTAGATGACGCCGTCGAGCACGGTGGCGGTCCCGCCGATCGCGACGCGGTTGAAGGGGCCCTTCACCGTCAGGTCGGCGTTCGCGCGGATGCGCCCCCGGTCGTTGTCGAGGACGATGGCGCGGCGCGCATCCACCGTGAGGTTGAACGACGGGCGCGCCAGCGAGGCCAGGTAGATGCTCCCCTCCGTGCGCACCGTGCCGCCGGCGCTCCGCGCGACGAGCGAGTCGACGAAGGCGGAGTCCCCGCGCAGGCGCAGCCGGCCGTGCACGTCCTCGAACAGCACGTTCGGGTAGACCACCTTGATCGTGCCGAGGTCGAGCGCCAGCAGCCCGGCGAGCTGCGGCGAGTCGTACGTGCCTCCGACCCGCACGGTGCCGCGGACCAGCCCGCGCACGTCGGTGATCGTCCCGCTGACCGGGTTCGGCAGCGCCTCCAGCGGCAGCGAGTCGACCTTGGCCTCCACGCTGAGCGGGCGGTCCAGCAGCCGCGGGCCGCTGTAGCCGGAGAGCGCCAGGTTCATCGGCAGGCGCGCATCCGCGGTGAAGAGCTGGACCCGGACCGAGTCGCCGGTGGCGACGGCGTGCGCCGCCAGCTCCGTGTTCGCGTACTCGAACGTGCTGCGCAGGTTGAAGAGGCGCTGGCCGCCGTAGCGGGCGTTGGCCAGCGTGAAGTCCCCGGCGAAGACGGGCGCGCGCCGCGTCCCCTGCACGTGCGCGTGCAGCGAGAGCAGGCCGGCCGCCCGCATCGTGTCCTGCAGCAGCCCCATGATGTCGCCGATCTGGAGTCGCTCGACGTCCAGCCGCAGGTCCGCGGCCGCCTCCGCCGGGATCCGGCCGTCCAGCGAGATCCGGCCGCCGGTGTTGCTGGCCAGGTTGATGGAATCGAGCTGGAGCCCCGGCCGGCTCCAGCGCACCGTGCCGGGGTGCGTGGACGCCCAGCGCGTCGTGTCGAAGCGCAGCACCAGCGTGTCGAAGCGGAACTCGCGGCGGTCCAGCTCGAGCTGGAACGCGGAGGCGAGGCGGTAGTCGCGCATCGAGTCCTGGAAGAGAGCGACGCTCACGGTCCCCCGCCCGCGGTCGCGCACGCCGGTGTAGCGCACGTGCGCGCCGCCGCTGTCGAACGCGAAGCCGCCGGTCCGCAGCGAGTCGACCTGCGCGTCCAGGCGCAGCGCGGCCAGCGGCGAGCCGAAGCCGGACACCGTGAAGGCGGCGTTCCCGCGGGCGAGCGTCGTGCCGTCGAACGCGACGTGGTCCGCGCTCGCGGTGCCGCGCGCGTCGAAGAGCTTGATGTTGCCGCTGACCTGGCCGCGCGCGGTCAGGCTGCCGGCCACCGAGTCCCGGCGCAGCGACGGCAGCGTGGCGACCCGGAGCGCCGGCGCCAGCGGCCGGCCGGTGGCCGCGCGCTCGACCTCCGTCCGCTGCGCGAAGCTCGCGGAGTCCGCCCGCGCCCGCACCATCGCCCGGGCGCGGAGCGCCGGCCGCGGCGGGTAGCGCGTGCTGTCCGGCGGCACCATCCCGCCGAACTGCGAGAGCGAGTCGACGCGCACGTCGAAGGCGAGCGTGCCGCTCCGGCCGGCGACCAGGCCGAAGCTGCCGGCCACGTCCGCGCGCGCGGAGGCGAGCCGGATCTGGCCGCGCTGCACGACGGCGAGCCCGGAGTCGATGCGCGCGAGGACGTGCGTGGTGTCGAACGTCTGCCCGCCGAGGCGCAGGTCGACCAGGTCGGCGCGGAGGAGCGCGTGCATGGTGGCCGGGTCGGTGCCCGTCCCCTGGGCGCCGAGCGTGCCGCTGAGCAGCGTGGACGGCCCGCGCGTCGTGACGGCCGACGCGTCGAACGCGTTCACGCGCGCGGCGAAGTCGTAGCGCTTCGTCGCGGAGGCGAGGTCGAACGTCCCCTCCCCGGCGATGCGGCCGCCGCCGCTCGTCGCCAGGTCGAGCGCCACGTCCAGGTCGCTCATCGGCCCGTGGGCGGAGAGCGAGCCGGCGGCGCGGCCGCGCAGCCCGGCCGCGGGCGCGAAGCGGCCGATCGTCGCGAGCGCCAGGTCCGTCGGCGGCCTCAGGTCCACGTTGAAGAAGCGGCCCGGCGAGCGCGCGTCCACGACGGCGTGGCCGACGAAGCGCGACTCGCCGGTCACGTCGGTGTGCGCGGCGTCGAACGTGGCGGCGATCCGGCCGCCGGTCGAGCCGGTCAGCGTGGCGCGCCCGGCGAGCGTGCCGCCGATCGGGAGCGTCGGCGAGACGCGCTTCACCAGCGCCAGCTGCAGCGGCTCGAACTGGAGGCGCAGGCCGCGCATCCCGGTGCTCGGGCCGCCGAGCAGGAGCAGCCCGTCGGCCAGCACGTGGGAGCGGCCGGCCTCCGGGTCCAGGTTCACCAGGTTCGCGTCCACGCCGAGGCGGCCGCGCGGGTCGCCGTTCAGCGTGGCGCGCCCGCTCAGCGTGCCGCGCAGCGGCACGGACGGCGAGAAGCGGCGCACGAGCGCCGTCTGCAGCGGCTCGAAGTGGAGCGTGAGCCCGCGGGCCAGCACGCCGCCGTCCATGACCACGCGGCCGTCCGCGGTCACGTGGGAGACGCCGGTGCCGCCGCCCGCGTGCGTCAGGTCGGCCTCCAGGTCGAGCGGCCCCTTGAGCCCGCCGTTCAGCGTGGCGCGGCCGCGGAGCTGGCCGCCGACGGGGAGGTCGGGCCCGAACGCCTCGACGAGCGCCAGCCGCAGCGGCTCGAAGCGCAGCCGCAGGTTGCGGGCGGCGAGCCCGGCGGGCCCGTTCAGCACGCGCCCGGCGGCGTCCACGCGGCTGGTCCCGCCGCTGACCTCGCGGAACGAGGCCCAGCCGGAGACGTCGAGCGCGGACGGGTCGCCGGCCAGGCGGACGTGGCCGGCCAGCGTGCCGTTCGTCGGCGGCTTCGCGCTGGTGTAGCGCCGGATCAGGCGCGTGCTCACGCCCGTGAACGCGACGTCGCTCGCGCCGACGCGGAGCTCGGGCCCGAGCTGGACGTCGGCGAAGCCGGTGAGGTGCGCGCCCTCGGAGCGCACGTCGACGTCGCGGGCGACGAGGTGCGTGCCTTCCTCGTGCCGGTTCACGGCGAGCGCGAAGCGGCCGCCGCCGGGCGGCGCCTCCGGGTAGACGAAGCGCAGGTCCGGGAATGCTGCGGCCGGCGCGGTGCGCAGGTTCGTCCACAGGCCGCTCGCGTCCAGCGCGTAGGCGCCGCGCAGCGCGAACCGGCTGCGCGGCAGCGCGACGAACGCGTCGCTGAAGTAGACCGAGTCGGCGTCGATCACGAAGTGGCCGGAGAGCTGGCGCACCTCGGCCGGCGGCGGCCGGAACACGAACGCGGTCATCCGCAGCGAGTCGACGTCGACGACGCGCGCGGCGCTGTCGGGGTCGGCGAAGCGGACGTAGGGGATGCGCCCGTTCACGTCGCCGAACGTGGAGAGCTGCTGCCAGCCGCCGGGGACGCGGACGATCCAGCGGCGGTTGGAGGGCGACGTCGCCTCCGCGATGTAGCGCCGCCGGGCCGCGCCCTTCAGCGAGTCCGGCGGCACCCACGCCTGGCGCACGACGACGGTGCCGTCCCGGATCGTCATGTCGTTGATGCGGATCCAGGAGCCGAAGCCGGGCACCGTGTCCTGCGCGGTGGTGTCCTTCGGGAAGATGCGCTCGAAGTTCCACTCCTGGCCGGGCGGCTGGTCGAGCACGAGGCGCGGGCGCGCGAGCCGGACCTTGCTGAAGACGAGCTGCTTGGAGAGGAACGACCGCAGCGAGTAGCGCAGCTTGATCGTGTCGGCGTCGAGGAACGGCGCGCCGGCGCTGTCCTTGATCGAGACGTCGACGAGCGTGGCGCCGAAGAGCAGGTGCCCCTTCACCTTGCCGATCCGGACCCGCCCGGCGATCTGGTCCGCGAGCTTGCCGATCGCCATGACCTGCACCTTTTCGCGCCCCCAGTCGGTCTCGGTGAGCACGAAGATCGCCGCGGCGATGAGCAGGCCGAGGCCGCCGACGATGCCGAGGAGGACGACGAGCCAGGCCGGCGGCCGGCGGTCCCGCCGCTCGTCGATGGGGGTCGAAGCGCGCGAAGTCATCAGAACGCCTCCCCGATCGCGAGGTGGAGCTGGAGCCGGGCCAGGAGGCGGCCGAGGCCGGAGCGCCCCTCGAGCGGATCGTAGTGCTTCGGCGTCTGCAATTGCACGATGCGGAGCGCGCCGCTCGAGTCCGGTGCCTGCGTGTACACGGTCAGGTTCTCGACGAGAAGCGGCCGCACGCCGAGGTCGATGCGGATCGGGCCGATCGGCGAGTGGTAGCGCACGCCGAAGCCCGGCGTGACCGCGCTCACGCGGTTCGGCGAGGCCAGGCGCAGGTTCGGGTCCGAGACGCTGCCGGCATCCACGAAGACGGCACCGATCAGCGTCTGCCCGAGCGGCATGCGGTACTCGACGCTTCCCTCGATGAGCTGCTGCCCGCCGAGCGGGCGGGGCAGGAACTGCGTGGATGGCACGACGTTCGGGTCGCACGTCCCATCGGCGACGCTGGCCGGCGTGCAGGCGCGGAACCCCGCCACCGGGTTGTCCGGATCGACGAGCTGCGCCGGGTCGACCGTCAGCACGCGGGGCCCGAGCTGGTTCTCGCCGTAGCCGCGCACGGAGCGGGCGCCGCCGGCGTAGAACTGCTTGCGCGGATGGATGATGGCCGTGCCCGTATCGACGCCGACGGCGCCGGCCGTGCTGGAGAGCGCGCGGATCCAGCCGGCGCGCAGGCGCGCGGCCAGCACGCCGCTGCCGACGCGCACGTAGCGGGCGTAGTCGCCCGCCGCGCGGTTGTAGCGGAAGTCGGACGCGGTGAGCGCGGAGGCGTGCTCGACGTCGAGGTGCCCGGTGTAGCCGGTGCTCGGCGCCAGCGGGTCGTCCGCCCGGTCGGCCGTGACGTTCAGCCAGAGCGGCGAGAGCCGGTGCCGGCCCCGCAGCGCGTTGATCTGCGGGAGGCGGCAGATGCCGAAGTTCACGCAGAAGTACAGCTCGCCGGCCTCGACGCGCGTCTGCTCGAAGCGGTACGTCAGGCTCGCCGCCGTGCGCGGCGCCAGCCGGCGGGTGAACGTCTCCTGCGTGCCGTAGCCGCGGTCGATGACGATCCCCGGGATGCTGCGCCGCTGCGTGAAGATGCTGGCGGCGAGCGAGTTGCGCGTCGACCACAGCCACGGCTGCGAGACCTGGAGCGAGAACAGCCAGGTGGGCTGCAGGTAGGCGTCGCGCACGTCGCCACTGACACCGCGGGGCACCGCGCTGCCGAAGATCCCCTGATCGAAGAGCTGTGGCGCCAGCAGGTTGGCCACCGTGGCCTGGAGGTCCACCCGCCGCGCCGTGCCGATCCAGTTGTAGCGCGTCACCGTCGCCTGCACCTGGCCGAACTCCGTCGTGTTCATGCCGGCGCCGAAGCGCAGGCTCGTGAGCGGCGCCTCGCGCACGCTGACGATGACCGTCTTGGAGGAGTCGGCCGTCTCCGGCACGGTGAGCACCGCCTGGCGGAACAGCTCCGACTGGTAGAGCCGGCGCTGCGCCTCGAGCACGTCGGTGCGGCGGTAGGGCTGCCCCGGCCGCAGGTCCACCAGGCGACGCACCGTCCGCTCGGTCACCTCCCGGTTGCCGTGCACCTCCACCGTGTCGATCGTCGTGCGCTTCCCCGGGGCCAGCGTCACGAGGAGCGCGGCGTTCAGGGAGTCCCGAAGCACGACCGTGTCCGTGACCACGCCGTCGCCGTAGCCGCGGTCCCAGAGGCGGTCGCGCAACGCGGTCCGCGCCGTGTCCACGCGGAACAGGTCGACCGGCCGCCCCCGGCGCGGGAGCCGCGCCCGCCGGATGTCCCGCCGCGACAGCACCGAGTCGGTCTGCGTCACGCGCACCGCGCGCAGGATCGTGGGCGGCCCCTCGTCGATCACGAACGTGATGTCGACGCCGTCGTTGTGGGGCTTCACCTCCGGGCGCACCGTGGCGTGGCGGTAGCCGTAGCGCCAGTAGATGACGCGGATCCGCAGCGCGTCCCGCGCCAGCTCCTCGCGGTCGAGGAAGTGGCGCTCCTTGAAGACCGGCGCGCTGCTGACCAGGCAGATCGGCGCGTAGAAGATGCTGCGGCAGCGCGTCGGCTGCGTGGCGATGCTCTGGTCGAACAGATCCTCGCTCACGTGCGCGTTGCCCTTGAACGTGATCTTGTAGACCGGCGGGCGCTCGCGCCGGTCGGGCGCGCCGGCCTGAGCGTGCAGCGCGGACGGCCGCAGCAGCAGCGCCGCGGCGAGCGCCAGCGCCAGGGCGAGGCGCGGCAGCGGCAAGGCGGGCGGCGGCCGTAGCGCGACGGCCGTATCGCTGGGCGTGACGGCCGCCCTCGCGGGGCGGCCGTCACGCCTATATTCATGGGGCGTCTGCCGGGGCAGACGCGCTGCGCGCAGGGTCGGTGACCGCATAGGCGAGGGCGCCAGCCGCAAGATCGACACCAGCTTTGGCGGATGGCGCCAGGCGCGGCGCCGCTCCCAGGCGGCCGCCGCCCGGCCCGGCCGGCCCTCGTCCCGGTCCGCGCCCCGCGCGGGGCCGGACCCGAAACCACCGCCGTAACCACCTACAGGAGGCCGCGATGGCCGACTCGACCGTGCCGGGGCGCTTCGTCTGGTTCGACCTGATGACCACCGACCCCGACGCCGCGGTGGCGTTCTACACGCGCGTCGTCGGATGGGGGACCACGACGTTCGAGAGCGAGAAGGGGCCGTACACGATGTGGACCGCGAACGAGACGCCGATCGGCGGCGTCATGCGGCTCCCGCCGGAGGCGACGGCGGCCGGCGCCGGACCGTACTGGCTGGGCTACATCTCCACGCCGGACGCGAACGCGACGACGGCGCGCGCCCGCGAGCTCGGCGCCAGGGTGTGGGTGGGCCCCGCCGACATCCCGAACGTGGGCCGGTTCTCGATCATGACGGACCCGCAGGGCGCGCACTTCGCCGCGTTCCAGCCGACGGGCGTGGCGCCCGCCGCGGCGGCCGAGCCGAAGCCGGGCGAGGTCTCCTGGGACGAGCTGGCGACGACCGACCACGAGGCCGCGTTCCGCTTCTACTCCGAGCTGTTCGGCTGGCAGGAGACCGAGGCCATGGACATGGGCCCGATGGGCATCTACCAGATGTTCGGGCTCGACGGCCAGACCATGGGCGCGATGTACGACAAGCCGGCCGAGATGCCGGGACCGCCGGTCTGGACCTTCTACGTCGGCGTGCCCGACATCGAGGCCGCCGCCCGCGCCACGACGGAGGCCGGCGGCCAGATCATCAACGGCCCGATGGAGGTGCCCGGCGGCGACATGATCATCATGGGAGTCGATCCGCAGGGCGTGCCGTTCGCCGCGCACCAGCGGAAGCGGTAGGCGTTACGAGGGGGAGAGCGGGTGAGTGGAGGAGCGGGGGACTGCTGCTCCGCCCGGTCTCCCGCTCCCGCTCCCGGGACACCCAAGCGCTTCGGCGTCCACAAGCCGTTGGCTGGTCCGGCGCGAAGCCGTCCCGGGAGCGGGAGCGGCAACTACCCCGCCGGACCTTGCCGCTCTTGCCGAAAGGATGATCCAATGCGCCGATGCATCCCCGGGCCGGCCGCGGCCCTCGTCCTCGCCACGCTCCTCATGGCCGGCGGCGCCGGCGGCGCCGGCGCACAGACCCGCACGGCGCCGGACTCCGCGCCGCGGCCGCGGCCGTACCCGGTGCTCGAGACGCCCGCGTTCTCGCTCGCCGTGCAGCGCGGCACGCGCACGCGCACCGGCGCGCCGGGGCCGAGGTACTGGACGAACTACGCGCGCTATCGCATCGACGCGTCGCTCGACCCGGCGACGCGGACGCTGACCGGGCGGGAGACGATCCGCTACGAGAACCGCTCGCCGGACACGCTCCCACTCCTCGCGCTCCACGTCCGCCAGGACCTGTTCCGGGCGGGCGCCACGCGGAACCGCGAGGTGCCGATCACGGATGGGATGCGCCTCGCGCGCGTGGCGGCGCAGGGGCAGGAGCTGAAGGAGGAGCGGGAGTCCGCGCCGCGGCAGGCGAACTCGGCGTCGTGGCAGCGCGACGGCACCGTGCTCTGGATCCGCCCGCCCCAGCCGGTGCCGCCGGGCGGCGCGGTCGACCTCGAGCTGGAGTGGTCGTTCACGGTGACGCCGGACGGCGCGCCGCGCGGCGGGACCGACGGCGAGGTCTTCATGGTGTCGTACTGGTACCCGCAGATGGCCGTCTACGACGACCTGGGCGGGTGGCAGGCCGACCAGTACGAGGCGAACGCCGAGTTCTACATGGGCTACGCGGACTACGACGTCGCCCTCACGTTGCCGGCCGGCTGGCTGATCGGGTCGACCGGCGTGCTGCAGAACCCGGAGGCGGTGCTGTCGGAGCCGACGCGCCGGCGGCTGGCGCAGGCCTCGCGCACGCGGCAGGTCGTGCACGTCGTCGCGGCGGCGGACCGCGGCGCCGGCAAGGCGACGACGCCGGGGGAGGCGGGCAAGCTGACCTGGCGCTTCCGCGCCAACAACGTGCGGGACTTCGACTTCGCTGCCTCCGACCAGTACCTGTGGGACGCGACGACCGCCGTGGTCGGCGACGCGAACGGCGACGGCCGCCCCGACAGCGCCTCCATCAACACGCTCTACCGGCCGAGCCGGATCCCCTGGGCGTGGGACCAGTCCGGGCGCTACCTCCAGCACTCGATCGAATTCCTGTCCCGCTACCTCTGGCCGTACCGCTACCCGCGCATGACGGCCATCGACGGCGTCACGTCCTGCTCCGGGATGGAGTACCCGATGCTCACGTGCGTCGGCGGGCCGCGCGACACGCTGGGCCTCTACAGCGTCGTCGTCCACGAGACGGCGCACATGTGGTTCCCGATGCAGGTGGGCTCCAACGAGACGCGCCACGGCTGGCAGGACGAGGGGCTGACGCGCTTCAACCAGACGGAGGCGATGCGGGAGTTCTTCCACGGCTACGACCGCTTCGACCTTGCCCGGCAGTCGTACGGCGGGCTCGCGCGCCTCGGCCGCGAGGTCGAGCTGATGCGCCACGGCGACGAGTACCCGCTCGACTCTCCGGCGTACGGCGTCGCCAGCTACGAGAAGATGTCGCTGATCCTGCACGCGCTGCAGGGGATCCTCGGCGACTCCACGTTCCTGAAGGCGTACCGCGAGTACGGCCGGCGCTGGCTCGAGAAGCACCCCACGCCCTTCGACTTCTGGAACACGTTCGAGGACGTCGCCGGCCGCGACCTCGACTGGTTCTGGCGCCCGTGGTTCTACGACACCTGGACGCTCGACCAGGCCGTGGCGAGCGTCGAGCCCGCCGGCGACTCGACCGCCATCACCATCGAGGACCGCGGCCTCGCGCCCATGCCCGTGCTCCTCGTCGTCACGAAGGCCGGCGGCGCCACCCAGCGCATCACGCTCCCCGTCGAGCCGTGGCTGGCCGGCGCGCGCCGCCGGACGGTGCGCGTCGCGGGCGCGGTGCGCGCCGTCGCCATCGACCCGGAGAAGTGGCTGCCGGACGTGGACCGGACCAACAACGTGTGGAGCGGCCTTCGGCCGTGAGTGGAGGAGTGGGGGAGCGGGGGAGTGGGGGATCGCGCCATCCCTCACTCCCCCACTCCCCCACTCCCCCCTCGGGTTGTACGCCGCCCGCCCGCCCGGCTAGATTCCGCGGTCCCGTTCCGTTCCCCGAGCCTCCGCCATGACGCGACCCGCTCTCGCCGAGGTCCGCGGCCTCGCCAAGCGCTACGGCCGCACGCGCGCGCTGGACGGCGCGAGCTTCAGCGTCCCGCGCGGCGCGGTGCTCGGGCTGATCGGCCCGAACGGCTCCGGCAAGACGACGCTGTTCGAGTGTCTGGCCGGGCTCGTGCCGGCGGACGCGGGCGTCGTGCTGTCGGGGGGCGCCGCGGTGCCGCCCGCGGCGCGGAAGGAGCTCCTCTTCTACGTCCCGGACGGCATCTCGCCCTGGCCGGACCAGCGCGTGGGGTGGCTGCTCGGCTTCTTCGCGCGGCTCTACGGCGCGGCCGCCGGCGCCCGGGCGCGGGTCGAGGCGGAGCTCGGGCTCGGCGAGCTGCTCGGCGCGCGCGTCGGCGAGCTGTCGAAGGGGCAGCGCAAGCGCGTGCTGCTGGCGCTCGGCCTCCTCTCGCCCCGGCCGCTCCTGCTGCTGGACGAGCCGTTCGACGGCCTCGACCTGCGCCAGACGCGCGACGTCGCGACCGTGCTGCGCCGGCACGCCGGCGGCGGGCGCACGCTCTTCCTCTCGATCCACCAGCTCGCCGACGCCGCCCGCGTGTGCGACCGGCTCGTGCTGCTGAGCGCCGGGCGGGTGGCGGGGGAGGGGACGCTGGACGAGCTGCGCGAGCGCGCGGGGCTCGCCGGCGCGGGGCTCGAGGAGGTGTTCCTTGCGCTCACGTAGGCGCGGGCCGGAGCCGGCGCCCGGCGGCGCGGTCGTGGAGCGCGCATCGCCAGGCCGCGGCGCGCTCTCCGTGCTCCTCTCCAAGGAGCTGCGCGAGCTGGCGGCGTCCCGCGCCTACTGGCTGATGCTCGTGCTCGTGGGGCTGCTCGTCGGGCACGCGTTCATCACCGCCGTGAGCGCGTACGCCGAGGTGAGCGGCGCCGGCGGCGGGCCCGCGGCGCTGGCGCAGGGCGTCTCGCCGCTGGACGGCATCCTGGTGCCGACGCTCGGCGCCTACGACCTGGCGGCGATGCTGCTCCTCCCGTTCGTCGCGATCCGGCTGGTGGCGGGCGAGAAGGCGACCGGCGCGTGGAAGCTGCTGCTCCAGGCGCCGGCGGGGCGGGGGAGCCTGCTCGGCGCCAAGGCGCTCGCGCTGCTCCTCGGCTGGGTCGTGGCCTGGGTGCCCGGCATCCTCGCGCTCGCGCTCTGGCGGTCGTACGGCGGCCACCTCGACGCCGGCGAGACGCTCGATCTCGTCCTCGGCCACGCGCTGCGCGCCTGGCTCACGATCGGCCTCTCGGCGGCGGCGGCCGCGGTCGCGGAGTCGGCGGCCGGCGCCGCCATCGTCGTCCTCGGCGTCACGCTCGGCACCTGGGCGCTCGACTTCGTCGCCGCGGCCCGCGGCGGCCTCCTCCAGCGGCTCGCGGCGTACACGCCGTCCGCGGCGCTGCACTCCTTCGAGCAGGGGCTGCTGCGGCTGGGCACCGCGCTCGTGCTCGCCGCGCTCGGCGCCGCCGGCGTGACGCTGGCCGGCATCTGGCTGCGCACCGGCGCTCCCGCCCGCCGCCGCTGGGCGGAGACGGCGCTGCTGGCGCTGGCGGCCGCGGGCGTCGTGGCGGCGGCGGCGTCGCTCCGGGCGAGCTGGGACCTGAGCGAGGACCGGCGCGGCTCGTTCTCCGCGGCCGACGAGGCGGCCTTGCGACGCATCCACGCGCCGCTCCGCGTCACGGTCCACCTCGCCGCCGAGGACCCGCGGCTCCAGGACCTCGACCGCGGCGTGCTGCGCAAGCTGGAGCGCGTGCTGCCGTCGCTGGACGTGCGCTACGCCGCCGCCGGGCGGACCGGCCTGTTCGAGGCGGACCCGCGCTACGGCGAGGTGTGGTACGAGCTGGGCGGCCGGCGCGAGATGAGCCGGTCGACCACCGAGCCGATCGTGCTGGAGGTGATCTACGGCCTGGCCGGGATCACGCCGCCGGCGGTCCAGCCTGGCGGCTACCCGGGCTACCCGCTCGCCGCCCGGCCGGCGGGCGCGGTGCCCGTCTTCTTCGTCGCCTGGCCGCTGCTGGTCGGGCTCCTGTTCTGGGCGACGCGGCGGGCGCCGCGCCGGCGCGCCGCCGGGACCGATGCCGTGAACGCTCCCGTGGAGGTAGCCTCGTGAGACCATCCGTCCGCCCGCTCGCCGTCACCGTCCTGGCCGCGTGCGCGCTCGCCTCGCCCGCCGCGGCGCAGAAGGCCGCGCCGCCGGCGCGCACCGTCGTCGCCGACCTGTCGAAGGAGCAGCCGGGGCGCGAGCCGCGCGCGTTCCTCCCGATGGTCGGCAACTGGGTCGTCACCGAGGACGACGGCGCGAAGGTCGTGTTCGTCGACGGCCGCGCCTGGAAGAAGGGGCAGCCCGCCGGCGGCCTCGCCGACAAGGCCCGCGCCATCTACGGCTCGAGACACGAGGAGTTCATCGACAACGTCAAGGCGTTCGCGTACTACCCGATCGCCGTCTACCGCGGCGTCGACGATTTCCGGAACGGCGAGATCTCGGTGAAGTTCAAGATGATCGGCGGCACGCTCGACCGCTGCGCCGGCATCCTCTTCGACGTCAAGCCGAACGGCGACTACCTGGCCGTCCGCTTCAACGGCACCGAGGACAACGTGGTGCTGTGGACGTTCAACAACGGCAAGCGCAGCTTCGTGAAGCGCGGCACCGAGAACGTGCCGCTCGAGCTCGGCACCTGGCACGAGCTGAAGATCGCCGTGCACGGCACCGCGCTCGCCGCGTTCCTCGACGGCAGGCACCTCCTCGACTACACGCTGGCGGCGCCCGTCGCCGGGAAGATCGGCCTCTGGTCGAAGACGGACAGCATGTCGGAGTTCCAGGCGTTCACCGTGACCCCGAGCGCACAATGACGAAGGCGACGATGCGGCATTCGAAGGCAGTGGCGAGGGCGGCGAGGGCGGCGAGGGCGGCGAGGGCGGCGAGGGCGGC
>DASTKT010000011.1:0-12554 GCA_035715725.1 Longimicrobiales bacterium | reverse complement strand
GGAGCGGGACGACGTCGCTCGTGCGCCGGCGGTCGAGGGGCGGCTCGCCGGAGCGCTCGGCGGACGCGGCGGTGCGGGCGGCGACGACGCGCACGGGCGACGTCGCCCGGCGCAGGCTGACGCCGGGGCGCAGGCGGGCGGCGGCGCGGAACGCCGCGTCGTCGCCTGCGGCATCCGGCTCCCGGAGCGGGCGGCTCGCGAGCGGGAGACACGCCTCGAGCGGGTCGAGCGGGCTCACGCCGCCGAAGCGCGGCGGCGCGAGGCCGACGAGCGTGACCGGGATACCGTCGACCGAGAGCGAGGCGCCGATCCCGGCGAGGCGCCGGCCGAAGAGCGGGTCCCGGGCGGCGTGGCTGAAGCGGCGACCGGGGCGGCGCCGGCGGACGCGGCCGCGGGGAGGCCGGGGCCCAGGACCGGGCGCACGCCGAGCACGGCGAAGTCGTCGCCGGTCACGAACGTCGCGGCGGCCGGGAGCGCGCGGCGCCGCTCGTCGCCTCCGGCGTCGATCGTCACCTTCCCGTCCGCCCACGCGGCGACGGCGGCGAACACGTCGGTCGGCGCCTGGTACGCGCGCAGCTCGTCGCGGGCGTTGGCGTTAGCATGCCTTGACAGGCATATAACGCCCGTGGCATATTAGGCCCATGACGACCGCGCTGTTCGAGATCCTCGCCGAGCCGAATCGCCGCCGCGTGCTCGACCTGCTGCGAGAGCGGGAGCGCACGGTGGGCGAGCTCGTGGATGCGCTCGGGATGAGCCAGCCGGCGGTGTCGAAGCACCTGCGGGTGCTCCGGGACGCCGGCCTCGTCGAGGCGCGCGTGGACGCGCAGCGCCGGATCTACAGCCTGCGCGCCGAGCCGCTCGCGGAGGTGGACGCGTGGCTCGAGCCGTACCGGAAGTTCTGGCGCGGCAAGCTGGCCGCGCTCCAGCGCCACCTGGCCGATGGTGGCTGACCATACACCGGAGAGTGAGACGTGACGATGACGACGACCCCGACGAGCAGCAGCGACCGGATCGAGGAGCAGGTCGTGCTGGACGCCCCCCGCGCCCGCGTTTGGCGCGCGCTGACGAACGCCGACGAGCTGGGCGCGTGGTTCGGTGCGAACCTGGCCGGCTCGACCATCGCCCCGGGCGCCCGGGTGACGGGGCACATCACCAGCCCCGGCTACGAGCACGTCGTGATGGACCTGCTGATCGAGGAGCTGGTCCCGGAGCGGCGCTTCTCCTGGCGCTGGCACCCGGCCGCGATCGAGCCGGGCGTCGACTACTCGGCGGAGCCGCGCACGCTGGTCACGTTCACGCTCGAGGACGCGGCGGACGGCGGCACGCTGCTGCGGGTCGTGGAGTCGGGGTTCGCCGCGCTCCCCGAGGCGCGGCGCGCGACGGCGTTCCTCGGCAACAGCAAGGGGTGGGCGGGGCAGCTGCAGAAGCGGCTGCCGGCGTACCTCGCGGCCGCCTGACGCGACTCACTCGCTGCCGAGCTCGTAGCCGAAGAGCGCGACGTCTTCGGCGAAGCGGCTCGCTGCGATCCTCCGGGATCGCGGCGACCGCCTCGGCGGAGTGATCGAACGGCACGCCAGCCCGGATTGCCGTCAACCCCGCAACCATGCACTCCCCTGCACGTGCTTGCGGCCTTCGCGGGAATTATCGCCGTGGACACCGCAAGGACGCGCTCCCCCGGCCGTCCTTGCGGCGTTCACGGCACCGGTTGCCGGCAGCGCGGCAAGCGTCGCCTCGAGGCCGGTGCGTGCGGCGCTCGCGGCGGCGATTCCGTGCGGTCGGTCGCGGCGCTCCGGCAGCGGTTCAGGAAGGAGGCGTCGTCCGGGTGCGGTGCGGGTGCGTCCGGCCGCCGGCGGCGCGGGCGCCGCCGGGGTGTTCGTGATGCCGTCAGGCCGGTCCGGGCCCGTCCTCGCCATTCGGCGTCCACGGCCGGAGGCGGGGCAGGAGCCGGGGCACATGGCGGCAGTACTCGACGTACGCCTCGCCGAACCGTCGCCGCAGCGGAGGCTCCTCCAGCAGCGGGATGTAGACGAGGTTCACACCCGCGAAGATCAGCGCCCAGACGAGGTGCGGCCCCGAGAGCAGCACGAGCGCCTCGCCGAGGAGCACGAGCAGCACGCCGGAGATCATCGGGTTGCGCACGTAGCGGTACGGTCCGCGCACGACCAGCCGGCGCGGCGGATCCCACGGCGCCAGCGTGCCCTTTCCGTCGCTGACGAAGCGACGCAGCGAGGCGAGGAAGAGCGCGAGCCCGATCGCGAGCAGGGCTCCGCCCGCGAGCTGGATCAGGAGCCCGACGGGACGATCGGCCAGCCCGAACGCGATGCCGTAGCGTCGCGCGATCCAGAGCGGGACGAGCACGGCGACGGTGACCGGCAGCAGCGCGATGGCGAGGAGGTGATGGAGCCACATGGGGTCGTTCGGCTAGGAGGGCGGCTCCGACTCCGGGCGGCCGGTGCCGAGGCCCCGGACCCACGACGCCAGCAGAGCCTGGAGCAGATATAGCAGCGCGATCGTGACCACCCCGGAGCCGTACACGAGCCGCCACTCCGAGAAGAGCTCCCGCCGACGGACGACCGTCGCGGTCAGGAGATCCCACGCCGCGATCGCGCCGAGGACGACGCCGGCGAGCGGATATCTCCGGCGCCAGAGATGGCGCGGGCTCTCCACCCGAACCAGCACCGGCGCCAGGAGGACCAGCCCGAGCACCCCTGCGTCCACGAGCGCCTCCGCCGGGCTCGGCGCCACGAAGAATCCCGGAACGCCGGGCACGAGGAAGAGAGCCGCCGCGGCGGTGCAGGCCGGACAGGCGGCGAGAAGGGCCGGGAGACGCGTGCGCTGGGTTCGTGTCCTCATGGGTGCCTCTCCTCCCCTGGGAGGGGAAGAGCCGATCGACCCTGCGTGTGCACGCGACCGCTGACTCTGACGCGCGAAGCCGCCGTGGCCACGGGCGCACGTTGCCGGGACGCGGGTCCGAATCTACCGTAGCCGGATCCAGGGCGCAGCGAGGGCGCAGCAGGGGAACCCGGGAGATCCGCGATGAGTCGAGACGGCGAGCCGGATGGGTACGTGGAGCTGGAGGTCGAGGACGGGACGACGATGCGCGCGTTCGTCGCGCGCCCGGAGACGCCGCCGCGGTACGCGGGGATCCTGGTGCTCCAGGCGGCGTTCGGCGTGAACGCGCACATCCGGGACGTGGCGGGGCGCTTCGCGGCGGCGGGGTTCGTCGCCATCGCGCCGGAGCTGTTCCACCGAACGGCTCCCGGGTTCGACGGGAGCTACGACGACCGGGAGACGGCGCTGGCCCAGGTGCGGTCCCTGACGACGGAAGGGCTGACGGCGGACCTGCGGGCGGCGTTCGAGTGGCTGCGCGGCCAGGATTCCGTGCGAGGGGACAGGATCGCGGCGGTGGGCTTCTGCATGGGCGGGCGCGCGGCGTTCCTGGCGAACGCGACGCTGCCGCTGGCGGCGTCCATCTCCTACTACGGCGGCGGGATCGCACCGGCGCTGCTGGACCGCGCGGGCGCGCTCTCGGGCCCGCAGCTCCTCTTCTGGGGCGGTGCCGACGCGGGCATCCCGCCGGAGCAGTACCGGGCGGTGGAGGACGCGCTGCGCGCCGAGGGGAAGCGCCACGTCAGCGGTCGTCTTCTCCCAGGCCGGCCACAGCTTCTTCAGCGACGCGCAGGCCGCCTACGATCCGGAGGCGGCGGGGGAGTCGTGGGCGCTGGTGCGGGCGTTCCTGCGCGACTACGTGGCCTTGCCGTGAGGGGCAGCGCGGCCTTGCCGTGAGGGGCAGCCCCCGGCCTTCGATCCAGGCGCGGAGGTCGGGCGGCACGGTCGGGCGGACCTCCCGGCCGCGCGCCCTCGACTCGAACGCCGGCGCTGAGATGCGGCGTGAGCCGCCGGGCTCAGCTACTTCCCGGCACCCGCAGCGCCCGCGCGACCTGCTCGGCCTGCCAGAGGTGGCGGTGCTGGTGGCGGGGCAGGATGACGAAGCAGGAGTACGCGTTGTAGCGCGCGCGGGCGTCGAACGGCGACCGGATGGAGATCTCGTTCAGCGGGAGTCCGTCCGCGTCCCGGAGGCACCGGAGCTGCTCCTCCTGGAGTAGGTCGAAGCGCTCGACGAGCTCGGCGGCCGGAGCGACGGCGGTCGGCTCGAACGGTCTGGAGGTCTTCGTCCGGACGAGGCGCACCGGCGGCGGCATGATGACGGAGAGCATGAAGCCGAGCGGGTCGCGGCGGTAGCGGCGTTCCGGTTGCCGGGCCGCCCCGCTCGCCGCCGAGAGCGCGGAGTGGAGGAGCGGCAGGAACGCCTCGGAGGTCCGGTTCAGGTGCTCGACGCAATCGGCGATCGACCAGCGGTCCGGCGCGGGGCGCACCGGCCAGCTCTCGCGCGGCACCGCCTCCCGGAGGCGGTGCAGCCGGGCCCGGGCGTCGCGGAACTCGGTCTCGATCCGTTGGAGCTGCGGATTCACGGGCACCTCCCTTGGACCGGCCGATCGAGGTCCGTGCTCAGGTGGCGGAGTTCCGAGTCGACGATCAGCGTGACGACGGTGGCGTCGGGGCCCGATCGCTCCGCCACGCGCAGCGCCGCCGCCACGTTCGCCCGCGACGAAACTCCCGCGAACACGCGCTCCTCGCGCGCCAGCCGGCGTGCTCAGCCGCCCGCGGCGGCGCCGCGCAGCTCCGCCCGCATCGCTTCCGCCAGCTCCGGGCGGCCGTGGAACTCGGCGGGCGTAGCCTGGAGGAGCGTGATGCGCCACTCGCCGCCGCTCTTCACGGCGACGAGCGTCTGCACGGCCTGGGGGAACGATTCGGCGGCGGGGTCGTGGATCCAGCCGCTGGCGGTGCGGAGGAGGGCGACGCCGGGCGCGGGGAAGCGCACGTCGCGGACGATCGTGACCCAGCGGCCGGGTTTGTGGTCGGCGAAGACCTGCTTCATCGTGGCGGCCACCTCGCCCTGGCCGCGCATGACGCTGCCGTCGAAGCCGACGACGTCGGCGTCGGGGGCGAAGGGGGCGGCCATGGCGTCGCCGTCGAGGGCGTTCCAGCCGGCGAGGACGCGGTCGAGGAGCGCGCGGACGGCGGCCTCGTCGCCTGCGTCGGGCGGCGTCGGCAGCCCCTGGCCGCCGAGGGGCGCGGTCTCGAAGCGCTCGGCGAAGCCGGCGATGAGTGGGCGGCCGCGGGCGATGGCCTGCTGGACGGACGGGAGGGAGAGCGACGCGCGGTGGCTCTGCTGGTCGTCCCAGACCTCGGTGACCCAGAGCGCGTCGGGGTCGCTCGGGTCGTTGGCGACGACGTAGCTGAGGCAGCCGGGCATCCCGCCGGTGCCCTCGGTCAGGACGCTGGCGAGGGCGTCGCGCTGGCCGGGGACCGCGCGGATCCGGCCGATCAGTCCGTACATGTCGAGACTCCGTTGCAGGCGTTCAGGCGAACCGAAGCTATTCATCGTACGACGCGGGCCGCGATCCGCGCGACGTGGGTGCGGACGAACGCGGCGAAATCGCCGAGGATCGCCTCCGGCGAGCCGCTCGAGGCGGCGTCGGGAGACGCGAGGGCGGCCACGACCCGACCGCGCTCGTCGAGCCGGAACGTCGTGAAGACGACCCGCGCGCCGCAGCGCACGGCGAGGCGGACGAGCGCATCGGCGACGAGCACGGGTCCGCCGGGGGTCGCGAACTCGACCGTCCTCCCCTCGCTGGGCTCCCCCCGATCGATCATGGCGCACACGACGCCGCCGGCACGCAGCCGGCTCCGGACGGCGAGCAGGAAGGCGGGCGACGGCTGGATGGTGCGCGCCGGGAGCCGGGTGCCGTCGATGCGCATCCCGGGGTCGGCGGAGACGACCTCCGGGGCGCAGCCCATGTCGTGCAGCCGGCGCACGATCAAGGTGGTCAGCATGGCGTGCGGTGCGACGACGAGGACGCCCCGCCCCGACTGAAGGGCAGCCTGGAGCGCCTCGCCGCCGTCGATGGTCATCACGGGATCGAAGCGTGTTCCGGTGCGGGTGAGCGCGTCCAGCACGCGGAAGAGCGCGATCTCCGGGAGCGAGTCCACCCGGTGCCGGAGCTGCTCGCGGTACAGCGTCGTCCGGGCCAGGAGCGGCCGGAGCGCGCGCGCCACGAGCGAGGCGGCGCCGAACCGGTGGCGGCGGGGCACGATCCGCAGGGAGAGGCCGAGCGCATTCGCGGCGAGGTGCAGCAGCGGCCAGCGGTGACGCGGGGCACCCGCATCGGGTGAAACGTCATCTCGGCGGCGGCTCGTCAGCAGGCGCCGCACCCGCGCGCGGCTCAGCGCCGGCATCGACGAGCCGGCACCGTCCTCGGACGGCGATGCGCTCCGCGCGCTCGCCGGGATGTCCCTCCGATCGTCGACCCGCGTCGGTCGTGCATTGCCCGCCCTGGCTGGAAATTTCCAAGATACCCCTCGGCGGGGCGATCGGCCCGCATGCCGGGGGCGGGCACCCCGCGGGTGCCCAGCAAGCGTCGTCGGCGATGCTTCAGGCTGGAACGGTGTGGCTGACCGGCGTGCCGACGCCCCGCGCGATCGGGTCGCCCGGGTACTCGTAGAAGCGCCCGGGCTGCTTGCCGGTCGTCCCATAGCCGATGCCGAGCCCTTCGAGCGCGTCGCGCACCTTGTTCACGGTCGGCCAGTCGAAGTTCTCGAACCCGACGTCGTTGGGGACGCCGACGTTCTTGCCGAGCTGGCCCTGCGCGAAGCGCGCCAGCGCGCGGTGCACCGCCTCGGTGCCCATCGCCTCGGCGCACATCCGGGCGCCGAGCTCCTCGCCCGCGCGGACATAGGCGCTCACGCCGATGAGATAGAGGCTGACCTCGATGGACTCGACCGCCTCGACGCTGGCGAAGAAATCGGCGCCGCCGCCACCGAACGCGGCGTCCGGGAGCCAGAATGACGAGGTGAACGGCGTACCGCCAGCCTGATCGAGCGCCTGCTCGTGGAGGAACTCGGTCGTGACGACGTTGCGCAGGACGGGCAGGAACGCCTCCGACGGCGTGCCGGCGGCGCGCTCGATCGCGGCGGTGACGAACGTCACGCTGAGCTTCTCCTGGGTTACGAGGAAGTCGAGGACGTCGCGCAAAGCCTTGTCGTTGCTGCGGCTGGAGATCCTGGCGGCATTGGTGTCGGTGGACATGGCGCCTCCTCGGTGGGTTGGAGTCGTCCGTCTCGTTGGCGGGGCGACTCCGGTCTGGCGATGCGGATCGTCGCCGCGCTCGCCCGTTCCCCGGACGAGTACTCCCCCATGCGGCCGGGCGCGAGAAGCATACCGCGTGGCCGTCCCGGAGGGCCGGCTTGGTGGGCCGGACCGCCGGCCGGAACCGACTCTGGCGACCCGGGATTCCCACCCCGCGACGGCGCCGCCGAACGACGATGCATCGCCGTGTCGAATTCGGCGGGCCCCGTTCGTCGCATAGGTAGAAGCTGGAGTCGGCCGGCCGGGATCGCCCCGGGCCCGGCCCCGAACCCGAGAGTGCCAGGGGAGACGACGATGCGATTCATGGTGATCCGCAAGGCCGACCAGAACACCGAGGCCGGCGTCATGCCGAGCGAGGAGCTGCTCGAGGCGATGGCGAAATACAACGAGGAGCTGGTGAAGGCGGGGGTGATGGTCTCGGGCGACGGGCTGAAGCCGAGCTCGCACGGCGCGCGCGTGAAGTTCACGGATGGGAAGCCGACCGTGGTCGACGGGCCGTTCGCGGAGACGAAGGAGCTGATCGCCGGCTACTCGGTGATCGACGTGGGCTCGCTGGAGGAGGCGATCGCGTGGGCGCGGCGGTGGCCGGCGTTCGGTTTCGAGGCGAACGTCGAGATCGAGATCCGCCCGTTCTACGAGCTGTCGGACTTCGGCGAGAGCGAGGCGGTCGAGCACCACGCGCGGCTGCGGGACGAGATCGAGGGGCGGGCGTGATGCTGAAGAAGATCGGGGTGGGCGTGGTTCTGATCGTCGTCGCGTTCCTGGCCGTGGTGGCCACGCGGCCGGCGGAGTTCCACATCGAGCGGAGCGCGACGGTGGCCGCGCCGGCGGAGGTGGTGTTCGCGCAGTTGAACGACCTCCACCGGTGGAGCCGGTGGAACCCGTTCGAGCGGGAGGACCCGGGGATGAAGATCACGTACTCGGGGACCCCGTCGGGCGTGGGCGCGAGCTACCACTATGTGGGCCCGAAGATGGGCGAGGGGCGGATGACGCTGACGGAGAGCACGCCGAACGAGCGCATCGCCGTGCGGGCCGAGTTCGTCAAGCCGATGCCGGCGACGAACCTGATCGAGTTCACGGTGAAGCCGGCGCCCGGCGGCGTGGCGGTGACGTGGGGCATGAGCGGTCGGAACTCCTTCGTCGCGAAGGCGATCTCGATCTTCCTGAACATGGACGAGATGGTGGGCGGGGAGTTCGAGAAGGGGCTGGCGGAGCTGAAGCGGGTGTCGGAGGAGGAGGCGCAGCGCCGCGCGGCGGCGGCGCGGGCGCAGGCGGTCGCGCCGGTGTCGGCGCCGGCGCCCGCGCGCGGCAGGACGGTCGCGGCCGGCTGAGCGGGCCGGCGGTGGGTGCCCGGGCGGCCGGGCACGCGGACGTCGCTCGATCACGGATCATGGAGAGGAGAGTACGATGAAGCTGCAACCGTACCTGAACTTCGACGGCCGGTGCGCGGAGGCGTTCCGATTCTACCAGACGCTGCTCGGCGGGCAGCTCGAGATGATGACGCACGGCGAGTCGCCGGCGGCGAGCCAGGTGCCGGCGGAGTGGAAGGACGCGATCCTGCACGCCACGCTGGTCGTGGGCGACGCCGTGCTGATGGGGTGCGACGCCCCGCCGACGTGGTACCAGGCGCCGAAGGGGAGCTACGTGTCGATCACCGTCGAGACGCCGGCGGACGCGGAGCGCATCTACGACGCGCTGGTGGAGGGCGGCGCCGTGCACATGCCGATGCAGGAGACGTTCTGGTCGCCGCGCTTCGGGATGGTGGCCGACCGGTTCGGGGTGCCGTGGATGGTGAACTGCGAGGCGTCGCCTCAGAGTCCGCGCCAGGCCCAGAAGAACGCCTCGGACCTCGCGTCCTCGAAGTAGCCCACGTAGTCGGCCTTGCCGGCCACCTTGTAGGAGTAGGTGTACTCGCGCGTGAACTGGGAGGTCAGCTCGAGGACCTCGCCGAGCGCGAGGGAGAACTCGCGCTCGCGCTCGAGCGTGCGCTCCCGCTCGATGCCGCCGGCCACCTCGACCGTGTGGCGGAAGAAGTCGGCGCCGGCGCGGAGCCAGCCGCGGCGCTCGCGCTCGCTGAAGTCGCGGAGCCGGTCCTCCAGCGTGTCCGAGCAGGGGTGCGCGCGCTCCGCGGGGATCTCGGCGAGGCTCCATTCGCCCGCGGAGATGTTCGTGATCGAGACGACGTCGATGCGCTCGCGCGTGTCCGGGTTCGTCCAGGGGACGACCTCGATGTCGCCGGGGATCGTGACCTGGCCGCAGGCGGCCTCCGTCCAGAGCCGGTCGTGGAACCTGAGCTTGGCGTGGAGGCCGCCGCCGGCGCCGACGCCGCGCACCTGCAGCTTCAGCCCCGCGCCTCGCGCCTCCTCCGTCGTCACCTCGTAGCCGGACTCGCAGCCGTCGATCCAGGGCGAATGCAGCTCGGCGACGGGGAGCGGCACGCCGATCTCGGCGAGCACCGGGTCGCCTTCCTCGAAGAGGATCAGGTTCAGCCAGAGGCTCTGGAGCCAGCCGCCCGCGACGAGCGCGCGGTACGGCTCCTGGCCGCGCAGGAGGCGGAGCGCCTGGTCGAGCTGGAGGCCGTGGCGCAGGCAGAACGCGGCGACGTCGCGAGCCGGGACGAGGCCGGCCACGTCCGGGTCGAGGAAATCGACGCCCGCCTCGTCGAGACTGCGGAGCAGAGCCGGAAGCGCGGGGATCCGGCGCGGCTCCTCGACCTCGTACGCGCCGCCGCGGCGCAGCACGCGGCCGGCGGGTGGGAGCTCGTAGCGGAGCACGTCGTCGGCGAAGGCGACGTCGCCCGAGTCTTCGTCACGCCATTCCACGCGGCCGCCTCCGGTCGAGTCGTGAGAGGGACATGATACGGCGGCGCGGCGCCCCGTCCGCCGCCGGCCTCAGAAGAACGGGATCGGCATGAGGCCGCGCTTCGCGCTGTGCTCGACGAACCACGTCGAGTACACCCGGATCTGCGCGCCGCCGCCGTAGACCTCGACGAGGTAGAGCTGGGAGGCGGGGTAGCCCGACAGCTCGTCGAGGCCGCCGAACGCGGGGCGCTCGTCGATGTAGACGGAGGGGGAGACGGGGCGGCCGCGCACGTAGATGCAGTCGAAGTCGTTCGTGAACGCGGGCGGCGCCGGCGCGAACCCGGACGCCAGGAAGCCGCTGCCGGCGGCGCGACCGAACGCGCCGGTGTTGCAGCTCGTGCGGAACAGGCCGGCCCGCCAGAGCACGAACTCCTTGGCGTCGTACGCGCCGCTGGACAGCAGCTTATCGCGGTCGAACACCCGCACGCTCGTGGCGACGGCGTTGCGCCGGCGCCGGAACCGGTCCGCGAGCACGGTGACGCCCTGCAGCACGATCGGGTCGGGCTCGAGCGAGATCAGGACCATCCCCGTCGCCTCGCCGACCTCCACCGGCACGAAGGCGGCGGCGTAGCCGAGCTGGTCGGCGACGAGCACCTGCGGCCCGTCCGGCACGTCGTGCAGGATGAAGCGTCCCGCCGTGTCGGTCACGGCCGTCCGGCGCGAGACGCCCAGGGAGACGCTCGCGCCGAGGAGCGGCTGCCCGGTCGCCTGGTCCGTGACCCGGCCGATGAGGACGCGCTTCGGCGGCTTCTGCGCCGCGACCCGGCCCGGCACGGCGGCGCCGGCCAGGAGCACGAGGAACGCGACGGCGGCCGGGGAGATGCTCCGGCCGCGGGGCCAGACGGCGGATGGCGTGGCGGGCATGGGAGAAGCCTCCTTCCGGAGGACATGTGATCCTGCGCTGCGCGGGCCGGCGGCCTCGAGGTCAGCCCGGTCCGGCCGGTGCGGCCAGCTCCGACAGCGTCGTGTCCTCGGGAACATCCGTCGCGCTCTCGAAGGCGAGGCGATAGCCGTCCGGGTCGTCGAGCGTGGTGACCCACATCCCGTTCCCGACCCGCGGCTCGGACGCCGCGATCCCGCGCGAGGCCAGCTCCCGGTAGAGCGCGACGGCGTCGCGGCACATGAACCAGAGCGACACGCCCTCGCCGACCTTCCCGGTGGGGGTCCAGGAGTCGTGGCCCTCCGTCGCGAACTGCTGGAGCATCAGCGCCGCGCCGCCCCCCGCGAGCCAGCACCAGCGGATCTTTCCGTCGACGACCCAGCGGTGCTCGATCGTGAAGCCGAGCCCGTCCACGTAGTAGCGGAGCGAGCGCGCCATGCTGGACACGCACAGGAAGGGGACGACGGCGGTGACGTCGTCCAGGGGGCTCGAGGGCATCCAGGCCTCCTTCCGAGGCACGCTCGTCGATTCCCGGCCGGCTCGCAGGGGCCGAGAGCGGGTCATCCCGGTCCGGGTCCGCGGCGCTCGCGGCGCGCGGTCACCATCCATGGACTGAAGGCGAGGCCGCGCGCCGCGCAGGCGGCCGCGATCTCGCCGCGGGCTTCGCCGGGCGCGAGCGGGATCCGTTGGATCGCCATCGGTCCGCTCGCCACGACCTCACCGTGCTCGCCGCGCAGCTCGAGGATCGACTCGGGAGCGACACCCTGTGCCTCGGTGGGATCCGGCGCGCGGAGAGCGACGCGGTGATTCGACCGCGACGGCCGCCCGGAGCGCGACGTCGCCTCGAGCGGAGTCCGGAAGACGGGCGCACCCGCGGCGATCGCAACCCGCGTCTGCATCACCGGCGCGATGTCGGCGTAGTCCGGCGTCGGATGGAGGATGCCGGCGATCAGATCGGGATCGGTGCTCGGAAACGCGATATGCACGTGCCCGAGCAGTCGGTCGGCCCGCCAGAGCGTGTACGTCATGGGGTGAGCCTCGCGATCGGCGGAGAGCATCGCTGTGGAGCGTCGATCTCGATCTAGGGGCCGACGCTGGTGGTTCGGGCGCGGGTGCCGCGCCTGCGGCGCTGGGCGCCGGCTCGGGATCGGGATCGAGAACGGATCCGCGCCTGCGGCGCCGAGATCGAGATCGAGACGGCAAGCGCTCCGATCGTCCCTCCGGGTCCAGATCGCGACGCGGCCACAGGCACCGTTCGTCCCGCCGAACTCCATCGGGGTCTCCGCGGGTCCGGCGTACGCCTCGATTCCCGCGATCTCGACTGCACAGTCGCGACCTGTGGGACGAGGGCCCGCGACATCAGGCAAAGGTGCTCGTGAGCACTCACAAGGTCAAGCGGACTGTCGCGAGATCGGTGCGGGAAACAGACCGGCGGTGAGGCTGGGCGGGGCGGACGGCGGCTCTCCGCCCGCGCCGTCCGGCGTTCCGGCACCCGGCGCAACGCGGCGCCGGGTGCCGGAACGTGGGGCGGGGGAACTACTTCGCCCCCGTCACCGCGAGCGCGAGGTCGACGCCGTCGCCGCCGCGGTGCTGGATGTTGACG
>DASTKT010000010.1:0-11120 GCA_035715725.1 Longimicrobiales bacterium | reverse complement strand
GCACAGGCACGTTTACGGGCACGGGCACGGGTCGAATCCGGGCGCTGCGGCGGTCCGGCCCATTCGCCTGCCCCTGCCCGTAAACGTGGCTTTCGCCTTTCGACCCCTGCCCCTACACGTGACCCCCGACCCCTGACCCTGCGCCTGCCCCCTGCCCCCGCCCGCGCCCCCTACCTCTCCAGCAGTTCCAGGAACCGCCATATCCCCTGAAAATGATCGATGTGATCCGGCGCCGAGTTCCCCGCGAACCCCATCACCCTGAACCGCCCGCTCCGCACCTCGCTCGTCTGCTGCATTCCGCCCGGGCCCCAGCGCAGCACCGGCGTGCGCTTCAGCCCCAGCGCGTCGAGGAGGTAGTTCGTCGTCTCCGTCGTGCTCGCGAACGTGCCGGGGAAGATCTCGGAGTGCGTCACGAGGAACCGCTTCTCCCCCCTCATCGCCGCCCGCGCGTAGGCGACGAAGCCGTCCAGGTTCGCCGGGTCCAGCCGCCCGCCCTTCTCGACCACCACGCCCTCCGGCACGTAGCCCGTGTGCAGCCCATCCAGCAGCAGCACGCCGTCGATGCGCGCGAAGTGGGCGGAGTCTCGCAGGATCGCGCGGATCGCGCCGTGCCCCGCGCTGAACCCGCTCAGCACGACCTCGCGGAACGTCGCCTCCCGCCCGAGCGCCGCCGACGCCTCCCGCCGGACCGCCGCGAGCAGCGAGTCGAACACCGCCGGGTCGCCGAACGTCCGGTCGTAGACGCCCGAGCCCGGCGCCAGGCTCACCACGGCGACGATGTGCTCGCCGCCCAGCTTCGCGACCGCGTACTCCGGCAGGAACGCCGCGCCGTGGAAGTGCACGACCAGCCGCAGCGCCTCCGCCCGCTTCGCCGACGCCGGCACGAACACCTCCACCGGCTTCCCCAGCGGCCCCGCGAACGTCCGCCGCGTCCCCGCCAGCTCCCGCGGCCGGATCCGCTCGTGCGCCCGCGAATTCTCCACCATCGGCGACGGATTCTGCCCCGCCGCCGGCGGCACCGCCGGCTGGACCGAAGTCGCCGGCTGCGCCGAAGTCGCCGGCTGCGCCGGCGTCGGCTCCTGCGCCGCCACCCGCCCCGGCCACGCCATCCCCACCGCGAGCGCGAGCCCGCACCCCCAGCGCGCCCCCCTCCGAACCATCACATCGTCCTCCCCGAAGCAGTTCCCGCTTGCGCTTGCGCGCCCGCTTGCGCGCCCGCTTGCGCACCCGGCTGTTCGGTGGAGGGGGTGATCGTCGTCTCACCCACTCTCCCGCTCATCCGCTCGGCAGAAGCGCCGGGCGCGGGCGCGCAAGCGCAAGCGCAAGCGGGAAAACCTACCGGTAGATCAGGTACTGCGCCCGATTCTTCCGGAACTCCGCCTGGTCCTTCTCCCACTCCTTCAGCAGCGCCGCCACGGTCCCGTTCTCGATCGCCTGGCGCAGCTTCGCCGTGCCGCCGTGCCGGTCGATCGTCAGCTTCCCCGCGTCCCGCGCGCTGCTCCCGCGCCACTCGAACCTGTCCGGATGCATCTTCCGGATCTGCTCGATCATGAGCAGCGACGCGGCGATCGGCCGGTAGCTCTTCCGGTCCGTGATCACGAAGCGCACGCCCTTCAGCATCTCGCCGGGGTACTTCCGCGCCGTCGAGTCCGACTGGATGTCGACGGCCTCGAAGCGGATGCCCGGCAGCTTCATCGCGTTCATCGTCGCCACGAGCTTGGCGTTGTCGAGCCAGGGCGCACCGATCTGCTCGAACGGCAGCGGCGTGCCGCGCCCCTCCGAGACGTTGATCGCCTCGAAGAACACCGTGCCCGGGTAGTGGATCGCCGCCTCCAGCCGCCGGATGTTCGGCGACGGGTTCACCCACGGCAGCCCGGTCTCGTCCCACCACATGTCGCGCCGCCACCCCTCCATCGGCACCACGGTCAGGTCGGCGCCGATGTGCTGCTCCGCGTTGTACAGCTTGGCCAGCTCGCCCATCGTCAGGCCGTGGCGCGAGAGGATCGGGTGGATGCCGACGAACGTCTCGAAGCCCGGCTCCAGCCGGTTCCCCTCGATGATCGTGCCGGTCACCGGGTTCGGCCGGTCGAGCACCACGAACGGGATGTGCTTCTCCGCCGCCGCCTGCATCGCCAGCGCCATCGTCGACTCGAACGTGTACTGGCGCACGCCCAGGTCCTGGATGTCGTAGACCAGCACGTCCACGTCCTTCAGCATCTCCGGCGTCGGCTTGTTCGTCTCGCCGTACAGCGAGTAGATCGGCAGCCCCGTCCTCTCGTCCGTGCCCGACGCCACCTTCGTGTCGGCGACGCCGCGGATGCCGTGCTCCGGCGAGAAGAGCGCGACCAGCTTCACATCCGGCATCGCCTGGATGAGGTCGATCGTCGGCCGGCGCTGCCGGTCCATCCCCGACTGGTTCGTGATCAGGCCGATCCGCTTGCCGCGCACCACGGCCGGCGGGTTCGCGACGAACACCTCGACGCCCGGGCGAACGCCCGGCGCGGTCGACTTCGACGAAGGCAGCTCGGGCCCTCCGGCCGGCGCGAAGGCGCACACCAGCGGGGCCACCAGCACCACGGCGGCTAGGCGATTCATCTCGTCCGTCTCTCCATCAGGGGGTGGTGGGGGTGACCGTGACATCATACCGGCCAGGGCCTAGAATGCAACGCCGTGACCACAAAACGCAGCCCGGGGGAGAGCCCATGAGACTTGCCGCAGCCGTCGTCGCCTCCGTATGCCTCTGCGCCGCGTGCGCGGCCGCGCCCCGCGCGCCGGCGCCCCGGACGGACGGCCGCCTGACGCCCTCGACGACGCTCGTCGTCGCCGACCCGGCCAGCGTCGGCATGCGCGCCGACCTCGGCGCCCGCCTCGACTCCATCGTGCGCGCCGGCCTGGCCGCCGGCGCCGCGCCCGGCGCCGCGCTCGCCGTCGGCCGCTACGGCCGCCTCGTTCACCTGCGCGGCTACGGCCGGATCGACCCGGCGCCCGGCTCCCCCGCCGTCACCGATTCCACGCTCTTCGACATGGCTTCCGTCACGAAGGTCGTGGCGACGACGACGGCCGCCATGATGCTCGAGGAGGAAGGCAAGCTCGACCTCGATCGCACCGTGCGCAGCTACCTCCCCGAGCTGAGCGCGCCCGACAAGGCCGACATCACGGTGCGCCAGATCCTGGAGCACCGCGCCGGCTTCGAGGCGTTCGCGCCCGTCTGGCGCGAGGCGCGCGGGCGCGAGGCGTTCCTGCGCGTCATCAACCAGCACCCGATGGCCTATCCGCCCGGCGACAGCACGATCTACAGCGACTGGGACCTCGTCCTCACCGGCCTGATCGTCGAGCGCCTGGCCGGCGAGCCCGAGGACGCCTTCCTCCAGCGCCGCGTCTGGGGCCCGCTCGGCATGAAGGACACCGGCTTCAACCCGCTGGCCTGGGGCGCCTCCCACGTCGCCCCCGCCACGCCGGCCGACACCGACTGCACCGTCACGTACCGCGCCGATTCGCCGATGCTGAAGCGCATCGCGGCGACCGAGGTCGATACGGTCTACCGCCACCGCCACATCCACGGCATCGTCCACGACGAGAACGCCTGTGCGCTCGGCGGCGTGGCCGGCCACGCCGGCCTCTTCTCCTCCGCCCGCGACCTCGCCGTCTTCGCCACCATGATGCTGAACGGCGGCGAGTACGGCGCCACGCGACTGCTGCATCCGACCACGATCGCCCGCTGGACCGCGCGCCAGAACCCCGGCTCCAGCCGCGCCATCGGCTGGGACACGCCCTCCGGCGGCTCCAGCGCCGGCCGCTACTTCTCCCCCCGCTCCTTCGGCCACACCGGCTTCACCGGCACGAGCATCTGGGTCGATCCCGAGCGCGGCCTCTTCGTCATCCTGCTCACGAACCGCGTCAATCCGACGCGCGCGAACATGCGCCACGAGGCGCTCCGCCGTGCCGTCGCCGACGCCGTCCAGTCCTCGATCCTCGACGCCCCGCTCGTCGACTGGCAGGCCCGGCGCTGAGACGCCCCACAGCGAACGCCCCCGGGCGCCGTCCGTTCCGGGATCGGAGTCGTTCTCGATGGACGAGCCCGGGCCCGGCCTCGCGTCCGCGGGCGGCCCCCGGCTCCAGAAGGGTCACACGGAGACACGGGGCACACGGAGGGACGGCAACGGCCCGCCGCCCACACGCCGGCCGCCCGCGTACGCCGGAGGTGACATCAAAGGAAGGTGAGCTCCCCGGCGAGTCTCCAATGCCCGGCGACTCTCCGCGTCCCCCGTGTCTCCGTGTGACAGATTTCCGTTCCCATCCCCGCCCACGCGCCCGCCGCTTGACCCGCTCGCCGCCTCACCCTGGACCTTGGTCCCACGCCGAGCCGAACCCCGCCCCGGGGGCCTGGAGGTTGCCCCGACGGCGATCGGGAGCGCCCGGCGCCGACCGCCGGTGCGCACCGTACCGCACGACCGACAGGGAGGACAGCATGGACGATAGGATGGCCGAACGCAGGGACCTGACGAGCCTCAACGAGTCCGACGATCTCGAGGTCGCCCACGGCGAGCCCGATCCGCGTGGCTGGGACGTCGTCGCCTCCGACGGCCGCACGATCGGCACCGTCGACGACCTGCTCGTCGACGCCGTCGCCATGAAGGTCCGCTTCCTCGACTGCGACGTCGACGAGGCCGGGCTCGGCCTGCGCGACGAGGATCGCCACCTCCTGATCCCGGTCGGCCGCGCCACGCTGCGGGAGAGCGAGAAGGAGGTGCTCGTCGAGCGCCTCGACGCGTCCCGGCTCTCCGGCCTCCACGGCCGCGCCGACCTCTCGAGCCTCGATGCCGCCGGCGCGACCGGCGCCGCCCCCGCGACCGGCGCCGCTCCCGCGACGGGCGCCCGCCCGACGACGGGCGCGGCCGCCGCGACGGGCGCGGCCGCCCGGATGCGCGGCGAGGGCGAGCGGCCGCCCGAGCGCGGCCGCGCCCCGCACCGCGCCGATGGCGAGATCCACATCCCGCGCGCCGAAGAGGAGCTGAGCGTCGGCAAGCGTCGCATCGAGGCGGGCGAGGTCGGTGTCCACAAGCGCGTCGAGACCGAGCACGTGAGCCGCCCGGTCGAGCTGCGCCACGAGGAGGTCGACGTCGAGCACCATCCCATCCGGGAGGGAATGCGCGCCGGCGAGCGGGAGATCGGCGAGGAGGAGATTCGCGTCCCGATCACGGAGGAGGAGCCTGTCGTCGAGAAACGCCCCGTCGTCCGCGAAGAGGTCGTGCTCCGCAAGCGCGCGGTCGCCGAGCAGCGGAACATCGAGGCGGATGTCCGGCGCGAGCGCGTCGACATCGACAAGGATCGGCGCGTCCACGACGTCGACTCCGAGCGGCGCGGTCGCGAGAGCGACGAGCCGGGGAGCCGCTGACCGCGGCCCCGGCGTGATCGGCATCCCGGTCGGCCCGACCCGCGGGCCGGCCCGGGCGCCGCCCTCGACAGGAAGGACCATGGACCTGAACGTTCAACCGAAGGGCGCCGGCGCGGGCGTATGGCTCTGGGTGATCCTCGCGCTCGTCCTGCTCGCGATCATCCTCTGGATCGCGTCCTGAGCCGGCCCCGCCTGCCGCCCGCCAAGATTTTCGTGTCGCCGGCGCGGTCGCCGCCCCATATTGCAGCGCGGAGGGTCCCCTCCGACGCTTACCTCGCGAGCCCCAGGGTCCCGGAGTCGCCACCATGGCGGATGCTTCCGCGCGGACGGCGCAGTCACGTCCCCTGGTGCGGCTCGGGCAGGCCCGCCTCGCCCCGAGCCTCGCCTGCGCGCTCGCCGTCGGCCTGGCCTACGGCCTCGGCGTGCTCGGCGGCCACTGGCTCGCCGCCCCGGGCATCTTCTTCGCGCCGCTCTGGCCGCCCGGCGCCGTCCTCCTCGCGGCGCTGCTCCTCGTGCCCCCGCGCCGCTGGTGGGTCGTGTTCGTCTCCGCCGCCGCCGCGCACGTCGTCACACACCCGGCCGACCCGCCGACCGGCCTGATCGTCCTCTTCGCCAACAACGCCGGGCTCGCGCTCCTCGGCGCCTCGGCCGTGCTGCGGTTCGCCGGACCCGAGCTCCGCCTCGACCGCCTGCGGCCGATGGCGATCTTCATCGCCCTGGCGGGGCTGGCCTCGCCCGCGCTCCTCTCGCTCGTCACCTCGCTCGGCGTCGCCACGTTCGGCGCCGCCCACTCCGGTGCGCTCGGCCTGGGTTTCCCGCTCGCCTGGTGGCTGAGCTTCTTCTCCAACGGCCTCGCCGTGCTCCTCATCGTGCCGGTGATCCTCGGGCTCGCCGGCTGGCTCGGCGAGGGCGCCCCCAGGCCCCGCCGCGAGCGCCTCCTCGAGGGCGCCTTCGTCGCGCTCGCGATCGTCGGCGCCAGCGCGCTCGCCGTCGCCGGGCCCGCCGGCGGCGACCCGTCCTCGCCCGCCCGGTTCTTCCTGCCGCTCCCCTTCGCGCTCTGGGCCGCCGTCCGCTTCCGGCCGCCCGCCGTCGCCGCCGCCCTCGGCGTCGTGCTCCTCATCTCCGTCGCCGGCGCGATGCGCGGCCGCGGCCCCTTCGTCGGCGAGACGCCCGGCGCGAACGTGCTCTCGCTCCAGACGGTCATCACCGCGCTGGCCATCCCCGCGCTCCTCCTCTCCGCCCTCATCCGCGAGGCCGAGGATGGCGCCGAGGCGGTCCGCCTCAGCGAGGAGCGCATGAGCCTCGCCCTCGAGGCCTCCGGGACCGGCACCTGGGACCTCGACCTGACCACCGGCCGCTCCGAGTGGTCCGACATCAGCCGCCGCATCTTCGGCCTCCCCGACACCGGCCACGTCGCGAGCCACGAGGCCTTCCTTGCGCTCCTCCACCCGGAGGACCGGTCCCGGGTCGTCGACGCGGTGGCCGCCGCCGCGGCGCGTGGCGGCGAGGTGGACGTGGAGTTCCGCGCGGTCCGCCCCGACGGCTCGATCCGCTGGATCCACGGCCGGGGCCTCGTCGTGCGCGACGACGACGACCGCGCCGTGCGGCTCGTCGGCGTCAACATCGACATGACCGAGCCCAAGGCCGCCGAGGCCGCGCTCCGCGAGAGCGAGTCCCGCAACCGCGCCATCCTCGCCGCGCTCCCCGACCTGATGTTCGTCCTCGACCGCGCCGGCACGTACGTCGACTTCCACGCCCGGGACGAGAGCCGGCTCCTCGTCTCCCCCGAGCAGTTCCTCGGCCGCTCGGTGCGCGAGATCATGCCACCCGAGATCGCCGGGCTGGTGCACGCCGCCATCGACGAGGCGCTCCGCAGCGGCGGCCCCGCCGTCGTCGAGTACACGATCGGGCTCCAGGGGAAGCCCTCCCACTTCGAGGCGCGCATCGTCCGGCTCGGCGCCGACCGCGTCCTCTGCGTCGTTCGCGACGTGACCGAGCGGAAGGAGGCCGAGGCCGCCGTGGCCCAGCGAGAGGAAGCGCTGCGCCACAGCCATGCGCAGGCCCGCACGCTCGCCGCCCGCCTCCTCGTCGCCCAGGAGGACGAGCGCCGCCGCGTCGCCCGCGAGATCCACGACGACGTCGTGCAGCAGGTCGCCGCGCTCGGCATCGCGCTCAGCGCGCTCAAGCTCCGCCTCCCCCCGAAGGTCTTCGCCGCGCCCGGCCCCTTCGACGACCTCCAGCGCCGCATCGACATGCTCGCCGAGAGCGTCCGCACCATCTCCCACCGCCTCCACCCCTCCCTCCTCGAGGACGCCGGACTCGTTACCGCGGTCCGCTCCCATTGCGCCGGCATCGGCCGCGCCGCCGGCATCGCCATCCGCGTCGAGGCCGGCGAAGGCCTCGAGCGCATCCCCACGGATTGCGCCGTCGTCGCCTACCGCGTCGCCCAGGAGGCGCTCCGCAACGTCGTCAAGCACTCCGGCGCCGCCGACGCCGAGGTCCGCGTCTGGCGCGCCGGCGACGAGCTCTGCCTCCGCGTCTCCGACTGCGGCGCCGGCTTCGAGCCCGCCGAGCTCGGCCGCCGCGCCGGCCTCGGCCTCGTCAGCATGCAGGAGCGCGCCCGCCTCGCCGGCGGCTCCCTCGTCGTCGAGTCCCATCCCCACGCCGGCACCCGCGTCGAGGTCCGCATCCCGCTACCGGCCTGAGTCCGGCCGCGCCGCCGCAGCCCGCCGCCCCTCCGCATCGACATCCTGCGAACGACGTATTCACAGGGAGCATGGGAGCACGGGAGAACGCGCGGGGTGCGGTCGCGTGCCGCGGCGACGCATCACATCCGGAATCTGGATCCGGGGTACGCCGGCTCCGCCGTCGAAATCCGCGATCCGAAGCCGGGCCGGTGACCCGCGAATCCCCGCCCCGGTCGAAGCACCCGTGACCCGCATCGCACCGGACCACCTCGAAAAAAGGAGTTGGACCGGCGACCCTCGCTCCACCGGTCCAGCTCAACGAGGATGGTTCGGACCCGACGAAGCTCGCGCCGCCCGGCGTTCCGTTGCCGTTCTCCCGTGCTCCCAATCTCCCTGTGAAAAAAATCCATTCCCGGCCCGACGCCGGGCGCGCTTGCCCAACCGCCGCTCCCCCCACAAGTTGCCCCGCGTTCCTCGACGTCCACCGAAGCCGCACGGAGGCTCAGCATGCCACAGGGCGCACCGCCGCGTTCGCGCCGGAGCAGGGAAGTCTCACGCCGGTTCGCCGCGGCGCTGATCGGACTCCTCGCCGCCGCGCCGGCGGCCGCCCAGCAGCCCCGCGCGCTCACCGCCGCCGACTACGCCCGCGCCGAGCAGTTCATGAGCTGGAAGACCGCGCCGCTCGTCTTCGGCGCCAGCGTGAGACCGGTCTTCCTCCCCGATGGCCGCTTCTGGTTCCGCAACGCGACGCCGCGCGGCACCGAGTTCGTCGTCGTCGACCCCGCCCGGCGCACCGCCGCGCCGGCGTTCGACCCCGCGAAGCTCGCCGCCGCCCTCTCCGCCGCCGCCGACACCACGTTCAGCGCCGAGCGCCTCCCGTTCACCCGCTTCGCCTACGCCGCCGACGGCAAGGCCATCCGGGTCGAGGCGCGCGGGCGCCACTACGAGTGCACGGCGGACGTCGCGCGCTGCGCCGAGTACCGCACCGCGCGCATCGACTCGACGCGCGAGGCGGTCTCGCCCGACGGCAAGCTCGTCGCCTTCATCCGTGACTGGAACCTCTGGGTCCGCGACGTCGCCACCGGGAAGGAGACGCAGCTCACCACCGACGGCGTCCCCGACTTCGGCTACGCCACCGACAACGCCGGCTGGGTGAAGAGCGACCGCCCGATCGTGCTCTGGTCCCCCGACTCCCGGAAGATCGCCACGTTCCAGCAGGACCAGCGCGGCGTCGGCGAGATGTACCTCGTGCGCACGCAGGTCGGCCACCCGGTGCTCCAGGCGTGGAAGTACCCGCTCCCGGGCGACAGCGTCGTCGCCATGATCCACCGCGTCGTCATCGACCTCGCCGGCCCGAAGATCGTCCGCCTCCAGATGCCGCCGGACCAGCACCGCTCCACGCTCTGCGACCACATCCTCTGCGGCGGCAAGTGGGCCGACGTCGAGTGGAGCCCCGACGGCTCGCGTCTCGCCTTCGTCTCCACCTCGCGCGACCACAGGGACGAGCGCCTCCGCATCGCCGACGCCGCGACCGGCGCCGTGCGCGAGGTGCTGCACGAGACCGTGCCCACGTTCTTCGAGTCCGGCACCGGCCGCGTCAACTGGCACTGGCTCCCCGCCAGCAACGAGATCATCTGGTTCTCGGAACGCGACGACTGGGGCAACCTCTACCTCTACGACGCGACGACCGGGAAGCTGAAGAACCGCATCACGAGCGGCCCCGGCAACGTGCTGCAGGTGCTGCGCGTCGACGAGAAGGCGCGCACGATCACGTTCACCGGCGCCGGCCGCGAGACCGGCCGCGATCCGTACCTGCGCCACCTCTACCGCGTCGGCTTCGACGGCAAGAACCTGCGCCTGCTGACGCCCGAGGACGCCGACCACGACGTCTCGCTCTCGCCCGACGGCCGCTACGTCGTGGACGGCTACTCGCGCGTCGACGTCCCGCCCGTCTCCGTGCTCCGCGACGCCGCCGACGGCCGCGTGCTCATGACGCTCGCGAAGGCCGACATCTCGCGCCTCGTCGCCACCGGCTGGACGCCGCCCACGCCGTTCGTCGTCAAGGCGCGCGACGGCAAGACCGACCTCTACGGGCTCATGTACCGCCCGACCGCCTTCGACTCGACGAAGCGCTACCCCATCGTCAACCACGTCTACCCGGGGCCGCAGACCGGCAGCATCGGCAGCCGCTCCTTCGTCGCTTCCCGAGGCGACGCCCGCGCCCTCGCCGAGCTCGGCTTCGTCGTCGTCGAGGTCGACGCCATGGGCACGCCGCTGCGCTCCAAGTCGTTCCACGCCGCCTACTACGGCGACATGGGCGACAACGGCCTCCCCGACCAGGTCGCCGCCATGAAGCAGCTCGCGCAGCGCTACCGCTGGATCGACCTCGACCGGGCGGGCATCTACGGCCACTCCGGCGGCGGCTACGCCACCGCCGATGCGCTGCTCCGCTACCCCGACTTCTTCAAGGTCGGCGTCTCCGAGGCCGGCAACCACGACAACCGGGAGTACGAGGACGACTGGGGGGAGAAGTGGCAGGGCCTGCTCGTCCGCAACGCCGACGGCACGACCAGCTACGACGACCAGGCCAACCAGAACCTGGCCCGCAACCTCCAGGGCAAGCTCCTCATCGCCTACGGCAGCGGCGACGACAACGTCCCGCCCTACAACTCGCTCCTGCTCGTCGACTCGCTCATCGCCGCGAACAAGGACTTCGATCTGCTCGTCCTGCCGAACCGCCGCCACGGCTTCGGCAACGAGCCCTACATGGTCCGCCGCCGCTGGGACTACCTCGTGAAGCACCTCCTCGGCGCCGAGCCGCCCCGCGAGTTCACGTTCCGCGCCACGACGGCGGCGGGAGGGCAGTGAAGGGAACGGATTTCTTCCCACTGCAGAGGCGCAGAGGGCGCAGAGAACGGCAACGGAAAGCCGGGCGGCGCAGCTTCGTCGGCGTTTGAACGGCTTTGTTCACAGGGAGCTTGGGAGCTGGGGAGAACGGCGTGAGCGGCGGGGCGCCGGTTCGTCGTAGCGGAAGCATC
>DASTKT010000009.1:0-9704 GCA_035715725.1 Longimicrobiales bacterium | reverse complement strand
CGGCCCGTCCCGGGGGAGCCGGAGCGCGGAACACCTCGCCGGCGTCCTCGGAGCGGTGCGTCGGCTGCGCTGGTGGCTGCGGCGCTTCCACGGGGTGGCGACGAAGTACCTGCTGCGCTACTGGGCCTGGCACCGCTTCCTCGGGCGGCTTCGCTGGGCCGACGCGGCCAGGCATCTGGTAGAGAGCTCGGCGACGCCGCTCAGGGCCCGACAGGCGCACTGAGTCCAGCCGGGCGGCCGGACACCGTCGGGCGCTGGCCGCAGCCGGGCGGCCGAACCAGCGGGCTCGGTCGATCGGGGATCCCGCTCCCGCATGACCTAGTCGCTGGGGGCGCAGCACTCCGGTGCGCGCGTTCGGCGCCAGGCGTCGCGAGGCGGAGGTCGGCGGCGCCGGCGCGTGGCCGCACCGATCCGACAGCTCGCGGGGCGACGCCAGCCCCCCTCCACAGGACCGTTGGCGTCCCGGGGGACCAACAATTCCCGCAGACAGCGCTGCAGGTTCTCGCGGAGTGGATCCCGACTCCGAGGCGGCCACCCGGGAGCGGCCGGCGGTGTCAGACATGCGTGGCTGGTCGCCGACCGAGCCGATCGGGAGCGAACCGGCGGCTGGCGGCCGCCCGGGTCACGATGCCGGGCGCCATGCGCACGGGGGTTCGCGGCGAACCTGGCGCGGGCCGTCTGGGGTGCCTCGGCCGGTTGCCGTGCGCGCGGGGGTTCGCGAGCTTGCGGCGGTCAAGTGCAGCGCGCTGCCGGTTCGGTCGAGGGCCGGAGCCGCGGCGTCGTAACCGGAGCCGGGGATCGCATGCTGTCGCAGCCACTCATCGAGAAGATCGCCGTCGAGCTGGGTCTGCCGCCGCGCCAGGTGGCGCGGGCGCTGGAGCTCTTCGAGGAAGGCAACACGCTTCCATTCATCGCGCGGTACCGGAAGGAAGCGACGGGCGGGCTGGACGAAGTGCAGCTCGCCGCCGTGCGGGACCGCGGGCAATATCTCGCGGAGCTGGAGGAGCGTCGGGCGGCGATCCTGGCGTCGATCGAGGAGCAGGGGAAGCTCGACGCGGAGCTGCGCGCCCGGATCGAAGCGGCGGAGACGAAGCAGGCGCTGGAGGATCTGTACCTGCCGTACCGCCCGAAGCGGCGGACGCGCGCGACCATCGCGCGGGAGCGCGGGCTCGAGCCGTTGGCGGAGCTGATCTGGGCCGGCCAGGCGACGGACGCGGAGGTGGAAGCGGCCGCGGCCTCGTTCGTGGACGAGGGGAGGGAAGTGCCGAGCACGGAGGCGGCGCTCCAGGGCGCCCGCGACATTCTGGCGGAGCGGGTGGCCGAGGACGCCGACCTGCGGGGGTGGGTGCGGGACCTCACGCGCGAGAAGGCGGTCGCCCGCTCGTCGGCGGTGGCGGGGAAGGAGAAGGAGGTCTCGAAGTTCCAGGACTACTACGACTTCAGCGAGCCGCTCGCCCGCGTGCCGTCGCATCGGATCCTGGCCATCCGGCGGGGGGAGGAAGAGGGCTACCTCACATGGGCGATCGAGGCGCCGGTCGAGGAGATCGTGGCCGGCCTCGACGGGCGTGTCGCGTCCGGGCGGCGCGCGCGCGCGCAGCTCGGGGTGGTCGTCGAGGACGCGTACCGGCGGCTGATGGCGCCCTCCATCGCGGTGGAGCTACGCATGGAGCTGAAGAACGCGGCGGACGAGGAAGCGATCGCGATCTTCGGGAAGAACCTCGAGCAACTGCTGCTGGCGTCGCCGGCGGGCGAGCGCGCGGTGATCGGCCTCGACCCCGGCTTCCGCACCGGGGTGAAGGTCGCCGCGGTCTCCCGGACCGGCGCGGTGCTGCAGACGGACACACTCTACCTGCACCAGCCGGAGCGGTTCGCCGAGGCGCTCGGCCGGCTGATCGACCGGTACGGCGCGGAGCTGATCGCCATCGGCAACGGCACCGCGTCGCGCGAGACGGAGGCGCTCGCCCGGCAGGTGCTCCGCGGGCGGAGCGGCGCGACGCCGCAGGTGGTCGTGGTTAGCGAGTCCGGGGCGTCGGTCTACTCGGCGTCGGACGTCGCCCGCGACGAGCTGCCGGAACTGGACGTATCGCTGCGGGGCGCGGTGTCCATCGCGCGGCGACTGCAGGACCCGCTAGCGGAGCTGGTCAAGATCGACCCGAAGTCGATCGGCGTCGGGCAGTACCAGCACGATGTCAACCAGCCGCGGTTGAAGCGTCGCCTCGACGAGGTGGTCGAGATCTGCGTCAACCGCGTCGGCGTCGAGGTCAACACGGCCTCGCCCTCGCTCCTGTCGTACGTCGCGGGAATCGGCGCGACGCTGGCGCAGAACATCGTCAAGCTGCGTGACGAGCGCGGCGGGCTCCGCTCGCGCCGCGAGCTGCGCGACGTGCCGCGGCTCGGCGAGCGCGCGTTCGAGCAGGCCGCCGGGTTCCTGCGCGTGCGCGGCGGCGAGCATCCGTTGGACGCTACGGCGGTGCACCCGGAGCGGTACCGGCTGGTCGAGCGGATTGCGCAGGACGTGGGCCGGCCGCTCCCGGAGCTGCTGGAGAACGAGAGCCTGATCGAGCGCATCGACCTGGTCCGGTACGTCTCGGACGACGTCGGGCTGCCGACGCTGCGCGACATCGTGGAGGAGCTGAAGAAGCCGGGGCGCGACCCGCGCGAGACGTTCGAGCCGCCGGCGTTCCGCGAGGACGTGAAGGAGCCGAAGGACCTGAAGGAGGGGATGCTGCTGGAAGGCGTGGTGACGAACATCGTCGCCTTCGGCGCGTTCGTGGACGTCGGCGTGCACCAGGACGGTCTGGTCCACGTGTCGCAACTCGCCGACCGCTTCGTGCGGGACCCGAACGACGTCGTCGCGGTGGGCCAGAAGGTGAAGGTGACGGTGCTGTCCGTAGACCTGGAGCGCAACCGCATCGCGCTGTCCATGCGGAGCGGCGCCGGCGCGAGCGGGGGCGCGGATCGGCGCCCGGAGCGCGGCGGCCGGCCGGCGGCTGCCGGAGCCGGCGGCGGCCAGCCCGGCGCCCGGTCGGGCGGCGGCGCTCCCGGCCGCGACCGGTCCGGCGAGCGCCGTCCGCCGGCCGGCCGCGACCGCCCACAGCCGCCGGCCCCGAAGCCCGGTGACATCGCACCGAACGGGATGCGCTTCCGATGACGCGAGGTGGCACGGAACGTGAGGCGGGCTCCCGCCCGTCGGAGCGACGCGCCGTCGATCGGGCGGCGGGGCGAGGCGTCCAGCGCGGAGGGACCGTGTGAAGCCGAAGACCATCCTGCTGGTCGAGGACAACGAGGACAACCGCATCGTCTATGCGACGGTGCTCCAGCACTATGGCTACGCGATCATCGAGGCGCGGAACGGCGAGGAGGGCGTGCGACTGGCGCGCGAGCGGCGTCCCGACGCCGTCCTGATGGACATCTCGATCCCGATCATCGACGGCTGGCGCGCGACGGCGATGCTGAAGGAGGATCCCGCCACGATGCGGATCCCGGTGATCGCGCTGACGGCGCACGCGCTCCCGGAGGACCGGGAGAAGTCGAAAGCGGTGGGGTGCGACGGCTACCTCGCCAAGCCGTGCGAGCCGAGCAAGGTGCTGGCCGAGGTCCGGCGCCTCACGGAACCGCGCGCGAGCGTCGCCTGAACGGCGAACGGGGCCCCGACCGCGTCGGTCGGGGCCCCGTTCGCCGGTTGGACGCCGGAGCTAGAAGCGGAAGGACACGCCCGCCCGAGCGACGTAGAGGTGCGCCGAGCCGGCGCTGACCTGCGCGACCGCCGGCAGGCCGGTCTTGCGGATCACCCACTGGCTCATCTGGGATGCGGCAGCGGCGTCGTCGAGGAAGAGCACGTAGTCCTCGACGGTGGCGCTGAACGACGCGTTCTTCCACGGCAGCGGCAGCTCGGCGACCGCGCCGGCATTCACCGCCAGGCGCGTCATGGAGCCGCGGCCGACGTCCTGCGGGTCGTCGAGCGACTCGTGCACGAGAGCCGGGCCGAACGAGAGCGCCGCGGATGCCCGGTGCTGCTGCATCCCCGCGTCGGTCTCGTGGAAGTCCATGCGCAGGCCGAGCTTGCCGATGTACATGGTGCCGCCGGGCTCCTGCCGGTCCTCGACCGCCGGGAACGTGGTCCGGGTCGTGACGGTCCCGCGCGGGTTGACCGCCAGCGTCGCGACCGCGCTGAAGGGGCCGCGCAGGTGCGCCCCGCCCGTGACGCCCACGATGGCGCCGCCCCGTTCCTGGCGCTGGTAGTCCGCGGTGCCGGACGACGTCTGCACCTGGAGCTGCACCGTGCCGTTCTGCGTGTAGCTGAAGCCGTAGCCGAGGAAGGGCGTGACGGTGAAGCGGGACGGTGGGGGCGGGTCGACCACGGATTCCTGCGCGCGCGCCAGCGAGGGCAGAAGCGCCATGGCCCCGATGGCGAACGCGATGGGCCTGCCGATCATGACTCCCTCCAGAGGGGCGGAAACTGTCAGCTAAGGTATCGGCACGTGGGCGCGGAAGTTGAAAGCGCCGCGCGGCGCCGCCTCCACACCCCGGAGCCGCAATGCGAAGCCGCGCTCACTACCTGAAGGGCCATCCGATCCACCCGGTGCTGGTCCCGTTCCCGCTGGCGCTGCTGCTGGCCACGGTGGCCTTCGACGGGATCGGCGTGGTCCTGGATGCGCCGGGGTGGTACATCGCGGGGAAGTACATGGCGGGCGTCGGCGTGGGGATGGGCGTGCTCGCGGCGGTGCCCGGGCTCGTGGACTACGCCTACACGGTACCGCCCCGCAGCTCCGCGCGGCGGGCCGCGACGCGGCACATGCTGGCGAACATTGCGGCGCTGCTGATCTTCGGCGTGTCGTTCTGGATCCGGGGCGGGGCCGGCGTGCCGCCCGACCCGCCGATCCTCTGGCTCGAGCTGATCGGCGCGGCCTGCCTCGTCTACTCCGGGTTCCTCGGCGGGACACTGGTCTTCCGCAACCAGATCGGCGTGGACCACCGTTACGCCGGGGCGGGGAAATGGCGGGAGACCGCGGTCGAGCGGACTCCGGTCACGGTGGCGCGCGCGGACGAGCTGGAGCCCGGCCAGATGAAGCTGGTCCGGGTCGGTCGTCGGCGCGTGGTGCTCGCCCGCACGGCCGATGGCTACGTCGCGTTCGACGATCACTGCACGCACCGAGGCGGCTCGCTGGCCGGCGGAATCCTGGCGTGCGACGTCGTCACCTGTCCCTGGCACGGCTCGCAGTTCCGCGTCGGCACCGGCGAGGTGGTGTCCGGCCCGGCGCGAGAGCCGGTCGCGACCTACCGCATCGAGGTGGTTGGCGACGAGGTGCGGCTCATCCTCTGAGCCGTGGGTGCGCTGGACGGGGAGCCGAACGCGCGCGGCGGCCGGCGCGCCGGCCGCGACCTCGCCGATCGGTCGTCCGGCGAGCGGGCTCAGCCCTGCGCGAGCTGCTGGAGGCGCCGCGCGGCCTCCTCCAGCGTCTCGAGCCGCTTGCAGAACGCGAAGCGCACCAGCGTGCGGCCGAGCGCGGGCTCGTGGAAGAAGCTGGAGCCCGGCACCGGCGCGACGCCGCCGTCCATGCGCCCGTCGGCGCCGCGCGCCAGCCAGCGCGAGAACGCGTGGTCGTCGAGGTCGCTGAGCGCGGAGAAGTCGGCCAGGATGTAGTAGGCGCCGGCGGGCGGCGCGCAGGCGAAGCCCGCCAGCCGCAGCGCGCCGTGGAGCACCTCGCGCCGGGCGCGGTAGCCCTCCGCGAGGCCGGCGTAGTAGTCGTCGCCGAGCGTCTCCATGGCCACGGCGACGCCCTCCTGAAGCGGCGCCGGTGCGCCGACGGTCAGGAAGTCGTGCACCTTGCGGATGGCCAGCGTCAGGTCCTCCGGCGCGACGATCGTCCCGATCCGCCACCCCGTGATGCTGAACGTCTTGGACGAGCCGCTGATCGTGACGGTCCGCTCGCGCATCCCCGGAAGCGTGGCGAGCGGGACGTGCACGCCCTCGTAGAGGATGTGCTCGTAGATCTCGTCCGTGAACGCGATCAGGTCGTGCGTCCGGCACAGCTCCGCGATGGCCTCCAGCTCGGCGCGCGTGTAGACGCGGCCCGTCGGGTTGTTCGGCGTGTTCAGCACGATGGCGCGCGTCCGCGCCGAGACGGCCGCCGAGAGCTGCTCCAGGTCGAGCGGCTGGTCCGCCGCCAACGTCACGAACACCGGCGTCGCGCCGCACAGGATCGCATCCGGGCCGTAGTTCTCGTAGAACGGCTCGAACACGATGACCTCGTCGCCCGGGTCGATGATCGCCATCAGCGCCGCGGCCATCGCTTCCGTGGCGCCGCACGTGATGGTGACCTCGCGCGCCTCGTCGACCTCCATCCCGTAGAAGCGCGCGTATTTCGCCGCGATCGCGCGCCGCAGCCGCGGCGTGCCCCACGTGACCGCGTACTGGTTGACATCCGCCCGGATCGCCGCGCACGCGGCCTCCTTGAGCACCTCCGGGGCAGGGAAGTCCGGAAAGCCCTGCGCCAGGTTGATGGCGCCGTGCTCGTTGGCCACGCGCGTCATCTCGCGGATCACCGACTCGGTGAAGCCGTGCGTGCGGCGCGCCGTGCGGCGGCTGGCGACGGTGGTCGACATATGGGCGCGTCCGGGGGTCGAGGGGAGTCTGGAGTCGGCGCGGGGGCGCGCGCCAACGGAAAAGTGACGGGTCCGCCGGGCGGCGGCAACGGGGTGTTGGGCGAGCGGCGGCACAAGGGCGGGCGGACGGCCGGTGCCCGGCGCCGTCCGGCTCGCGGAGCCGGCGACGCCGCGGCGCGTCCGGCGGTCGCCGCGGTCCGGCCCACCCCACCAACACTTCCCGCGGACAGAGCGTGAGCGCTGCCGTAGGGGTACGTGTCGCCGGCGCCGGACGCGGCACGCCCTCGATGGCTATCGCGCCGGCCGGAATCCCCGTGTCCGGAGGTCCGCACCCACTGGCGCGCTACCGCCGGACCGCGACCTGCCCTCGCAGCAGCGTCTCCGGTCCGAAGTCGAAGGGTCCGAGCGCGCCGGCGTCGACCGTGAAGCGCCCGTCGAGCCGGTACGGCAGCGCGCTGGCCGTGAGGAGGTGCTGCGCCACGCGGGCGAGTCCGGGGAGGTCGCCGAAGCCGACGGTGATGTCGAGCGGAACGATGGTGTCGGCCTGGGCGCGGAGCGGCAAGCCGAGCGGCAGGTCGACGTCGCCGGCGCGGGTGTCCTCGAGGAAGAGGCTTCCCGCCACATGGCTGAGGCTCACGCCGAGCGGGTTCGGATTCTCGACTCGCGCCCAGAGGCGCACACCGGCGCCGCCCAACGGGTTCTGGCGCGAGGGTGGGAGCAGGCGCAGCTCGGGGGAGTAGCCGGCCGCCTGCGAGAAGCGCGGCGGCTGCACGAGCTGCTGGAGCGTAGCGCACGCGCCCGCGAGCGCGAGGCCCGCGAGCGCGAAGACCATCAGTCGTCGATGGCTCCCATGTGGCATGTCTTCCGGTCCTGTGCTGGGCTCGATGCCGTGGCTCGACCGCGCCGGCTCCAGCGCCGACGCGGGGGCGGTACGTGCGAGCGTCGCGCGGGAGCAGGCAACGCCCGTGCCCGAAGGCCCGCACAGCCAGACCGACCCGGGCCCGCGCCCCGATCCCGCACCCCGTCGCGGCGACTTTCCGCGCCCCGGCGCGCCGCGTACTTTCCGGGACTCGCGGTGTACGACTTCGAAAAGAGACAGAATCCCGACCTGGTGGTGAGACATGGGCAAGGGGAACACCTTCGGTAGCCGCGCCCCGCTGCGCGTCGGCGGGCGCGAGTTGGAATTCTATTCGCTGGAGGCTCTGGAGCGCACCGGTCTGTCCGTGGCGCGTCTGCCGTTCTCTCTCAAGATCCTGCTCGAGAACCTGCTGCGGCACGAGGACGCGCGCGTGGTCACGGCCGACGACGTCGAAGCGCTGGCGCGCTGGGAGCCGGCGGCGACGCCGTCGCGGGAGATCGCGTTCACGCCCGCGCGCGTGCTCCTGCAGGACTTCACGGGCGTGCCTGCGGTGGTCGACCTGGCGGCCATGCGCGACGCCATGCAGCGCATGGGCGGTGATCCGGCGCGGATCAACCCGCTGCAACCGGCGGAGCTGGTCATCGACCACTCCGTGCAGGTGGACGAGTTCGGCACCCGGCTGGCGTTCCACTTCAACGCGGAGCGCGAGTACGAGCGCAACCGCGAGCGCTACGCGTTCCTGCGCTGGGGGCAGAAGGCGTTCCGCAGCTTCCGCGTCGTGCCGCCCGAGACCGGGATCGTGCACCAGGTCAACGTCGAGTACCTGGCGCGCGTGGTATTCGGCGCGGAGCAGAACGGCGGGCCCGCGCTGGCATACCCGGACACGCTCGTCGGCACCGACTCCCACACGACGATGGTGAACGGGCTGGGCGTGCTCGGCTGGGGCGTGGGCGGGATCGAGGCGGAGGCGGCCATGCTGGGGCAGCCGGTCTCCATGCTGATCCCGCAGGTCGTCGGCTTCCGGCTGGAGGGCGAGCTGCCGGAGGGCGCGACGGCGACCGACCTCGTGCTGCGCGTGACGGAGCTGCTCCGCAAGCACGGCGTGGTCGGCAAGTTCGTCGAGTTCTTCGGCCCGGGGCTCGAGCGGCTGCCGCTGGCGGACCGCGCCACCATCGCGAACATGGCGCCCGAGTACGGCGCGACGTGCGGCATCTTCCCGATCGGCGAGGAGACGCTGAAGTACCTGCGCTTCACGGGGCGCGCGGAGGAGCACGTCGCGCTGGTGGAGGCCTACGCCCGGGCGCAAGGGCTCTTCCACACGGCCGACTCGCCGGAGGCGGTCTACTCGGAGACGCTGGCGCTCGACCTCTCCACGGTCGAGCCGAGCCTGGCGGGCCCGCGCCGGCCGCAGGACCGCGTCGCGCTCGGCCAGGTCCGCCACAGCTTCCTCGAGGCGCTCGACCAGATGCTCGCCGCGGCCGGCCCGAAGCCGGCGCCGCAGGAGGTCGAGCGCTTCATCGGCGAGAGCGGCCACTCGGAGAGCACCGTCGCCACGCGCCGCCGGCCCGGTGTGCGCTGCGTGGTGCGGGACGAGGACGTCGAGCTGTGCGACGGCGCCGTCGTCATCGCCGCGATCACGAGCTGCACGAACACCTCGAACCCGTCCGTGATGGTGGCCGCCGGGCTGCTGGCGAAGAAGGCCGTCGAGCGCGGGCTGCGCTCGCAGCCATGGGTGAAGACGTCGCTCGCGCCCGGCTCGAAGGTCGTCACCGACTACCTCGGCGACGCCGGCCTCACGCCCCACCTCGAGGCGCTCGGCTTCAACCTGGTCGGCTACGGCTGCACGACGTGCATCGGCAACTCGGGGCCGCTCCCGGAGCCGATCGCCGCCGCCGTCGAGAAGGGGAAGCTCGTCGTGAGCGCGGTGCTCTCCGGCAACCGCAACTTCGAGGGGCGCGTCAACCCGCACACGCGCTTCAACTACCTCGCGAGCCCGATGCTCGTGGTGGCCTACGCGCTCGCCGGCCGCATGGACATCGACCTCGAGCGCGAGCCGTTGGGCGTCGGCACGGACGGCCCGGTGTTCCTCCGCGACATCTGGCCGTCGCCGCAGGAGATCCAGGACACGATCCTCACGAGCGTGAAGGGGGAGATGTTCGCGAAGCAGTACGCGAACGTCTTCGAGGGGGACGAGCAGTGGCGCGCGCTCGACGTGCCGACGGGGGACACGTACGCGTGG
>DASTKT010000008.1:0-14300 GCA_035715725.1 Longimicrobiales bacterium | reverse complement strand
CGGAGGCGAAGCCGGCGCCGGCTCAGCCGGCCGTGGCGGCGCAGCCGGAGCGCGCCGCCGGCGCGGCACCGGCACCCGCCGCGGCGCCCGCCCCGGCCGCGGCACCCGCACCCGCCACGGCGCCTCCGGAGGCGGTCGCGGCGGCGGGAGAGGGGGACGGCGCGGGCGAGGCCGGGCGGGTGAAGGCGTCGCCGCTGGCGCGGCGGCTCGCGGCGGAGTCCGGCGTCGAGCTGCGCGGGATCGAGGGGAGCGGCCCGGGCGGGCGGATCGTGAAGCGGGACATCGAGGCCGCGCGGACGCAGGCGCCGGCGGCCCGGCCGGCCGCCGCGGCCGCGGCGCCGGCACCCGCGCCGCGCCCGGCGGTGGAAGGGCCGGAGGTCGAGGAGATCCCGGTCTCGCAGATGCGCAAGACGATCGCGAAGCGGCTGGTCAGCTCGATCGGCCCGGTCCCGACGTTCTACCTCACGATCGAGGTGGACATGACGCGGATGGGCGCGCTGCGGGAGCGGATCAACGAGCGGCTCGCGGACCGGGGCGAGAAGGTCTCGGTGAACGACCTGATCATCAAGGCGACGGCGATGGCGCTGCGGCAGCACCCGGAGGTGAACGCGGCGTGGGGGGAGACGATCATCCGTCGCTACCGGAGGGTGCACGTCGGCGTGGCGGTGGCCGTGGAGGACGGGCTGATCACGCCGGTCGTCAAGGATGCGGACCGGAAGGGCGTGGCGGAGATCGCGCGCGAGGTGCGCGAGCTGGCCGGCCGCGCGCGGGAGCGGAAGCTGGCGCCGGAGGAGTACACGGGCTCGACGTTCTCGATCTCGAACCTGGGGATGTTCGGGATCGACGAGTTCACGGCGATCATCAACCCGCCGGAATCGGCGATCCTGGCGATCGGCCGGTCGGAGGACAAGCCGGTGGTCGAGGAGGGGGAGGTGGTGGTGCGGCCGCGCATGCGGCTGACCATGAGCTGCGACCACCGGGTGATCGACGGCGCCACGGGCGCGCGCTTCCTGCAGACGCTGCGCAGCTACCTCGAGGAGCCGATGATGATGCTGGCGTGAGCCGGCGAATCACGGGGGCGGTCGCGATCCGCGGCCGCCCCCGTGGTTTTTCGTCACGTGGGGGAAGCGGCCCGGCCTTCGCGGGCGGCCGCACGTCCAAAAACAGCGTTTTCACCGCAGAGTACGCCGAGGGGATAACGGCGTCACGCCGGCCACCTGCGTGCGCCGGACATGACATCAAAAAAATGATGCATCACCCCGGCGAGCTTCCGGTGCCCGGCAATCCTCTGTGCCCTCTGCGCCTCTGGTGCGCCGGTCAAAACCGGCGAGGTGTTATAGATGAAAGTTCTAGACGGTGAAGGGCTAGCGACCCACACCGGCCCCGAGTCATGCGGCGGCAGGGGTAACCGTGCCGTCGAAGCGTTGACAGGGGGACGTGCAGGCCGGGTATCGAGCCGCGAAAAGGAGACCCCGCCCTGGGCGGGGCGTTTGGGGCGCCGACGCTCTCAGAGGCAGCGGAAGGCCACACCGGGGGTGCCGATTTCGCGAGGCACCGCTGGGCCCTGCGCGGTCGAAGACCCCGTGCATGTACGGACGCACCTCGCGCGGGAACCGGGAGATCCCACGGCTGCCTGGTGGCCAGACGGCCAGGCCGCGCCGGGAACCCTGAGGGGGCACGTCGGCGACGTACGGCCGTGGGAAGTCGGACCGCCTCGTAGTACCCGGGAAGCCCTCGAACAACGCCCCGGAACGGGCGACGGAGGGGGTGGAGGGAAGGGGGCGGGCCAAGGGGAGGCCGCTTGAGCAAAACGCGACCCGGACCCAGCGCCGGAATGGACGCGCCCAGTGCGCTCGAGCGGATACGGGAAGTGGCACAGCGGGACGGGAGGGAGCGGTTCACGGCCCTGCTGCACCATGTCTATGACCCGGCGCGGCTGCGCGCGGCCTACTTCGCACTCCAGCGGAACGCGGCGGCGGGCGTGGACGGCGAGACGTGGGAGAGCTACGGCGAGCACCTGGAGGAGCATCTCCGAGACTTGTCGGAGCGCCTCAAGCGGGGGGCGTACCGGGCGAAGCCGGTTCGCAGGGCGTTCATCCCGAAGGCGGACGGGCGGCAGCGGCCGCTCGGCGTTCCCGCGCTGGAGGACAAGCTGGTCCAGCGCGCCGTCGTCCTTGTGCTGAACGCGATCTACGAGACGGACTTCCTTGGCTTCTCGTATGGGTTTCGGCCGGGGCGAAGCGCTCACCAGGCGCTGGACGCGCTCGCGCTCGGGATCCAGAACGAGCCGGTGAACTGGGTGCTCGATGCCGACATTCGCAGCTTCTTCGACACGCTGAAGCACGAATGGGTGGTGAAGTTCCTGGAGCACCGCATCGCGGACCGGCGCATCGTGCGGCTGGTGCAGAAGTGGCTGGCCGCCGGCGTGCTGGAGGAGGGGGAGTGGAGACGGAGTGAGGAGGGGGCCGTGCAGGGGGGCAGCATCAGCCCGCTACTCGCGAACCTCTACTTGCACTACGTCTTCGACCTGTGGGCCCAGCGGTGGAGGAAGCGGCAGGCACGCGGCGCGGTGGTGGTCGTGCGCTACGCCGATGACTTCGTCGTGGGCTTCGAGCATCGAGCGGAGGCCGAACGTTTCCTGGCCGAGCTGCGCGAGCGGTTTGCGGCCTTCGGCCTGGAGCTTCACCCGGACAAGACCCGGCTACTTCCCTTCGGCCGCAAGCCGGCGGCGGAGTGGCGAGCGGGGCGAGGGGAGAAGCCCGGCACCTTCGACTTCCTCGGCTTCACGCACAGTTGCGGGAAGACGCGGAAGGGCAGCTTTACGGTGCTGCGTCGCACGATGCCGAAGCGCATGCGGACCAAGCTCCAGGAGGTGAAGGCGGAGCTGAAGCGACGCATGCACCACCCCGTCCCGGAACAAGGGGCGTACTTGCGGGCGGTCATGCAGGGGTACTTCCGCTACCACGGGGTGCCCAGCAATAGCCGCACGCTCAGCACCTTCCGGTTGGCCATCATCCGACTGTGGCAGGCCAGTCTGCGACGCCGCAGCCAGAGGATGCGCCTGACCCGGCAGCGCATGGAAGCACTGACCCGGCGCTGGCTTCCGCTCCCGCGCATCTGTCACCCGTACCCGTGGGCGCGCTTCGCGTCATGACCCGAGGCAGGAGCCCGGTGCGGTAGTGCCGCACGCCGGGATCTGTGGAGGGGGCGGGGGGCGACCCCCGTCCCTACTCCTACCGGTGAAAATGCTGTTGATCCGTTCCCGTCCTAGCGAGGATGCCCGGCAAAAAAGCGGGGGCGGCGTCCCCCCGGACACCGCCCCCGCTTTCGAGCACCGCCCCGCCGTTCTCACGCCATCGGCGTCGCCTCCGGCTCCCCCTCCTCCGCTCCGAGCGGCGCGAAGTCGTCCATCTCGAAGAACTCCGGCGGGAGCACGGGCAGGATCCGCAGGAACGCCTCCACCACCAGTGGATCGAACTGCTTCCCGCCCTGGCGCCGGATCTCCTCGACCACCTCCTCCACCGACCAGGCGTCGCGGTATGGCCGCGCGTGCGTGAGCGCGTCGAACACGTCCGCCAGCGCCACGATGCGCGCCGCGAGCGGCGTCTCCGGGCCCTTCAGGCGCGCGTAGCCCAGCCCGTCCCAGCGCTCGTGGTGGTAGAGCGCGATCTCCTGCGCGAGCTGGAGGAGCGGGGAGCGGCTCCCCGAGAGCAGGCCGGCGCCGATCATCGTGTGCGCCTTCATCTGCTCGAACTCCTCGCGTGTCAGGTTGGTCGGCTTCAGGAGCACCGAGTCCGACACCCCGATCTTGCCGATGTCGTGCAGCGGCGCCGCCTGCCGGATCAGCGAGACCTGTTCCGCCGCCAGTCCGAGGGCGTCCGCGATCAGCGCCGCCAGCTCGCCGACCCGCTGCGCGTGCTTCCCGGTGTCGAAGTCGCGGTATTCCGCCGCCCGCGCCAGCCGCTCCAGCGTCTCCTGCCGCGCCAGCTCCAGCTCCCGGGTGCGCGCCTGCACCCGCTCCGCCAGCTCCTGGTTCTGGTCCTGCAGCCGCAGGTGCAGGAAGCGCGTGTGCAGCAGGTTCCGGATCCGCAGCCCGATCTCCACCACGTCCAGCGGCTTCGTCAGGAAGTCCTTCGCGCCGTTCGCCAGCGCCTTCTGCTTCGCCGCCGCCGAGACGTCCCCGGTGAGCACCAGGATCGGCAGGTACCCGTCCGCCGGGATCTGCTCCCGGAGCTGCTCGAGCACCTCGAAGCCGTCCATCTGCGGCATGTGCAGGTCCAGCAGCACGAGGTCCGGCTCGAACTCGATGAACAGCGGGAGCGCCATCAGCGGGTCCGTCGTGCTCCGCACATGCCCGTAGCCGCTTCGCTGCAGGATGCGCTCGAGGAGTACGATGTTCGACTGCTCGTCGTCGATGACGAGGACCCGTGCCTCTTCGAGGGGGATGTCCGCCACGCTAGGCTCCTGAAACGTTCCCGGCCGCTCCGCCCGGCCTCCGCCTGTGCAAGGGTGTGAACCCGAAGGGTAAAGACGACGCGGAACGAGGGCAAGGACCGAACCCGCCGAGCCCCGCGATTCGCCGGATCCCGCGCGGACTTGCGGCCCCGCGGCGCCCGCGCGCGCCCGGCCACCGCCGCCGCCGCGCTCCGCCTTCGGGCGCGCCGATCCGGCCCTCTGCCCTCGCTCCCGCCAGCCGCGCTGGACCCCCGGACCGCAAGGGGTGTAGTCCCGCCGGGGGTGCTCGTTCCTGGGCCGCCCCCGGTCGTTGACAATCCCTCGGGCGGTGGCGACCTTTCTGGCTTGTTTCCCAGCCGCGTCCGCTCGCGAGCTTCGCGTCTCACACGGAGAAAGACGTCGTCATGTTCGGCACGCTCAAAGGCCGAATCCTGGTGATCCTGGCCGTGCTGCTCGTCGCCGCAGGGTTCCTGTGGAAGAACGGGCTCAAGCTCGGCCTCGACCTCCAGGGGGGCATGCACCTGGCCCTCGAGGTGGCCGACAGCGCCGGGACGCTGACCCCCGCCGCCAAGGCCGACGCCACCGATCGCGCGCTCCAGATCGTGCGTAACCGGATCGATCAGTTCGGCGTCGAGGAGCCGCTCGTGCAGAAGGTCGGCTCGGATCGGATCATCGTCGAGCTGGCCGGGATCCGCGATCCGCAGCGCGCCAAGAACATCATCGAGCAGACGGCGTACCTGCAGTTCCTGCTGGTCCAGGACGGCCGGGACGTGAACGAGGCGCTCCCACGCATCGACCGCGCCATCGTCGCCACGCTCGGGCCCGGCGCCGCCGCGCCGGCCGCGCGCCAGGGTCCGCAGCAGCCGCGCGAGCTGAACCAGCTCATCTTCGGGCAGAAGGACAGCACCGCGAAGCGGGACTCGGCGGCGCAGAACGACACGACGAAGGCCGGCGCCGACACCTCCGCGGCCGCCGTCGCGTCCACCGACACCTCCGCCAGCGCGCAGCCGTTCAGCAGCCTGCTGCTGGAGGGCGGCCAGCCGGGCGAGTACCTGGTTCCCGAGACGGACGTCCCGACGCTCGAGAAGTACCTCGCGCTGCCGGCCGTCCAGCGCCTCCTCCCCCGCGAGACGCAGCTCCTGCTGGGCGCCAAGCCGGAGGGGCGGGGCGCCACGCTCTACCGCCGCGTCTACGCGCTCGACAAGCGGCCCTTCCTCACCGGCGACCTCCTCGAGGATGCGCAGGCGGGCCGCGACCCCCAGTTCAACCAGACGATCGTCAGCTTCACGCTGAACCGCCGCGGTGGCCGCACCTTCGAGCGCGTCACCAGCCAGCACATCGGCGACCGGATCTCGATCGTCCTCGACAACCAGGTCTACAGCGCCCCGGTCGTTCGCAGCACGATCTCGAACCGTGGCCAGATCGAGATGGGCCAGGCGCCGCTCGACCAGGCCCGCGATCTTGCGCTCGTGCTCCGTGCCGGCGCGCTCCCCGCGCCGCTGCACGTCGTCGAGGAGCGCACGATCGGTCCGTCCCTCGGCGCCGACTCGGTGCTCCAGGGCCAGATCGCCGGTCTCGTCGGGGTCCTGCTCGTGATCCTGATCATGATCGGCTACTACCACTTCGCCGGCTTCCTCGCCATCGTCGGCATGCTCGCCTACGTGGTGGTCGTGCTCGGCGGGCTCGCCGCCTTCAAGGCGACGTTGACCGCCCCCGGAATCGCCGGCTTCATTCTTTCGGTCGGGATGGGCGTGGACGCCAACGTGCTCCAGTTCGAGCGCATACGAGAAGAGCTCATCGCCGGCCGCACCGTTCGCGCGGCCGTCGACGCCGGCTTCTCCGAGGCCATGTCCGCGATCATCGATACGCACCTGACCACGCTGATCACGGCGCTGATCCTGTACTACGTCGGCACCGGGCCGGTCCGCGGCTTCGCGGTGACCCTCTCGGTCGGTATCATCGCCTCCTTCTTCTCGGCGGTCTTCGTCACCCGCACGCTGTTCATGGCCTACATGCAGCGGCGGCAGGCGACGGCGCCCTTGAGCATCTGACGTCGGACGACGGACACGGCCATGCGACTCTTCGGCAACGCGCAGTTCCAGTTCATCGAGGCCCGCAAGAAGGCCTATCTCGGCAGCATCATCGCCATCCTGCTCGGCCTCTTCATGGGGGTCTACTGGCAGGTCACACGCGGCGACTTCCTGAACTGGAGCGTGGACTTCCTCGGCGGCACGCTCGTCCAGGTCCACTTCGACAAGCCGGTCTCGGTCGCGGACCTCCGCCAGGTCGTGGAGCCGCTCATCCCCGGGACCGAGATCACGAAGTTCGGCGCCGAGAACGAGTTCCTCATCCGCGCGCCGCAGTTCGCCAGGGGCGCGGCCGAGGTGGCCGATCGCATCACGCGGGGCCTGGCGCAGCGCTTCGGTCAGCAGTCGTTCCGCGTCGTGCGCACCGAGGCCGTCGGCCCCAAGGTCGGCGGCGAGCTCCGAACGAAGGGCGTGCTGGCCGTCCTCTTCTCCTTCCTGGCGACGCTCATCTACCTGGCGTTCCGGTTCGAGTGGAGGTTCGGCCTCGCGGCCACGCTCGCCACGTTCCACGACATCCTCATCACGATCGGCTTCATCGCCGCGTTCCGCATCGAGGTGTCGCTCCCGACCGTGGCCGCCGTGCTCACCATCGTCGGCTACTCGCTCAACGACACGGTCATCATCTTCGATCGGATCCGCGAGAACCTGAAGCGGATCGGCCGCCGCGAGCCCTTCATCAAGATCCTGGACCTCTCGATCAACGAGACGCTCCCCCGCACGGTGCTCACGGTCTCGACCACGCTGGCCACGCTCTACGCCCTCTTCTTCCTGGGCGGCGAGATGCTGCGCACGTTCGCCGAGATCCTCATCGTCGGGATCATGACCGGGACGTACTCCTCGATCTTCGTCGCGTCCCCGCTGCTGCTCGAGATCCACAACCGCTGGGGCGACACGAAGTCGGCCGCGCGCACCCGCGGCACTCCGCCGGCCGCCGCCCGCGTCTGAGCGGCCCCGGAGCCGACAGCACGGAGGCCGCCCCCGGGAGCCCGGGGGCGGCCTCTTCACATGGAGCCGCCATGTTCTTCGACTCCCACTGCCATCTCACCGACGAGCGGCTCTTCCCCGAGGCCGACGACGTCGTGCGCCGCGCCACCGGCGCCGGCGTGACGCGCCTCGTCACGATCGGCGTGGGCCCGGAGGACGCCGAGCGCGCGCTCGGCGTCGCGCGGCGCCACGACGGCGTCTGGGCGGCCGTCGGTGTCCACCCGCACGACGCCGCCGGCGCCGACGACCGCACGCTCGCACGGGTGCGCGAGCTGGCCGCGGACCCGCGCGTCGTCGCCCTCGGCGAGATGGGCCTCGACTACCACTACGACCACTCGCCCCGGGACGTCCAGCGCCGCGTCTTCGCGCTCCAGCTCGAGCTCGCGCGCGATCTCGGCCTCCCCGTCGTCATCCACTCGCGCGAGGCGGAGGCGGACACCGCCGCGCTGATCCGGGACGCGGCCGCGGCCGGCGTCGCCGGTGTGCTCCACTGCTTCTCCAGCGGCGCACCGCTCCTCGAGGCGGGCCTCGACGCGGGCTGGTGCGTCTCCTTCGCCGGCCTCGTCACGTTCAAGAACTTCGAGGGAGGCGACCTCGTGCGCCTCGTCCCCGGCGACCGCCTGCTCGCCGAGACCGATTCGCCGTACCTCGCGCCCGTGCCGCATCGCGGCAAGCGCAACGAGCCGGCATTCGTCCCCGCCGTCGTCGCCGGCCTCGCCGCCATCCGCGGGGAGGACGCCGCGGCGCTCGCCCGGGCGACGTTCCGGAACGCCTCCCGGTTCTACCGCTTGCCCCTCCCGGACGACGCCGTCGCGGGATGATTTTCGCCGCCCGCGCGCGTATCTTTCACCCGCCCGGGGGGCCGCCCCGAGCCCGTACGCCGCGCCCCGAGACGCATGCCGCGTAGGATCCAGGTTCTGCCCGATACGCTCGCCAACCAGATCGCGGCGGGTGAGGTCGTCGAGCGGCCGGCCTCCGTCGTCAAGGAGCTGGTGGAGAACGCCCTCGACGCCGCGGCCACGCGCATAGACGTCTCCATCCAGAACGGCGGCAAGACGGAGATCCGCGTCGCGGACGACGGCTGCGGCATGGGACGCGACGACGCCCTCCTCGCCCTCGATCGCTACGCCACCAGCAAGATCGCACGGCCCGAGGACTTGAAGGCCGTCCGCACGTTCGGCTTCCGCGGCGAGGCGCTCCCCTCCATCGCCTCCGTCTCGCGCCTCACGGTCGAGACGGCCGAGGCCGGTGACGTGGGCACCCGGGTCCGCGTCGCCGGCGGCCGGATCCTCGGCGCCGAGGACTGCGCCCGCCAGGCCGGCACCACGATCCTCGTCCAGAACCTCTTCTTCAACGTCCCGGCCCGCGCCAAGTTCCTCCGCAGCGCGGCCGTCGAGACGCGCGCCGTCGTCGATACGCTGACGACGCTCGCGCTCGCGAACCTGTCCGCCGCCTTCCGCCTCGAGTCCAACGGTCGCGCGCTGCTCGAGCTCCCCGCCGCGGCGGACCTGGCCACGCGCGTCGCCGACCTCTGGGGCGACGACACGGCCCGCCGCTTCCTTGGACTCGCCGAGCACGGCGAGGGCGGGATCGTCGTCGCCGGCCTGGTCGAGCGCCCCGACGCCGCCGCGCCGACGCCGCGCCGCGCCCACCTCTTCGTGGCCGGCCGGCCGTTCCGCGACCGGCCGCTCCTCGCGGCCGTCGACCGGGCCTACCGCACCACGATCCCGCAGGGCGTCCGGCCGTCCGTGCTGCTCTACCTCGACGTGCCCGCCGGCGCGGTCGACGTCAACGTCCACCCCACGAAGGCCGAGGTCCGCTTCCGGGATCGCGCCGCCGTCGAGGCCGCGGTCGAGGCCAGCGTGCGCGCGGCGCTCGGCCGGGTCGAGAGCGCCGCCACGCTCGACAGCGCGCCCGCCCGGCCGCAGCTCCGGCGCACCGAGCCGGTGACGCCCGCCGCGGACGGCGGCGCGGCCGCGAACCAGCTCGCGTTCTTCGTGGCGGCCGCCAACCCGGCCGAGACCGACGCGCCGCGCCCCGACGCGGCCGGCGCCGAGCCCGCGCCGCTCGCCGTCCCGGCGGCCGAGCGGCCCCCCTCGCTCTGGCAGCTCCACGACACCTACATCCTCGCCGAGAGCCGCAGCGGGCTCATCATGATCGACCAGCACTCGGCGCACGAGCGCATCCTCTTCGAGCAGCTCATGCGCGGCTTCGCCGACGGCGGACAGGCCAGCCAGCGCCTGCTCTTCCCGCTCACGCTGCGCCTCTCCCCCGCCGAGTACGCCGTGGTGGAGGACTCGCTCGCCTTCTTCCAGCGCGCCGGCTTCGAGATCGAGCCCTTCGGCGGGCGCACCGTCATCGTGCACGCCGCGCCCGTGCCGCACCCCTACTTCAACCCGGAGCGCTGCCTGCGCGAGATGGTCGCCGAGCTCGCCGCTGGCAGCGAGCTCACCCGCGCCGCGCGCAACCAGCACGAGCGCATCGCCATGACGTTCGCGTGCAAGGGCGCGATCAAGGCGGGCCAGCGTCTCTCGCCGCGCGAGATGCAGGAGCTCTTCGATCGCCTCTTCGCCACCGAGCTCCCGCACCACGACGTCCATGGTCGCCCGACCGTGGTCCGTCTCTCCCTGCACGAGCTGGAGCGCCGCTTCGGCCGGCATGGCTAGCGACGCCCTCGTCATCACCGGCCCGACCGCCGCCGGCAAGACCGCGCTCTCCCTCGCCGTCGCCGAGCGCCTCGGCGGCGAGATCGTCTCCATGGATTCCCGCCAGGTCTACCGCGGCATGGACATCGGCACCGCCAAGATCCTCCCGGCGGACCGGCGCGGCATCCCGCATCATGGCCTCGATCTCGTCGATCCCGACGCGCGCTACAGCGCCGGCGCGTTCGCGCGCGACGCCCGCCGCTGGATCGCCGACATCCGCGGCCGCGGCCGCGTGCCGATCCTCGTCGGCGGCACCGGCTTCTTCCTGCGCGCCCTCACCCACCCGATGTTCCGCGAGCCGGAGAGCGAGACGCCCCGGCGCGAGGCGCTCAAGCGCTGGCTCGACGCGCAGCCCGCCGAGAAACTCGACCGCTGGCTCCGGGCTTTGGATGCCGACACGGCGGCGAGCCTCCAGGCGCGCGCCGGCGGCGCCGGCCGTCAGCGCATCGCGCGCGCGCTCGAAGTTGCCCTGCTCACCGGACGCCCGCTATCCTGGTGGCACGCGCACGCACCATCCGAGCAGAAGCCGCTCCGCTTCCTCGTCTTCGTCCTCGACCTGCCGAGGGAGGAGCTGTACCGGCGCATCGACGCGCGCGTCCACGACATGGTCCGCGCCGGCCTCGTCGGCGAGGTGCGGGCGCTCGTGGATGCCGGATTCGGCCCCGATGCGCCCGGAATGAACGCCACGGGGTACATCGAGCTGTTCCCCTATTTCGCGGGGCGAGCCACCCTGGACGAGGCGGTCGACGCGATCCAGCGCGCCACGCGCCGCTACGCGCGCCGCCAGCTCACGTGGTTCCGGCACCAGCTCCCGCCGGACGCCGTCCGGCTGGACGCCATGCGCCCCGTTCGGGAGCTCGCGGACGAGATCGCCGCCGTGTGGCGGCGTGAGGAGGCACTCTGAGGATTGGCATCACCTGTTACCCGGTGTACGGCGGCTCCGGCGTGGTCGCGACCGAGCTGGGCATCCAGCTCGCCAAGCGCGGCCACGAGGTGCACTTCATCACCTACGCCCAGCCGTTCCGGCTGCCGTACTTCATGGAGCGGATCTACTACCACGAGGTGGAGGTCCCCTCCTACCCGCTCTTCGACTATCCGCCGTACTGCCTGGCGCTCGCCGCGGCCATGCACAACACGGTCGTGAAGCGTCATCTCGACGTGCTCCACGTCCACTACGCCATCCCGCACGCCGCGTCGGCCTGGATCGCGCGCGAGATGCTCGGCGACAAGGTCAAGGTCGTGACCACGCTCCATGGCACCGACATCACGCTCGTCGGGCAGGACCCGTCGTTCTACAGCGTCACCCGCTTCTCGATGCAGCGCTCCGACGGCATCACCGCGGTCTCCGAGTACCTCGCCCGCGAGACCGTCGTCCGCTTCGACGTGCCGAAGGAGTCGATCCGGGTCATCCCGAACTTCGTCGACCTCGACCGCTACAAGCGTGACGGCTATCCTTGCCACCGCAGCACGCTGGCGGAGGAGGGCGAGAAGATCCTGATGCACATCTCCAACTTCCGGCCCGTCAAGCGCGTCGCCGACACGGTCCGCGTCTTCGCCCGCGTCAACCGCCGCGTCCCCGCGCGCCTCGTCCTCATCGGCGACGGCCCCGACCGCGGCAAGGCGCAGCAGGTCGCCGAGGACGAGGGCGTTGCCGACCGCGTCATCTTTCTCGGCAAGCAGCAGTCGGTGGCCGAGCTGCTCGCCTGCGCCGACCTGTTCCTGCTTCCCAGCGAGTCCGAGGCGTTCGGCCTCGTCGCGCTCGAGGCCATGGCGTGTGGCGTCCCGGTCGTCGCCACCGCCGTCGGCGGCGTCCCCGAGGTCGTGCCCCAGGGCCAGGCCGGGTTCCTCGCGCCCGTCGGCGACATCGACGAGATGGCCGGCGATGCGCTCTACCTCCTCGAGGACCCGACGCGCTGGGAGCACGCGAGCCGGGCGGCGCGGGAGGTCGCCGAGCGCTTCGCGGCCGACCGCGTCGTCACGCTCTACGAGGAGTACTACGCCGAGGTCCTCGCCCGATGAGGCGGAAGCCCCTGCCACGATGACCGACCGACCCCGCGCCCGCTGGGAGGGCGCGCCCGTCGAGCGCTGGCGGGCGGCCTGGGGCGTGCCCCGCCTCCGCGTCTTCCACACCCTCGACTCCACGAACGATCTCGCCCGCGACCTGGCCGAGGCGGGAGCCCCGGCCGGCACCGTCGTGCTGGCCGACCAGCAGCGCCGCGGTCGCGGACAGCACGGCCGCTCCTGGCATGCGACGCCGGGGAAGGGGCTGCTCCTCTCCGTCCTCGTCCGCCCCGCTCCGGCCGCCGGGGAACCGACCGCGCCGGCCGTGCTCCCCGTCCGCGTCGGCCTCGCCGTCGCCCGCGCCGTCGACGCGACCGTCGGCGTGAACGTCGGCCTCAAGTGGCCCAATGACCTCCTCCTCGATGGCGGCAAGCTCGCCGGCATCCTGTGCGAGGGCGCGCGCGGCGGGGCAGGGGACGCCTTCGTGGTCGTCGGTGTCGGCATCAACGTGGACCAGGCTCCGAACGAGCTCCCGCCCGGCCTCGATCCCCCGGCCACGTCCCTTCGGATCGCCACGGGCCGACCCGTGGCCCGCGCGCCGCTCGCCGGCGAGGTCGTTCGGGCGGTCCTCGCGTGCGCGCGCGACGCCATCCGCCCGCTCTCCGCGCAGGAGCTCGCGGAGTTCGCCGCCCGCGACGTGCTCCGCGGACGCGCCGTCCGCGTCGACGGCGTCGACGCCGGCACCGCCGTCGGCCTCGACCCCGACGGAGCGCTCCGCCTCGACCGCAACGGCACGATCGAGGCGATTCGCGCCGGCAGCGTGCGGCTCGCCACGGCCGCCGCCCGCGACCTCTACTTGACCGGAACCGAGCCATGAACCTGGTTTTCGACGTCGGCAACACCGAGACCGTCCTCGGGCTCTTCGAGGCCGGAACCCTGCAGGAGCACTGGAGGATCTCGACCTGGCCCGAGCGGACGGTCGACGAGGCCGGACTCCTCGTCCGCTCCCTCGTGCGCGAGTCCGGCTTCGACCTCGAGCTCGTGACCGGTTCCACCATCGCCTCCGTGGTGCCCCCGCTCACCCCGGTTCTCACCGAGATGTGCGAGCGGCACCTCGGCGTCCGAACGCTCGTCATCGACGCCCGCTCTGCACTCCCGATCCGCCTCGACGTCGAGGAGCCGAACACCGTCGGCGCCGACCGCATCGTCAACACGCTCGCCGCCGCGCGCCTCTACCGCACCGACACGATCGCCGTCGACCTCGGCACCGCCACCACGTTCGACTGCATCACCCGCGACGGCGTCTTCTGTGGCGGCGTCATCGCCCCCGGCGTCCACACCGGCGCCGAGTCCCTCGTTCGGCGCACGTCCAAGCTCCCCCGCGTCGACCTCGAGCCGCCTCAGAACGTCATCGGCCGCCGCACCGAGACCGCCATCCGCAGCGGCATCTTCTTCGGCGCGGTCGACGCCATCGACGGCATCGTCCGCCGCATCAAGGAGGAGTGGCGCCGTCCCGACGCCCTCGTCGTCGCCACCGGTGGGCTCGCCACCCTCATCGCGCCGCACTGCGCGACCGTCGACCGCATCGAGCCCTTCCTCACGCTCTACGGCCTGGACCTCGCGTTCCAGCACCTGCTCCCCTCCCGCGAGCGCCTCGTGCCACTCAAGGTGCCCGCCGCCCGCCGCCGCTGATGGCCTGGACGCCCGGCCCACGAAACGCTATATTTCCACGTCTACGTCGCGGCGCGGGCTTCGCCCCCGCGACCCTGCCGGGCGCCGCACCTCTCGGCGCCCGAGTCCGCTCGAAGGGGGGGAATCCTGGATGATCGAAGTCACGCTCGGTGAGAACGACCGGCTTGACTGGGCTCTCAAGCAGTTCCGGCGTAAGCTCATCCGCTCCGGCCTGCTCAAGGAGATCAAGAAGAAGCGCTTCTACGAGAAGCCCAGCGAGGCGAAGAAGCGCAAGTCGGCCGCCGCTCGTCGCCGTGGTGCCCGCGCCCGTCGCGCCACCACTCGCTGAGCCGACCGGATTCCGGATCTCGCGGGGAGTCGACGCTCGAGCGTCGAC
>DASTKT010000007.1:0-71592 GCA_035715725.1 Longimicrobiales bacterium | reverse complement strand
GGGTGAATCGGAGGCGTCCCTCCGAGCCACCGCGCATGTCGGGGCCGTGGACCGCTGTCCCCGGATGCGCTCCCGCAAGTTCACACGCCCGGCGCCGCCCCGGCAAGTCCTTCGGAGCGACTTCGGGACCCGCCGCCACGCTTCCGCCGCAACCCCCACCCCGCGCCGGGCCGGGGCGCGGCGGTCAGTTCGGCGCGACGACCCGCTCGAAGACCTCGGCGAGGCGCTCGGCGACGGCGGCTCGCACCTCGGCCATCGAGGGAGCGGTGTCGACCACGCGAGCGAGCGAGGTCACGCCGTGGTCGCGGATGCCGCACGGGATGATCGCGTCGAAGAACTGGAGGTCGGTGGCGACGTTCAGCGCGAAGCCATGCGAGGTGATCCACCCGCTCGAGACGCGCACGCCGATCGCGGCCACCTTCTCCTCGCCGATCCACACGCCGGTCAGGCCCGGCTTGCGATGGCCGACGGCGCCGAAGTCGGCGATGGCCCGGATGAGCGCTTCCTCGAGGTCGCGCACGTAGCGGTGCAGGTCGCAGCGATCGGGCTTGAGGTCGAGGATCGGGTAGCCGACGAGCTGACCGGGCCCGTGGTAGGTGACGTCGCCGCCGCGGCCGGTGGCGAAGAGCTCGATGCCGAGCAGCTCGCGCTCGGCCTCGTCCACGAGCACGTGATCGGGGCGAGCCGAGGTCCCGAGAGTGATGACGTGGGGGTGCTCGAGGAGGAGGAGCTGGTCCGGAACCTCGCCGGCGCGCCTGCGCCGGACCAGCTCCTCCTGGAGGCGCAGCCCCTCGGCGTAGGCGACGCGGCCGAGGTGCCGCACCTCCAGGATCCTGCGGCCCTGCGTAAGGCTCACTTCCATAGGCCGTCCCATGCGCCGCGCGGGCCGCGCGGCGCGCTCCCCGTTCAGCCGGCGTTCTCCGGGAAATTCTCCAGGAGCTGCTTCAGCCGCGCCAGGAAACGCGCGGCATCCGCACCGTCGACGATCCGGTGGTCGTACCCCAGAGAGAAGAACGAGCGCTTGTGGATGACGATGGCGTCGGTGCCGTCGACTTCCACGACGACGGGGCGCTTCTCGATGGCGCCCAGCCCGAGGATCGCGGCGGTGCCCTCCGGGATGATCGGCATGCCGACGACGGTGCCGAGGACGCCGGGGTTCGTGATCGAGAACGTCGCGGCCTGGATCTCGTCGGGCTTGAGCTTCCTCTCGCGCGCCCGGGCCGCCAGGTCGTTGATGCGCTTGGCGACGCCCGCGAGGTTCAGCTCGTCGGCGTTCTTCACCACGGGGACGATCAGGCCGGGGTTCAGATCGACCGCGATGCCGATGTTGATGTCGCCGCGGTACAGGATGTTGCTCCCGGAGACCGTGGCGTTGATCTGCGGGAACTCCCTCAGGAGCTGCGCGACCGCCCAGGCGACGAAGGCCGTGTAGCTGACCTTCACGCCCTGCTGCTCCCAGCGCGCCTTGTTGGCCGCGCGGACACGGTCGATCTGCGTGAAGTCGATCTCGATGAACGAGTGGACGTGTGGCGCGATGCGCTTGGCCCGGACCATGTGGTCGGCCGTGAGCCGGCGGATGCGGTCCATCGGCTCGAGCTCGTCCCCTTCGCGCGCCGGGAACTCGGGGTGCTCCACGCTGCCGTAGAACGTGCGCCAGAACTGGTCGACGCTCATCGGCCCGCCCGGGCCGGACGGCGGGGCGGCCGGCGCGGGCGGCCTCGCCACGGCTGGAGCGGCCGGAGCGGCCGGCGCCGCGGCGCGCACGGCGGCCGGCGCGGCCTCCCGCTGCTCGAGGAAGGACAGGATGTCCTGCTTCGTGACCCGGCCGCCCTGCCCCGTCCCCTCCACCGCGGCGATGTCGACGCCGTGCTCCGCGGCGATGCGCCGGACGAGCGGCGTCGAGCGGCGGCGCAGCCGCTCGTCGGCCGTCTCCTCGCGGCCGTTCCCCTGCGGCTCCGGCGCAGCCGGGGCCGGGGCCGCGGCGCGGGCCGGCTCGACGCGCGGCGGAGCGGCCGCGACGGCGGCCGCAGGCGCCTGGGGCTGCGCCGGTGCGGGCGCCTCCGCCTTGGGTGCCGCCGCGGCGGCGGCGCCCGCCTCCGTCTCGATGTAAGCCAGGGTCGAGCCGACTTCCACCGTCTGGCCCTCGTTCACGACGACCTCGGCCAGCACGCCGGCCGCCGGGGCGGGGATCTCCGCGTCGACCTTGTCGGTGGAGATCTCCAGCAGCGGCTCGTCCCGGGCGACGGCGTCGCCCGGCTTCTTCAGCCACTTGGAGACGGTGCCCTCGGCAATGGACTCGCCCATCTGGGGCATCGGGACTTCGATTCGGGCCATGTCGGACTCCGGTTGTTTCGCTCAGTAGTGGGCCAGGTAGCGGCCGGCCGCCACCACGTCGTCCACCTGCGGCAGGAAGTAATCCTCCAGCGGTGCCGCAAACGGCACCGGCGCGTCGATGGCGGTGACGCGCAGGATCGGCGCATCCAGCCACTCGAACGCCTTCTCGCTCACACGCATGGCGATCTCCCCGGCGATGCCGCCGGTGCGCGTGTCCTCGTGTACGACGAGCAGCCGATTGGTCCGTCGCACGCTCTCGAGGATGGCATCCTCGTCGAGCGGCGCCAGCGTCCGCAGGTCGAGGATCTCGGCCTCGATCCCCTCCCCCGCCAGGCGCTCCGCCGCTTTCTGGCTCTCGTGCACCATCATCCCGTACGTCACGATCGTCAGGTCCCGACCGGGCCGGTGCAGCCGCGCCCGACCGAGCGGCACGACGTAATCCTCGGCCGGGAGCACCTCCCGAAGCGCCGGCAGCCGGTACAGCTTCTTGTGCTCGAAGAACAGCACCGGATCGTCGTGCCGGATCGCCGCCTTGAGCAGGCCCTTCGCATCCCGGGGCGTCGACGGGTACGCGATGCAGATCCCGGGCGTGTGGAAGAACGCCATCTCCGGGTTCTGCGAGTGGAACGGCCCACCCCTGACCCCACCGCCGACGGGACCGCGCACGACCAGCGGCAATGAGCCCGTGCCACGCCAGCGCGCCGTGGCGACGTAGTTCGTGAGCGGCTCGTACGCGCACGCCACGAAATCCATGAACTGCATCTCGACGACCGGGCGCAGCCCCATGTGCGCCGCGCCGGCGGCCGCCCCGGTGAAGCCGGCCTCGCTGATCGGCGTGTCCACGACCCGGTCGCCGCCGAAATGCTCCAGGAAGCCGTCCGTCACCTTGAACGCGCCGCCGTAGACCGCGATATCCTCGCCAAGGAGGAAGACGCCGCGGTCGCGTTCCATCTCCTCCCAGAGGGCCTCGCGGATCGCCTCGAGGAAGGTGACCGGCTTGCCCTCCGCCGTGTGCCGGAGGTTCTCGGGCTTCTCCCGGCGCCCGATGACCGGTTCCGAGACGGTGGCCATTCGGACTCCTTGTGCCGGCTCGCCATGCGCGGTCGCGGTCGACATAATGGCCGGGCAGGTACCCCTCGTCAAGCGCCCGTAGGGGTTCCCCGGCTTGTCCTGAAAGGGCTTAGCCGTTATCATCTGTTTGCTGCCGGCCGATGCACGGCGCGGCGGAACGCGCAGGCGCCGACCCCCCGATCCGCGGGGTCGGCGCCTTTTTGCTTGCCCCCCGCAGGAGCCCGTCCATGCCCGACCGCTTCTCCCCCGTCGAGATCCGCACACGCGCGCGCCGCTGGCGCCATGATGCACGCGCGCCCCGCGAGAACCGTGCAGATTCCCGCGGGGCACGCGCCGAGACCGAAGGGCCTATCGTGATCGAGCGGAGCCCGGCGGAGCCGGCGCTCGCCCCCTCCGAGAGGGGCTACGATCTCTCCGAGGGTTACACCACCGAGCGGATCATCCTCCGGCCGTAGCGCCGGAGGATCCGCACCCTTCCCTCCCTTATTTCTTCGGCTGCGCCGGCGCGGGCTGCGCCGGCGCCGTCTGGCCGGACGGCGCGGGCGCCGGCGCGGCGCCCTGCGGCGTGCCGGCGGGCGGCCGTGCCGGCTGGACGCCCGGGATCACGGGCTGCGGCGCGGGCGCGGTCTGCTGGAACTCGTCACGCAGGATCGAGCGCGGCCGCTCCTGCCGGCTGGACAGGATCGACAGCACGAACGCGATGCCGATGAAAAGTCCGCCGGTCACCCAGGTGGCCTTCGTCAGCAGCGTTGCGGCCTGGCGTCCGCCGATGAAGGAATCGGTACCGACGCTGGCGCCCCCCATGGCGGCGAGGCCCTCGCCCTTCGACGACTGAAGGAGGACGATGACCGTGAGGAGCAGCCCGTCGAGGAGCAGCAGAACGAGCAGGAACGTGTACACCGTTGTCTTCTCCGCGCGAATCGAGCAAAAGGAACCCTTAAAGCTCGCGGCGCGGCGAGGCGCTGTCAACCGCCGACGATGGGCGTCGCGGCGATCGTGGCGAAGCCGCGCGGGTCGAGGCTGGCACCGCCGACGAGGAGGCCATCGACCTCGGGGGCGTGGAGGAGCGCCGCGGCGTTGTCCGGCTTGACCGAGCCGCCGTAGAGGATCGGGATGCCGGCCGCGGCATCGCCGACGATGTCGTGGAGGCGCCGGCGCAGCATGGCGTGGGCGGCGGAGGCGTCCTCGGGGGTGGCGTTGACGCCGGTCCCGATGGCCCAGACGGGCTCGTAGGCGACGAGGATGCGCAGGAGGCGGTCGGGCGTGAGCGTGGCGGCGACAGCCTCGAGCTGCCGGACGACGACGTCCTCGACGCGCCCGGCGCGGCGCTCCTCGAGGGTCTCGCCGACGCAGAGCATGGGGGTGAGGTCGGCATCGAGCGCGGCACGCACCTTGAGCGCGGCCTGCTCGTCCGTTTCGCCGAAGAGGTGGCGGCGCTCGGAGTGGCCGACGAGCGTGTAGCGGGCGCCGGCCTCCCACGCCATCCGCGCGCTCAGCTCGCCGGTGAACGCGCCCTGGGCTTCCCAGTGGATGTTCTGGACGCCGACATCGATGTCCGCGCGATCCCCGAGCCCCTCCACGGCGGCGGTCAGGGAGATGGCCGGGGTGAAGAAGAGGATCGTGCGATCCTCGTGAGGGTGGTAGACCTCGCGGAACTCCTCGAAGAACTCGTGGGTGGCCACGGGCCCCTTGTGCATCTTCCAGTTACCGGCGATGACGGGGGTATGGATGGTCGTCCACTCGCTCACGGGTCAGCCCTCCCCCCGCTCGCTCAGGACGGCCACTCCAGGGAGCACCTTGCCCTCGAGGAATTCGAGCGACGCGCCCCCGCCGGTCGAGATGTGGCTCATGCGAGCGGCCAGGCCGGCCTGCTCGACGGCCGCCACGGTATCACCGCCGCCGATGATGGTGGTGGCGCCGCGCGCGGTGGCCTCGGCCATGGCGCGCGCGACGCCGTCGGTGCCGCGGCTGAACGCCCCGATCTCGAAGAGGCCCATCGGCCCGTTCCAGAGGACCGTGCAGGCGCGATGCAGCTCGTCCCGGAACGTCGCGACGCTCTTCGGTCCGATGTCGAGGATGACGCCGTCCTCGGGAACGTGGTCGCGGTCGACGACCCAGGACCGCGCCTGCGCGCTGGCCTCCGTGGCGACGACGCAGTCGACCGGGAGCATGAGCTTGTCGCCGGCCCGCTGCAGGAGCTCCCGGGCCATCTCGACGCGGTCCTCCTCCACGAGCGACTTGCCCGTCTCGAGGCCGAGCGCGCGGAAGAATGTGTTGGCCATGGCGCCGCCGATCAGCAGCCGGTCCACGCGCGGGAGGAGGTTCTCGATGACATCGATCTTGCCGGAGATCTTGGCGCCGCCGAGAACGGCCACGAACGGCCGTTCCGGGTTCTCGAGCGCGTCGCCGAGGACGCGCAGCTCCCGCTCCATGAGCAGGCCGGCCACCGCCGGCTTGCCGTCGCGCCGCATGACCTCCGCTACGCCGACGGTCGACGCGTGCGCCCGGTGGGCGGCGCCGAAGGCATCGTTCACGTAGACGTCACCGAGCGCTGCCAACTCCTCGCTCAGCCTCGGGTCGTTCGTCTCCTCGCCGGGCAGGAAGCGCACGTTCTCGAGCAGGATCAGCTCCCCTCGCGACGAGCCATCCACCGCGGCGTGCGCCTCCGGTCCGACGATGTCGGCGACGAAGCGGACCGGCGCCTCCGCGAGGGCCTCGAGACGCGCGGCCACCGGGCGGAGCGAGTACTTCTCGTTCCACTGACCCTTCGGGCGGCCGAGGTGGGAAAGGAGCACGATCCGCGCGCCGCGCTCCGACAGGTAGCGCAGCGTCGGAAGCGTCGCACGGATGCGCGTGTCGTCCGTGATCTGGCCGTCCTCGAGAGGGACGTTGTAGTCGACGCGGACGAGGACCCGCCGGTTCGCGTAGGCGGCGTCGGGCAGGTCGTGGATGGTCAGCTTGTCCATGGCTCTCTCGCAGGCGCGTTCGCGCGGCGGCCCCCGCCGCGGCGCGGCTAAGGTAGCGGCTCGGTCGACGCTGCATCAAGGCGAGGCGACCCGGCGTCCGCCGACCCGCGGCCGGCCCGCGATCCGCCGAGGAACGGCTGAACGCAACGCAAGAACCCCTCCGGGTCCTCCCAGTTCGGGGAATGCCCCGCGCGCGGCAGCACGGCGAGCAGGGAACGCGGCAGGAGCGCCGCGGCGCGCCGCCCGTGCGCGAGGGGAAAGAAGCGGTCGCGTCCGCCCCAGAGCACGAGCGTCGGTGACCGGATGCTCGCGAGCTCGGCGTCGGCGAGGACCTCGGCCTGACCACGCGCCGAGAGGAAGGAACGCACCCCACGCCACAGGATGCGCGTACCGGCCGCGCGTCCGGACGCAACCATGTAGTCGAGTAGCGCGCGCGTCTGCTCCGGCGGGATTCCACTCGCGTCGGCCGTGGCCAGGTGGTGGAAGATCCACCGGGTCCCGGTCCGCCCGGGCCGGACGAGCGCCGGTCCCAGGAGCGGCAGCCCCGCGAGCCGAACCACGAGCGGGAGCTCGCGCCCCAGGCCCGCCGGGTCCAGCAAGACCAGCCTCCGTACCTGCCTCGGCCGGAGCTGCGCCAGCCGAAGCGCGACCAGGCCGCCAAAGGATGTCCCGGCGACATCCACCTCCGCGATGCCCAGCGCGTCGAGGAGTCGCGCGACGATGCTCGCCGCGCCCCACCCGAGCGGCCCGCCATCGAGGCGAGCCTGCGAGAGCCCGAACCCCGGTAGATCCGGCGCCAGCACACGAGCGTGCCGGGCGAGCGCGCCCAGGACGCGGAACCAGTTCGCGCCGCCGCCCCCGCCCCCGTGGAGCAGCACGAGCGTGCGCCCCGATCCCTGCTCGAGGTAATGAACGCGACTGCCGTCGACGACGCGCGTCCGGCTCCGGGCGCGGACGTCCGCGACCGCCAGGAGGCGCTCCATCGCCTGCCGCACGTCCTCCGCACCCCCCGTCCCGGGCGCAAAAAGGAAGCGGCCACGGTGCCGGTCCGCACCGTGGCCGCCCCGCCGGTCTTCCCGCGAAGCCGGCCCTCGTTCGCTCATCGCGTCAACCGGCCGTCCTCGGCGCCGCGACCTGGACGGCGAAGCGGGCCGAGTCCGCGCCGCGGGACGTCACCTCGAGCGGTGTATCGCAGTAGCTGCATTCGATGATCCGACTGTCGTCGTCCGCGCGCAGCTCCGCCGCATCCCGGTGCCCGCAGACGGGACATCGATAGGTGCCGTACAGCGTGTCGCTCGGCATCACCATGTCACTCCTCCAGCGCCGCGGTGCAGGGAGACGAGACGGCCGACCGCGCGAGTTGTATGCCAATGGACGGGAAAACACGGGCCAGAATGGGGGCAAATCGAGTCCGCACACCCCCGTACCCTATGCTAATACCCCGTCCGACGCAGCGTCAACGTCGCGAACGCACCCCCCACCCCATCAACAACTTACCCCGGCGCCGGCGAAGTGTTGCCCGATCACTGGCGGCCGGCGATGTAGACGGCCAGATCGACACAGCGGCAGGAGTAGCCCCACTCGTTGTCGTACCACGACATGACTTTCACCAGCCGGCCGTCCATGACCATGGTCGAGAGCAGGTCGACGATGGAGCTGTTCGGGTTGCCGGTGTAATCGACACTGACGAGCGGCTCCTCGGAGACGGCCAGGATGCCCTTCAGCTCGCCGGCGGCGGCGTCGCGGAAGGCCTGGTTGACCTCCTCGACGCTGGTTCCGCGCTCGACCTCGGCCACCAGGTCGACGATGGAGACGTCGGGCGTCGGGACGCGCATGGCGACGCCGTCGATCTTGCCCTTCACCTCCGGGATCACGAGGCCCGTGGCCTTGGCGGCGCCGGTGGTGGTCGGGATGATCGACATCGCGGCGGCGCGGGCCCGGCGCAGGTCCTTGTGCGGCAGGTCGAGGATCTGCTGGTCGTTCGTGTAGGAGTGGACGGTCGTCATGAAGCCGCGGACGAAGCCGAACCGCTCGCGCACGACCTTGACGACCGGCACGAGGCAGTTCGTCGTGCAGCTCGCGTTGCTGATCACGTCGTGCTTCGCCGGGTCGTACTTCTCCTCGTTCACTCCCAGGACGATCGTGATGTCCTCGTTCTTCCCGGGCGCGGTGATGATGACCTTGCGGGCGCCTGCGGCCAGGTGCTTCGCCGCGTCCTCGCGCTTCGTGAAGCGGCCGGTGGCCTCGAAGACGATGTCCACGCCGAGCTCCTTCCAGGGGAGCGCGGCGGGATCCTTCTCGCTGGTGACACGGATCTCGTCGCCATCGACGACGAGGCCGGATCCACCGACCTCGACGGTCCCGGGATACGTGCGGTGAACGGAGTCGTACTTGAGGAGGTGCGCGAGCGTCGCGCTGTCCGTCAGATCGTTGACGGCGACGAAGTCGATGTTCGCGCCCTGCCTCTTGGCGGCGCGCAGGATGTTGCGGCCGATACGACCGAAGCCGTTGATGGCGACACGGATCGGGCGGGAGGAAGCCCCGTGTGCTTCGGTTCCCATGCTCTGCTCCTGGTCAAGTGGGCACCCTGCGCACCGTGGGCGCGCGGGCAAAGGTCACGATGCTGACGCAGCGGGCGCCGGCGGCCACGAGGGTGCGAGCGCACTCCACGGCGGTCGCCCCCGTGGTGAGCACGTCATCCACCAGGAGGAGGTGAGCGTCCGCGAGGCTCCCGGCCTCTCCGGCTATCCGGAACGCGCCCGCCACGTTAGCCCCGCGCGCGACGGGCTGCAAGATGGTCTGCGAGGCGGCGCCGGCGCGTCGCTCGAGCAGGAGACGGACCGATCGGCCCGTCCGATGCGCGTACGCGTTGGCCAGGAGCTCGGCCTGGTTGTAGCCGCGCTCCCGGAGACGAGAGCGGGTCGTGGGAACGGGTACGACGACGTCCACCTCGCGCGCGGCCGCGTCCGGCAGCGCGAGGTCGGCCATGCGCTCGGCCATGGGCCGGGCGGCGGCGCTCCAACCCCGATACTTGAGCTGGTGGACGATGCGGTCGGCCGGCGGCTCGAGCACGCATGCGGAGCGCGCAAAGGCGAGGGCGGGGGGCCAGAGCGCGCACTCGGGACACGACTGCGCCTCGCTGCGGCCGGTGCGCAGCCGCGGCGCACCGCAACGGGCGCAGCAAGGCGGCGGCGGCGCGACGAGGCGCGTACGACAGAGCCGGCAGACGAGCCGCGTGGCGTCGCCGGGGGAGATCGGAGCGTCGCAGCCCAGGCAGACGGGCGCGAAGACGAGGTCGAGGAGCGCGGCGGCGAGCGGATTCACGTCGAGTCCGGGCAGCGTTCGCGGGATGCTGCCGGCGGAACCGGGGCGGCGGAATGGCGAGAGCGGCCGCCCGGGGCCCGAGCGGCGGCTGTCCGCTGAGCGGCGGCCGGCGCCGCGGCAGGCTCGAGCGTCAGACCTCGACGCGCGTTTCGGCGAGCGCGGCTCGCATCGTGTCCACGGGCGCGGGCTGTCTCCACCACCGCTCGAAGGCGGCGGCGCCCTGGTGCAGGAGCATCTCGAGCCCGTCGGAGACCGTCAGGCCAAGCTCCCGGGCGTGCCGGACCCAGGCGGTTCCGCCAGGTGCGTAGACCAGGTCGAGGACGGCGCCGACGCGAAGGATCCGGCGCAGATCGACGGGGTCCGCGTCCGTCTCGTGGAGGCCGAGACTGGTGGCGTTGACGACGAGGTCGAAGCCTTCGCGGCGGAGGATGTCGGCGTCGGCGGCGACCTGGACGCGGCGCCCGGAGGCATCGAACGCGGCCCGCAGCTCCTCGGCCCGCGCGGTGGAGCGGTTCAGGACGAGAACGGAGTCGGCGCGGGCGTCGAGGAGCGCGCAGAGGACGGCCCGCGCGGCGCCGCCGGCGCCGAGCAGGAGGACGCGCGCGCCGACGAGCGGCCCCACGAGCGCCCGGGCCGCGGCGACGAAGCCGGCCACGTCCGTATTGTCGCCATGGATCCGCCCATCCTCGAGCCAGAACGTGTTGCACGCGCCGGTGCGCTCCACGGCCGGGGTCGGCGCCTCGATCGTGCGCGCGGCGAGCTGCTTGTGGGGGACGGTCACGTTGCCCGCGCCGCCGGAGCGCGCGATGGCCCGGAGCAGCGCGGGGGCGTGCTCGGCATCGCAGCGCAGACCGACGTACACGCCGTCCACGCCGGCGGCGCGGAACGCGGCGTTCTGGATACGTGGCGAGAGCGAGTGGGCGACGGGATCGCCCAGGAGAGCCACGAGGCGGGTGGCGGCGGTGATCTCGGGCACGGTGCGGATCAGGGCGCCAGGATGGGCTCCAGCCGCTGGAGGATCCCCTCGACGGCCTCCTCGATCTGGCGCAGGGTGACGCGGTAGACCTGCTCGTCCGCGCCGAATGGATCGACGACGGGCTCCCCGAGGCGCTCGCCTTCCATGAAATCCGTGAGCATGGCGGACTTGGCGGCGCCACCCAGCTCCGCGACCCCGTACAGATGGGCCGGACTCATGGCGAGGATCAGGTCCGCCCAGTCGACCAGCTCGGGCGTGAGCGGCCGGGAGCTGTGGTCCGAGAGGTCCATCCCCCGTTCCGCGAGGACGCGCACGGCGTTCTCCGACGCCGGCGCGCCGTAGGCCGCGCCCAGGCCCGCCGACGCCACGGCGACGTGGTTCCAGCCGCGGTCCGCCAGGGCGCGCCGGGCGATGGCCGCGGCCATCGGGCTCCGGCACGTGTTGCCCGTGCAGACGAAGAGCAGGTTGTAGGTCGTCGGCACGCCCGGCGAGCCGGACTGCTCACGCTCCATCATCGATCTCCGGCAGCACGGCACGGAGCGTGTCGACCGACAGCGCTCCACGCCGCAGAATCCTTGGTGTGGCTAACGAGGCGTCCACGAGCGTCGAGGGCGGCGAGGCGGGGAGCGTGCCGCCATCCAGCACGAGGAGCTCCTCGCCGGCGCCGAGCGCCTCGGCCGCCCGGCGCGCGGTCTCCGCGTCCAGCGCGCTCGGCTCCCCGCGCCGGTTCGCGCTTGTCGAGGTCAGCGGCTCGCCGAGCGCCGAGAGCAGGTCCCGCACCGCCGGGTGCGGGGACGAGCGCACCGCCACGGTGCCTTCCGGTCCGACCACGGCCGGCGGATAGCGGCCGGGGCGGGCGGCGAGCGCGAGCGTCAGCGGGCCGGGCCAGAACGCCTCGGCGAGGCGTCGGGCGGAATCGGTCCAGGTCGCTCCATCGACGTCCGCGGCCGACCGGACCAGGAGGAGGAACGGCTTGCGCTCGTCCCGCTCCTTCAGCGCGGCGAGCCGCGCCAGCGCCTCGCGGCGGAGCAGGCAGCCGAAGCCGTAGACGGTCTCGGTCGGGTATGCGACGAGGCCGCCGGCATGCAAGTGCCCGGCCACGCTTCCGACGCTCCGCGCCCGCTCCTCGGGAGTGCGGAACGGCACGACACGGACGCCGCTCATGCGCCGCGGGCCCGCAGGATCGCCTCGGCGAGCCGCACGTCGAGCGGGCCGGTCACCTTCAGGTTCTCCGGCGAGCCTTCGACGACGACGACGTCGCCGCCGTAGCGCTCGACGAGCGCGGCGTCGTCGGTGGCGGTCAGGCCCTCCATCGCGGCGCGCCGGTGCGCCTCGACCAGCACCGCCCGCGGGAACGCCTGCGGCGTCTGCGCGCTGCGCAGGCCGCCGCGCTCCGGCGTGGCGCGCACCAGGCCGTCGCGGTCGACCACCTTGATCGTGTCGACCGGCGGCACGCCGGCCACGGCGGAGAGTCCGCGGCTGGCGGCGGCAAGCGTGCGCTCCACGATCTCGAGCGTGACCAGCGGGCGCGCCGCGTCGTGGACGAGGACGACGTCGGCTTCGGGCGGCACGGCCTCGAGCGCGTTCCGCACGGAGTGCGTGCGCTCGACGCCGCCCGCGACGACGAGGATGCGAGGATCCATCCCGGTGAGCCACGCCGGCGGGTCGACCGCGTCCTCGGCCGGCAGCGCGACGACCGCCCATTCCACGGCCGGGTGCTCGAGGAACGGCCGGAGCGCCCACGCGAGCACGGGGACGCCGGCCAGCTCGAGGTACTGCTTGCGCACGCCGCCCATGCGATGCCCGGCGCCGCCGGCCGCGACGATGACCGCGGCGCGACTCACCGGAACAGCATCTCCACGAGGGCGCGGACGTCCTCGAGCGGCACGAGCCGAATCCCCTGCGGCGGCCGCGGCGGGATGGCGCGGCGCGGCACGAACGCCTGCGCGAACCCCATCCGGGCGGCCTCCGCCAGGCGGCGCTCGACCTGGCCGACGGCACGCAGCTCACCGCCGAGGCCGATCTCGCCGAGGAAGACGGCGTCGCCCGGGAGCTCGCGGTCGAAGACGCTGGAGGCGAGTGCCGCGGCGACGGCCAGGTCGGCGGCGGTCTCCACGATGCGCACGCCGCCGACGACGTTCAGGAAGACGTCGAGCTGGCCGAACGCGATGCCGGCGCGCTTCTCGAGCACCGCGAGGAGCAGCGCGAGCCGCTGCCGGTCGAAGCCGGTGGCGACGCGCTGCGGGGCGCCGTACGTCGTCTTCGTGCACAGGCCCTGCACCTCGACGAGCAGCGGGCGCGTGCCCTCCATGGTGGCGACGACCGCCGTGCCGCTCACGCCCCGGGTGCGCTCGCCGAGGAAGAGCTCCGAGGGGTTGGAGACCGGCTCGAGCCCCCGGACCGTCATGCGGAAGACGCCGATCTCGTCGACGCCGCCGAAGCGGTTCTTCGTGGCCCGCAGCACGCGGTGGTCGAGGTTCGCGCCGCCCTCGAAGTAGAGCACGGTGTCGACGATGTGCTCGAGCGTCTTCGGCCCGGCGACCATGCCGCCCTTGGTCACGTGGCCGACGAGGAAGACCGCCGTGCCGGTCTCCTTCGCGAAGCGCTGAAGGCGGGCCGCGCACTCGCGGACCTGGCTGACGTTGCCGGGCGCGCCCTCGATCTCGGCCGTGTAGACGGTCTGGATGGAATCGACGAAGAGCACGGCCGGCCCGAGCTGGGCGGCACGCTCGAGGATCGGCTCCAGCTCGGTCTCGCCCAGGAAGACGACGTCCCCGGCGCCGCCCTCGAGACGGTCGGCGCGCAGGCGCACCTGCGCCGCGGACTCCTCCCCCGAGACGTACAGCGTGCCCTCGCCGTGCGCATGCAGCCGCGCCGCCACCTGGAGGAGGATCGTGCTCTTCCCCACCCCGGGCTCGCCGCCCACGAGGACGAGGGAGCCGGGTACCACGCCGCCGCCCAGCACGTAGTCGAACTCGCCGAGGCCGCTCGTCCAGCGAAGCGTCTCCGCACCGACGACGTCGCCGAGGCGGACCGGCGTGGCCGCGCGCTCGCCGCCGGCAGCCGGGCGCGCAGCCGCGCCGGCGCCGCCGGCCCGGGCGCGCCGCCGACCCTGCGGCTCCTCGACGAGCGTATTCCACGCCTGGCAGGCGGGGCACTGCCCCTGCCACCGCAGCGTCTCGTTGCCGCACTCGGTGCAGAAAAAGACCGTCTTGAGCTTCGCCATGGCGTAGAATACCCCCGCCGGCACGGCGGGTTACGGCGCTTCCGCGGCGCCGGCGCTCACCCTTCGCGCAGCGACATCGACTCGAAGCGCGTACTCGCCTTGCGGAAAAAGAGGTTCACGACGCCGGTGGGCCCGTTGCGCTGCTTGGCCACGATCAGCTCGGAGTGCCCAACGACGTTCTTCTCCTCGGCCTCCTGCTCGGTCATGTAACGCTCCGCGCGGTACAGGAACATGACCAGATCGGCATCCTGCTCGATGGCGCCGGACTCGCGGAGGTCGGAGAGCTGCGGCCGATGGTCGGTGCGCTGCTCCGGCGCGCGGGAGAGCTGGGAGAGTGCGATGATCGGGACATCCAGCTCCTTCGCCAGACCCTTGAGGGAGCGGCTGATCTCCGAGACCTCCTGCTGGCGGTTCTCCGACTTGCCGTTGCCGCCCATGAGCTGGATGTAGTCGATGATGATGAGGCCGAGGTTCGGCTGGTCGGCCTTGAGCCGCCGCGCCTTGGCGCGCGTCTCGAGGGCGCTGATCCCACCCGTCTCGTCGATCCAGATCGGCGCCGTGTTGAGGTGGCCGGCGGCCTGGGCGAGGCGGACGAAGTCGTCGTCGGAGAGGCGGCCGCGACGCAGGCTGCCGAGGTCGACGAGCGCCTCGTGGCAGAGCATGCGCTGGACGATCTGGTCCTTCGACATCTCGAGCGAGAAGATGGCGACGGGCACCTGGTGCGCGATGGCCGCGTGCAACGCCATCCCCGTGACCAGCGACGTCTTCCCCATGGATGGCCGCGCGGCGATGATGACCAGGTCGCCGCGCTGGAAGCCACCGGTCATCTGGTCCAGGTCCGGGAAGCCGGTGGCCACGCCGGTGATCCCGCCCTTCGCCGATTGCCACTGCTCGATCTGCTCGAACGCCGAGTAGAGGATCTTCTTGATCCAGACGAAGCCTTCGCGGTCGTGGGCCTGCGCGACGTGGAAGATCCGCTGCTCGGCCTCGTCCAGGATCTGCTCGACGCTCTTCTCGCCGATGTCGTAGGAGTCGCGGATGATCTGCGACGACGCCTCGATCAGCTTCCGCAGCAGCGCCCGCTCGCGCACGATGCGCGCATGGTACTCGACGTTCGCCGCCGTGGGCACGGCGTCGAGCAGCTCGGCGAGATACGCCATCCCGCCGACGGAATCGAGCTCGTCGGTCTTCTTCAGCTCCTCGCTGACGGTGACCGGATCGATCACCTCGCCGCGCTGGAACAGCCGCGCCATCGCCCGGAAGATGCGCCGGTTGGCCTCGCGGTAGAACGACGACTCGTCGACGATCTCGATGGCCTTGGCCACCGCGTCGCCATCGATGAGCATGCCGCCGAGCACGCTCAGCTCGGCCTCGGCGGCGTAGGGGGGCTGCCGGTCCGGTGCGGGGAGGGTGACGACTCCGGCGGAGACGCCGAAGCTAGGCCTGTTCATCGAGCACCTTGCGGGCGAGCTGGAAGTCCTGCCAGGCCGTCCGGGTCCATTGCGGGCTCCGGAGCAGGAAGGCGGGGTGGTACGAGACGACGAGGGGAATCCCCTCGTAGCTGAGGACGCGGCCGCGCAGCCGGCCGATGCTCTCCTCGCTCCCGGCGAGGTGCTGCGCGGCGAACTTGCCGACCGCCAGCAGCACCTTCGGCCGGATCAGCTCGAGCTGCCGACGCAGCCACGGCGTGCACGCCGCGATCTCATCCGGCTGGGGGTTCCGGTTGTTCGGTGGCCGGCTCTTGAGCACGTTGCAGATGTAGACGTCGCGACGCGGGAAGCCCGCGCTCATCAGCAGACGGTCCAGGAGCTTGCCGGCCGGCCCGACGAAGGGGCGGCCGGTCCGGTCCTCCTCCTGGCCCGGCGCCTCCCCCACGACCACCAGCTCCGCCAGCGGGTTACCCTCGCCGAAGACCGCCTGGGTGCGGCCCTGCGCCAGCCGGCACCGGCCGCAGACCGCGACCTCGTCCTTCAGTGCGGCCAGCGCGGCGGCGACGTCGGCCCGGCCGCGATCGTCCGCGGCGGTGGGGCCGGCGGGCCGGGCCGAGGCGGCGACGGGAGCGGCCGGCGGCCGGGGAGCGGCTGGACGATCGGATGGGCGGGGCGTCGGGCCGGGCCGGGGTCCGCGGCCTGCGGCGTCGCCGCCGCCCAGCATCTCGCGCAGGGCCGCCTTCGCGTCCGCCGCCGACACCGGAGCCGTCGCTCCGCGCGCCGCGTCCCCGGCCAGCAGGCGGACGAGCTCCTCGGCCGTCAGCTCGTCGAGGAGGAGCTCCGGTCCGGCGAGCTCCGCCCGCTGCCGGAGGTAGCGCGCGAGGAGCGCACGGTCGAGCGTCATCGCCGGCCGAGCAAGGGCGCGAGCCGGTCGAGGATCGCCTCGGCGACAGCCTCCTTGGACATGAGCGGCAGCTCCTCTTCCGCTCCGGCCCGGTCCAGGATCACGACCTGGTTCGTGTCGACGTCGAAGCCGGCGCCGGGGACCGTCGCGTCGTTCAGGACGATCAGGTCGAGATCCTTGGACTCGAGCTTCCGGCGGGCGTTCGCGCGAACGTCCTCGGTCTCGAGCGCGAAGCCGACGACGGCGAGACCCGCGGGCCGCGCATCCCGCGTCTCCCGAAGGATGTCCGGGGCGCGCTCCAGCTCGATGGCCGCGGGCGCGTGCTCCTTCTTGATCTTTGCCGCCGCGTGATGCGCGGGGCGGAAGTCGGCGACGGCCGCGGACATCACGAGCGCGTCGGCGCCCGGGAGCGCGGCGCGGACCGCGGCTTCCATGTCCGCGGCCGTCTCGACGCGCACGACCGTCGGACCGGGCGGCGCGGGCAGCGCCGTCGGGCCGGAGACGAGCGTCACGTCCGCGCCGCGCCGCCAGGCCGCGGCCGCCAGCGCGAAGCCCATGCGGCCGGAGGACCGATTGGAGATGAAGCGGACCGGGTCGAACGGCTCGCGCGTGGGCCCGGCGGTGACGACGACCCGGCGCCCGGAGAACGGTGTCCCCCCCTCGAGCGCGCGGCCGATGTGCTGGAGGATCACGTCCGCATCCTCGAGGCGGCCCGGCCCCTCCCCTTCACCGTACGCGAGGGGTCCGACAGCGGGTCCGACCAGCGTGAAGCCGGCGCGCCCTCGCAGCCGCTCGAGGTTGGCCTGCGTCGCGGGGTTCGCGTACATCCGGTCGTTCATGGCCGGACACAGGATGACGGGAGCGTTCGTCGCCAGCAGGATCGCGGACAGCAGGTCGCTCGCCTCGCCGGCGGCGGCACGGGCGAGCAGGTCGGCGGTGGCCGGCGCGACGCAGACGACGTCGGCCTCGCGCGCGAGACGGATGTGGTCGAGCGCGGAGCCGGGAGCGAGGATCTCGGAGCGGACGGGACGGCCGGTGAGCGCCTCGAACGTGATGGCGCCGACGAAGGCCTGGGCGGCGCGGGTCAGGACGACGTCGACCTCGGCGCCCAGAAGCGTGAGGTCCCGGGCAAGCTGCACGACCTTGTAGGCCGCGATCCCACCCGAGACCCCGAGGACCACCCGGCGTCCCCTCCAGGGGCGCCGCGGGGCCAGCGCCGCCCCGCCCATGCCGAGCTCAGGCGCCCTTGTTGCGGCGCCGCTTCGTCGTCTGGAACTCGATATCGCCGGCGGAGAGCGCCTCGAGCGCCCGCGTCGTCAGCTTCTTCTCGAGTCCGGCCGGGACCGCCTCGCGCGGCAGCGCGTTGAGCTCGCGCGCGTACTTGGCCGCCACGAGCACGCCCAGGTACTTGCTCCCCGTCCTCTGCGCCGTCTCGATCGGTGTGAAGACCCGCATCTACTCGCTCCTGGTCAGGATCTCGTCGACCTCGCGGCGAAGCCGAGCCACCTCGGCTTCCGGGTCCTCGTAACGGCGCCAGCGGTGCCGCTCCGCCTCGAGGATCGACTCCAGCGCGCGCACGGCACGCCCGAGGTCGTCGTTCTCGATAATGTAGTCGAATTCGGCCGCCGCCGGCAGTTCCCGTCGCGCGTTCTTGAGGCGACGAATGCGCTCGGGGCCGGCCTCGCTTCCCCGCCCCGCGAGCCGCCGGCCGAGCTCGGCCCCCGACGGCGGGAGGATGAACACGAGGACCGCCTCGGGGAATGCGACCCGGATCTGCCGAGCGCCCTGCACGTCGATGTCGAGGACGACCGTCTGGCCCCGCTCGAGGGCCGCGGCGATCCCGGCGGCCGGCGTGCCGTAGCGGTGGCCATGCACGACGGCCCACTCCACCAGCTCGCCGGCCGCGATCATCCGGTCGAACTCGCGGTCGTCGACGAAGTGGTAGTCGATGCCGTCTCTCTCGTACGCCCGGGCCGGGCGGGTCGTGGCCGAGATGGAGAAGACCACGTCGGCGTTACGCTCCACGAGCGCTCGGGCGATGGACGTCTTGCCGGCGCCGCTCGGCGCGGCGATCACCACCGGGAACGGCCGCGGACGCAGGCTCACTCGACGTTCTCGATCTGCTCGCGCAGGCGCTCGAGCTCGTCCTTCAGCGAGATCACCCGGTGCTCGATCGTCGCGTCGTTGGCCTTCGAGCCGATCGTGTTGATCTCGCGGTGCATCTCCTGGGCGAGGAAGCCGAGACGCTTGCCGACGGGCTCGGGATCGTCGCTCGCGAGCATCTGGCGGAACAGCTCGATGTGGGAGCGCAGCCGGACCAGCTCCTCGTTCACGTCCCAGCGCTCCGCCATGAACGCGACCTCGCGCGCGAGCCGCTCCTCGTCGACGGCGACGTCGCCGGCGAGCGCCTGGATCGCCGCGCGGAGGCGATCCCGCTCGGCGACGAGGCGCGCCGGGGCGCGCTCGGCGATGGCGGCCATGGCCGCCTCCATCGCCCGGAGCCGATCCTCGAGGTCGGCGCGCAGCTTCGCGCCCTCGATCTCGCGGAGCGCGAGCGCGGCGCGCGCGGCATCCGCGGTCACGGCGCGGATATCGTCGACGGGGAGCTCGCCCGCCGCCGACTCCGCGTTCACGATGAGCTCGCCGAGGCGGCCGGTGAGGTGGCCGATCTCGACCTCGCCGGCGAGGCCGAGCCGGTCCTTCATCTCGCGGAGCACGCGCACGTACTCGCGTGCGCGGGGCTCGTCGAGCTGGAGGGCCGGCGCGCCGGCCGCGGCGCCGTCGCCCGCTTCCAGGCGGAGCGAGAAGTTGACGTGTCCGCGCGGGAGGTGCTCCCGCAACGACTCGCGGATGAGCGGCTCGTACTTCTCGGCCGCGACCGGCAGGCGCAGCTGCGCGCTGAAGAAGCGGTGGTTGACGGTCTTGACCTCGGCGCGCAGGCGCCCCGCGGCCGTCGGCCGGTCGGCCTCGCCGAAGCCGGTCATGCTCCGAATCATGTCACCTCCCGAGGGCGTGAAAGGTACCGTCGCCCCCCGGGGCGGTCAACGCGGGCGAGCCCCGCGGGCTCAGTCGAAGAACTGCCACTTGACGCCATAGAAGAGGCGGGGGCCGGGGATGAACCGCTCGGGGATGTCGACCACCGGCTTGTCGTGCAGCATGTCCTCGAAGCGCAGGAACAGACGGAAGTCGAGGATCCGCACGCTCAGGTAGAGGTCGTAGCCGGTGACCGCCGGGACCGCGACGACGGCGCGGAGGTCCGCCGTCGTCGGTGCCGGGACGAGCATGGCGCTGCGGGTGCGCGCCTCGGCGCGGGCGTAGATGTTGAGGTTGCCCGTCGGAAGCGGCGACGCCTCGTAGACGAGCGCCGCCCGCCAGTTCATCTGTGGCGTGTAGATCGGAAGGACGGTCGTGTTCCAGCGGTTGCCGGAGCCCTCGACTGCGAACGGCCCCCAGACGTGCAGCCTGGCGAAGCCTTCCAGGCCGGTCAGCGTCGTGCCCGGGTAGAGCCGGTCGACCCGATCGAACGGGAGGCCGAACGGCGCGACCGAGTCGGTGCTCACGTGGACGACGGCGCCGCCGGCGGCGAGGCGCCCGAAGTTCAGCTCGACGCCGCCCCGGGCGCCGCTTCGATCGGTGAAGAGCGGCGCGCCGCTGGCGCTGTCCCGGAGGAACTGCGTGCCCTCCACGCCGCCGCCGACCTCGCCGAACAGGGAGAGGCCGCGCACGGGCGAGAGCCGGCCGCGGACGCGGGCGCTGGTGACCTGCCGCGAGTCCCAGTCGGAGAAGCGGACGCCGCCGTCGACCTCGACGATCGTGCCGAGCCGTCCGCCGGCGGAAAAATCCAGGTCGCTCCTCGGGAGGAGGTCCTCGGTGCGCACGCGAAAGGCGCCGAGCCCCCAGATGCCGCCGTGCTCGTAGCCGAGCCGCACGCCCGCCTGGCGACCCGACAGCTTCAGCGTCGTGCTGTCGCCCTCCGCGGCAAACAGCCCGGCAGCCGGCTCGAGGCCCGCCACGACCGGCGGCTGCGGCGCCGGGATGATCGAGTCGAGCGAGGGCTGGTCGACCGACGAGCCGCCGTAGTACGCCTCTCCGGTGAGCCCTGGGACGAAGCGGGCGCGGGCGCGGAGCGTCCAGTCCGTCCGGTGGAAGTCGCCGATCCAGGGGACGTTCTCGCTCCGCTCCACCGTGTTCCGCCGGATCTCGCCCTGCACGCCGAACCTGGGGCGGATCCATCCCCACTTCGCCCATCCGCCGGTCTCGTTGCCGGAGACGTCGCGCTGAAAGCCCTGGGTGTCGAGCCGCTCGACGCCGCCGGCGAAGGGGCCGATCAGGAAGCGCGGCGCCAGGAACAGACCACGGAACAGGTTGCCCCGCGGCTCGGTGACGCCCGCCTCGATCCGGGCGTAGGCGCGGTGGTCGGTGGGACTCGCCGTGAAGAGGTCGATGCGCAGCACGTCGAAGCGGCGCTCGACCCGCACCCGTGCGAGTTGGACGAGCTCGACTCTGGCCAGGTCCACGGCCGCCGAGGAGAGCGGGTCCAGCGCATAGCCGTCGAGGTACAGCTCGACGCGGCCGCCGGCGCCGGCCAGCGTGCTCACCTCGGAAGGCTGGACGTAGAAGCCGGCCTGGACTGGCGTGATGCCGGGAATCCGCTCGAGCAGCTCGCCGAGCGTGACGGGGGCGGAGCGCAGGAGCGCGTCCCGGTCGAAGACCCAGACATCGGCCCCGAAGGACGGCGAGGCCCCCTCCGGCAGCTCCGGCAGCACGGGTGGCGGCGTCGTGTCACGCGGCGCCGGCGCCGGGGCGCCGGTGGTGTCCTGGCGGGCGCCGGTCGTGTCGCGCGGCGCCCGGGCAGTATCCGGGCGCGCCTGCGCCGCCGCCGGCGAGGAGATCGCGAGCGGCGCGAGACATCCGATCAGAACGGCCGAAAAAAAGCCCCCGATCCAGCTCCGGGGGCCGACCGCATGCGCGGATCGGGCCATCAGCCGGCCCGCGAGCGGACCCACTCGATGAAGAGGCGCGTCGGCACGCCCGTCGCTCCCTTGCGAAGGTAGGGGGGCACATCGTCGCGCCAGGCGGTGCCGGCGATGTCGAGGTGCGCCCACGGAATCTCGCCGGCGAACTCTTTGAGGAACCAGCCGGCGGTGATGGTCCCGGCGGGCCGGCCGCCGGTGTTCTTGATGTCGGCCACGGCGCTGTCGATCTGCGGACGGTACTCGTCCCAGAGCGGCAGCGGCCAGCACCGCTCGCCGACGCGCTGGCCGGCCTTGCGGACCTCGTCGATCAGGTCGCCGTCGTTGCCCATGAGGCCGATGGCGTGGTGGCCGAGCGCGATGACGCACGCACCCGTCAGCGTGGCGGCGTCGATCATCGCCCGCGGATTGTAGCGCCGAGCGTAGGCCAGCGCGTCCGCCAGCACGAGCCGACCCTCGGCGTCGGTGTTGATGACCTCGATCGTCTTCCCGAGCAGCGAGCCGATGACGTCGCCCGGCTTCACGGCCGTCCCGGACGGCATGTTCTCCGTGGATGGGACGAGTCCGACGACGTTCGCCGGGATCCGCAGCTCCGCGATGGCCTTCATGGCGGCGAGCACGGCGGCGGCGCCGGACATGTCGTACTTCATCTCCTCCATGCGCTCCGCCGGCTTGATGGAGATGCCGCCCGTGTCGAACGTGATGCCCTTCCCGATGAGGACGAGCGGCGGCTCCCCTTCCGCGCCGCCGTGGTACTCGAGGGCGATGAAGCGCGGCTCCTCCTCGCTCCCCTGTGCCACGGCGAGGAGCGCCTTCATACCCTCGCGCTCCATGCCGGCGCGGTCGAGCACGGTCACGCTGAGGCCGTGCTCCGCGGCGATGCGCTCCGCGGCGCCGGCCAGATACGTCGGCGTGGCGATGTTGCCGGGGAGCGTCTGCAGCTCGCGCGCGAAGTTCTCGGCGCGGGCCGCGACGGCGCCGTAGGCGGCGGCTCGCTCGAACTCGCCGCGCTCGCCGGCATCCCGCGCCAGGAGCGTGACGGCCTCGACGGCGACGCGCTCCTTGGCATCGGCGCTGGTCTTCAGCTCGCGGTAGTCCCAGGCCGCGAGCGTCGCGGCCTCCACCGTGGCCAACCCGGCGTGGAACGCGCCCATGTGCTCGCTGAGCCGGTCCACGTGCGCCATGCTGAAGGCGAGCTCGCGGACGCGCAGCTTCTCGGCCTGCCGGACGGCGGCGCCGACCGCGCGCCGAAGCTGCTCGGCCGTGTAGTCCTCGCGCTTGCCGACGCCGACGAGCAGCACGCGCTCGGCCGCGATCTGGCCTTCCGCCGGATAGAGGAGGAGCGTCTCGTCCCTCTTCCCCTGGAAGTCACCGCGTTCCAGGACCCGCGAGATGGCGCCCCCGAGCCGGCGGTCCAGGTCGGCGGCCAGCCCGCCGGGCTGCCGGTCCCGCTCGAAGTGCTGGAGAACCAGGAGCGGCGTCCGGTAGTCGGAGGGCGCCGCCTCCTCGATGGCGATCCGTAGCTCCGCCATTCCCCTTCCCCTCACATGTTCTCGACGATCCGCTCGGCGAAGCCGGAGGTGGAGACCAGCGTGGCCCCCTCCATCTGCCGCTCCAGATCGTAGGTCACCGTCTTGCGGGCGATGGCGCCCTCGAGCCCGCGCACGACGAGCGCCGCGGCCTCGTCCCAGCCCATGTGCTCGAGCATCATGACGCCGGACAGGATGAGCGAGCCCGGGTTGACCTTGTCCTGGTTCGCGTACTTCGGCGCGGTGCCGTGCGTGGCCTCGAAGACCGCCACCTCCTCGCCGACGTTCGCGCCGGGCGCCATCCCGAGGCCGCCGACCTGCGCGGCCGCGGCATCCGAGAGGTAGTCGCCGTTCAGGTTGGGCGTTGCCAGCACCGAGTACTCGTCCGGGCGCAGCAGGAGCTGCTGGAACATGGCGTCGGCGATGCGGTCCTTCACGACGACCTTGCCGTCGGCACCCGACGCCTCCGATTCCGGCACCGTGCGGTCGCCGAACTGCTGCCGGGCGACGTCGTAGCCCCAGTCCCGGAACGCACCCTCGGTGAACTTCATGATGTTGCCCTTGTGCACGAGCGTCACCGACGGCCGCTTCCGCTGGATGGCGTAGCGGATCGCGGCGGCGACGAGCCGCCTCGAGCCGAACTCGCTCATGGGCTTGATGCCGATCGCGCTGTCGGGCCGGATATCAGAGCCCATCTCCTCGACCAGGAACCGGCGCACCTTTTCCGCCTTCTCGCTTCCGGCCGGCCATTCGATGCCGGCGTAGACATCCTCCGTGTTCTCGCGGAAGATGACGACGTCGACCTTCTCCGGCTCCTTGACCGGGGACGGCACGCCGGGGATGTAGCGGACCGGACGGATGCAGGCGTAGAGGTCGAGCACCTGCCGCAGCGTCACGTTCAGGGAGCGGATGCCGCCGCCGACCGGCGTGGTGAGCGGTCCCTTGATGCCGACCTTGAACTCCTTGAGCGCGCTCAGCGTCTCGTCCGGCAGCCATTCGCCCGTGACGTTGACGGCCTTCTCGCCTGCGAAGACCTCCATCCACACGATGCCGCGGCCCCCCTCGTAGGCCCTCTCGACGGCCGCGTCGAGGACGCGCTTCGTCGCCCGCCAGATATCGGGCCCGGTGCCGTCCCCCTCGATGAACGGGACGATGGGGTGGTCCGGCACCCGCACCTCGCCATCGCGGACCTCGATGCGCTCCCCCGTCGAGGGGACGTGGATGAAGCGGTACGTTTCGGCCATGGGCTACTCGCGCTCCTGGAGGGGCTGGACCCTGCGGTGCTGTGGTCCGACGTACTCCGACTGCGGGCGGATCAGGCGGTTGTCCGAGTACTGCTCCATCACGTGCGCCGTCCACCCCGCCATGCGGGCACAGGCGAACACGTTCGTGAACAGATCCATCGGGATCCCGAGCGTGAAGTAGACCGATGCGCTGAAGAAATCGACGTTCGGGTAGATCTGCTTACCGCGCCGCTCCATCTCCTCGCGCATGGTCTGCTGGATGCGCTCGGACACCTGGAGCCACTTCGCGCCGCCCATCCGCTGGGAGAGCTCCTCGGCGAGGCGCTTCAGGATCGGCGCGCGCGGGTCGAGCGTACGGTAGACGCGGTGGCCGAACCCCATGATCTTCCCGCCGGAGGCGAGCCTGGCGCGAACGTAGGCGGCCGCGTTCTCGGGCTCGCCGATCTCACGGAGCATCACCATCACCTGCTCGTTCGCCCCGCCATGCAGCGGCCCCTTCAGCGTGCCGATGGCGGACGTGACCGCCGAATGCATGTCGGAGAGCGTGCCGGCGGTGACCCGGGCGGCGAACGTCGAGGCGTTCATGCCGTGCTCGGCGTGCAGGATGAGCGCGACGTCGATGATCCGGGCGCTCAGCTCATCGGCCGGCTCACCGCGGAGCATGTAAAGAAGATTGGCCGCGAGGCCGAGATCATTTCTAGGGGCGACGGGATCGCGGCCGTTGCGGATCCGGTCGATGGCGGCGGTGAGCGTGATCGTCTGTCCGGTCAGCCGGATGGCCTTGCGCTGGTTGGCTTCCGGCGACATGTCCTCGGCGTCCCGGTCGTACAGCGCGAGCGCGGACACGGCGGTCCGCAGGGTGGTCATCGGGTGGGTGTCCTTCGGGGCGGCGCGGATCAGGTCGAGCACGCGCGCGTCCACGACGGCACTGCCGGCGAGCTGGCGACGGATCTGCCCGAGCTGAGCGGGCCCCGGCAGCTCGCCGAACCAGAGGAGGTGGCAGACCTCCTCGAAGGTGGTATTCTCGGCGAGGTCTCCGATCTCGTATCCTGCATAAACGAGGCGGCCTTCGTCGCCGTAGACGTGACTGAGCGCCGTCTGCGCCGCGACGACCCCCTCCAACCCCTTACTCGCCATGACCCGACTCCTATGGGGCAAATTATCGGTACGACCGGCCTGCAGCGCGGCACCCCTACCACACCCGGAGGATGCAGCTACGGGGCCGACATCCCCGCCGACATCGCGAGGGCGTCTGCCCCGGGAGGAGGCGGGCGGAACACGCGGCCAGGGGGCGAGTATAGCCGCAGGGTCCAGGGCGTGCAAGGGTAGGTGAGTACCCCTGTTGGCGTTACCTTTTCCGCGGCCCCTCGTCCAGATATGAGCGTGGAATCCCTGGCGAAGAACGAACCGGACGAAGACGCGGATGGAGCAGTGGTCGCCCGGGTTCGCGCGGGAGACCGCGAGGCATACCGGATCCTGGTACGCCGGTACCAGGACCTGCTCTACCGGCACGCGCTGCGCGTGGTCGGGGACGCCGACCTGGCGGCCGACCTGGCGCAGGGCGCGCTCGTGAAGGCGTACTCGCAGATCCGGCGCTGCCGCGACCCGGAGCGCTTCGGGGCGTGGGTCTTTCGGATCCTGGTGAATGGCTGCAAGGATCACCTGAAAAGCCGTCGTCGCCGAGACGTTCCGCTGGACGACGCCCCGCTGGCGGCGACGGTGGGACGCGCCGACCCGGCCCGCGACCTGGAACGGTCGGAGTTGGCGACGGTGCTCGAGGGCGCGCTCGCCCGGCTGCCGACGAGCCTGCGCGAGGCGTTCCTGCTGAAGCATGTCGAGGGCCAGTCGTACGAGGAGATCGCCGCGATGCTCGACGCCTCCGTGCCCGCGCTCAAGATGCGCGTGCATCGTGCCCGCGAGGCGCTGAAAGCGATCCTGGAGGAGGTGCTGTGATGCACCCGGATGTGCAGCGGTACCTGGATGGCGAGATCCCGCGTTCCGCGCTCGCGCCGGAGCTCGCGCGCGAGGCGGAGGAATGGCGGGAGCTGCTCGCCGACATCTCGCGCCTCGGCGAGGCGAAGGCGCCGCCGTGGCTGGAGGCGCGCGTCATGGCGTCGCTGCCGGCCCGATCCGGACGGGCGTGGTGGCGCCGGGCGGCACGCTGGTGCATCGAGCCGCACTCCGTGCAGCTCCGACCCGCCGCGCTGCTGCCGGTCGCCGCGCTCGCGGTGCTGCTGGCGTGGCCGCGCATGCGGCCCGCGCCGGCGGACCTGCCCACGGCGGCCGCGGCCGGTACGGCCGCCACGGTCTACGTGCAGTTCGTGCTCAAGGCGCCGCAGGCCCGCTCGGTCTCGGTGGCCGGCGACTTCAACGCCTGGCAGCCGACGACCGCGGAGCTCCGCGACGCGGATGGCGACGGCGTCTGGACGGGATTCATCCCCCTCCCCGCCGGGGTACATAAGTACATGTTCGTCGTGGACGGCCGGCGCTGGATCAGCGACCCGCAGGCCCAGCGCTACGTCGACGACGGCTTCGGCATGCGCAACGCGCTCATCGCCGTCACACCGCCGGTGAGGTCCTCCTGAGACGACGCGGCACCTGCGCCGCAGCCGCGCTGGTTGGAACGCTCGCCCTGGCCCTCCCGCTGGAGGGTCAGGGCGTCTCCGTATGGCTCGACGCCACCGCCGCCCACGCCCGGCCGCCCGCCGGGATCGACGGCGGGCAGGCCGGGATGTACGGCATCGCCGGCGCACGGCTGCAGCTCGAATCCGGCGGGCCGGCCAGCCTCGAGCTCGGTCTCGGCGGCGGGCGCGGGTCCGCCGGCGCACCCGCGGGCTGGCTCGAGGGCGAGCTCGCCGGGGACGTCGCGCGCGCCTGGCGGCGCGGTGCGGCCGGGCTGCACGCCTCCGCGTTCGGCCTCGACTACTCCGAGCCGTTCCGGTATCGCGCCGCCGGCGGAACCGTAGAGCCCCACGCCGCGGCCACACTCGGCGACATCGTCGTCACGGCCCGCGGCGACTTCCGGCGCGGTGCCTGGAGGACGGACGACGACACGGTCGGCCTGGCCGCGACGCGCACCGGCACGCTCGCGGTCACCGGCGGATCGCTGTCGCTCGCGCGCGCCGTCGGCCCGACCTGGATCGAAGTGGCGGGCGAAGGGCTGCACGGCGCCCTGGACGGCTGGTACCGCGGTGGGACCGCCGCGCTGACGCTCTCGGGCGCGCGCGCGGACCTCAGCCTCAGCGTTCGCGCCTGGGATACGCCGACGGGTGGCGAGATCGGGTACGGGGTCGCTGTGCAGACGCGGCTCCCCGGCGGGCTATGGGGTCATGCCCAGCTCGGCCGGACCACGACCGATCCGCTCTACGGCACGCCGGGCAGCTTCGCCGCCAGCGTCGGGGTGAGCTGGCGAGTCGGCGGCTCCGTCGCCGCTCCGGCCAGACCCCAGCCGGTCGTCGAGGTCGGCGACACCGCCGGCGCCGGGCGCCGCGTGCGATTCCGGCTGCGCGCGCCGAACGCCCAGCAGGCCGCGGTGAGCGGCGACTTCACCGGATGGCAGCCGACCGCCATGCGGCGCGAGGGCGCGGAGTGGCTGGCCGAGCTCGTCGTCGCGCCGGGATTCCACCACTTCGGCTTCCTCGTCGACGGCGCGACCTGGCTCGTCCCGGAGGACGCTCCCGGCATCGAGAAGGATGGCTGGGGTCGCCAAAACGCCAGCTTCATCGTCGAAAAGTGACGAAATCCACGCCCATGCGTCTTTCTGGCAGACCGCTTCGACGAGCAATCGCAATGGATCGATCGAGACTCTTTCTCCTGGCCCTGGCCGTAGGACTTCAGGGCGTACTCGCGCAGGGCGCGGCCGGACAGCGCGCCGGGGCGCTGGAGCGCGCACGAGGTCAGCTCCCCGCCGACGCCGCCGCGCGCTTCGACGCGATCGTCTCGCAGGCGCGCTCCCGGGGATTGCCGCTCGACCCGATCGTCGACAAGACGCTCGAGGGGGAAGCGAAGGGCGTGCCCGCCGAGATGATCCTCGCCGTCGTGCAGCGCCTCGCCGGGCGGCTCGAGCGAGCGCGCGGGCTCCTCGACGGCGTGGCCGCGCCCGCCGATGTGTCCGCGGTCGCCGTCGCACTCGACCGTGGCGTTCCCGAGGACGCCGTGCGCCGGCTCGCCGGCCGCAAGGGCGCCCGCGGCTCCCTCGGACAGGCCGTGGTGACCCTCGGCGACCTCCTGCAAGAAGGCGTCCCCGTGAACGTCGCCTACGACCTGGTCGGCGGCCTCCTCGACCGCGGGGCGTCCGCCGCCGAGCTGAGGGAGCTGCCCGACGCGGTCCAGCGCCTCATGCGGGAAGGGGTGCTGCCGGCGCAGGCCGCCGCCGCCGTCGCCCAGGAGCTCGGCGACGGGCACGGCCGCGGCGCCGGCAAGAAGCCCGAGAACGCCGACAAACCCCGGGGCCGAGGCAAAGGCGGGCGTCCGCCGGTCGCCCCCGGGTCGGGCCCACCGCCGGGAAAAGGGAAGCCGCCCAAGGGGAAGCCGCCGGGCCACGGTCCTTCGTGACCCCGGCTTGTGATCCACGGTAGGATCGGGTATACTTCGGAAACAAATCGAGCGGGTCGGGTCCCACGATGGACCGGCCCGAGGGGCCCCGAGGCTCAGCCGCTGGCTGTGCACGGGGCCTTTCTCTTGCAACCTGCTTCACCACGGCCTCGGTCGCCCGAATCACTTTCCCCGCAGGAGCATCGCATGCCCACCGCCTATGCCTCCGAACCTGTCCGCAGCCTCGCGGCCGCGGACACCGGCGAGGCAATCCAGATCCGCCGCATCCTGTTTGGTGCCCTCCGTGCTCTTTGCGCCGACCTCGGCCTGCGCGAGGGCGAGATCGTCCGGTGCCGCGCCGGCACGCCCTCGCAGCTCATGCTCGAAACGCCCACGGGCCGGGTCGTCGCGCTCGAGCGCGACTGGGCGCGCTTCATCCAGGTCAGCACCGCCGCTGCCCACGCTCAGGCCGCCGGTCTCCGCGCCGAGGCCGCCAGCGCCTGAGTCCCATCGCTGTTCCTTCGCAGCGCCCCATCGGCCGCATGCACCAGGGCTCCGCGCCGGCGTCGGTGAAGCGCCGAGTGGCGCGGGAGAGGATCCGACAGGGATGCTCTCCCGCGCCTCGGGCGGCGGGTAAGGCCGGCTCCGACCGCAGATGGCCTGCCAACCGCAGCAATTCGTTGCGCGCCACGGGATAGGTGGAAGATCGGCTCACGCGTCGAGCCGTCGCCATGGAGTCGCGGCGCAGTTCATGCCGCGCGAGCCGGACGCACGGAGGGCCCGGTCGCCCCAGCGCGCTCGTCGCCCTCGGGGGGCGGGAGGCTCCCGCCCACTTCGCACGCACGCGTTCGAGACGGAGGGAGACATGAAGAGCCGAGGCATGCTCGCGTGGTCGGTCACCGTCCTGCTGGTACTCGGCGTAGGCGCAGGGTGCAAGCAGAAGACGCAGGAAGGTGCTGCGAACATGGGCACGACGGCCACGGGCGACACGACGGGCGCCATGGCGCCGACGGCTCCGCCGGCGGCGACTCCGGCCCCCGCCGCGCCGACGCTGACCGATGCGCAGATCGCGGACGTCGTGCTGGTCGTGAACAGCGCCGACAGCGCGCACAGCGTGCTAGCGAGGCAGAAGGCGACGGCGCCGGACGTGAAGGCCTTCGCGCGCCGGATGGTGACGGATCACACGGCGCTGAACCAGAAGACCACGGCGCTGGCGAAGAAGCTGAACCTGACGCCGGCGCCTTCGGACATGAGCACGGACATCCAGAAGAAGGCGACCGATACGATGCAGGACCTGCAGGGGAAGACCGGTGCCGATTTCGACAAGGCTTACATCGACTCGGAAGTGGACTTCCACCAGAATGCGCTGAACGCGCTGGACCAGCAGTTGATCCCCAACGCGCAGAACCCGGAGCTGAAGCAGCTGTTGCAGACGACGCGGGCCGGCGTGCAGAAGCACCTGGATCTGGCAAAGCAGATCCAGTCGAAGCCCAGTGCCTAGCGCTGGCCGGCGGAGCGGCGCGCGGAAGCGGCCGCTTCCGCGCGCCATCCTCATATACTCGCTGCTGGCCGGCGCCGCGAACGCGTGCGCTCGGCCGCGTCCGGTCAGCCACGTGATTCGCATGCAGGACTTCGCAGTCGCGCCCGACAGCCTGACGGTGGCCGTGGGGGACACGGTGGTCTTCCGTAACGACGACATCGTGCCTCACACGGCGACGCAGGTCGGCGGCGGATGGGATTCGGGCGAGATGGGACCGGGGACAAGCTGGCGGCGGGTGGTCGAACGGGCCGGACTGGAGCGCTTCTACTGCCGGTTTCACCCCGGGATGAAGGGCGTACTACTCGCTCGCTGACGCGCGGCGATCCGCGGAGTGCCGGGAGTGGGACTCGAACCCACACGGGGGGTGACCCCCGGCGCATTTTGAGTGCGCTGCGTCTGCCGTTCCGCCATCCCGGCGCGCGGATCTTCGCGGGCGCCGAAAGATAACAGCCGCCCGGTGGCTACTCCAGCCCCCTCGGCGGTCCAAGGACCTCCCGCAGCACGATCGCGCGGCGCAGCTCGCGGGCGCGGCTCCGCGGCGCCGGCGCGCGGGGCGCCTCGGCGGGCGCCACGGCGACTCGGACCTCCGGTGCGGCCGTCGCGGCGGCGGCGCCGGCCGCGGCCGCACCCCCTCCGACATCCTCCAACGACACCGCTTCGTCGGCGGATCGTCCTTCGGCGATCTCCGCCTCGACGTCCTCCGCGACCTCGTCGTCGAGGCGACCCGGCGCGCGCCCAGGCGCCGGCCTCGGCGCCGGCGGCGCCTCACCCATGAGGATCCGCCAGAGCTCCTCCGGGACCATCGTCGCCGCGCTGGTCTCGTCGGGTCCGCGGCCGCCGGGGAGACGGCGCGGATCGCCGGGCCGGTAGCGGCGCGGTCCCGGTCGCGGGGGCAGGCCCGTGCCCTTCCCCACCCCGCCGGCCTTCCCGGCGAGCCGGAGGAGGTTGGCGAGGACGATGAAGGCAATGAAGACGAAGAACGCGCCGCTCACGACGAATGCTCGACCGGGAGCACGTCGTCGGCGCCGCCGGCGATCGCCCGGCGCATGTCCGTGTCCGCGCTCACGTTCCGGTAGCGCGCGTAATCCATGATCCCGAGGTTGCCGCGGCGGAACGCATCCGCGATGGCGAGCGGGATCTCGGCCTCGGCGGCGACGACGTTGGCGCGCATCTCCTGAACCTTCGCCTTCATCTCCTGCTCGGCGGCGACGGCCATGGCTCGCCGCTCCTCGGCCTTGGCCTGGGCGATGCGCTTGTCGGCCTCGGCCTGATCGGTCTGGAGCTGGGCGCCGATGTTCTTCCCGACGTCGACGTCGGCGATGTCGATCGAGAGGATCTCGAACGCCGTGCCGGCGTCGAGCCCCTTGCCGAGCACGGTCTTGGAGATGTTGTCGGGGTTCTCGAGCACGGTCTTGTGGGAGGCTGCCGAGCCGATGGTGGAGACGATGCCCTCTCCCACCCGCGCCAGGATGGTCTCCTCGCCCGCGCCGCCGACCAGACGGTTGATGTTGGCGCGCACGGTGACGCGCGCGACGGCGATGAGCTGGATGCCATCCTTGGCCATGGCGGCGACGCGGGGCGTCTCGATGACCTTCGGGTTGACGGAGACCTTGACGGCCTCGAGCACGTCCCGTCCGGCGAGGTCGATCGCGGCGGCCTGCTGGAACGGGAGCGCGAGCTCGGCCTTGTCGGCGCTGATCAGGGCATTCACCACCTTGTCGACGCGCCCGCCGGCCAGAAAATGGCTCTCGAGCTGCGACGGCGTGAGATGGAGGCCGGCCTTCGTCGCGGCGATGAGCGGCCCGACGATCACCGACGGGTTCACCTTCCGCAGGCGCATCCCCACGAGGTCCGTCAGCCCGACCCGCACGCCGGCGAAGACGGCCGTGATCCAGAGGCGGACCGGGATGAAGGACGCGAAGAAGAAGACCAGGATCAGCGCGAACGCGAGGATGAATACCGGAAAGAGCGTCGCCATCGGAACCTCTGCCTGGTGAGGGGATCGGGGCCGCGCTACTCCGCTGGCCGCACGACGTGCCGGTAACCGTCGGACTGGGCGATGACGATCGGGGTGCCGGCGACGATGTAGCCGCCGTCGGCGACGACGTCGAGACGCTCCCCCCGGAACTCCGCGCTTCCCGCGGGGCGCAGGTCCGTGAGGGCGGTGCCGGTCGCCCCGACGAGCTCCGGCCGGCCGGAGCCGGCGACGTACCCGCCCTCGCGGGACATCACCTGTCCCAGCACGACGCCGGAGTGCGCGAGACGGCCGCTCTTCGGCAGGACCCGGAACAGCGCCCAGATCGAGACGAGCGCGGCGATCAGGGTGGCGCCGAGGATGCCGGCCGCCTGGCTGTACGCCTCCGGCGTGGCCGGGTGGCCGACGAGGCTCAGGTAGACGCTCGCGAGGACCGCGAGGGCGCCGAGGACGCCGAACGCGCCGGCGCCGGGGAGCGCGACCGCCTCCACGACGAGCATGAGCACGCCGGCGCCGAGGAGCACGAGCTCCAGCCAGCCGGCCATGCCCAGGAGGAAATGGCTGCCGAAGAAGAGGGCGAGGGCGAGCACGCCGAGCGCGCCCGCGAGGCCGTGCGTGAAGGCCTTCACCTCGACGAGGACGCCGAGGACGCCGACGAGGAGCAGGACCGGCGCGAGCCACGGGCTGGCCAGGACGTGGACGATCAGCTCGATCAGGCCCGGGTCGACGACGAGGAGGGCGGCGGCCGGGTGCATGGCGCTCAGGGGCTCGCGGAGGCGCCCGCCGGACCGAGGAGCTGGCGGGCGTAATAGGCGCGGCGGATGGCGACGTCGTATTTCTCCGCCTCGATGGCCTCGCGCGCGCCGCGAACCAGGCGCTGGATGCGCTCCAGCCGGCGGCCGGCGGCATCGTCCGGGCGCGGGGCCATGCCACGCCGCGTTGCGTCCAGCGCGAGCTCGTCGGCCGTCGTGAGGCGGAGCGCGACGGCGCGCGGCGTGGTCTCGGATAGCCGCTCGCTCGCATCGAGGGTGGCCAGGACGGCGTCGGCGCGGTCACCCGCGCGGGCCGACTCGCGGGCGCGCCGCAGGAGCGCGCCGCCGTCCGCCACGGCCTGCGCCAGCTCGGGCAGGTCCGCGCCCTTGAGGGCCGCGCCGGCCAGCTCGGACCAGCGCTGGAGCTTTCGCTGCGCGCCCGCCAGCGCGGCGCTGTCGAGCGATTGCGCGAGGAGCGGGGCCGCCGCGCGGTTGGCCTCCCCGCGGAGCGCCCGAGCCCGGGTCGGGTCGGACGCGCTGTCGGCGCTGGCCCAGAGCGCGCGGGCGCCGGCCAGCGCGTCCGCCGCGGCCGGCTCGAGGTCGGCGCGATCGGCGGCCGCGGCGAGCTCGGGAAGGCCCGGCAACGAGCTCGCGACCTCCAGTGCCGCCTGCGTCTCCGGTGCGACGAGCAGCGCCGTCGGCGCGTCGGGCGCGTCGGAACACGCCGCGAAGACGGCGAGCGCGAGGAGAGCGGAGGCGGCGCGACGGCGCGAGCGAAGCATCGGCGGTGGCGGAGGAAGGGGTGGTCCCGCGGACGTCGAAAGCTAGGCGCCACACGAGGAAACCGCAAGGCACGCGGGCACTTGACCCGGCCGGGCGGCGGCGCCTAGGTTCACGTTCGAACGTCCGAACGAAAGGCCGGAGGCATCGTGGAAGAGCAAGCGCCGCACGACGAAAAGCTGACGCTGATCCTCCGCACCGCCGCGGTGATCTTCGCCGAGAAGGGGTACCACCAGGCGAGCATCCGCGACATCAGCCGAGCCACGGGGATCAGCCTCTCGGGGCTGTACTATTACGTGCCGAGCAAGGAGGAGATCCTCTTCCGCATCCAGGAGCACGCCTTCCGGACGGTGGTCGAGAACCTGGAGCGGCGGCTGCGCGGCGTCGCCGACCCGGAGGAGCGGCTGCGGCTGTTCATCGAGAACCACCTGCGCTTCTTCGTGGCGAACATGAAGGAGATGAAGGTGCTTTCCCACGAGGCGACGGCGCTGTCGGGGGAGCTGCGGGAGCGGGTGGCCGCCGTTAAGCGGTGCTACACCGACGTGTGCAGCGGCATCCTGGGGGCGCTGCGGCCGGATGCGGACGCGGCGGAGCTGCGCGTGGCGACGTTCTCGCTGTTCGGGATGATGAACTGGATCTACAACTGGTACCATCCGGGGCGAGACGTGCCGGTGGATGCACTGGCGGCGGAGATGACGCGGATCTTCATGCGCGGCTACCTCGCGGGGACGGCGGAGCCGGTGGCGCGCCCGGTGGGCGGCGCCGCCGAGATGGAGTCGACCCTCTGGCGGTAGCCTCCGGGGCGCGCCCCGGAGGCGCGGGCGAACGGGCGGGCGTGAGGTCGCGCCTCGCATGGACGGAACATGGACCGAGGCGGAGCCGGGCCGGCGCTGCCCACGAACGGAGGGGCTGATGGCGAGTGTCATGGATCGGGCGACGACCGAGGAGACGCGCATCCTGGTGCACTACGAGTCGCGGGACGGGGTGGCGATCCTGACGTTGGACGACCCGCCGGCGAACACGTACACGTACGAGATGATGGGGCAGCTCGACGCGGCGATCCTGCGGGCGCGGATGGACGAGGGCGTGCACGTGATCGTGGTGACGGGGGCGGGCGAGAAGTTCTTCTGCGCGGGCGCCAACATCGCCATGCTGAACTCGGTGACGCCGCAGTTCAAGTACTACTTCTGTCTGCACGCGAACGAGACGCTGAACCGGTTCGAGCAGACGCCGAAGCTCGTGATCGCGGCGCTGAACGGGCACACGGTGGGCGGCGGGCTCGAGATCGCGATGGCGGCGGACATCCGGATCGCGCGGCAGGGTGCGGGGAAGATCGGTCTGCCCGAGATCAATCTGGGCGTGTTGCCGGGCACGGGCGGGACGCAGCGGCTGACGCGGCTCGTCGGGAAGAGCAAGGCGATCGAGCTGATGGTCACGGGCCGGACGTTCGACTTCGAGGAGGCGAAGGCGCTCGGCATCGTGAGCGAGGTCGTCGAGGCGACCGGCCGCGACGACTTCCTCGGCAAGGTGCTCGAGTACGCGCGGCGGTTCACGCCGCCGAACGCGGCGGCGAAGGCGGTGGGCAACATCAAGCGGTCGGTGCAGACAGGCGGCGAGCTTCCCTTCCAGGACGCGCTGGCGGTCGAGCGGGAGCTGCAACAGCTCCTCTTCCAGAGCCAGGACGCGAAGGAGGGGATCGCGGCCTACGTCGAGAAGCGGAAGCCGCAGTTCAAGGCGCAGTAGAGGGGTGGACGGGGCTGGGATGTTTCCCGGCCCCGTTTCGCATTGGGGCGGGCCGGCCTCGACGGCCGAACGGGCGAGTCGGCGCGGCGACCGGCAGCGGTCGAGGATGGGGATCGCCGCCGCACGGCGGCCATCGACGCCAGGCCCGCGCAGAGGGGAGAGCTGACGAATGGCAACGACCGAAGTCATCGTGGCGCGGCGCGCGCCGGACCGCCTCTACATCGGCGGGGAGTGGGTGGGATCCCGGAGCGGCGCGACGTTCGCCACGCACCACCCCGCGACCGGCGGGGTGCTGGCGGAGGTGGCGGCAGCGGGCGCGGAGGACGTGGACGCGGCCGTACAGGCGGCGCGCCGGGCGTTCGACGAGGGTGGCTGGGTCGGAATGGACGCGGCCGACCGGGCGCTGTTGCTCTGGCGCATCTCGGACGCCATGGAGGCGCGCAAGGACGAGCTGGTCCGGCTCGAGGTGCTGGACAACGGCAAGCGCATCCGGGAGGCCGAGATCGACGTCCGGGACGCGATCGAGGCGTTCCGCTACTACGCCGGCTGGACCACGAAGCTGCACGGCGATACGCTCCCCGTGCGCGGCAACGTGCTGAACTACACGCTGCGCGAGCCGGTGGGTGTGGTCGGGGCGATCATCCCGTGGAACTTCCCGCTGCTGATGGCGGCGTGGAAGGTGGCTCCGGCCCTGGCGTGCGCGAACACCGTGGTCCTGAAGCCGGCCGAGCAGACGCCGCTGACGGCGCTGGAGCTGGCGGCGATCGCACACGAGGCCGGGCTCCCGGCGGGGGTGCTGAACGTGGTGACCGGCTTGGGCGAGACGGCCGGCGCGGCGCTCGTGCGCCACCCGGGCGTGGACAAGATCGCGTTCACCGGATCGACCGCCGTCGGGCGCATCATCATGCAGGAGGCGGCCGGGACGCTGAAGAAGGTCTCGCTGGAGCTGGGGGGCAAGTCGCCGAACATCGTCTTCGAGGACGCCGACCTCGAGGCCGCGGCGCGGGGCGCGTACACGGCGATCTTCTACAACTCGGGGCAGTGCTGCACGGCGGGGTCGCGGCTGCTGGTCCACGAGTCCGTGCACCAGGCATTGGTGGACAAGCTGGTGGAGCGAGCGGCCAAGGTTCAGCCGGGCGATCCGTTCGACCCGAAGACCCGGTTCGGGCCGCTCATCTCGCAGGATCAGATGGAGCGGGTCCTGGGGTACATCGAGGCCGGACGCGCGGAGGGTGCGGAGCTCCGCACCGGCGGCAAGCGCGCTCTCTTCGGCGGCCAGGAGCAAGGCTACTGGGTCGAGCCGACGATCTTCGACCGGGTCCGCCCGGAGGCGACGATCGCCCGCGAGGAGATCTTCGGGCCGGTGCTGGCCGTCACGCCGTTCGCCGACGAGGACGAGGCCGTCCGCCTCGCGAACGACACGGTCTACGGACTGGCCGCCGGCATCTGGACGACCGATGTGAAGCGGGCGCACCGGGTGGCGAAGCGGCTGAACGCCGGCACCGTCTGGATCAACACGTACCATCCGCTCGACGCCGCGTCCCCCTTCGGCGGCTACAAGCAGTCGGGCTACGGCCGCGAGCTGGGCGCCTCCGCCCTCGACCTCTACACCCAGATCAAGAGCGTCTGGGTGGACCTGAGCTGAGCGAAATGCGAGAAGCATGGATCATCGACGCGGTCCGGACGCCCATCGGCCGGCACGGTGGGAGCCTCGCCGCGGTGCGACCGGATGACCTGGCGGCCGGCGCGGTCGCAGCCCTCGTGGAGCGCACCGGCATCGACCCGGCGCTGATCGAGGACGTCATCCTCGGCTGCGCGAACCAGGCCGGCGAGGACAACCGCAACGTGGCACGCATGGCGGCGCTGCTCGCCGGGCTGCCGGTGTCGGTGGCCGGGCAGACCGTGAACCGGTTGTGCGGCTCCGGGTTGCAGGCGGTGAGCTCCGCGTTCCAGGCGGTCCGCGCCGGCGAGGGCGACGTCTTCGTCGCCGGCGGCGTGGAGTCGATGAGCCGGGCGCCGTGGGTCATGCTGAAGCCGGCGGAGGGATACCCGCGCGGCGCGCCCGAGACCGCCGACACGGTGCTGGGGTGGCGCTTCGTGAACGGTCGCTTTCCGGCGGACTACACGGTGACGCTGGGGGAGACGGCCGAACGGGTAGCCGAGCGCTTCGGCGTCTCCCGGGAGGACCAGGACGCGCTCGCGCTCGAGAGCCAGCGCCGCGCCGCCGCCGCGCTGGAGAGCGGCCGCTTCCAGGCCGAGCTCGTGCCGGTCGACGTGCCGCAGCGCAAAGGCGAGCCGCTGCGCGTCGAGGCGGACGAACACCCGCGGCCCGACACGACGCTCGAGAAGCTGGCCCGCCTGCCGGCGGCGTTCCGCAAGGGCGGCACCGTGACGGCCGGCAACTCGTCCGGCCTGAACGACGGCGCGGCGGCGCTGCTGATCGTCGAGGCCGGCCGGGCGGCGGCGCTGGGCCTGCGGCCGATCGCGCGGATCGTCTCCTCGGCGGTGGCCGGGGTCGAGCCGGACCTCATGGGGATGGGGCCGGTGCCCGCGAGCCGGAAGGCGCTGGAGCGGGCGGCGGTCGGCGTGGGCGACGTCGCGCTCGCGGAATTGAACGAGGCATTCGCGGCGCAGGCGGTGGCCTGCATCCGGGAGCTGGCGCTGGACCCGGCCCGGGTGAACGTGAACGGCGGCGCGATCGCGCTGGGGCACCCGCTCGGCTGCTCCGGCGCCCGCCTGCTGACCACGCTCGTCCACGAGCTGGCACGGCGCGGCGGCGGCACGGGGCTCGCCAGCATGTGCATCGGGGTGGGTCAGGGGATCGCCACGGTGGTGGAAGTGGAGGGGCGATGAACGGCAAGCACATCACCGTGGAGCGCGACGGCGCGGTGGCCTGGGTGCGGATCAACCGGCCGGAGCGACTGAACGCCTTCGTCGGCACCATGCGCGACGACCTCGACGCCGCGCTGGCGGCGCTGGAGGCCGAGGACGACGTCCACTGCATCGTGATCACCGGCGTCGGGCGGGCGTTCTCGACCGGCGGCGACGTCGCCTACATGGCGGAGCTGATCGAGACCGGCGACGCGGAGCGCTTCGAGGCGCTGGTCCGCGCGGGCGCCCGCATCGTGGACCGCATCGAGCACATGACGACGCCGGTCGTGGCGGCCGTGAACGGTCCGGCCGCCGGCGCCGGCGCGTGCCTCGCCCTGGCGTGCGACCTTCGCATTGCGAGCGAGACGGCGAGCATCGGCTTCGGCTTCGCGCGCGTCGGACTACACCCGGACTGGGGCGGGAGCTACTTCCTGCCCCGCCTCGTCGGCCCTGCGCTGGCCGCGGAGCTGATCTACACGGGCGGGATGCTGGGCGCAGAGCGGGCCGAGCGTCTCGGCCTCTTCAACCGCGTCGTCGCGGCGGCCGAGCTCGAGCCCACGGCGCGGGGCCTGGCCGGGCAGATCGCGGCGGCGCCGCGCGGCGTCATCGCCAGCGCGAAACGCTCGATCCGACGAGGCCTGAACGCCTCCCTGCCGGAGGTGCTGGAGATGGAGGTCCAGGCGCAGCTCGCGGCGTTCCGCTCGCCGGATTTCCGCGAGGGGATCTCCGCCTTCCTGGAGAAGCGGACGCCGCGCTTCGGGCGGCGGGGGAACGGCGGCCAGCGCGAGGGCGCCTCGTGAGCGAGCGGATCGATCGGGTGGCCGTGCTCGGTGCCGGGACGATGGGGCACGGGATCGCGCAGGTGGCGGCGCAGGCAGGCTTCGAGGTCGTCCTGGCGGACGCCTCGGAGGAGGCTCTGGAGCGGGGGCTCGAGAGCATCCGGCGCAACCTCGACGAAGGCGTGGCGCGCGGCAAGGTCACGGACGAGCAGCGAGCCGAGACGCTGGCGCGGCTGAGCACCGCGCGGAGCGTGGGCGACGCGGTGCGCGGGGCGGACCTCGTCGTCGAAGCCGTGCCCGAGCGCTTCGACCTGAAGGTGCAGGTCTTCGAGGAGGTCGAGGCGGACGCGCCGCCGGAGGCGATCCTGGCCACGAACACGTCGAGCCTGTCCGTGACGGACCTCCAGTCCGCGCTCGGCCGTCCGGAGCGGGTCGTCGGGCTCCACTTCTTCAACCCCGTCCACATCATGAAGCTGGTGGAGGTCGTGCGGGGGAAGCGCAGCGACGAGCGCGTCGTCGCGGCGGCGGTCGCGTTCGCGCGGCGGCTCGGGAAGGACCCGATCGTCGTGAACGATGCGCCCGGCTTCGCGTCCTCGCGCCTCGGCGTGGCGCTCGGGCTCGAGGCGATGCGCATGCTTGAGGAGGGCGTCGCCTCGGCGGAGGACATCGACAAGGCGATGGAGCTCGGCTACCGCCATCCGATGGGGCCGCTCAAGCTCACGGACCTGGTGGGCCTGGACGTCCGGCTGAGCATCGCGGAGTACCTCCACGAGAGGCTCGGCGCGGAGCAGTTCCGTCCGCCGGCGATCCTGCGGCGGCTCGTCACGGAGGGGAAGCTGGGGAAGAAGAGCGGTCAGGGCTTCTACAACTGGGAGTAGCGGCGCGATGGACGACGGGGCGATGCTGCTGGAGGTTCACGACGCGGGCTACGCGGTGCTCCGGATCAACCGTCCGGACAAGCGAAACGCCCTGGACACGGGCGTGCGGGAGGCGATCGTCCGGATCCTCGACCGCCTGCGCGACGACGATGCGGTCCGCGTCGTCGTCTTCACGGGCGCGGGCACCAAGGCGTTCATCGCCGGCGCGGACATCGGCGAGTTCGCCGAGCGCAGCGCCGTCGAGCAGCGCGCGGCGATGGAGGGCCGCCGGGTGTTCGACGAGATCGCGGCCTACCCCAAGCCGACGATCGCGATGATCAACGGCTACGCGCTGGGCGGAGGCTGCGAGCTGGCGCTCGCGTGCGATGTCCGGCTCGCGGCTCGCTCCGCGAAGCTCGGGCAGCCGGAGATCAAGCTCGGCATCCTCCCGGGCGGCGGTGGTACCCAGCGGCTTCCGCGCCTGGTCGGCTACGGCCAGGCACTGCGTCTGATCCTGACCGGCGAGCTGATCGACGCCGAGGAGGCGGCGCGGATCGGCCTCGTCGAGCTGGTGGTCGACGACGAGCAGCTCGAGCCGCGGACCCGCGAGATCGCGACGAGCATCGCCGCGCATTCGCCGCTCACGCTCCGCCTGGCCAAGGACGCCGTGCGGGCCGCGCTGGAGATGCCGCTCGGCGCCGGGCTGCGCTACGAGCGCGAGCTGTTCGTCACTGCGTTCGGGAGCGAGGACAAGGCCGAAGGGATCCGCGCCTTCTTCGAGAAGCGCCGGCCGGAGTTCCAGGGCCGATGAGGGCGCGTCACGGGATGGGCCCGGGCACCGAAGCCCGGCACGGCGGCAAGGCGAGCCGGCGCAGCGGCCGTATCGCGGTCGCGGCCCTCGCCGCCGTCGGGCTCGCATGGGTGGCGCCGCGAGCCGCCTCCGCGCAACAGGCGCAGCGCGCGATCCTCGCCTCGAAGCTGCGCTCCCAGCTCGAGACCATCGCGCGCGAGGTTCCGGGCGTCGTCGGCATCCACGTCGTGGACCTGACGTCGAGCGAGCGGTTCGGCGTCAACGACACGCTCGTCTTCGCCCAGGGCAGTGCCATCAAAGTCGCGCTGCTGACGGAGCTGTACGCCGAGGCCGACGCCGGCAAGCTGGACCTTGCGGAGCGCGTGCCGGTGCGGCGGGTGGACCAGGCGGGCGGGAGCGGCGTGCTGCAGGGCTTCGGGGACGGCACCTCGCTCGTGTCGCTGCACGACCTGGCCGTGCTGATGGTCGTGCTTTCCGACAACACGGCCACGAACATGCTGGTGGACCGCGTCGGGATGGACGCCGTGAACCGGCGCATGACCGCGCTCGGGTTCCCCCACATTCGCTTCCAGCGGAAGATGATCCGGCCGGAGGAGAGCGCGCGGGGGAACGAGAACCTGGCCACGCCGGCCGAGGCGGCCGGCCTGATGGCGCGGATCGCGCGCTGCGAGCTGCCGATGTCCGCTGCCCGCTGCGCCGAGATGCGCGGCGTGCTCGAGATCCCCAAGTCCGGCTCCTTCCCCGACCCGATCCCGGCCGGGATCAAGGTGGCGTGGAAGCCGGGGACGATCGAGGGAGTCGAGACGGCGTGGGGGATCGTGGGGCTGCGCGGTCGACCCTACGCGGTGGCGGTCATGGTGAACTACTCGAACGCCGCCGCGGCGTCGGACGCGATCCGGCGCGCCTCGGCCACCGTGTTCGACCACTTCAGCCGGCTCGCGGGCGCGACGGCGTGGGGCACGCGCGTCCCGGTCGAGCTGATGGAGAAGCTGAAGCCGTAACCCCGTCCTCGAGGACCCGATGGCGCAGAACCCGTTCGGCGACGACTCCCTCTCCCGCCCCCGGCGGACGAACCCCTTCGGCGAGGACGACGGCTCGACGTCCATCGCCGAAGCGGCCGAGAAGATGGACGGCGCGGCGAGGAAGATCCGGACGCTGCGGACGCAGATCGGCTCGGAAGGGCTGACGCTCCCGGCGACGCGGGAGCTGATCGACCAGGTCGCGACGGCGATCGAGGCGGCCGCGGCGGCGCTGCGCGGGATCGGCGGCCGGAGCTAGCGTCGCCGGGGCCGCCCCCACCCGGCCGCGGGGCGTCGACGCGGCCCGCTCAGTCCGCCGCGCCGGCCTCCGGGAAGGAGAGCCCCTCCGGTCGCCGCGTCACCTCGATGTCAGGCGTGGCCCGCACGTCCGCGGAGTCGTCCGCTCCATCGTCCGCCGCCTCCTCCTCCCCCTCCATCCCGAGCTCGCCGGCCGCCGGCGTGCGGTGCACAAGCCTCGCCAGGAGGATCCGCTCCGCCCGGATGTCGTGTCCCAGGTGGACGAGCAGCCGGACGAGGTCCCCGCCGCCCCACAGCACGATGGCGAACACGAACGTGCGTGCCGCCTCTCCCAGCAGCACCGACAGACTCGACACCCCCTGGAACTGGAGTCCGGCGACGAATTCGCCGATGAGCGCCACGACCAGGAAGACGGAGGCCGCCTTGAAGAGCCGGGACACCCACCGCAGGGCCGTGTAAGGCTCGATGTCGCTCTGGCGCACGGCCCCGGCGACGGGCCGCAGTCTCTTGTCGCTCATGGGTCAAACCTGCCTGCGTTCGGGTGCAAGCACGTTTTTGCAGGAACGGGGCCAGCACCGGCCGCCGCGCCGGGCCGGCCTCAGGCGGCGGTCGACCCGGCGGTCGGACACGGTCAGCGGATGTGGAGCGTGGTCTCGCGCACGGCCGCGCGCCCGTCCGCGACGCGGCGCACACGCACCCGCAGCCGGTAGTCGCCGGGCTGCGTCTGGCGCAGGTCGAGGCTCCGCCGCGCCGGGATGGCTGCCGCCGGCCCGCGCGGATGCGCGTCCTCGCGGAACCGGAACGCGATGCGATCCGGCCCTCGGAACCAGCGCCGCCGCTGCGACTCGAGCACGATCTCGGTCTCGATCGCGTCGCCCTCGGCGGGGCCGTAGGCCTCGTAGTAGAGCTCCAGCCGCCGTGCGGGCAGGGGGATGACGTGGGTGGGGTTCAGGGCCAGGCGGACGTCGCCACGGCGCCAGTCCGCCGGCACGCCGGCCCTGCCGATGGCCAGCGCGGAGAGCCGGACCGCATCCGGCGCGCGCAGCGGCTCGAGCGCGAGCGTCCCCTGGGAGACGAGGCCGACGCCGGACCCGGAGTCGGCGGCCACCGAGACGGGCGCCCCGTCCCGCTCGATCCGGAGCGCATAGCGGTAGGCGCCCGGCGGCACCGACAGCCGGAACACGCTGGAAAGCAGGCTGCCGTCGGGGAGCGGCGCACCGGAGACCTCCCGCAACGTGTCCAGCCGGGCGACGACGCCGGTCGAGTCGTAGAGCACCAGCGCCATGCCGAGCCGGTAGCTGGCGGTCCCGCCGGTGGCCGGCGGGAGCCGGAGCGCCGAAGCCGGCGCGCTCACCGCCACGGTCAGCTCCGAGGCGTCGGCGCTGGTGTCGGCGAAGTCGAGCAGGTCGAAGCTCACGCCGGCGAGCGGCGCCGCGTAGGGCGGCAGGGCCGTTTCCGTGGACGCGGCGTCGACCACCTCCCGCTGCACCTCCAGCCGCCGCCGGATGACATCACCGCCGTCCCGCGCATCGAGGCCGCGGGCGCCCAGATACTCCGCCGCGCCCACCTCGTCGCATTCCAGGTCCAGCGCGCTGTTGACGAGCACGAAGTCGGAGACGCCGCCGACCGTGCTGAACAGCAGCACCCGCGGCGCCGCCCCGCCCCGCCCCGCGTAGACCCAGACCTCCCCTGCCCCGGGGTACCCCCGGCAGTCGCTGCGCCGATCCGGCTCGCCGTGCCGCACCAGCGCGAGCCCGCGGTCGTCGATGCGCAGCTCCTTCCGGGAACGGACCCAGGCGTTCACCCCCGGCGGATACGCCACGGCCATCCCCGCGAAGTTCGTCGGGAACATGCAGGCGGGGTCGTACGCGAGGCTCTTGCACACCGGGCGCGGTCCGCGGGGAAACAGGGCGCGCGCCTTCGCCAGGCGCCGGAGGTGCTCCGCGAAGCGCTCCTCCGGATACCCCGCCGACGCGGCCGCCCGCGTGGCCCAGAACCGGCGCACGAACGCCACCCGCTCGACGCCCGATGTCAACCCGCGCCAGCTCCGCGCCTCCTCCGCCGTGGCCACGTACCGGAGCACCGCCCAGACCGAGTCCGGCTCGCCGGTGCGGGCGGCCTCCAGGTGGGCCGCGAAGGCGGCGCACGCCGCCGCGCGCCGCCCGGCACACGCCGCGCCCGGAGCCTGCGCCGCGAGCGCCGTGGCCACCAGCGAGATCGCCGACACCGCGAGGAGCGCGGCGCCGAGAGCACCGCGAGCGCGAGGAGACGTCCACCACGCCATGCCCCAAGCTAGACGAAGCGGGCGCCCCGCGGCAGCGGCACGGTCGCGCGCGCTTCGGCGGGTAGAACGCAAACGGCCCCGGTCCTCGCCTGGGAGGACCGGGGCCGTCGATGGCGCGGCGCGCCGCGTCAGCCGGCGTGCGGGTAGACCGAGACCTTCTGCCGGTCCCGACCCTTCCGCTCGAACTTCACGACGCCGTCGATGAGCGCGAAGAGCGTGTCGTCCGAGCCACGCCCCACGTTGAAGCCCGGGTGGAACTTCGTGCCGTGCTGCCGGACCAGGATGTTGCCGGCGAGAACGTGCTGGCCGCCGAAGCGCTTCACGCCGAGGCGCTGCGCGTTCGAGTCGCGGCCGTTGCGGGTCGAGCCGACCCCCTTCTTATGTGCCATGGTCGTCTCTCCTCAGGCGAGGCGGATCTCGCCGACCCGCACTTCGGTGTACTTCTGCCGATGCCCCTGCTTGCGGCGGTAGTTCTTGCGCCGCTTCCACTTGAAGATGATGACCTTCTTGTCCTTGAATTCGCCCAGGACTTCGCCGGTCACCGACGCGCCGGCCACGACCGGCGTGCCGACCTGAATGCCCGCGCCGGTGTCGGCGAGGAGCACCTCGTCGAAGGTCACCGTGGCACCAGCCTCCGCCTGCAGCGTGGGCACCCGGATCGTCTTGCCCGGCTCGGCGCGGAACTGCTTCCCGCCGCTTCGAATGATCGCGTACATCGCCGCTTCGTGTTCGGGTGTGTTCCGGCAAAAACCCGGATAAGCCCGCGAAATGTAGCCGCGACCGGGCCTAAACGCAACCCCGCGCGGCGCCTGGGGGACGGGGGCGCGCGGCGTCAGCGCTTCAGCCAGCGGCGCGCGGCGTCGCCGTTCGTGAATACCTGGACCTGAATGCCCTGGCTCTGTGCGTGGAGCGAGAGCAGCTCGGCCATGCGGAAGTCGATGTTGGGCTGCGTGACGATGGCGAGGCCGGCGGCGAAGACGGCGGCGCGCCGCCGGCCGACCTCGATGAGGCGGAGCGCCTCGCGCCAGCTCGGCGTGTTGCGGTAATGCTCGAAGTTGCAGAGGACGGCGAAGCCGCGGTGGCGGCGGAGCTGGCCGCACACGGTGGAGAAGGCTTCCCGGTATTCGCCGAAGGTGCCGGCGCCGAGGCCGATCACCTCGATGAGGCGCTCACGCGGGCGGACGACGGTATCGATGGGCATGGGGCTGCCTCGGCTGCGCCCGAAGTCGAAGGGTCACGGAGCCGGCGCCTCCGGCCGTGCTGGCCGTTGGAAGGCGGCTCTTTCGCGGAAATCCGGGCATCGAGGGTGGAGTTCCCGACTCGAGGCGGCGGGCGTTGGCCGGCCGCGCGAGGATCCTCGGTGCAGGAAGTGCGCCGGGCGGGTTCACCCCGGTGCGACGTCCGGAACCCAAGATGAACGCGCGAGCGGGCGGAGGTAGGTCAGCCGACGGTGGGCCAGAGCTGGCGCCCGAAGCGGAGGATGCGGCGCCAGAGCGGGATGCGGCGGTGGTGCCGTCGACCGCGGCGTTCGGTGTCACGGGCCACGGCGGCGACGGCGAGCAGGCTGTCGAGCAGCACGGCGTCGCGGTCCCTCGCGGGCTCGTTGGGGGGAGCGGCCATCGGCACCTCGGGGAAAATCGACCACGCGATGCCGACGGCTGATGCACGAAGCACACCAAGCGTTGCGGGAGCGCTCAGCCCAGGGCGTACCGGAGCGTGACGTCCGTCTCGGCGGGCCCGGAGAGGAGGCGGAACTCGTCCTGCCGCATGAGGGGATCGTCGCGAATGTCGAGCTGGATCCGGTAGCTGCGCTCGAGGCGCTGGAGGAAGTCGGGCTGCTCCTCCAGGATGTAGAGGGCGACCTGCGGGTGGGCGCGGATGTTCATGCGCTTCTCGGCGCCCTCGGCGGCGGCGCGGCGGACGGCGCGCTCGATGCGGCCGACGACGGTCTCGGGAGAGAAGACGCGGCCGGTCCCGCCGCAGTGCGAGCAGGGCTCCGTGAGGGAGTAGAACAGCGAGGGGCGAACGCGCTGGCGAGTCATCTCGACCAGCCCGAGCTCGGAGACCTGGAAGGCGCGCGTGCGCGCGCGGTCCCGCGCCAGATAGGTGCGGAGCTCCTGGAGCACCTTCTCCTGGTTCGCGCGGGTCTCCATGTCGATGAAGTCCACGACGATGATGCCGCCGACGTCGCGGAGGCGGACCTGGCGCGCGACCTCGCGAGCGGCGTCGAGGTTGGTGCGGAGGATCGTCTTCTCCGGGTCCTTCTTGCCCGTGTAGCGGCCGGTGTTGACGTCGATGGAGACGAGCGCCTCGGTCGGCTCGATGATGATGTAGCCGCCGGAGGGCAGGTCCACGCGCCGCTGGAACGCCTCCCGGATCGCGTCCTCGACGCCGAACTTGTCGAAGAGCGGGAGCGGGTCGGTGTAGAGCTTGACGCGGTCGATGAGCTCCGGATCGACGCCCTGGAGGTACTGTTTCACCTCGTTGTAGACGTCCTTGTTGTCGATCCAGAGGGCGTCGACCTTCTCGGTGAAGACGTCGCGGATGATGCCGCTGGTGAGCTTGGCCTCGCGGTGGATGAGGGCCGGTGGCTTGGCCCCCTTGGCGCGGCGCTGGATCTTCTTCCAGGTGCCGTGGAGCGTCTTGAACTCGCGCTCGAAGACCTCCTTCGTCAGCTCCTCGCCGACCGTGCGGATGATGACGCCACCGGCGTCATCCGGCACCACATCCTTGGCCAGGCCACGGAGCCGCGAGCGCTCCTCGCGGTCGCCGATCTTGCGCGAGACGCCGATATGGCTCGACCCCGGCATGTAGACCAGGAAGCGGCCCGGGAGCGAGATGTGGGTGGTGACGCGCGGCCCCTTGGTGGAGATGGGCTCCTTCGAGACCTGCACCATGAGGCGCTCGCCCTTCTCGACGAGCTCCTGGATGGGCGGGTAGCGCCGGTTCTCGCGGGCGGCCTCGTCCTCCTCCTCGTCCTCCTCCGTCTCGTCCTTGGCGACGTCGGAGACGTGGAGGAACGCGGCCTTCTCCGTGCCGATGTCGACGAAGGCGGCCTGGATGCCGGGGAGGACGGCCTGGACCTGGCCGAGGTAGATGTCGCCGACGATTCGTTCCGCATCGGCACGGTCCACCATGACTTCGACGAGGACATCGTCCTCGAGGATGGCCACGCGCGTCTCGTGCGACGCGGCCGAAATCAGAATCTCTCTCTTCATTCCATTGTGCGCGGACCCGGCCGCCGCGTCACGCGTCGCCTGCCGCGGCGCGAAGGATCTGACGAGCGATCACCAGCTTCTGGATCTCGCTCGTCCCCTCGCCGATCTCGCAGATCTTGGCGTCGCGCATCATGCGTTCGACCGGATAGTCGTTGGTGTAGCCGTAGCCACCGAGGAGCTGCACCGCACGCGTCGTGATCCGCATGGCGGCCTCACTGGCGTAGAGCTTGGCCATCGAGGCGGCCTGCGTGTAGGGCTCGCCTCGCTCCTTCAGCCACGCGGCGTGGTAGACGAGGTGGCGGGCGGCGGTGATCTCGGTGGCCATCTCGGCCAGGCTGAACTGGATTCCCTGAAACTCACTGAGCGCCCGGCCGAACTGGCGGCGGGCGGCGACGAACTTGACGGCCTCGTCGAACGCGCCCTGCGCGAGGCCGAGGGAGAGCGCGCCGATGCCGATGCGGCCGGCGTCCAGCGTCTTCATGAAGTTGATGAAGCCTTCACCCTCCGCGCCGAGCCGGCTCTCCTCGGCGACGAGCGCGTCGTCGAGGAGCAGCTCGCGCGTGTCGGAGGCGCGCCAGCCCATCTTGTCTTCCTTCTTGCCGGCGCGCACGCCCGGGGTGAACGGCTCCAGCTCGGGGGCGTGGCCGACGCCGACCTTCTCCGCGGCCGCGCGGTCGGTCGTCTCCTTCGTCACGATGAAGCTCGTGATCCCGCGGGCCCCCTGCGCCCGGTCGGTCACGGCCGTGACGACGAAGATCTCGCCGACGCCGGCGTGCGTGATGAAGATCTTGCTGCCGCGGATGCGGTACCCACCGTCGGCGCGGACGGCGACGGTGCGGCTGCCGCCGGCGTCGGAGCCGGCGCCGGGCTCCGTGAGGCCGAAGCCGCCGAGCACCTTCCCCTGCGCCAGGAGCGGCACGTAGCGCCGCCTCTGCTCGTCCGTCCCGAAGTTGACGATCGGCGACATGCCGAGCGTCGAATGGGCGCTCACCGTGATGGCGTGGCTGGCATCGATCCGCGCCAGCTCCTCGATGACGAGAATGTAGCTGACGTAGTCGAGACCGAGGCCGCCGAGCGCCCTCGGGACGTTTACTCCGAAGAGGCCCAGGTCGGCCATCTTGCGGACGTTCTCCCAGGGGAAGCGGCTCTCCTCGTCGGCCTGCTTCGCGACGGGCGCGATCTCGCCCTCCGCGAACTCGCGGATGCGGCTCCGGAAACGCTCGTGCTCTTCGGTGAAGTAAGGCAGCATTGGACCTCGGTCATTTTCCGCCAATAGGCGGCACAAGGTACGTATCGGCGCCATCTCCCGAAAGAGGCGCGTCCTTTCGGAGCCGCGCCGCCCACAGGCGGGCGCCGACCGCGATCGGCGCGCGGTGCGGCGGCCGGACGGCCGGGAGGATGCGTCCGGCGGGTCCGAGGCACCGGTCGCAGCCACCGCACCGCCGGTCCGGCGGCCGCTCGCCGAAGTAGCGTAAGACGAACGCCCGGCGGCACGAGCCGGTTCGGGCATAGGCCTCGACCTGGAGGAGCCGGAGCTGCTCGCCCCGGCGCCGCCGGTCCAGCGCCCGCCAATCGACGGCCGGCACCGGCTCCTCGACCACCCACGCGCCGGTCGTACCCGGCCGCTCGGCGCGGATTGCGCCCGCGTCGGCGAGCAGGCGCAGGGCCGCTTCCACCTGCTGAGCGCCGCGCGCGCCGGGCGTGCGCCGCGCGATCTCGTCGGCGGGCAGGCGCGCGGCGCCGTTCGCGTCGGCCGCGGCGAGGAGCGCCGCATGCACGCCCTGGACCACCTCCCGCGACGGCAGCGACTGGCCAATCAGGAACTCGTGCGTCCGGCGGTCCCGCTCGTGGTGGACCAGCACGCAGGTCGCGGGGCCGCCGTCCCGCCCGGCGCGTCCCGCCTCCTGGTAGTACGCCTCGAGCGAGGCCGGGGCCCCGTGGTGCACGACCAGCCGCACGTTCGGCTTGTCGATGCCCATGCCGAACGCGTTCGTGGCGACGACGACGCCGATCCTCCCCTCGATGAAGGCGTCCTGCAGGCGCTGCCGTTCCGACCCGCCCGCGCCCGCATGGTACGCCGCGGCCGGCACGCCCGCCCGGTTCAGGAGGTCGGCCACGCCGTCCACCCGCTTGCGGGTGCTCGCGTAGACGATGGCCACCCCGTCCGGCGGCACCCGGCGGAGCAGCGCGAGCAGCGACCGGTCGCGATCCAGCTCGTCCGTGGCCGCGACGACGTGCCACGCCAGGTTCGGCCGGTCGAAGCCGCGCACCAGGACGACCGGATCCCGCAGCCGGAGCTGTCGCGCGATGTCCCGGCGCACCTCGGGCGGCGCCGTGGCGGTCAGGGCGATGACCGGACAGCGGAGCGCCTCCCGGACCGCTCCCAGTCGCCGGTACGCCGGCCGGAAGTCATGCCCCCACTGCGAGATGCAGTGCGCCTCGTCCACGGCGAGGAGCGAGACGCGGACCCGCTGCAGCCGCTCGCGAAAGCGCGGCGAGTCGAAGCGCTCCGGCGCGACGTAGAGCAGTCGCACGTCCCCGGACTCGACCCGCGCGAGGCGGGCGTCGGCCTCGGCGGGAACCAGCGTCGAGTTGACGAACGTGGCGCGGATGCCGGCCGCCTCGAGGGCGTCGACCTGGTCCTTCATGAGCGAGATGAGCGGCGACACCACGAGCGTTATACCCGGCAGGAGCTGGGATGGCACCTGGTAGCAGAGGCTCTTGCCGCCCCCGGTCGGCATCAGGACGAGGACGTCCTTGTGGTCGAGGACGGCCGAGACCGCGTCGGCCTGTGCGCCGCGGAAGTCCGGGTAGCCGAAGTGGCGGCGGAGCACGGCGCGGGCGTCGTCGAGGGCTGGCATCGTCGCCTCCGGAGCGCGGGTGGGATGGGTCCGGAGGGTGTCGGGCGCGGAAGGGCGTGTCCATGGCGCGGCGGGCCGGCAGTGGGAGGTCGGGCCGGATCCGCGGCGCGCACAGGACGCCGGGGCAGGAGCCGGCGGGTCACCCCGGAGCGCGGCCGGTGCGTGCCGCCTCGACCACCTCGCGGATCGCCTCGACGACGATCTCGGGCGCCTCCAGCGGGATGTCGCGGCCGGCCGCGGGCGCGGTGACGAGCCGGCCGGCGCTGGAGGTGGCGGCGAGCTCGGCCTGCGCCCGGGCGTTGACCTCGTCGATCCGGGCGCCGACCTGCCGGGACACGCCGGGCGGGCGCCGCTCGGGGCGGCCGCGCATGACGACGACGACCGGAAGCGCACCGAACGGGCGGGCCTCCGCGCGGACCTGCGCGGCGCCGGCCTCCGCGTGCCGGAACTCCGCGGCCACGGTACGGAGCGTTCGGGGGCGGAGCGCGGTGAGCGCCTCGGCGCGGGCGTCCGGCGGGAGGCGGCGCAGGTTCGCCGGCGGGCGCAGCCGGGCCATGGCCTGCGGGATGCCGACGTGGGCCAGCGCCGCGACGAGGCCGACCATGCGGTACACGAGGCCGAGGCCGCGCCGGTGCTCGGGCGGGAAACGGTCCGTCCACTCGTCCTCGTGGCTCGGGTCGAGGAGGACGAGGCCGGCCACCTCGTCGGCGTGCCGGGCGGCGAAGAGGCGCGCGGGGAAGCTTGCCAGCGCGTGGGCGACGAGGACGTAGGGCCCGGGGATGCCGCGGGCGTGCAGGAGCGCGTGGAGGTCGCGCTCGGCGGCGTCGGCGGTGGGGTCGATCCCCTCGGGGAGCGGGTCGCTGCGTCCGTAGCCGGCGCGGTCGTAGCTGCAGACGCGCGTGAGGGCGGCGACGTGCGGCTGGACGAGCGCCCAGGTCGGCGAGAAGCCGCCGGTGCCGCCGAGGAGGATCACGGTCGGCGTGCCGGCGCCGGCGCAGCGCACGAACAGATGGCGGCCGCCGACGTCGACGAGCTCCCCGGGGGGGAGGTCGGGCGCTGGCGGCGGGGCGGTCATTCCTTGCGCCGGAGGAAGCGGAGTCCGATCCCGACGGCCAGGATCGCGACGGCGGGGAAGATGAGCCAGTCGATGCCGCTGATCATCGCGGCGAGGCCGAAGCCAGCGCCGAGCGTGAAGCACAGCATCTTCCAGTAGAGGTAGGGGTCCGGCCCGTACGGCTCACGGGAGGGACGGAACAGCCCCATCAGCGGCGGCGGCTGTCGAGGAAGCGGCGCACGCCGGCCTGGCAGTCCTCCGTGGCGCGGGCCAGCGCGTTCACCTCGGCGCCGCGGGCGATGGCGTCCTCGAAGCCCATCCCGTCCATGCCGTAGAGGAGCCGCTTGATCAGCAGCAGCGCGGACGCCGAGCGGCCGGCCAGGTCGCGGGCGTACTCCAGCGCATCGGCCTGGAGCGTGGCGGCCGCGTACAGGCGGTTGACCAGCCCGACGCGCTGCGCCTCGGCCGCGGAGATGCGCTCGCCGCGGGCCGCGAGCTCGAAGGCGACCTTCTCGCTGGACGTCCGCCGCAGGATGGCCATGACCATGGCTGGCACGAAGCCGAGCCGGACCTCGGGGTAGCCGAAGACGGCGTCATCGGCGGCGAGCACGATGTCGCACGCGGTGGCCAGGCCCGCGCCGCCGGCGAACGCGTGCCCATGCACGGCGGCCACGATCGGCTTCGGGTGCCGGCGCATGGCGACGAGGAGCTCGCCGAGCGCCGCGGCGTCCGCCAGGTTCTCGATCGGGCCGCCGCCGCGGGCGATCTTCTCGAGCTCCGAGAGGTCGGCGCCGGAGCAGAAGTCCGGGCCGGCGCCGCGGAGCAGGACGACGCGGACGGCGGGGTCGGCCGCCGCGTCGCCGAGCACGCGCCGGAGCTCCTCGACGGTGCGGGCGTCCAGCGCGTTGCGCTTCTCCGGCCGGTTCAGCGTGACGGCGGCGACGCCATCCGCGACGTCGTAGACGAGCCGCTCCAGGCCGGCGCCGCTCACCCCGACACCTCGCGCGCGACGTCCTCGGGGACGTCGATCATCATGCGCAGCATGGCGGACGAGAACGTCTTTCCCTGCGCGTCGGTCATGAGCGAGACCGTGCCGCCGCCGCCGAGCGCCTCGTGCAGCAGGAAGTTGAGCGCATTCAGGTTCGGCAGCTCGAAGCGCTGGATGCTTCCCTTCACCGCCGGGCCGAAGTGCTCGCGGACGCGCTCGGGGGTGAGCCGCTCGACGAGGAGCGGGTACCACTCCGGCCGGCGGGCGATGACGCCGACGTTCACGGTGTCGCCCTTGTCGCCGGAGCGGGCGTGGGCCAGGCGGAGGAGCTGGACTCTCGCGCTCATGCTTCCGTGACCTCCACCCGCAGGTTCGGCTCGATCTCGCTCCGGTCGATGAGCGCCGGCCAGAAGGCGACAACCTGCTCCGGCCGCGGGCGGCCGCCGGCGAAGCCGGTGACGGAGGGCGGCCCGGTGAGGATGAGCGGCGCGATCTCGCGGCCGAAGCGCTCGACCGCCGCCCGGTCCGGCCCACGCACGGCGACCCGGAGCTGGACCTCGGCGAGGTCCCTCGGGGGTGGGCCGGCGAGCGGGCCGTGCGTCGCGTTCCAGCCGACGAATTCCGTGCGAACCTCGTCGAAGCGGAGGCCCAGCCGCTCGAGCCGCTGCCGCAGGATCCGGTCCGCGGCGCGGGCCTTCTCCACGGCGTCGGGCCAGGCGTAGACGAGCGTGCCGACGGCCTTCCAGCCGGCCTGGTACGCGATCGAGACCTTGAGCTTGTCGGTGCGCGGCCGCCCCTTGACCCCGCTGACGCGCACCCGGTCGGGACCTTCCTGCGCGAGCCGGATCGTGGTGAAGTCGGCGATGACGTCCGGCGTGATGTACTCCCGGGGATCGCCCATCTCGTAGACGAGCTGCTCGGTCACGGTGGCCACACTCACGAGGCCGCCCGTGCCCTGGTGCTTCGTGACGACGAAGCTGCCGTCGCGGTCGGCCTCGATGATGGGGAAGCCGACGCCGGCGAGGTCGGGGACGTGCTCCCAGTCGCCGAGGAAGTTCCCGCCCGTGGCCTGCGCGCCGCACTCGTTGATGTGGCCGGCGACGACGCCCGCAGCGAGATGGTCCCAGTCGTCGGCGGACCAGCCGAAGGCGTGGATCATGGGCGCGTACGTCAGCGCGGTGTCGGTCGAGCGGCCGGTGATGACGATGTCCGCGTCGCGCCGGAGCGCCTCGAGCATGGGACCGGCGCCGATGTATGCGTTCGCGCTCTCGACCCGGTCGAGGACGGCGGCGAGCGGCTCGCCGGTGTCCATGTTGCGGAGCTCGTGGCCGCGCGCGATCAACTCCGGCAGGCGCTCCAGGATGTCGTCGCCGAAGACGGCGCCCACGCGCACGCGGCCGCCGAGGCCGCGCTTGCGCGCCTCCGCCAGCACGCCGTCGCGCGCCGCGGCGATGTTGACGCCGCCGGCGTTCGCCAGCACGCGGATCTTCTGCTCGACGATGTCGGGGAGGATCTCCGCCATGAGCGGGACGAAGTCCCGCGCGTAGCCCTCGGCCGGGTTCCGCGACCGCTGCTTCTGCAGGATCGACATGGTGACCTCGGCCAGGTAGTCGAGCATCAGGTAGTCGATCGGTCCGCGCCGCACCTGCTCGATGGGCGCGTCCAACCGGTCCCCCCAGAAGCCCTGCCCGGATGCGATACGGATCGGTCGAGTCATCGGCGCTCGGCTCTCCCTCGGTTGCGGACGCCGGGGAAGATACGGGGGCTCCGGACCAAGATCAAAGCCGCGGCGCCGGCCACCGGGCCTCGGCCCACGGTACCGGGCCGGAGTCGCGCACCGGCGCGCCGGCCGGCTCAGCGCCGCCGCACCGGCTCCATGCGGCCGAGCCGGTGGAGGTTCGAGCCGAATCGGACCGCGAAGAGGGTGAACATCCCCGCGGCCAGGAGCGCCACCGCCGCGTTCGCGAACAGCGCCACCGTCGCGTGCAGCGCGCCCCAGAGCAGGGGCGCGAAGAAGAGCACGGCGTTGCCGAGGACGAGCAGGATGCGCACCTCCGTCGGCCCGACGATGCCGTACGCCATCTTGAAGACGCCGAAGACGCTGGTCTCCAGGTAGACGTTGATGGAGAGCATCAGGTAGAGGACGACCAGGACGAGCGCCAGCTCGAGGCTGACGTAGGGGGACAGGCCGATGCCGATGCCGATCACGGCGGTGTCGAGCGCGTCGACGGCGTGGTCGAGGTAGTAGCCGTAGCGCGGGCGTTCGGCCTTCCGCACCCGGGCCAGCGTGCCGTCGAGCGAGTCACCGAACCAGTTGACGGCGAGCATGGCGCTGGCGACCCAGAGCCAGGCCGGGTGGAGCGAGGAAAGCGCGTACGCGGCGCCGGCGCCGACCGCGCCGAGGACGCCGACGATCGTGAGGTGGTCGGAGAGGATGTGGTACGGCAACCTCGCGGCGACGGCCCGGAGCAGACGGCGCTCCGAGCCGGCCAGGATGGACGTCATCTCGCGTGTGGCGCTGCTGGACATCGCGCGCGCTCCGGCGTCGGGGTCCGAGGTGCGGGCGTGGCGCGCGCCGGGGCGCGCGCCACGCCGACACCCATCGTACCGCCGCCGGGAAGACGGCGTTCCGGACCGGCGCTACGCCGCCTCGACCTCCTCGGCGTTCTCGACGATCCTGCCGACGAGGCCGTACTCGATCGCCGACGGGGCATCCAGCCAGAAGTTGCGGCGGGTGTCGTCCTCGATGCGCTCGACCGGCTGGCCCGTCTGGCGGGCGAAGATCCGGTTGATGCGCTCGCGCATCTTCAGGATCTCGCGCGCCTCGATGGCGATGTCGGCGGCGCTGCCGCCGGCGCCGCCGGCCGGCTGGTGCAGCAGGAAGCGCGTGTTCGGCAGCGCGAAGCGGTCCTCGCGCGGCACGGCCACGTAGATGAGCGCCCCCGCGCTGGCCACCCAGCCGGTGCCCACCATCTTCACGCGCGGCTTGATGTAGCGGATCATGTCGTGGATCGTGTCCCCCGACTCCACGTGCCCGCCCTGCGAGTTGATGTAGATCGTGATCGGCTCGTCCGAATCGGCCGACATGGCCAGGAGCTGGGCGATGACGTGGGCGGCGAGCTGCTGGTTCACCTCCCCGGCAATCACCAGTGTGCGCGCCTTGAAGAGCCGGTCCTTGACCGTGTCGGTCACGAGCGACGGCAGGTTCTGCGGCTGCGGCTTCTCGGGCGGGGTTTCCTCGTCTTCCATGCGCATGGGTCCTCCAGCGGTTCTCATTCGGTGCGTCATCGTAGTCTCGCGCGTCGGCGGCGCGGTGTCGAGGGCTCGCGGTCGGCGGTGGGAACGAAGCTCGGGCGAGGCGCGGGCGGTACGGAGGCCGGACGGACGGGGCGGACGGCGCGAATCGGCGGGCGGTGCCGTCCGAGCGAGGTCATGCGCCGCCGGCGAAGCCGAGGCCCGGCGGAAGCCCGCCGAACGGGCCCAGGTGCGGACCCCCGTGGTGCAGCGCGGTGCGCAGCGCGAGACCGAGCGCCCAGCGGGTCTCCTCCGGCGTGATCACGGCGTCGACGAAGCCGCGGGCGGCCGCGAAGCGGGCGTCGAGCTGCGCGTCGTAGTCGGCGCGCACCGCGTCGATCCGCGCCTGCAGCTCCGGGTCGGGCGCCTTGCCGGCCTTCTTCAGCTCCTCGAGCTGCGGGCCGAAGAGCGCCATGACCGCGCTCTCGCCCTCCATGACGCCCATCCGCCCGCTCGGCCAGGAGAAGATGAAGTCCGGGTCGAAGCCCTGCCCCGCCATCGCGTAGTAGCCGGCGCCGGAGGCGTGGTTCAGCGTGAGCACGACCTTCGGCACCACGGCCGTCGCCATCGCCTCGACGAAATGGGCGCCGGCGCGGATGATGCCGGACTGCTCGGCGTCCGGGCCCACCATGAAGCCGCTCACGTCCTGCACGAACAGCAGCGGCGTGCCGTGGCGGTTCGCGGTCTCGATGAAGAACGCGACTTTCTCCGCGCTCTCCGTATAGAAGATCCCGCCGAAGCGCGGCGGCCCGCCGTCCGCCCGGAACGCGCCTCGCGAGTTGGCGATCAGGGCGATCGCCACGCCGTCGATCCGGCCGGTACCGCAGATCACCTCGGGCGCGTAGTCCGCCTGGAACTCGTCCAGCCGGCCGTCGTCGAGGATCGTCGAGAGCAGCGCCCGCATGTCGTAGGGTTGCCGGTGGTCCGGCGGCGTGATGCGGTACGCCTCGGCGGGATCGCGCTCCGGCGGCTTCGGCCGGTCGATGCGGCCCGCGGGCGGGGTGTAGGGCAGCTCGCCGATGATCTCCCGGATGCGGGCGACGGTGGCGCGGTCGTCCGGCAGCCGGTAATGGGCCACGCCGCTCACGGCGTTGTGGACGCGCGCCCCGCCGAGCTCCTCGGAACCGACCGTCTGGCCGGTGGCGCCCTTGACGAGGTTCGGCCCGCCGAGCCCCATGAAGCTCGTCCCCTCGACCATGAGGATGACGTCCGAGAGCGCCGGCAGGTACGCGCCGCCGGCGATGCACGGCCCCATCACGGCGGCGATCTGCGGCACCTTCAGGTAGCGCCGCATGATCGAATTGTAGTAGAAGAGCCGCGCCGCGCCGTACTGCCCCGGGAAGACGCCGCCCTGGTAGGGGAGGTTCACGCCGGCAGAGTCCACGAGGTAGACGATCGGGACGCGGGAGCGCATGGCGATCTCCTGCGCCCGCAGCATCTTCTTGATCGTCTCCGGCCACCAGGAACCCGCCTTCACCGTCGCGTCGTTGGCGACGACGACGATCGGCCGCCCGTGCACCACGCCGACGCCCGTGACCACGCCGGCGCCCGGCGCCTGGCCATCGTACTGGTCGTGGGCGACGAGGAGGCCGATCTCCAGCAGCTTCGTCTTGGGGTCCAGCAGGAGTGCGATGCGCTCGCGGGCCGTGAGCTTCCCCTGCCGGTGCTGGCGCTCGATCTTGTCCGGGCCGCCGCCGGCGCGCAGCACGGCCCGCAGCGCCTCCAGCTCCTCGACCTGGCGGCGCAGGCGGGGCGCGTCCTGCGCCCGCTCAGGCTTCGCGGTGACGCCCATGCGCGGCGACCCATCCCCGGATGAACTCCACGGGCTCCGCCGTCGGCGTGCCCGGCCCGAAGAGCTTCACGACCCCCTTCGACTCCAGCGCCTTCACGTCCTCCTCGGGGATGATGCCACCGCCGATGACCAGCACGTCGTCCGCGCCCTCCGCGGCGAGGAGCTCGAGCACCCGCGGGAACAGCGTCATGTGCGCCCCGGACAGGATCGAGAGGGCGACGACGTCGACGTCCTCCTGAACCGCGGCGTTCGCGATCGACTCCGGGGTCTGGTGCAGCCCGGTGTAGATGACCTCGAAGCCGGCGTCGCGGAACGCGCTGGCGATGACCTTGGCGCCGCGGTCGTGGCCGTCCAGGCCGGGCTTGCCGACCAGCACGCGTATCTTGCGTTCGTCCATGGCAGTCCGTGCGAATGAAAGCACGAGCGGGGCGGGCCGACGACGGCCCCGCGGAGCGCAGGAAGTTACCCGTAACTCCCTGGCGCTGCAAGCAAAAGTCGCGCTACGGCCGGGCCGCCACGACGATGACGCGCGGCGAATCCCGTTCGAGCCGGGAGCCGTCCCAATCGCCGCAGTACGCGACGGGGGTGAAGCCGGCCCGCCGCAGCAGACCGTCGATCTCCGTGGCGGTGCGCAGCCGCAGCGCATGCCGCTTCTCGCCGCGCTCGTCGCCCCGGCGCCAGCGCATGCGCTCGTGGCTGATCCCCGTGACCGGGTCGAAGCGGCGGCGTGCGCGCACCTCCGTGCCGTCGGGGAGCACCCAGGCGTCCCGCTCGGCGTACTGTGCGACGACGTCGTCCCGATGCATGCTCTCGAGCAGCAGCCGGCCACCCGGCCGGAGCACCCGGAGCGCCTCCCCCAGCGCGCGCACGTCCTCGTCGTCGGAGAGGAAGAGGCCAAGGGAGGTGAAGACGTTCACGACCGCGTCGAACGCGCCGTCGCGGAACGGGAGGGCGCGGATGTCGGCCGCCGCGGCGCGGTAGACGCCGGAGCGCTCGGCCGCGGCGGCCTTCCCGCGGGCCAGCAGCTCCGGGGAGAGGTCGGCGCCGAAGGCGCGGTGCCCCGCCTCCTCCAGGAGGATCGTATGCCGCCCCCAGCCCGAGGGGGCGTCCAGGATGCGCGCGCCCTCGGGGAGGCCGAGCATCTCGCGCATCGCCGCCACCTCGGCGCGGCTTTCCTCTTCCGGGAACAGCGGATCGTGCAGGCGGAAGTAGTCGTCGTCGAAGTAGCCGCGCCACCAGGGCGCGCCGGATGGGCCGCTCAATCCGCCTCCGCTTCCGGCGGCCGTTTGGCGGTCCGCGAGATGAGGACCCGCTCGATGCGCCGGCCGGCCATGTCGACGACGGACATGCGGCCGCCCGGGAACGTCACGACGTCGTCTTTCTCCGCGATGCGGCCGAGCTGGTCCAGGATGTAGCCGGCCACGGTGGTGTAGTCGCCCTCCGGGATGTGCAGGTCGAACCCCTCGTTCAGCTCCCAGACCGGTACGCCGCCGTCGACGAGAAGATCCCCCGAGGGGAGCTCCTCGATCGGCGGCCGGCCGGCCTCGTCCTCGTCCGTGATCTCGCCGACGATCTCCTCCACCAGGTCCTCGAGCGTCACGACGCCGGCCGTGCCGCCGAACTCGTCCACCACGACCGCCATGTGGATCCGCTGCGCCTGCATCTCCCGCAGCAGGTCCTCGACCGACTTCGTCTCGGGCACGAACGGCACCGGCCGGACCAGCTCCTCCAGCGGCGGCTTGCCGTCGCGCTGCGCGCGCCAGACGTCGCGCGCCAGGACGACGCCCACGATGTGGTCGATGTTCTCGTGGTAGACCGGGACGCGCGAGTGGCCTTGCTCCACCACCACGTCGGCGACCTGGTCGAGCGTGGCCGTGTCCGGCACGGCGACGACGTCGGTGCGCGGCGTCATCACCTCCGCCGCGATCGTCTCCGACAGGTCGAACACGCCACGGATCATCTCCACCGGCTCCTCGGCAAGGAGACCGTGCTCGTAGCTCTGCGTGACGAGCATCTCGATCTCTTCCGGCCGGTGCACCCGCTCGGCCTCGGCCGCGGCCTTCAGCCCGACGGAGCGGAGCGTGAGGTTCGAAGCGGCGTTCAGCGCCCAGATGAAGGGTGCGAAGACCCGCGCGAACACGAACAGCGGGCCCGCCGTCCAGAGCGCCGCCCGCTCGGGCATGGTCAACGCCAGCACCTTCGGCGCCTGCTCGCCCAGCACGATGTGCATGAACGTGATGAACGCGAACGCGAGCACGCCGGAAACCGTGTGCGTGGCGATCAGGTTCCACGGCGCCGCGAAGGCGTCGAACCACTGGATCAGGAGGATCGCGACGGTGCTCTCGGCCACCCAGCCGAGGCCCAGCGAAGCGAGCGTGATGCCGAGCTGCGTGGCGGAGAGGTACAGGTTCAGGTCGGAGAACTCCTGCTGCACGAGGCGCGCGCCGCGGTTCCCCTTGCGCGCGAGCTCCTCGATGCGCGTCCGGCGCGCGCCCACGAGCGCGAACTCCGCCGTGACGAAGAACCCGTTCGCCGCCACGAGCAGCATCACGATCGCGAGCCGGATGAAGGCCTCGCCGATGGAGATCGTCGCGTGCGTCTGCATGGCGGCGCGAGAGTGTGCACGGTGTAGGCCAGCCGGCGCCCCGGACACCGGCTAGAAGAACACCGGCTCCCGGTAGGCGCCGAAGACATCCTCCATCGCGCGGCGGATCTCGTAGAGCGTGCAGTACGCGCGCACGCACTCGAGCATCGGCTCGACGACGTTGCGCTCCTCGCGCGCGGCCTCGCGCAGCGCGTCCAGCGCGGCGCGGGCGCGCGCCTCGTCGCGCGTCTGGCGCAGCCGGGCCAGCCGGGCCCGCTGGGTTTCGGCCGCCTCGTCGCCGACCTTCAGGATCTCGATGTCGCTGTCCTCGCCGCCCTCGGTGAACGCGTTCACGCCGACGACGATATGATCGCCGGATTCGACGGCCTCCTGCTGCGCGCGGGCGCTGCGGGCGATCTCCTGCTGGAAGTAGCCGGCCTCGATCCCGCGCACGACGCCGCCGATCCGCTCGACCTCGGCGAAGATCTCCTCCGCCTCCCGCTCCAGCCGGTCCGTCAGCGACTCGACGTAGTAGGAGCCGGCCAGCGGGTCGATCGTGTTCGGCACGCCGGTCTCGTACGCCAGGACCTGCTGCGTCCGAAGCGCGATGCGGACGGCCTTCTCCGTCGGCAGCGCCAGAGTCTCGTCCAGCGAGTTCGTGTGCAGGGACTGCGTTCCGCCGAGCACGGCCGCGAGCGCCTGGTAGGCGACGCGGACCACGTTGTTCTCCGGCTGCTGCGCGACCAGCGTGACGCCCGCCGTCTGGGCGTGCGTGCGCAGCCGCCACGACTCCTCGCTCCGGGCGCCGTAGACGTCGCGCAGGCGGCGGGCCCAGATCCGGCGGGCGGCGCGGAACTTCGCGACCTCCTCGAAGAAGTCGTTGTGCACGTCGAAGAAGAACGACAGGCGGGGCGCGAACTCGTCCACGGCGAGGCCCCGCGCCATCCCGCGCTCCACGTACTCGAAGCCGTTGCGGAGCGTGTACGCCAGCTCCTGCCCCGCCGTCGCGCCGGCCTCGCGGATGTGGTAGCCGCTGATGGAGATCGGGTTGTACTTCGGCGCGTTCGCCGCGCACCACTCGAACATGTCGACGATCAGCTTTAGCGCGGGTTCCGGCGGATACACCCACGCGTGCTGCGCCATGTACTCCTTCAGAATGTCGTTCTGGACGGTGCCGCGGATGTCGGCCGGGGAGACGCCCTGCTTCTCCGCGGTGACGACGTAGAAGCAGAACAGGATGATCGCCGGGCCGTTGATCGTCATGGAGACGGACACCTGGTCCAGCGGGATGCCGTCGAAGAGCGTCTCCATGTCGGCCAGGCTGGAGATCGCCACGCCGCACTTCCCGACCTCGCCCAGCGAGCGCGGGTGGTCGGAGTCGTAGCCCATGAGCGTCGGGAAGTCGAACGCCACGCTGAGCCCGGTCTGGCCGTGCTCCAGCAGGTACTTATAGCGCCGGTTCGTCTCCTCGGCCGTGCCGAAGCCCGCGAACTGGCGCATCGTCCACAGCCGCGTCCGGTACATCGTCGTATACGGGCCCCGCGTGAACGGGAACTCCCCGGGGAGGCCGAGCTTCTCCAGGTACGGGCCGCGCCAGTCGAGCGGCGTATAGAGCGGCTCGACCGGGGCGCCCGAGACGGAGGTGAAGCTCGTCCCGCGCTTCGGGACCCGGTCGAAGCCGGCCTCCCACGCCGCCAGGCGCGAACGCAGCTCGTGGAGCTCCTCCTCCTGCCGGCGGAGGCGCTCCTCCAGCTCCGTGACCGGAACGTCACGCTCCACGATGCCCATGCACCACCATCCGTGTCGGAATGGAACGACCCCGCTTCCCCGGTCTACCCCAGCGCGGCGCGCACGATTCGCGCCGCCACCTGGTACGGGCTGACCGCCCCAGACTCCAGCTCCGGCAACGCTTCTTCCAGCATCGCCTCGCCGCCGCGCTCCCGCCAGACGACGGCCGCCGCCGCGCGCAGCACCGCATCCCGCACCCGCCCGGCCAGCCGCTCTCTCCGCTTGCGCGAGAGCGTCCCCGACGTCTCCAGCCACGCCTTGTGCGTGTCCAGCGCGGCCGCCAGCTCGTCGATCCCCTTCCCCTCCGAGGCGACGGTCTGGAGGACCGGGATCTCCCATCCGGCGGGCGCCGACGTCGCGGCGGGCTCCGGCTCGACCGGCCGCCCCCGCCCGAGCGCGCCGGCGACGCCGTGATGCCCGGCATCCCAGCGCCGGCCGGCCTTCGGGCGCACGTTGCCGGCCCTCAAGTGCAGCATCATCTCGATGTCGCGGGCCAGGCGCTGCGCACCCGGACGATCCGCCTTGTTGACGACGAACAGGTCGGCGATCTCCATGAGGCCAGCCTTCATCGCCTGGATCGAGTCCCCGGATTCCGGGACGAGGACCACGACCGTCGTGTCCGCCGCCGCGGCGATCTCCAGCTCCGACTGCCCGACGCCGACCGTCTCGATGATGATGCGATCGAAGCCGAAGGCGTCCATGACGTCGGCGACCTCCTTCGTCGAGACCGCGAGCCCGCCCAGCGAGCCGCGGCTCGCCATGGAGCGGATGAAGACGCCCTCGTCCAGCCCGACCTCGTGCATGCGGATCCGGTCGCCGAGCAGCGCGCCGCCCGTAAACGGCGACGTCGGATCGACCGCGACCACGCCGACGCGCTCGCCGGCGTCCCGGAAGCGCTGGACCAGCGCGGCCGTCAGGGTCGACTTCCCCGCCCCGGGCGGTCCGGTGATGCCGATGCGGTGGGCATGGCCCGTCGCCGCGTGCAGCTCGTCCAGCACCGTCTCGAAGCCGGGGCGCTCGTCCTCGACGAGAGAGATCACGCGGGCCAGCGCCGGCCGGCGGCCGGCGCGGAAGCCGTCCAGCAGCGCGGCCAGGCGCGCCTCGTCCGCCGAACGGCCGGCGGGATCACGCGGTTCCATGGCCGGAAATTGACGGGCGGCCGGAGCGCGTGTCAAACGCGCGGCCCGGGGCGGCGCGGCGCGCGCTCCGCCGCCTCTCCCGGCGGCCGCAGCCCCCGCGCGTGGCGCAGCGGGTTCTCCAGCAGGTGGCTGGGGATGACCAGGACGATCAGGAACATGAGGAGGGCCACCGCCAGCCCGGCCAGCAGGACCCACGCGTTGCGGAGCTCCACGAACGTGATCGCGGTGATCACCCCGACGCTCACGGCGAACAGGCTGAGCAGGATCCGGCGGACCTGGAGCAGGAAGAAGCGCTCCAGGTGCACGACGTCGCGCGGGTGGATGCGGACGCGGAACTCCTCGCGCTCGGCGCGGCGCACGATCTCGCGGACCGCGGCGATGCCGGCCCGCGCCTCGTCCATGATCCCGCGCGCGATCTCCCGCGGCTCGTGCGCGACGGCGGCGAGGATCTCGCCGCGCATCCGGGCGATGACGGGCTTCGCCACGTCCAGCCCGTTGAAGGACGGGTCGTAGAGGAAGCCGATCCCCTCGAGCAGCGCGGCGGCGCGGAAGAAGTAGACGAGCTCGCGCGGCAGGATCAGCGGCCACGTGTAGAACGTGTCCATGATCTCGTAGAGCATCTCCTGCACGCGGCGCTGTCCGAGCTCGCGGGCGCGGTCGACGATCCCCAGGATCTCCGTCGCCGCGTCCCGGATCTCCGCGCGCGAGATCCCCGGGTCGATCATGCCGAGCTCGTACATCCCGTTGATCATCGCGTCGATGTCCTCGCGCGCCGCCGCCATGGCCAGCCGGAGGATCGAGTCGCGGGTGGAGCGGCCGAACTGCACGACCATCCCCCAGTCCAGGAAGACGATGGTGCCGTCGGCCTCCACCAGGATGTTGCCGGGGTGCGGGTCGGCGTGCAGGAAGCCCTCGACCAGCAGCATCCGGAGGTAGACCTCCGTCAGCGTCTGCATGAGCCGTGCGAACGACAGCTCGCCGGACGCGAAGCGGTCCGCGAGGCGGTTCACCTTGTCGCCGTCGACCCACTCCATCACGAGCACGCGGCGGCGGGTGAGGTGCTCGTACACGCGCGGCGCCCGCACGCGGCGCTCGGCGCCGAAGTGCTCGTGGAACATCGCCATGTGCGCCGCTTCCTCGCGGAAGTCCATCTCCTCCCGCACCCGCACGCTGAACTCGCGGACGACGGTCGTGAGCGCGCGGACGTGGTGGTTCGGGAAGAAGACGTTCAGCAGGAAGAGGATCCGGAAGGAGATGTCGAGGTCGACGGCGACGAGCGCCTCCACGCCCGGCCGCAGCACCTTGACCGCGACCTTCTCGCCGCCGAGCCGCGCCGCGTGGACCTGGCCCAGGCTGGCGGCGGCCACCGGCACCCGCTCGAACTCGGCGAACACGACGTCGACCGCCGCGCCGAGCTCCGCCTCCAGCACCGCCTCGATCGCCGCTGACGGGTCCGGCGGCACCTGGTCCTGGAGCCGGCTCACCGCCGAGAGGTACGGCTCGGGGAGGATGTCCGCCCGGGCGCTGAAGACCTGGGCGAGCTTGATGAACGTGGGGCCGAGCGCGGCGATCGTGGCCGTCAGGCGCTCGGCGCGCCGCTCGTGCTGCGATCGGGACAGCGGGCGCGGGCGCCCGAAGAGGATCCAGCGGCGGCGGTCCCGCAGGAACGCGACCACGAAGGGGAGCAGCCGGTGGAAGATCGTCCAGCCGCGGCGCCACCGCCTCATGACGGGGCTTCCGCGGCCGGGACCGGCCGGACCGCGATCTCGTCCGGCGCCACCGCGCCCGCCGACAGGATGTAGGTGAAGGCGTCCTCCAGCGACATCGAGAGGATGACCACGCGGTCGCGCGGGATCACCGCCAGGAACCCGGTCGTCGGGTTCGGCGTCGTCGGCACGAACACGGTCACGCCGTCCGGTACCTGCTCGCGCATCGCCGCCGGCGCGTCCGCGGTGAGGAAGCCGATCGACCAGCGCCCCTGCGCCGGATACTCGACCATGACGACGTCGCGGAAGAAGCGCCGCTCCTCGCCGAGCACGGTCCGCACGATCCGGTTCGACGCGCTGTAGATCCGGCGGGCGATGGGGATGCGCTCGAGGAAGGTGTGCCACCAGCCCAGGATCCGGGCCCCGAGCGCCCGCTCGGCCAGCCACCCGACCACGACGAGGAGCACGAGCAGGGCGAGCAGCCCGAGCCCGGGGATGGACACGCCGAGCGCCGGGTAGAGGAACCGGCCGAGGAGCTGGTCCAGCCACCGGAAGATGACCCAGAGGACGTAGGCGGTGATGCCCACGGGCGCGATCACGATGAGGCCCGCGACGAGGTGCCGCCGGAGGTGCCAGCTCGTTCCGCGCCCCATTACCGCTCCAGCACTTCCCGGAGGATCCGCTCCTGCGCGCGCCACATCGGGCTGTCGAGGCGCTCGTCGCCTTCGGGGTGCACCTCCCCCAGCACGTGCAACGTGCCGTGGATGGCGAGCCGCGCGAGCTCCTCCGGTTCCGCCACGCCGTTCTGCTCGGCCTGGCGCAGCGCCTGCGCATGGCCGATGTAGACGTCGCCCAACGGAGGCTCTCCCTCGTCGTAGAGAGCGAAGGAGATCACGTCCGTCGGACCCTCGTGGCCGAGGTAGCGCTCGTTCAGCGCCGCGATCCCGGCGTCGTCGAGCAGCGTGATGGAGAGCTCGGCATCGGCTGCGCCCGCCGCCCGGAACGCCGCGGCCGCCGCGCGCTCGAGGAGGAGCTCGACGTCGGGATCGAGCGGCCCCACGCCCTCGGCGTTGATGTGCACCAGAATGGCCATCAGCCCGCCCCGCCCTGCTTCGCCGCGAGCGTGGCGACCGGCACCGCCCCCACCACCGCCGGTTCCCGCGCCGGCGCGGGGTAGTCGATCCGATGGTGGTACATCCCGGTCAGCACCTTCACGAACTGCTCCTTGACGCGGGAGAGCTCGCCGAACGTCAGCGGGCACTCGTCGAGCTGGCCGGCGCCGATCTTGGTCTCCACGATTCGGTTCACGAGCGCGCCGATCCGCTCCGGCGTCGGGTCCTGGAGGACGCGGGCGGCCGATTCCACGGAGTCCGCCAGCATGAGGAGCGCGGTCTCGCGGGACTGCGGCCGCGGACCCGGGTAGGCGAACTCGACCGGGTTGATGTCCCCGGCCGGATTCAGCTGGCGCGCCTGCTCGAGGAAGAACCCGATGCTCTGCGTGCCGTGATGCTCACGGATGAACGCCTTCACCGATTGCGGCAGCTTGTACTGGTCGGCCAGGCGCACGCCCTCCAGCACGTGGCCTCGCACGATCGCCGCCGACATGGAGGGCTTCAGCCGGTCGTGCGGATTGCGGCCCTGCGGCTGGTTCTCGATGAAGTACTGCGGCTTCGCGATCTTGCCGACGTCGTGGTAGTACGTCCCGACCCGCGTCAGCAACGAATCCGCGCCGATCGCGCGTGCCGCCGCCTCGGCGAGGTTCGCCACGTTGATCGAGTGCGCGTACGTGCCGGGCGCCTCCAGCGCCAGGCGGCGCAGCAGCGGCCGGTTCATGTCGGCCAGCTCGAGCAGCGTCTGGTTCGTCGTGATGTGCGTGAACGCCTCGAGGAGCGGCAGCAGCCCCATGGCGACGAGGGCGCTCCCGATCGCGCTCAGCACGCCCCACCCCGCCGACCGGTAGACATCGTCGATGGGCGACGAGCGGAGCAGGCCGAGCGCCACGGCCATGGCCACGTAGGCCGTCGAGATGAGCGCGATGAAGACCCAGGTCTGGGATCGGCGCTGCACGACGCGCACGCTCAACGCCGCGCCGACGCCTCCCGCCAGCATGGTGAGGAGCGCGGACATCCCGAGGAACGGCGTCTGGACCGCGAGCAGGATCGAGACGATGAGCGCGAGGTTCAGCGCCATGCGCCCGTCCCAGAGCGCCGCCACCACGAGGGCCAGGAGCGCCGTCGGGATCAGCTCGGGAGGAGCATCGAAGCGGTCGACGAGGGCGGTGACACCGGCGACGCCGAACACGATGGCCGCCACCAGCACGACCTGCCGGAACGCGCCGTAGACACCCGGCCGGTAGAAGTGCAGGAGGAGCCCGAAGCCGAGCAGCAGCAGGAAGTTGCGGAGGATCGCGCCGCCGGCCCGCTTCCACCGCTCCGCCCCGGACTGCAGGTGGCCGCGCCGCGTCAGCTCGTCCTGGTACGCGTGCAAGCGCTGCAGCTCCTGGTCGCGCACCTGCTCGTGCGCGCCGACGATCCGCTCGCCGCGCAGGACCTGCCCCTTCACGGACGGGACGGCCGCGCGGGCCTGGTCCCGGGCCAGCTCCGTGGCGGCGCTGTTCAGCCGAATGGACGGCTCGAAGAAGCGGATCAGGAGAAGGCGCTGCAGCTCGGCCGCGCCCTGCGGCGCGTTCCACGGGAGGTACCGGCTGGACCGCTCGTAGAGGTACGGCGCCGTGAGCAGCGAGTCCCGCGGCAGTGTCCGCTCGATGCCGCCGCGGCGAACCCGGAGCTGGGCCGAGCCGCTCTCCTTCAGCTCCGTGGCCGACGCGACTCCCGCGGGCAGGTCGGTGCGGATCGTGAGCACGAGGCTGCGCGCCAGGATCCCGCGCGTGCGCGCGCCGCGCAGCAGCTCGACCACCTCCGGCGTGACGGGGAGCCCGTTCGCGGCGGCGACCGCGCGTACCCCGGCCTGCTCGGCGCCGACGCCGCCGTCGTGCGCGACGACGCTGTCGATCCGAGCCATGAAGCCGCGGACGCGCGCCTCCATCGTGTCGGCGGCCACGGGGTCGTACTCGAAGATCGGCGTGACCGAGGCCGCCGCCTCCGCGCGCTCGCGCCGGAGCTCCTGGTCGTTCTTGAAGATGGGGAACGGCACCTGGGCGATGACGTCCTGATCGGACACCATGCCCTTTTCGAGAACCGGGATGTCGGGGAGCGGCGCGACGGGGAACAGCAGATGGAGCGAGGCCGACAGCCCGACCAGGACGAGCAGCCGGGCCCCGTGCTGCACGACGCCCGCCCGCCAACCTCGCGCCGGCGGGTTGCTGAGCGCGCGCCAGGCGTCGCGCAGCCCGAAGCGTTCACCCACGCGCTATGCCTCCTGCCTCTCCTCGCCCAGCTCGGCGTACGCCCGGATGATCTCCTTCACCAGCCGGTGCCGCACCACGTCGGCGCCCTCGAGGTAGATCACCTCGATCCCCTCGATGCCCTGGAGGATCCGCTCGATCTCGAGCAGCCCGGAATCCTCGCGGCGAGGCAGGTCGATCTGCGTCTTGTCGCCGGTGATGACCACCCGCGAGTTCAGGCCGAGACGCGTCAGGAACATCTTCATCTGCGCCGTCGTCGCGTTCTGCGCCTCGTCCAGGATCACGAACGCGTCCGCCAGCGTGCGGCCACGCATGTACGCCAGCGGCGCGATCTCGATGCTGCGCGACTCGAGCGAGCGCCGCACCCAGTCGGCGGGCATCATGTCCTCGAGCGCGTCGTACAACGGCCGCAGGTAGGGGTCGACCTTTTCCTGCAGGTCGCCCGGCAGGAAGCCGAGGTTCTCGCCCGCCTCGACGGCGGGGCGCGCCAGCACGATCCGCTTGACGCGGTTCTTCCGCAGCGCATCCACCGCCATGGCCACGGCCAGGTACGTCTTGCCGGTGCCGGCCGGCCCGATCGCGATCACGATGTCCTTCTCCGCGATCGCCTGGAGGTACTCCCGCTGCCCCTCGGACTTCGGTGCGATGATCTTCCGCAGCCCCGCGAGCACGACGCGGTGGTCCTCGTCCGCGACGCGCGGGCCCGCCGGCGCGGCCCGGCCCGCGCCGGCCTCCGCCATGGCGGTGGGCACGCCGGCGCCCTCGAAGGCGCGGCGGATGTCGGCCGGTCCGAAGGCCGTGCCCATGCGCGCCATGTCGATCAACCGTTTCGCGATCGGTACGGCGCGCTCGACGTCGTCGAGCTCGCCGGACAGGACGAGGTGGTCGCCGCGCAGGACGGCGCGGCAGCGCGAGGCGCGCGCCAGCTCCTGCAGGTTGGCATCGGTCACGCCGGCCAGGAGAAGGTAATCCGCGCCCTCCGTGGGCAGGCGGTGCTCGACCGTGGTGGTCTCGACTTCGGCCATCTAACTCCTCTTCTCTTCCAACACCCCGATGTGCAGCTCGCGCAGGTCGCGCGCATCGACGGGCGACGGCGCCCCCTCGAAGAGAGCGCGCGCGGCGGTGGTCTTCGGGAACGCGATGACGTCGCGCAGGCTCGACGCGCCCGCCAGCAGCATCACGAGCCGGTCGAACCCGAACGCGAAGCCGCCGTGCGGCGGCGGGCCATAGCGGAACGCCTCCAGCAGGAAGCCGAACTTCGCCCGCGCCTCCGCCTCGGAGAGGCCGATCGCGCGGAAGACGTGCCGCTGCAGCACCTGGTCATGGATGCGAATCGAGCCGCTCGCCATCTCGTTCCCATTATACACCGCATCGTACGCGCGGGAGCGCAGCCCCTCGTCGAAGAGGCCCCGCGCCGCGTCCGGCGAAGGCGGCCCCTCGGCGGTGTAGCGCTCGAGCACCGCCACATCCTGCGGCAGCGGGCTGGTGAACGGGTGGTGCGCGGCCACCAGCCGGTTCGCCTCCACGTCCCACTCGAAGAGCGGAAACTCCGTCACCCACGCCCAGGCATGCTTCGTCGGGTCACGCAGCCCGAGGCGATCACCGAGGTGGCGCCGGAGCGCGTCGAGCGCCGCCTCGGCGCCGCCGAGCCGGTGGGCATCGGTGGCACCCTCGTGGCTCTCCGGCACTACCGGTGCCAGCCGGTAGCGACCGACGACGGCGACGAAGAGGTCGCCGACCTCGAGGCCCGTCCTCTCGATGAAGCGCTCGACGAGGCCGGCGTCCAGCGCCTTCGCGAACGGGCCGGCGAGCCCCTCCTCCGTGCGCCGGACCCAGAGCGCGCCGGCGGCACCGGCGGCCTTCGCCACGTCGGTGAGTTGGTCCAGCTCCTTGCGCGAGAGCGCCGCCCCGCCCGGCGCACGGATACCCCGTATGCGCAGGCCCGTGCCGCGGGTTTCCTGGAAGATCCGGAAATCGGCCTCCTGCAACAGCTCCGTCACGTCCTGGAACTGCATCCCGAAGCGCAGGTCGGGCTTGTCCGTGCCGTAGCGCTCGATCGCCTCGCGGTACGTCAGGCGCGGGAACGGCAGCTCCAGTTCCACGCCGAGCACCTCGCGCCAGAGCGCCGCCATCAGGCCCTCGCCGACGCGGAAGATGTCCTCCTCCGTCACGAAGGACATCTCCGCGTCGATCTGCGTGAACTCCGGCTGCCGGTCGGCGCGCAGGTCCTCGTCCCGGAGGCAGCGCGCGATCTGGAAGTAGCGGTCGTACCCCGACACCATCAGGAGCTGCTTGTAGATCTGCGGCGACTGCGGCAGCGCGTAGAACTCGCCCGGATGCACCCGGCTGGGCACCAGGTAGTCCCGGGCGCCCTCCGGCGTGCGCCGCGTCAGCATCGGGGTCTCGATCTCGTAGAACCCGTCCTGCGACAGGTGTGCGCGAACCACCTGGAGTGCACGATGGCGCAGCGCGAGCGCGTGCTGTAGGTCGTCCCGGCGGAGATCCAGGTAGCGGTACCGGAGCCGCAGCTCCTCGGCCGGCAGCTCGTCGCCGGGCGAGACGGCCACCGGGATCGGCGGAGTCTCCGCCTGCGAGAGGATCTCCAACCCCGTGACGTGAACCTCCACCTCGCCCGTCGCCATCTCCGGGTTGACGTTCGCGGCCGGGCGCGCGCGCACCACGCCGCGCACCGCCACGACGTCCTCCGCGCCCAGCCGCCGGGCGCGCTCGAGCACCTCTGTCGGCGTCCACTCCGGCCCGAACGAGAGCTGGATCCGCCCGGAACGGTCCCTGAGGTCCACGAAGACGAGGCCGCCCAGGTCGCGCCGGCGGTGTACCCACCCGGCGAGCCCGACCTCGGTGTCCGCATCCCCCCGCCGCAACGTGCCCAGCAGGGTGCTCCGATATGTCGTCGGCAACGTCTGGCTCATTCCCTTTCCTTTCCGGTACCACCCCGCCACACCCGGGCCACCACGGCGAAGCCGGTGACCGCCCCGACCGCGTCCGCCACCCAGTCTCTCACGTCCGAGCTCCGCCCCGGCACCACCCGCTGGTGCCACTCGTCGCCGGCGCCGAGCAGGAGCGCGCCCGCGAGGAGCCATCCCCAGGCCGGCCGGCGGCCGATGCGCCGCCACCCCCATGCGAGCAGGCCGCCGAGGCCCGCGAACATGAGGAAATGACCGAGCTTGTCGACCGGCGGCCAGGCCACCGGCAGACGGACATTCGGCCGGCTTCCGACGAACAGGATCCCGGCCGCCCAGGCCAGGGCCGGCGCATACGCCGTCATCCGTCGCCGCACGGGGCTCGGCGTGGCGGTCACGATGGATTCACGTCTCCCGAACGTTCGTCAGCCGATGAAGATGCGTGAAACGCCCGACTCGCGACAAGGGATGGCGGCCCGGCGCGGCGGTCCCAGCGGGCCAGGCCGGCACCTGGAGGCTCCGATCGGGCCCCGGCCCGGCGCGGGGTGGGGGTTGCGGCGGAGGCGTGGCGGCGGGTCCCGAAGTCGCTCCGAAGGACTTGCCGGGGCGGCGCCGGGCGTGTGAACTTGCGGGAGCGCATCCGGGGACAGCGGTCCACGGCCCCGACATGCGCGGTGGCTCGGAGGGACGCCTCCGATTCACCC
>DASTKT010000006.1:0-24590 GCA_035715725.1 Longimicrobiales bacterium | reverse complement strand
CTCTCGGAGCAGAACCCCGGCCTCACGGTCGAGGTCGCCTGGCTCACGCCGCCGCAGGAGGACGGGCAGGTCCAGGCCCAGCGCATCCAGCAGGCGGTGAACGACGGCGCGGACGCCATCCTCATCTCCTGCTCGGACGCGAGCAAGGTGACCGGCGCGATCAACGATGCCGTCGGCCGCGGCGTCGCCGTCATGACGTTCGACAGCGATGCGCCGCAGTCGAAGCGCTTCGCCTACTACGGCGTGGACGACCTCAAGACCGGCCAGGCGGTCATGGACGAGCTGGCCAGGCTGATGGACGGGAAGGGCGCCGTCGCCATCCTGGCGGGGAACCAGAACGCGCCGAACCTGCAGCGGCGCGTGCAGGGCGTGCGGGAGGCAGCCGCGAGGTACCCGGGGATCCGCATCGTCGACGCGTTCCACCACATCGAGACGCCGCAGGATGCGGCCGCGGAGGTGGTCCGCGTGAACAACGCGTACCCCGACGTGCGCGGCTGGGCGATGGTCGGCGGGTGGCCGCTCTTCACCCGCACGCTGCTGACCGACCTCGACCCCTCGCGGACCAAGGTGGTCGCGGTCGATGCGCTCCCGGCGGAGCTCGCCTACGTCGAGAAGGGGATCGCCCCCGTGCTCCTGGCCCAGCCGGTCTACCAGTGGGGGTACGTCGGCGTGAAGACGATCGTCGACAAGCTCCACTTCCACAGGGACGTGCCGCAGATCATCCCGATGGAGCTGGTCCGCGTGAGCAAGGACAACCTCGGCGACTGGGCGCGCCAGCTCAAGGCGTGGGGCTTCACGGACGTCCCCGCCTCCTACCTCGCGCAGCGCTAGCCGCCCCGTCCCATGGCGGAGCCGGCCGTTCGCTTCGAGGGGATCACCAAGCGCTTCCCCGGCGCCCTCGCCCTGAGCGACGTCTCGCTCGCCATCGAGGCCGGCAGCTGCCACGCGCTCTGCGGCGAGAACGGCGCCGGCAAGTCCACGCTCGGGAAGATCCTGGCCGGCATCCACGCGCCGGATGCCGGCCGCCTCCTCGTCCACGGCACGGAGGTCCGCTTCGCCGGCCCGCGAGACGCGCTCGCCGCCGGCGTGGGCATGGTCCACCAGGAGCTGGCGTTCTGCGGCAACATCTCCGTCGCCGAGAACCTCTGCCTCGGCACGCTCCCCGCCCGCCGCGGCTGGGTGGACTGGCGTGAGACGGAGCGGCGCGCCGCCGCCATGCTCGAGGAGATCGGCGCCCGCCTCGACGTCCGCCGCCCGCTCGGCGAGCTCACCATCGCGCAGCAGCAGCTCGTCCAGATCGCCGCCGCCGTCGGCGGCGGCGCCCGCATCATCGTCTTCGACGAGCCCACCAGCAGCCTCAGCCAGGTCGAGGCCGAGCGCCTCTACGCGCTCATCCGGCGCCTCAAGCTCCGCGGCGTCACGTGCATCTACGTCTCGCACCGGATGCCCGAGATCTTCAGCCTGTGCGACACGGTGAGCGTGCTCCGCGACGGCCGCCACGTCGCCACGCGCCCCACCGACCAGCTCTCCGAGGCCGAGCTCGTCGGCCTCATGATCGGCCGCCCGCTCGCCGAGTACTTCCCCAGTCACCTCGACGCCGCCCCCGGCGGCGAGCTGCTCCGCGTCGAGCACCTCTCCTGCCCCGGGAAGTTCGAGGACATCTCCTTCTCGCTCCGCGCCGGAGAGGTCGTCGGCCTGGCCGGCCTCGTCGGCGCCGGCCGCTCCGAGCTCGCCCAGGCCATCTTCGGCCTCGAGCGCGGCGTCCGCGGCCGCATCCTCCTCGACGGCCGCCCCGTCCGCATCGACACCCCCAGCCAGGCCATCCGCCTCCGCATCGGCCTCGTCCCCGAGGACCGCAAGCGCCAGGGGCTCGTCCTCTCCGAGAGCGGACTCCACAACACCTCCCTGCCGATCCTCCGCCGCCTCTCCCGCCTCTCCTGGATCCGCCGCGCCCACGAGCGTGCGCTCGCCACGGACTACTTCCACCGTCTCCGCGTCCGCGCCCCCGGCGTCGATGCCCTCGCCGCGGGCCTCTCCGGCGGAAACCAGCAGAAGATCGTCCTCGCCCGCTGGCTCGCCGCCCGCTCCCGCATCCTCATCCTCGACGAGCCCACCCGCGGCGTCGACGTCGGCGCCAAGGCCGAGATCCACGCCCTCATCGATCAGCTCGCCGCCCAGGGGAGCGCCATCCTCCTCATCTCCAGCGAGCTCCCCGAGGTCCTCAGCCTCTCCGGCCGCATCCTCGTGCTCCGCGCCGGCCGGCTCGTGGGCGAAGTCGCGCGCGGCCAGGCGACGCAGGACGGGCTGCTCTCGCTGATGGCGGGGGTGGAGGCGGGGGCGGTCGCGGTGCCGGAGCGGGCCGGCGGCGGCGAGTAACGTCGGCGGCGGAGCGGGGGGAGGCTCGATCTCGATCTCAGCGCCTTCGGCTATCGGGATCGGTGCCTTCGCCTCGCGTTCCGCCCTCACCGCCCCGGCGTGTACGCGTACACCCCGAAGTACGCCCCGACGAAGCCGCCGGCGACCTTCGTGCTGAGGATCGTGCCGTCGGCGCCCTGCGCGAGCGGCGTCCACTCGCCGGGGTGGTGGCCGTAGAAGAAGTCGTAGCGGTCGCCGCGGGCCGCGATGCGGAGGTAGAGCGGGGCGTCGGGCGGGGCGCGCAGCGGCGCCGTCGCCACGACCTCGGCCTTCCCGGCGGCGTGCTTCTCCAGCTCGATCACCGGCCGGCCGTCCACCTGCGTGACGCCCAGGAAGTAGAAGTAGTCGTCGTTCTGGAACGCGACGAGGCCGGCGCGGTCCCCGGGCCTGCCCGGGCGGTAGACCATGGCGGTGGACGCCGAGGCGCGCTGGTGCTGCTGGCGCCGGCCGAGGAACGACGGCTGCGTCCGCGCGGCCAGGTCCGCGGGGCGCGCGCGGAGCGTCAGCCAGCCGGGCGTGGAGGTCAGGTCGTACCACGTCTCGCGCGGCGTGCGGATCCGGTCCCAGTACGGCGCGAGATGCGGCGAGGCGAAGTCGTCGCGTACGGTGAAGTTGCCGCTCGTGGGCACCGGGGCGGGCGGCTGCGCCGGCAGCGTGGGCCGGGCATGGCGGTAGGGCACCGTCTCGTCGCCGGTGGTCATCACCGGCCAGCCGTCGACCCAGTGGACGGGGAGGAGGAACGTCTCCCGGCCGGTGTTGTAGCGGTCGCCAATGTAGGGCCGGGCGCCGAGGAAGACCGCCCACCACTCGTCGGCCGGCGTGCGCACGAACTCCGCGTGGCCGGTGGACGTGATCGGGAACGGCCGCGCGGGGTCGAGGTGCCGCTGCGTCAGGATCGGGTTGTGCTCGTACGGCACGTAGGGTCCGCGCACCGAGTCGCTGCGGAACACGACCTCGGAGTGCTGCTCGGCGGTGCCGCCCTCCGCGGCGATGAGGTAGTAGTGGCCGTTCAGGCGGAAGATGTGCGGGCCCTCGATCCAGATCGGCTTCTTCGACAGGTCGACCCCGCCGTTCACGATCACCGTGCGCGGCCCCACCATCTTCTTCCGCGCCGCGTCGAACTCCTGGATCCAGAGCGCGCGATGCCCCGGGTACAACGGCTCCCCGACGGGCGGCCCGTTGTTGACGACGTAGGCGCGGCCGTCGTCGTCGAAGAAGAGCGACGGGTCGATCCCGTCCACCTCCGGGAGCCAGACCGGGTCGGACCACGGGCCGCGCGGGTCCGTCGCCGTGATCAGGAAGTTGCCGCCGCAGTCGGCGCACGTCGTGATCAGGTAGAACGTGCCGGCGTGCTCGGTGATCGCCGGCGCGAAGATGCCGCGCGAGATGCCGAGCGTGTCGAACGAGAGCTGCGACGGCCGGTCCAGCGCGCTGCCGATCTGCGTCCAGCTCACGAGGTCGCGGCTGTGGAAGATCGGGAGCCCCGGAAAGTAGGTGAAGCTCGAGTTGACGAGGTAGTAGTCGTCGCCGACGCGCGTAATGCTCGGATCGGCGTGGAAGCCGGCGAGGATCGGGTTCAGGTACTCGCCCGCGCGCGGCGCGAACACCTGGTAGACCGAGTCGCGGCCCTGGTACTCGAACCAGTCGAAGCGCGGGTCGGCGGTGGCGCGCGGCGCCTGAGCGTGCGCGAGGCCGGCGGGCGCGAAGAGCGAGAGCACCGGCACGAGGAGGCGTAACCGCTTGGGAAGAAAGGACATTATTTCTCCGCAGAGGCGCAGAGGACGCAGGGAACGGCCACGGAAAGCCGGGCGGCGCGGGTTCGTCGCACCGGAAACGACCTCGAGATTGGACCGGTCGACCGCGGGTGACCGGTCCGACTCCTTTTTTCGAGTTGGACCGGTGGGACGAGGGTCACCGGTGCAACGACAGGTTCATGGTCGCACGCCGGGGCCGGCATAGCCCGGTCCGCCTTCAATTCGATGCGCTCGCCGGCGAATGCGGCTCGCCGCCGGCTTCCGCCGTCGCTCTGCGCGCTCTGCGCCTCTGCGGCGAGTCATTTCCGTTGCCGTGGAAGCTCTCCGGCGGCCCGAGGTAGCTCGGCCGCACGCCGCCCGCGTCGATCACCAGCTTCTGCAGCACCACGCCCGGATCGACCATCCAGAACTTCAGCACGTGCGCGCCCGTCGATGCGATCCGGTGGTGGGTGATCATGACGCGGATGTTGTCCGAGACCGCCTTCTCCCACGCCGCGTTCGACGTGTCCGGCCCCAGCCGGACGAGCTGCGGCGGCTCGTCGTCGAACGAGACCGCGTAGCCGAGCCCCGCCGCCGAGCCGGTGAAGTCGAGCGTGGGCGAGAGGTAGGCGCTAACGGAGACGTCGCCGGCGTCGAACAGGTAGACGCGGTACTCGAGGCGGGGAGACTCGCCGCCGGCCGAGCGGGGCGAGGCCGTGACCGGGAAGGGCGTCATCCCGGAGAGCGTCCGGCCGAGGTCCGGGATGCGCTGCCAGTGCACGCCGCCGCCGCCCACCGCGCGGGTGTAGTGCTCGGCCTCCATGGAGACGTAGCCGTCGCTCTCCACGAAGCCGACCACGTCGTCCCGCTTCGGCGCGGCCGGGTTGGCGACGATGGCCTGGATCACGACGCTGCGGCCGCCCGGCCCGCTCACGGTGATCGGCGCGCGCTGGTCGCCGGGCGGGACGCGGGCCCAGTCCACGCTGACGCTCACGCGCGTCTGCTTCTCGACCGTGCCGCTCTCCGGGGTGACGAGCAGCCAGGGCGCGCCGGCCCGCGCCGCGTACTCGAACGGCGTCCGGCCGCGGTTGTAGACGTCGATGTGGTACGTCTGGCGCAGGTACGGGTCGAAGCGGGGGAGCGCGGGCGGGGTCCGCCGCGCCGCGCCGGGCGGGCCGCGCGGCCCGGGCTCCGGCTCGCCCTCCCACGCGACGCCCATCTCCCCCGCCTCCGGGACCTGGATCACGTCCACCCGCGGCATCACGTTCCGCGGCGGCTCCTGCCAGTAGGTGTAGCCGATGTGCGTCTGATCCATCATGTGGCGCCACTTCCCGCCGGCCAGCTCCTCGTTGTACTTCCGCGAGATCGCGGCATCGCGCTCGAACAGCGCTCTCGCGCGGTCGGCCAGCTCGTTCGTCGCCGCGCGCCCCTCGCGCGCGTACCGCCGGTTCAGCGCGACCGTGACGTACAGCTCGTTCAGGTTCGCGCCCGCCTCGATCGGGTGCTGCACGAGCTCGTAGAACGCGTCGCGGTCGGCGGCGGGGAGCGCGCGCGAGAGCCGCTCGGCCTTCGCTTCCAGCGTTTTCCACTCGGCGACGACCGTCTCCGCCTCGTCGTAGCTCGTCAGGCTGTACGTCTCGGGGGCGAGCAGCTCCGGCTTGCGCCGGCCGTTCAGCTTCGTGTACGCGGTGAGCAGCTCCGCGATCTCGGCGGCGTGCGCGGCGCCGAACTGCTGCGCGGCCCAGCGGCGCGTGTACTCGGGGAGCCGCTCGGCCGGCCAGCGGTCGGGGGCCCACGCGAAGTCGAGGAAGAACGAGATCGGCAGCTCCATCGGCTTCAGGTCGCCGACGTTCACGATCCAGATCCGGTCCGCGCCGTACCGGTAGGCCAGGTTCATCTGCTCCCACACGCGGGCGATCGGGTTCGTGTTGATCCACTTGTAGTTGCGCGGCCCGCCGACGTAGTCGAAGTGGTAGTAGATGCCGAAGCCGCCGCGGCGGGCGCGGTCCTTCGCGGCAGGGAGCCGGCGGAGGTTGCCCCAGTTGTCGTCCGAGAAGAGGAGCGTGACGTCGTCCGGCACGCGCATCCCCTTGTCGTAGTAGTCCTGCACCTCCTTGTAGAGCGCCCAGAGCTGGGGCGTCTCCGACGCGGGCTTGCCCGTGACGTCGGCGATGATGCGGCGCTGGTCGGCGACGATCCGCTCCAGCAGCGCGATGTTGCTCCCCTCCGTCATCGGCATGTCGCCGTCGCCGCGCATGCCGATCGTCACGATGTTCTCGCGCGAGCCCATCCGCTCGATTCCCTGGCGCCAGAACCGGCGCAGCGTCGAGTCGTTCTGCTCGTAGTTCCACGGCCCGGCGCCGTAGCGGTGCCACTCGGCCTGCGCGCGCGTCATCGGCTCGTGGTGCGACGTGCCCATGACGATGCCGTACTCGTCGGCGAGGCGCGGGCTCGCCGTGTCGTCGTCGGCGAACGCGCTCCCCCACATGGCCGGCCAGAGGTAGTTCCCCTTCAGCCGCAGGATCAGCTCGAAGACCTTCTCGTAGAACCGGTGGTCGAAGCCGCCGAACTTCTCGCGGGCCCAGCCGGAGAGCGCGGGCGCTTCGTCGTTCAGGAAGATCCCGCGGTAGCGGACCGCCGGCTCGCCCTGCGTGTGGCGGCCGGGGAGCACGAACAGGCTGGCCTGGCGGCGGACCGGGACGTCCGCCCACCAGTACCACGGCGACACGCCGATCTGCGCGGAGAGGTCGTAGACGCCGTAGATCGTGCCGCGCTTGTCGCTCCCGGCGACGACGAGCGCCTCCTCGACGCCGGGGAGCGGCCGGCGCACCGCCTGGACGACGAACGTCTCCCAGCGGCCGGCGACGTCGCCCATGTCGAGCTTCTTCTCGCGCACGAGGCGGTCGACGAGCGCGCTCCTCCCGAGCGTGCCGACGAGGACGACGGGGCCGGCCGCCGGCGCACCGCCGACCTCGAGCGCCGGCTCGGCGCCGGTGACGCGCGCCACGTCCGCGCGCAGCTCCCCGACCGCGCGGATCACGCCGGCGTGGTCGGCGGAGTCCACCCACAGCGCCGCCGGCCGGCCGGCCACGGCGAGCGGGAAGCGGCCCGGGCCGTCCCGTGCGGCGACGTACGCCGCGCCGCCGTCCGGAAGGCCGGGCACGCCCTGCGCCGCGGCCGCGCGGGGCGCCGCGGCGGCCGCGAGGAGCGCGGTGCCGGTGGCGAGCAGCGCGAGGGTCCTGTGAGTCACGAGGGTTGCCGTCCCTCCGGGGGATCGAGGGGGTCGAGCCCGTCGGCCACGGGCGACCGGCCGGGATCGAGCCGCCGCGCGGCCGTCGCGGCGGGTGGCGTCACCCCACCGGGTGGGCCTCCGGGTCCCAGCGGAGCACCGCGTCCTGCACGCTCTCCAGGTGCTTGCGCATCCGGTCGGCGGCGAGCGTCTCGTCCCGTCTCTCGAGCGCGTCCAGGATCTCGACGTGCTGCTCGTGGTCCGCCTCGCGCGAGCCGAAGATGCCGAGGATCAGGCGCTGCTCCTCGGTGAAGAGGTCGCGGAGCACGTCCAGCAGCTGCGCCAGCACGGTGTTGCCGGAGGCGCGCGCGATCTCGCGGTGGAACGCCATGTTGACCGTGTTGAGCTGGTCGTCGTCGTCGAAGTGCGCCTCGGCGGTCGCGAGCAGGTCGCGCATCGCCTGGAGGTTCGCCTCGGTGGCGTGGCGCGCGGCCAGCACCGCCGACTGCGTCTCGAGCGGCATGCGCGCCTCGATCAGGTCGACGAGCAGCTTCTTCGTGACCGTGCCGGTGTAGTCCGGGCTCGCGTGCACCAGCACGTCCTCGCTGCGCGTCACGTAGACGCCCGAGCCGTGGCGGATCTCGACGAAGCCCATCGTCTCCAGCTTCTTCAGCGCTTCCCGCACCGTCGGGTGCCCGACGCGGAAGCGGCGCGCCATCTCCATGATCGCCGGGAGCCGGTCGCCCTCCTGGTAGTTCCCGGTGCGGATGAGCTGGCGGATCTGGTTGGCCAGCCGGTCCGACAGGCTCTGCTTCACGACCGGTGCGAACGCGTCCTTCATCTCGGTCCTTCCCTTTCCCGATGCGGGCCTGCCCCTCAGGGCCGCGCCGCGATCCCCGACGTGACCTCGAGGGACACGGTCCCGACATCCTCCGAATTTCCGCCTATCATCACGTCGAACCACCCCGGCTCGACGATGCGCTTCATGTCCACCCCGTGATACGACAGCTCCCGCGGCCCCAGCTCGAACGTGACCGTCCGCGTCTCGCCGGGGCGCAGGCCAATGCGCCGGAACCCGCGCAGCTCCTTGACCGGCCGCGTCGCCAGGCTGACGCGGTCGCGGATGTAGAGCTGCACCACCTCGTCGCCCGCGCGCGCGCCGGTGTTCGTCACGTCGACCGACACCGTCGCGCGCCCGTCCGGCGCGATGCGCGCGGGACTCACGCGCGGCGCCGAGTACGCGAACGTCGTGTACGACAGCCCCCAGCCGAACGGGAACAGCGGCGCCGTCGTATCGAACAGGTACCCCCGCCGCGCCGTCGGCTTCCGGTCGTAGAAGACCGGGAGCTGCCCGACGTCCCGCGCCACCGTGACCGGGAGCTTCCCGCCCGGATTCACGTCGCCGAACAGTACCTCGGCCAGCGCGGTGCCGCCCTCCTGCCCCGGGTACCACGCCTCCACGACCGCCGGCACCCGGGCGACGAGGCCCGGGATCGACGCCGGCCGCCCGTTCTCGAGCACCAGCACCGTCGGCGTCCCCGTGGCCACCACCGCGCGGACGAGGTCCGCCTGCCGGCCCGGCAGCCCCAGCGCCGTGCGGTCGCCGAGGTGCTGCTCCGAGAAGCCCTCGCGCGACGTCGCCTCGTTGTCACCGACCACCACGATCGCGACCTGGCTGCGCCGCGCCAGCGCCACCGCCGCCGCGATGCGCGCCTCGTTCGACGCCGAGTCCGCCAGCACCACCCGGTCCGCCGACGAGCGCGCCCGCGAGCGCGTCCCGCCCACGTGCGGCTGCGGCTCCGCCGTGAACGTCGAGTCCTCCGTGATGCGCGCGCCCTCGGCGTACTCCACCGTGGCGCCCGCCCCGAGCCGGGCGCGGATCCCCTCCAGGAACGCGACGGCGTGCCGCGGGATCCCGGAGTAGCTCCCCAGCATCACCTCCGCCGCGTGCGGGCCGATCACGGCCACGCGCGACAGCCGCGCCGCGTCCAGCGGCAGCGCGCCCCCCTCGTTCTTCAGCAGCACGATCGACTGGCGCGCCGCCTCCAGCGCCAGCGGCCGCTGCTCCGCCGCGCCCGAGACGCGCTCCGCCCGCGCGACGTCCACGAATGGATCGTCGAACAGACCCAGCTCGAACTTCGCCCGCAGCAGCCGCCGCACCGCCGTGTCCACCTCGGCCTCCGGGACGTCCCCCCGCCGGACCTGCTCCACCAGCGTCGCGTACACGTCCGCGTCCGGAAGCTCGATGTCCACCCCCGCGGCCAGCGCCCGCCGCGCCGCCTCCGCCGCATCCGCCGCCACGTGATGCCGCGTGACCAGCTCCCGCAGCGCATGCCAGTCCGAGACGACGACGCCGTCGAAGCCCCACTCCCCCCGCAGCACCGTCCCCAGCAGCCACCCGTTCACGTGCGAGGGCACGCCGTCGATCTCGTTGTACGACGCCATCACGCTCCGCGCGCCCGCCTCCCGGATCACCGTCTCGAACGGGTACAGGAACACGTCCCGCAGCGTGCGCTCTCCCAGCGACGCCGGCCCCACGTTCGTCCCCGACTCCGGCTGGCCGTGCCCCGTCATGTGCTTCAGCGTCGCCAGGACGTGCGGCGGCCGGATCAGCGAGTCCGTCCCCTGGAGCCCCCGCACGGCCGCAACCCCCAGCCGCGCCGTCAGATACGGATCCTCGCCGAACGTCTCCTCGATCCGACCCCACCGGGGATCCCGCGCCACGTCGATCACCGGCGCCAGCACCTGCTGCGCACCCCGCGCCCGCGTCTCCGAGGCGACGACGCCGAACACGCGCTCCACCAGCTCCGGGTTCCAGCTGCTCGCCAGCGCGATCGCCTGCGGAAAGCTCGTCGCCTCCGGCCCCATCAGGCCGTGCAGCGCCTCCTCGTGGAACAGCACCGGGATCCCCAGCCGCGTGTGCTCGCGCACCCACCGCTGGATCGCGTTCGTGTATTCCGCCTCCGCCCGCGCGCCGTGCCCGCCGCTCGGCCGCTCGATCCGGCCGATCCCCACCCGGAACCACTCCGGCGCCCGCGCCGGATCGAAGCGCCCCGCCGCGTCCGTGATCCCCTGCTTCCCCGTCGAGAGGCAGAGCATCTGCGCGACCTTCTCCTCCAGCGTCATCCGCCCGAGCAGGTCCGCGACCCGCGCCGCGATCGGCAGCTTCGGGTCCCGGTACGCGGGCACGCCCGCGCCGCCCTGCGCCGCCGCGCCCGGGCCGACCAGCGAGAGTAGCAAGGCGATCGCCCCGCGTCGCGTGCCGACGCGCATGGTAATCCTCGCGGCTGCCGTGTCCGTCCGCCCGCCGTAGTGCGCCCGCACTTCGTCCATCCTCTGGCGTGTCGGAAAAGATAAGATCATAATAAGAGCAGGGACAAGGGCCCCACCCTCCGACCTCGTCGAGGTCCCCATGCGCCTCCGCTCCGGCCGTCTGCTGGCCGTCCTCCTCGTGGTGGGCGGCCTGGCGTGCGCCGGCTCCCGCTCCCACCGCGCGCACCCCGACATGAGCCTGATCACGCGGGAGCAGATCGAGGCGAAGGATTTCCATACCGCCTTCGACGTGGTGGCGGCGCTGCACTCGAACTGGCTGTCGGCGCGGGGTCCGGACACGCTGCTGGGGCGGCCGAGCGAGGTGCTGGTCTACCTCGACGACACGCGGCTGGGCGGAGTCGAAACGCTGCGCACGATCGAGATCGGGCTGATCGTCTACATCCGCCACTTCGACGGCAAGGCCGCGACGGCGCGCTGGGGGGTGGGCCACGGGCAGGGCGTGATCCTGGTGTCGACGCATCCGATGTGAGGGCGGGGGCGACGTTCGTTGTTGGGGGTGGTCCGCTCTCGATCTCAGCGCCGCAGGCGCGGGTCTCGATCTCGAGCCCGAACTCGAGCGCGACCTCGTGTTTTCGCCGTTCGAGCCCGAGCCCAGCGCCCGCAGGGCGCGGAGCCCGAGCCCGTCCTTGAAGCGGTTTGCATCGGCGAAGGCCGCGAGAACGGCTTCACGGACGGGCTCGGGCTCGGGCTCCGCGCCGGCGGCGCTGGGCTCGGGCTCGGAACCGCAACACACGAGATCGAGATCGCGCTCGAGATCGAGATCGAAGGCGCTCCGGAACGGACGGCGCCCGGTGGGGAGCACTCTACCGGACGCCGTTCACGTTATCCCCGGCCCGCCTCGAACGCCCGGTAACTCTCCGCGGCTCCGCGTGCGCCGCCGCTCCTGATCCCGGCGCCGACGCCGTCCGGCCCGGGCCGAACCGCCTCCGCCCACCCCCGCACCGAGAACCGATACACCGTCCGCGACCGGTACTCCTCCCCCGGGCGCAGGATCGTCGATGGGAATGCGGGGCGGTTGGGGGAGTCGGGGAAGTGCTGCGTCTCGAGGGCGACGCCGTAGTGGCGGCGGTACGGGCGCCCCCGCTTCCCGACGAGGCGGCCGTCGAGGGAGTTGCCGGAGTAGAGCTGGATCCCGGGCTCGGTGGTGAGGATCTCGAGCACGCGTCCGCTCCCGGGGTCCTCGAGGCGGGCGGCGCGGGCGAGCGTGCCGCCGACTGCCCGGTCGAGGACGAAGTTGTGGTCATAGCCGCCGCCGATGCGGAGCTGCGCGTCGTCCCGGTCGAGGCGCTCGCCGATGCGTGTGGGCGTGGTGAAGTCGAAGGGCGTGCCGGCCACGGAGCGGAGCTCGCCGGTCGGGATCAGCGCGGCGTCGACCGGCGTGAAGCGCGAGGCGTCGATCGCGAGGAGGTGGTCGAGGACGTCGCGGCGGCCGTCGCCGGCGAGGTTGAAGTAGGAGTGCTGCGTGAGACTGACCGGCGTCGGGCGGTCGGTCGTTGCGTGGTAGTCGAAGATCAGCTCGTCGCCTGCGGTGAGCGTGTACGTCACGCGCGCCGCCAGCGTGCCCGGGAATCCCTCCTCGCCGTCGGCGCTCGTGTACGTGAGCACCGCCCCGACCGCGTCCTCCCTCCGGAACGGCTCGACGCCCCAGTGCACCGTGTGGAACCCGTGCCGGCCGCCGTGGAGCTGGTTCGGCCCGTCGTTCGGCGGCAGCCGGTAGCTCCGGCCGGCCAGCGTGAAGCGGGCGCCGCCGATGCGGTTCGCGTAGCGGCCGATGAGCGTGCCGAAGTACGGGTTCTCCGCCAGGTAGGCGTCCAGCGTATCGTAGCCGAGCGTCACGTCGTCGCTCGCGCCGTGGCGGTCCGGCACCTCGAGCGAGACGACGATGCCGCCGTAGCCGATGAAGCGCACGCGCACGCCGCGGCCGTTCTCGAGCGTGAAGAGGTCGACCGGCCGGCCGTCGGGCGTGGCGCCGAACGGCTCCTGCTCGACGCGCGGACGCGGGGTGGGCTCGGGGTCCTGTACGGCGCCCGGAGGCGGAGTGGCGCTCATGCGCGCGGCTCGGGGATGCGGGGGCGGTGGGGCCGACGGGTCGGGGAAGATCGACGCCAGGCGACGCCTGCGTCAACCGAGCGCCGTCGGCCCCGGCGTTCGCGTCCTCGCGGCCGGCCGCCCGGCGCGGGTCACCGCCTCCCGCCCCGGCGCCGCTGCCCCGCCATGGCGCCCGGCGCAGGCCGGAATGCTGCGTCCTCCCGGGCCGGGGGCGGAGCGCACGGCCGGCGCCGCCCGCCCGAGGGATCCGCGGCCCCTCCGACCGCGGGCCTCCGCACGCACGGCCCGAACGGGTGAGGAGACGATGGGGAGCAAGCGGACGTACGCGCCGCGCGGGGTGGCCCTGCTCTGCGGGATCGGGCTCGCGGTGGGCGGGGGGTGCGCGTCCGGCGCGCGGTCCGCGCCGCCGGTGCCGCCGGACGCTGGCGCCGACCGGGTGCCGGTGGGCTACGGGACGCTGCCGCGGCGGCACGTGACCGGCTCGGTCGGCTCGGTCGTCGTCTCGCGCGCCGAGGCGACGCGGGTCGCGCGGGTGGAAGAGCTGATGGAGGGGCGGATCCCCGGCGTCGATGTCCAGCGGCTCCCCGGCGGCGACTTCGCCGTCCGCGTGCGCGGCGGGGCGACCGTGCTCGACGGCGGCGACCCGCTCTACGTCGTCGATGGCATGCCGTTGATGGCCGGCGTGCCCCCGCGACTGCTGCTCGCGGGGATCGATCCGGCCGACGTCGTCCGCATCGACGTGCTCCGCGACGGCGGCTCGGCCGCGATCTACGGGCTGCGCGGCGCCAACGGCGTGGTGCTGATCACGACGCGCCACGACCACCCGTAGCGGCGGGCGCGGGGACGGGCGCGCGCCGGCCGAGGTGGGCGGGAGCGGCATCGGCCGGCCCGCCTCGCGCCCCTGCTCCCGGCCCGCCCGCCTCGCGGCCGCGGGCGGCCCGCCCGCCTCGCGGCCGCGGCCGGCGCCTCACCGCCTTGGCAGCCGCGGCCGGAACACGCAGACACCGTCCGGCGCCGGGGTCGCCGCGCACTTGCCCGCCCCGGCCAGCGCCTCCTCGATCGTGTGGAACCCCAGCCACCTGGCCGGCGCCTCGACGTGGTTCCAGTCCCAGGTCTCGTCCGGCGAGCCGATCAGCTTCAGCCGGCCGCGGCCGAACGCCAGGACCCAGCGCCGGAACGCGACGTATTCCCCCCGCGTCCGGGGATGGCCGGGATCGCCGCGGCCGACCGCCACGTCCACCGCGCGGCCGTACGAGTGGATCGACGTCGCCGTGAACGTCTTGCCGCTGGCGCGGCTCATCAGGTACGCCTCGCGCTCCGGGCTGCGATACGTCTCGATCACGCGGATGCGGAAGCCGCGGGCGCGCGCCTCGCGGACCATGCGCTCGAAGAGCGGCCGGACCTCGGGGTCGAGGAGCGCGAGCGACGTGTCCGGCACCCGCGCGGTCTCCGGGAAGTCCTGCGCGTGCAGCGTGTGGATGCGGCGCCGCAGCTCCTCCCAGCTCTCCCCCGGCCGGCGCAACGAGACGAAGCCGACCGCGAAGGAGGGCGCCATGTCGTCGTGCCCGCTGTCGGGGCGGGTGTCGTACCTCAGGATCGCGGTGGCCGACGAGTCGCCCAGGTAGAGCCGGTGCGGGTTCGTCACGCCGAGCTGCGCCCGCAGCAAGCCCGCCTCCGCCGCCGTGAAGGGCCGCCTGATGTAGTTCGGCACGCCCTCGCCGTCGCGCCCGGCGTAGCGGAGCCGCGGCCAGATCGACGCTGGGGGCGGATCCGCCGGCGCCGGGTCCGGGCTGCGCCCGCAGCCGGCGGCGGCCGCCCAGGCAACGCCGAGAAAGATGGCCCGCGGGACCCTTCGCCGCGCGGCCGAGCGCCGCGTTTCCATCCCCATCCTCCACCACCCCTCCACCCCGTACCACCCGGCTCGCGGCCCCGGCCGGTCGCCCGCGCGGCCGCAGTGGCACACCCTCCGCGCCGCCCCGTCGCCGCCCCGCGCCGCCCCGCGCCGCGCTTGCCCGCGCCCCACCCCGCGCCGCCCCGTCGCCGTGCTTGCCCGCGCCCCACCCCGCGCCGATCTTCCGTCCACGCGGGCGCGCCGCCCGCGCCGACTCGCCTCCGCCGCGCCGCCCGCCGGCGCCGGCGCGGGGCCCGTCTCCGGCAGCCCGCACCCGCCACCCCCACGTCCCGTCCCCGGAGGCTACCGATGGAGAACGAGCTCTTCCTCGAGCGGCTGCGCTGGCCCGATGTGCAGGCGGCGCTCGAGCGCGGCATGACGACGGTCGTCTTCGCCTGCGGCGCCGTCGAGCAGCACGGCCCGCACCTGCCGCTCTTCATGGACGCGGAGCACGGGACGCGGCTGGCGCTCGAGGTGGCGCGCCGGCTCGGGAACGCCCTCGTCGCTCCGACGATCCGCGTCGGCTGCTCCGAGCACCACATGGCGTTCCCGGGCACCGTCTCGATCCAGCCGGCCACGCTCGAGGCGCTCTGCCGGGACTACTGCACCAGCCTCGCCCGGCACGGCTTCCGGCGCATCCTCATCATCCCCTCGCACGGTGGAAACTTCGCGCCCATCGACGGCATGCTGGAGCGGCTGCGCGACGCGGTCGCGCCCGCGGCGACGGTCGAGAGCTACACGGACCTGGTCACGTTCATCGGCGTGCTCCGCCAGGCGACGGAGCAGGTGTCCGGCCTCGGCGCGCGCGTGCTCGGCCACGCCGACATCGCCGAGAGCTCGATCATGCTGACGCTCTGGCCGGAGCTGGTGAAGGTGGACGCGGCCGAGGCGGGGCTCATGGCCGAGCTCACGCCGGAGCTGATGCGGCGCGTCTTCCGCGACGGCTTCCGCGCCGTCACGCCGAACGGCATCCTCGGGGACGCGCGCGGGATGAGCGCCGCCATCGGCGAGCGCTGCGTGGCGGCGCTCGCGGACGTGCTCGCGGCCCGCTTCGCCACCGTCGCCGAGGCGCCCGTCGCGGCGAGCTGACGCCCCGCCCACATCCGCGGAGGTCGGGCCCATGCCCTTCGTCCAGCCGTCGCCCCGCCTCGGGAACCAGTACGACGACGACGCCGTCCTCCGCTCCTACCTCCGGCGCGCGCTCCCGCCCGACGTGCTGCGGGAGATCGAGCCCGCGCTGCGCGAGATGGGACGCCTGGCCGGCGGCCCCCTCCACGACCTCCAGCGCGCCGATCGCCTGAGCGAGCCGGTCCTGGTCCAGACCGACGCCTGGGGGAACCGCGTCGACCGCGTCGAGCTCACGCGCGTCTGGCGCGAGGCCGAGCGGGTGGCCGCCGAGGCCGGCGTCGTCGCCACCGCGTACGAGCGGCGCCACGGCCGCCACTCCCGCGTGCACGGCTTCGCGCTCGCCTACCTGTTCACGCCGTCCACCGACTTCTACGGCTGCCCGCTGGCCATGGCCGACGGCGCCGCGCGGGCGCTCCTCGCCGCCGGCGCGGACGAGCTCGTCGCCCGCGCGCTGCCGCGCCTCACCAGCCGCGACCCGGCGCGCGTCTGGGTCAGCGGCCAGTGGATGACCGAGCTGCCGGGCGGCTCCGACGTCTCCCGCACCGAGACCGTGGCCCGCCGCGGCGACGACGGCGTCTGGCGCCTCCACGGCCGGAAATGGTTCGTCTCCGCCGTCACCGCGCCGATGGCGCTGGCGCTGGCGCGCCCCGAGGGGAACCCGCCCGGCAGCCGCGGGCTCGCGCTGTTCTACGTCGAGCCGCGCGACGAGGATGGGCGGCTCCAGGGCGTGCGCGTCGAGCGCCTCAAGGACAAGCTCGGCACCCGCAAGCTGCCGACGGCCGAGCTGACGCTCGACGGCGTGCCGGCCGTCCCCGTCGCCGGGCTCACGGACGGCGTCCGCGCCGTCGCGCCGATGCTGAACGTGACGCGCACCTGGAACGCCATCACCGCCGCCGCGCTCATGCGGCGCGGCGTCGCGCTCGCCACGGACCACGCCGCCCGCCGCGAGGCGTTCGGCCGGCCGCTCCGCGATCTGCCGCTGCACGCGGACACGCTCGCCGGGGTTGAGGCCGAGCTCGAGGCCGCCCTCCACCTGGCGTTCCGCCTCGCGGAGGGGCTCGGGGTCGTGGAGTCGGGGGATGGCGACGTCGCCGGAGAGACCGCGCTGCTGCGCGTCCTCACGCCGATCGTGAAGCTCACCACGGCCCGGCAGGCGGTCGCCGTGGCGAGCGAGGCGGTCGAGGCGCTGGGCGGCGTGGGCTACATCGAGGATTCGGGGATGCCGGCGCTCCTCCGCGACGCGCAGGTGCTCTCGATCTGGGAGGGTACGACGAACGTCCTGGCGCTCGACGCGCTGCGCGCGGTGGCGGCGGTGGATGGCGTGCGCGTGCTGGAGGGCGAGCTGCGGCGCCGCGCCGCGTCGCTGGCGGACCCCGGGCTCGCCGCGCTCGGCGACGTCGCCCGCTCGACCGTCGAGGAGGCCGGCCGCTGGCTGGAGGAGGCGTCCGCCCGCGAGTCCGACGCCGCCGAGGCCGGCGCCCGCCGCTTCGCGCTCCAGCTCGGCCGTGCCACCGCCCTCGCGCTCCTCGCCCACCACGCGCAATGGGCGCTCGACCAGGGAGATGCGCGGCCGGCGGCCGCGGCGAGGCGCTTCGCGGCGAACGGCGTCCGCGCGACCGGGTAGCGGGCTCCGGTTCCGGCAGTCACGACGCCTCCGCGCCCGCCTCCGAGGCCGTTCCCCGGCCGTGTCGCGGTGATGAGGAACGGCCGGAGGCGGGCGCGGAGGCGGAGGCGGAGGCGGGAACGGAACGAATGGTCCGTCCGGATCCGACATCAGGGCGCCGGATGGATCGGATCCACCCAGTAGACGCTCTCCGGCTGCTCCACCGCCGGGATATCGAGGTTGACCACGACCGGCTCCTGCCCGCTGCGCACGAGCACGCACGACAGCGGCTCGTCCGGGCTCGCGTTGATCTCCTGGTGCGGCACGTACGGCGGCACGTAGATGAAGTCCCCCGGCCCCGCCTCCGCCGTGTACTCCAGCCGCTCCCCCCAGCGCATCCGCGCCCGCCCGCTCACGACGTAGATCACGCTCTCCAGCTCGCCGTGGTGGTGCGCCCCCGTCTTCGCGTCCGGCCGGATCGTCACCGTCCCCGCCCACAGCTTGCTCGCGCCCGTCCGCGCGTGCGTGATCGCCGCCGCCCGCGACATCCCCGGCGTCTGCGGCGTGTTCGGGTCCAGCTCGCTCCCGCGCACCACGCGCACGCCGTGCGTGCGCCAGTCGATCGGCTCCGAGGTCATCGCGTCCTCCTCCGGATCGTCCCGTCAGGCGACGAGGGGTCCGCCGGCCGCCCGGCGCCGGCGCGGCGTCACGCTCGATACGGCCGGCCGCGGCCCGCGCCTCGCCGCCATGCTCCGGGTTCGCGTGGAACCGCTCCCCCAAGCTACGCCGTGGCCGCCGACTCCGCACCGGAGGTGCGCGGCGGGGCCGCCGCCGGCGCCCGCCCGTCGATGCTCGCGGCGTCCCCGGACCGCCGGCGCTCCCGGGCCCCCGTCGGCGCGGATCCGCCGTGGGGCTCCGGCCCGCGACGGCCAGACAGTCGCGCAGTGCGCTATCTTCCGCCCCGCCATCACCTCGCCCGCACAGACCGGCCCGACGCATGCTTCTGTCGAATCCTGGTGCCCCGCGGTTATCTTGCAACCACGCGACACTCCCCGAGCACCGCGCTCCGGTGCCCGCCTCGTCACCGCGCGCATTCCGCCCCGCACAACGGACCAGCGAACTCAGGTCCGCCCAAAGCCCCGCAACGAACGAGTTCACGATCGATGTGTCGGGAATGGCGAGGTTAGGCGCCATGCGACCCGGAACGACATGACCACCTGCGGGAGTAGGCGGATGCGCTGGAGAGTCCGAATGGCGGCGGTGCTCCTCGTCCTTCAGAGCGTCCTCGCCACGCCAGCGGCAGCGCAGCGGATCGCACCTGCCCGCCTCGCCGAGGTGTCGCTTCGGCCCCGCCTGGGTGCTTCGGTGGCCCCGCGCACCGTCTTGGAGGAGGATCGCTTCTCGCCGGGGATGATGATTCTGAGCGGTCTCGCGGGAGGGGTGCTCGGTGCGTTCCTCGGCTACTACACCTTCGACCGGCTCCGATTGGGCAGCGGAGAAGACCCGGGGGTACCTGGTTTCTTCATCGGAGCCGGCCTCGGTATCGGTGTGGGGGTGACTTGGTATGCACTTTCGCACTGAACGCGCTAGAAACTGAGGGGGCGGCCGGCCGGCGGGCCCGCTCGGAACCAACTTCGGGGCCGAAGCGCGGTGGTAGTCGAGATGCGCAGGCATTCCTCGGGCGGACGGGCGGCCCAAGCACCGGGTAGCACGGCGCCTAACAGCACGGTTACCGCTGCGGGCGCTGCGCGCCCTTGCCGGCCGGAATGCGGGTAGGCTTCACCTCGGCGGCATCGGCCGGCCGGACACTCGCTCCGCTCACTTCGGTAACCGACAGAACGTTAGACGACAGTTGAATTGCCTGATTTTGGCATCGTGATCTGGCGCCGAGTTTCCCCGAGATCGTCGAGATCGATGCAAGCAGAAGTGAGACGAGCTCCGGCCCGTTGGGTTGGGCTAAGCCGGTCGCCAGGTGTCGCGTAGCAGGTGCGGCGGCGACGTAGCAGTTCGTCGCGCGCGGCCGTGCGTCGGAACGTGCCCCGCGTTATCGGTGTCTTGCTGACCCGCTTCGACGGGCACGAACAGCCATCTCAGGAGGTCCGCATGGCCAAGGTGTTGGGTGTCGGCGGGGTGTTCTTCAAGAGCCGGGATGAAGCGGCTCTGCGGGACTGGTACGGCCGCGTCCTGGGCCTTTCCTTCGAGGATTGGGGTGGGGTGATCTTCACGCCGCAGCTCGCGGCGAGCCACCCGGGGGCGGCGACGGTGTTCTCGTCGTTCAAGGCCGACACGGACTATTTCGAGCCGTCCACCAAGGAGTTCATGATCAATCTCATGGTGGACGATATGGACGGTATCCTCGCGCGCTGCGCGCAGCATGGCGTGACGCCCCTGCGCAGGCTGGACGACGAACCCAACGGCCGCTTCGCGCACCTCCTCGATCCGGAGGGCCGAAAGCTGGAACTGTGGGAGCCCAAGCCGATGGCCAGCTAGCTAGGCCGCGGGCACATGCGCGCTGCGGGCGCACGTCGCATACCTAAGTTCGCATCAGGCGCCATGGGCCGCGCTTTCGCTTAAATTACGGAATGGCACCCGACGAGCGGCCGGGCCCGTTTGAGTGGTGGAACTGGGAGCTTGCGTTCACCCCGCACGTGGAGTCCCGCATGGAGGAGCGCGGCTTCTCGGAAGTGGAGCTGCGAACCATGCTGGAGGATGCAACGGGAGTGCTGCCGGCGCGCCGCCCGGGTCGCTTCCTGGTACACACTCGACGCCTGGACCAGCCCTGGATCGTCGTGGTCGAGCCGGATTCGGACGAGAAGCTCCTGTAGGTGGTGACCGCTTACCCGCGCGAGCCTGGCCCATGAGCACGCTCTCTCTCCAGATCACATACCGGAAGGGTCAGCCCTTCGCCGCCTACATCTATCTCGCTGGCCGGCCGGGGCAACGGAGTGCCCGAACGGTCGAGGTGTCACCCGAGGTCCTGATCGATTACGCCGCGGACGGCACGCCGCTCGGAATCGAGATCATCTCGCCGATGCACGTGTCGGCCGAGGAGGTCAACCGAGCCTTCGACGTTCTGGGGCTGAGTCGTCCCTCGGCTGTGGAGTTGGCGCCGCTCCGGGCCGCCTGATTCGCCCTTCCCCCGCGGGATGGCTGGGCCACCGGCGCGGCTCACGGCGGATGACAGCACGGTTACCGCTGCGCGGGCTGCGCCCGCTTGCCCGGCGGAATGCCGCCTGGGCCGAGCCGCAGCGCGTGGGCCGCCGGGACACCGCCTCCGCTTCACTGCGGCGGCGCCGGTAACCGGCAGAACGTTGGGCGGCATTCCCTTTTGCCAGAAGGCAGAATGGAGGTGGCGTGAAGAAGCGCCTCTCGTCATCCATGACATTCGTCCAAAAGCGCCTCTTCCCGATCCTGTGGATCTCCGGGTTCGGGTTCGGGACGTGTGGCCTCTGGATGGGTATCTTCACCGAACCTACGCCACCCCCACCGGAGATGAAGTGGGTCTTCCTCGGCGCCTGGATCGCCGGCTCGGGCTTCATCCTGTGGTTCGTGCGGCGCTTGAAGGCGGTGTGGCTCGAGGACGACCATCTGCTCGTCTCGGACTACACTGTCGAGGAGCTCATTCCGCTCCGGAACATCGAAGAGGTGACGGAGACCCGCTTCTGGAATCCGAAGATGATCAAGCTCCGCCTTCGTCAGCCGTGCAGGTGGGGCGAGGAGATCGTCTTCATGGCGCCGGCGAGTCTACAGCTGCCGTTCAGTGATCATCGGGTGGTCAAGGAGCTGCGGGAGCGGGCCGCGCAGGCGAGCATGGGGCGTACCACACGGTAGCCCGCGTGCAGGCAGCGGAATGCCGCCTGACTGCGCGGTTTCCGTTGCGCGGCCTTCGGCCGCTTGCCCGGCGAAGCGGCGGCTGGGCGTGACCTCAGCGCGCAGGCCGGCGGGACGCGGCCGCCGCCGCGCGTCGTGAACGGCAATGACGTATGCCGCCAGTGCTTCTCTCCTATGGATCGGCAGGATGCTTCGCTCGATTTGGGGCTGGAAGAAGGCCGGGTTGGCGCTTGTCGTCCTCACCGCCGGGTGCCACCTCGGCGAAGGGTTCTATTCCACCGTCCTCGTCGGACAGGTGTTTCGTGCCGGTCGCATACCCGTGCACTCGGCTCGCGTGGTCGCATACCTGAAGCCAGATGGATGCTCCAGGCCTGCCGTCGACGTGCCCGCGGATTCGGCCATCACGGATCAGAATGGGAAGTTCTGGGTCGAGGTATCCACGTTCGGCGGTGGCGCAGCGGCTTTCCGTGCCTGCGCGGACATCGTCGTCACGACACCGGATCCCGGCGACGCGACGACCCAATCGGTACCGATCAGGATGACACCGAGCGGGGAGACGGTGCGCGTCGACGTATTCGTGAAGTGACGCGTAGCCCGACCCGAGCACCGGAGCACCGGCGCCCTGCACGCGCGTTCTCGCCGATGTGGCTTTGCCGCCTCGTCCGCCGGATGGTTGGAGTCGCGTACCCCGGCAGACCGGGTCGGACGGGGCACTCGCCTCGCTGGTCTGGACGTTATCCAGCGTGCGCTCCGCGATCGAGTAGACGCTGGGTGCGGTAACGAGGTTCCACCATGAACGCAACGGCAGATCCATGCACCGCCGGGATTTCATCCTTGCCGCGTTGGCGGCCTTGACCGGGCCCATGGCCGCGGGTCGAGCCGAAACGACCGGGAGTTCGCGACGGTTCCGGCAACGGCTCGCGGACATCGAGCGGCGCGTCGCCGGACGGCTTGGAGTGGCGGTCCTCGACGTGGGTACGGGGCGCCGGCTCGGCTACCGTGAGCACGAGCGCTTCCCGATGTGCAGCACCTTCAAGTGGCTGCTCGTCGCGCAGGTCCTCTCGCGGGTCGATCGCGGAGAGGAGCGCCTCGAGCGACGGGTGCCCTACGGGCCGAGCGATCTGCTCGAGTACGCACCGGTGACGCGCGAGCACGTGAGCGAGGGTGCGATGAGCGTGTCCGCGCTCTGCGACGCCGCCATTCGCTACAGCGACAACACGGCCGCGAATCTGCTCCTGCCCACCGTCGGCGGGCCCGCCGGCCTGACCGCGTACCTGCGCGGCATCGGCGACCCCGCGACCCGGCTCGACCGCATGGAGCCGGAGCTCAACAGCGCCGTGCCGGGCGACCCGCGCGACACGACGACCCCGGCGGCGATGCTGGCGAACCTGCGCCGGGTGCTGCTCGGCCGCGAGCTCTCGGACGCGTCGCGCGAACGGCTGCTGGGCTGGCTGGTCGGCAACACGACGGGCGCCGCCAAGCTGCGAGCGGGACTTCCCGGCCACTGGCGGGTCGGGGACAAGACCGGCATGGGGGAGCACGGCGCGACGAACGATGTGGCGATCGTGTGGCCGGCGCGCGGGGCGCCTCTCCTCGTCGCGGCCTATTTGACGGAATCGATGGTGCCCGTGGACGCCCGCAACGAGGCGTTGGCCGACGTGGGGCGCCTGGTGACCGACCGGGTCGCCGGATAGCGGCCCGCGGCGGAAGTCGTGAACGCCAACACCATCATGCGCCATCCGACCGCGCCTGCAGGCGCTGCATCCCGCATTCCATTTATGTCCAATCTGACATAAATTGAGGCGTGCGCCAGGGCGGCCGTCCGCTGGTTTGACCGCACGGGGAGGTGAAGAGCCCGCCACTCCCGGCTGCCGCTCGCCTGGAAGCGGGGCTCCTCCTGCGGCGGCTTCAGCGCGGCGAGTCGCTCGGGCTGCCGCATTCGCGGCCGGTGCCCAGCGTCGGTCGTCGCTGCCACGAGCTGCGGATCCAGGATGAGGCTCAGACCTGGCGGATCGTGTACCGGGCCGATGCGGACGCGATCGTCATTCTCGAGGTGTTCAGCAAGAAGACGCAGCAGACGCCGCGGGCCGTGATCGAGAGCTCTCGTGAGCGTCTCCGGCGTTACGATGCCTCGCAATGAGGGAGCGATGGAGAAGGCCAAGCGAGAGAAGCTGGAGGCGGCGGGCTGGCGAGTTGGATCCGCGGCGGAGTTCCTGGAGCTCAGCGGCGAGGAGGCGAGCTTCGTTGAGCTCAAGCTGGCGTTGAGCGCGGAGCTGAGAGAGCGTCGCGACCGCGCGGGGCTCTCGCAGACGCAGCTCGCTCGCAGACTGGGCTCGAGCCAGTCGCGCGTGGCGAAGATGGAGGCGAGTGACCCCAGTGTGTCGGTCGACCTGCTCATTCGCGCGCTTCTGGCGGCGGGTGCCTCCCGACGGGAGATCGGCCGGGCCTTGGGGCAGCCCGCGCGCAAGCGGCCGCGCACGGGACAGACCCGAGGCAACGTCGGATGACAGCTCGGTTACCGCTGCGGGCGCTGCCCGCCCTTGCCCGGCGGGTAAGCCGACACGCTGGACCTCGGCACCTGGGCCGGCGGGACACGCGCCTGCGGCGCGCGTCGTGAACGCCAGAAATGTGGTGCGAAAGTCGTCCCTCCGAATGGTTTCTGCATGAAGAGCAAGGGGGCCAGCGGAAGGGAGCGCCCCCACTCGGACGCGGGGCAGACGTACCTGGACGCGCTCATGGAGTGGCTGCAGATACTCGCTTCACGTCCGAGGCCGCATTCCGACTCTCTGGTCGTTTCCATCGAGATGGTCGCGTAGACTTCAAGCAGCAGCCGTGGCCCAAGTCAGAGAAGGCCGACACCCTGCTTCGCGACCTCGAGGTCGATGCCTTGTCCCTTGGGAAGCGATGGAGGGTAAGGAGGAATAGTCGAGACCCGTGGATCGGCGTGCCGCGATGACGTGGCAAGAACCATTGCAGGAGGGTTCGAAGTTGTCGGAGCGAGCAGAAGCCTTCGCTGACGATCCGTTCCGTGGTCGGCACCCGACCAGTCACGAACGGCTGACCGGGCTGCCCTGGGATTCGTCGTACCACGACGGGCCTCCGCCGTGGGACATCGGCCGGCCGCAGCCGGCGATAGTGCGTCTGGCATCCGAAGGCGGATTCGTCGGCGCGGTGCTCGACGCGGGCTGCGGGACCGGCGAGAACGCGCTGTACATCGCCTCGCTGGGACTGCCGGTGCTGGGCGTCGACGTGGCCGAAACGGCACTGGCCATCGCCCGTAGGAAAGCCGAGGAGCGCGGAGCCGAGGTCGAGTTCGTTGCGGCTGACGCGCTGCATCTGGAGCGCTTGGGGCGCAGGTTCGACACGGTGCTGGACTGC
>DASTKT010000005.1:0-8281 GCA_035715725.1 Longimicrobiales bacterium | reverse complement strand
CCCGCTGTTGGTGCAGGTCAGCCTGGACACCGAAGGTGACGAAACCTGGAAGCGCGAGGTGGCGGCGCTCGCGTCGGCGTCGAGGGAATATCCGGAAGCTACGGCCCTGCTCGTAACCGCGGACTCGTCCCCGCCGATGCGCGAACTGCCGGGCTCTATCCGCTGGCGGTCCGCGGCGGAGTGGCTGCTCGAGGTCGAACGATAGGCTCCGTAGAGGGAAGCGGATCGGCCACCGCCGCGCGCCTCTCGCGCGCGGCGCAGCCCGACCTCTCGCGGCGGCGCCTCCGGCGCCGCCTACAGCACGTTCCCCGGCGCCAGCAGCCCCTCCGGATCCAGCTCCCGCTTCACCGCCCGCATCACCCCGATCTGCAGCGGCGACATCTGCAGCGGCAGCCATCTCCGCTTGAGCTTGCCGATCCCGTGCTCCGCCGCGACGGTCCCGCCGAGCGCCAGCACCTGCCGCAGCGTCTCCTCGACCGCCTTCTCGACGCGCTCCAGCTCGGCCGCGTCCGTCGCGACGAAGTTCTCGTGCGGGTGGCCGTTGCCGGCATGGCCGTAGATCACCGGCGGCTCGATCCCGTGCGCGTCGGCGATGGCGCGGGCCGCGGCGATCGCCTCTCCCAGCCGCCGGTACGGCACCGCCCAGTCCGTGGAGACCTTTCGCCCGCCGGCGGCGCGGTGGCGCGCGCCGCGCTCGTTCATGGTGGCGGGCACCGCGTGGCGGCGACGCCGCGCCTCGCGCAGCGCCGCGTCGTCCTCGTAGACGCGGATGTCGGCGTCGCATACGCCGTGCGTCTCGGCCAGCGCGAGCCACGCCTCGAAGGGCGGCTCGCCGCCCGGCTCGACCGTCTCCTCGGAGTACACGAGCGGAGATGCGGTCTCCGCGTCGAGCCCCTGGAAGATCGCCGCGGCACGCGCGTCGAAGAACTCCAGGCAGCGCGGGCTCACCTCCGTCGATTCCCGCGCCGCCGCCACGAACGCCAGCGCCTCCGCCTCGGTGGGGAAGGGGAGCGCGAAGCCGACGACCTGCGCCGGCCGCGGCAGCAGCGCCAGCTCCGCCTCCAGCACCACGCCGAGCGTCCCCTCGCTCCCGACGAACCAGTCCACCGGGTCGTGCGCCAGCGCGTAGCCGACGGTGTTCTTCTCCAGCCGCGGCCGGCGCAGCTCCACGACCTCGCCGCCGGCGAGCGCGACCTTCAGCCCCAGCACGTGTCCGCGCGTCGGGCCGTAGCGCAGCGTGCGCGCGCCCGACGCGTTGCACGCCACCGCGCCGCCGATCGTCGACTCGACCTCGCTGGTCGGGTCCGGCGCGAAGAGGAGGCCGTGCTCCGCCGCCGCGCGCGCCAGCTCCGCGACCGGCACGCCGGCCTCGACGCGGGCGCTCATCGCCACGGGATCGATGTCCAGGATCCGGTCGAGCGCGCGCAGCGAGAGGAGCAGCCCGCGGTCGGTGATCGAGGCGGCCGTCGTGCTCGTCTGCCCGCCCGCGGTCGTCACCGGCGTTCCCGCCGACACCGCCTCGCGCAGCGCCTCGACGGCTTCCAGAACGGAGGCCGGCCGCGCCACCGCCTCCGGTACGAGGTGCAGCCCGGACGCGTCCTCCGCCACGCTCTCGCGCACGTCCGGGTCGCGGCTCACCGGCACGCTCATCGCCGCCTCACGTCGCGGGGAAGCAGACGATGGTGGCCGTCCTCACGTCCGGGATCTCGAGCAGCTTCTGCCGCACCGTCGCGTCGGTTGCGCCGTCGACCGCCACCGCCGCCAGCGCTTCGCCGCCTTCGGAGAGCCGCGCCTGGTGGTACTCGGCGATGTTCACGCCCGAGTCGCCCAGCACGGTACCGACGCGGCCGATCACGCCCGGCACGTCCCGGTTCGTCAGCACGATCAGCGTGGGGCGCGGCCCGCCGCCGATGTTGACGTCCACGCGGAAGCCGCCGATCCGCGTCAGCCGCGGCGTCGCGCCCGCCGTCGCCGTGCCGGCCACGGTCAGCTCCTGCATCGCGCCGTGCAGGCTGACCTCGACGGTCGAGGGCGGCATCTGCGTGCTCTCGCCGACCGCGAGCTCCATCCCGCGCGCCTCGGCGAGCGTGCGCGCATTGATGAGGTTGAGTCGCTCCGTCTCGACGACGCCCTCGAGCGCGCCCAGCGCCGCGGCGGAGAGGAGCGCCTCCCGGCCGCCGGCCAGCTCCGGGTCGCAGCGCAGCGTCAGCCGCTGCACCGCGCGCACGCCCTGGTCGGCCAGGATCGCGCGCGCCACGGCCGCCGCCCGCCGCGCCACCAGCATGATCGGCCGCAGCGCCCGCCACGGGTCGTGCCACGGCCCCTCGACCGCCGCCACGTTGATCGAGCGCGAGAAGTCGCCCGTCAGCAGCGCGTCGCGCACCGCCTCGCACACCTCGACGGCGACGTTGCGCTGCGCCTCCCCGGTCGACGCGCCGATGTGCGGCGAGAGGAACACGTTCGGCGCGCTCCGCAGCGGGTGCTCCGCCGGCAGCGGCTCCGTGGCGAAGACGTCCAGCACGGCGCCGCCGAGGTGCCCGGACTGCAGCGCCTCCAGCAGCGCCGCGTCGTCCACGATGCCGCCCCGCGCCATGTTGGCCAGGATCGCGCCCGTCCGCATCCGCCCGATCTCGCGCCGGCCGACCATCCCCCGCGTCTCGTCCGTCAGCGGCGTGTGGATCGTGACGACGTCGCTCTGCTCCAGCAGCGCCTCCAGCGTCGGCGCCCGGCGCGCGCGCAGCATGTCGAAGCGCCCCTCCGGCACGTACGGATCGTAGGCGACGACGTCGACGCCGAACGCGTGCGCCCGCGTCGCCACCTCGCCGCCGATCCGCCCCACGCCGATGATGCCGAGCGTCCGCCCGCGTAGCTCGGAGCCGAGCAGCTTCGAGCGGTCCCAGCGCCCGTCCCGCATCGACGTCGCCGCCCGCGGCAGGTGCCGCAGCAGCGACAGGATCGCGCCGTAGAACAGCTCCGCCACCGCCACCGTGTTCCCCGCCGGCGCGTTGATCACGGCGATCCCGAGCGCCGTCGCGGTGTCCAGGTCGATGTTGTCCACGCCCACGCCGGCGCGCCCCACCACCTGGAGCCGGCGCCCCTTCTCCAGCAGCTCGCGCGTGATGCGCGTCGCGCTCCGCCCGACGATGGCGTCGTACGCCGGGATCCGCTCCAGCAGCTCGGGGACGGGGAGCGTCGGCACCTCGTCGACCACGAGGTCCGGTTCCACCTCCAGCAGCGCCACACCCTCTCGGTCGATCTGGTCCGTCACCAAAATTCGGTATGCCATCAAATCCGACTCGGTTCGTCGCGTTGGTCTCCCGCCGGCTCGCCCGCCCGGCCGGCGCGCGCCGCTCGCGCGCACCCGCGTGAAGGTAGCGGAGCGACGGGGCGCCTGCTACCGGCCGCAGCGCGCAAAAGCGCAGCCGGCAGAGTGGCAGAATGGGGGAGTGGGGGAGTGGACGAGTGGGGGAAACAGCGATCTCCCGCTCTTCCACTCTCCCACTCCGTCGCTTGCGCCCCGCGCCGGCCCGCCCGACCTTCCCCGCTCCCGCGCCGCGCGGGAATCGATCGGCTAAAACGGGAGGACCGAGTGCCACCGCTCTGGCTCGAGCAGCTCCGGCGCATCCAGGCGTTGGCGCAGACGGGGCTGCAGTACGGCCGCGACGCCTTCGACCTCGAGCGCTACACGGCCATCCTGGGGAGCGTGGACGCCCTCGTCGCCGTGCTCGGCGAGCTGGCGCCCGACGCCGCACGCGAGGTCTTCGTCCGCGAGACCGGCTACGCGACGCCGAAGATCGACGTCCGCGGCGCCGCCTTCGACGCCGGCCGGATCCTCCTCGTCCGCGAGCGCGCCGACGGCCTCTGGACGCTCCCCGGCGGCTGGGCCGACGTCGGCGAGTCGCCCGCCGAGGCCGTGGCCAAGGAGGTGCGCGAGGAGAGCGGGCTGGAGGTGCGCGTCGCCAAGCTCGCCGCGCTCTGGGACCGCGACCGCCAGGGGCACCCGCCGAACCCGCACCACGTTTACAAGGTATTCTTCCTCTGCGACGTCGTGGGTGGCGCCGCCGCTGCGGGCCCCGAGACGTCCGACGTCGGCTTCTTCGCGCCCGACGCGCTGCCGCCGCTCTCGCTCGGCCGCGTCACGCCCGCCCAGATCCGCCGCATGTTCGAGCACCACGAGGACCCGTCGCTGCCGACGGACTTCGAGTAGTCACACGCCCGAGAGGAATCGCTGCATGTCCGTACGCCATCTCGTCCTGTGCTCCATCGTCCTCGCCGGCGCCGGCGCGTCCGCCGCGCCGGCCCGCGCCCAGGCCGTGGCCACGGCCGGCCCCGCGGCCGCCGCCCCGCCCGCCGCCGCCGACACCGTCGCGCCCGGCGTCGTCCACGAGGAGCGGATGCTCGCCGAGGGGCCGTGGCGCGTGCACGTCGTGCGCGTCGACCTGCGCGGCGGCCGCTACGGGCTCGTCGCCGTCCGGCCCGGCAATGCGCTCCGCGGCCGCGAGCGCGTCAGCGACATGGCGCGCCGCCTCGAGGCCGCCGGCCGCGACGTCGTCGCCGGGATCAACGGCGACTTCTTCGACATGAAGAACGGCGAGAACGAGAACAACCAGGTGCTCGACGGCCGGGTGCTCAAGGCGCTGCCGATCACGGACTCGCCATGGGACACGTTCCGCAACGCGCACAGCCAGTTCGCCGTCGGCGCGGACGGCCGGCCCTACATCGAGCGCTTCACGTTCGCCGGCACGGTCGAGCGGGCCGGCGCGAACGGCCGCCCGCTCGTGCTCCGCCTCGACGGCGTGAACGAGGTGCCCCGCCAGCCCGACGCCCTCGTGCTCTTCACCGCCGCGCGCGACTCCGCGCCCCGCGGCGACACGATCCCCGGCGCCGTCGAGGTCCGGCTCGGCCGCGCGGCCGGCGCGCCCGCGCGCGCCGCGAACGGCAAGGCCGCGGCGCCGGCGAACGCCGCCGCGAGCGATGCGCTCCCGCTCGGCGGCGCCGCCCGCTTCACGGTCGCGGGCGCGCCCGCTCCGATCGGCCGCGCGCCGCTCGCCCCGGGAGCGGCCACGCTCGCCGCGTTCGGCGCCGCCCGGCCGCGGCTCGACTCGCTCCTCACGGGGAAGGGCCCGATCACCGTCCATCTCCGCCTCGACCCGGACCACGGGCCGCTCTCCCTCGTCGTCGGCGGCTGGCCGCGCCTCCTCGTCGCCGGGAGCAGCGTCGCCGCCGGCGCCGACTCCCTCGAGGGCACGTTCCCCCGCTTCTCCGGCCACCGCTACGCCCGCTCCGCGGTCGGCATCTCGCGCGACAGCGCCACGCTCCTCCTCGTGACCGTGGACGGCCCGCCCGAGGGGACGACCGGCGGCTCCAGCGTCGGCATGACGCTCGTCGAGCTCGCCGACTTCATGCGCTCCCTCGGCGCCACCGACGCCCTCGCCTTCGACGGCGGCGGCTCCTCCACCCTCCTCGCCGGCGACCGCGTCGTGAACGTGCCGAGCGACAGGGCGGGGGAGAGGAAGGTGGGGATCTCGTTGTTCGTCGTCCGGCGGTGAACGGAATTTTTCACAGGGAGCAGGGGAGCTTGGGAGCACCCCCGGGGTGGGCCGCGTACCGGGCGACGCGTCAGATCTGAAATTTGGATTCGGGGTACGCCGGGTTCGATGCGGAATCAGAGATCTTCGGGTAGACCGGTGACCCGAACGACGCCGGTGCACCCCCCAAAAGGAGTTGGACCGGTGACCCTCGGTCCACCGGTCCAACTCCAGAAGGGATGGGTCCGGCACCACGAACCGGCGCCGCCCGAGCTGGTCTCCCGTGCTCCCAGGCTCCCTGTGAGAAATTCCGTTCACCGCCTCACCCGCCCGCCGCCCGCCGCCCACACTCCGCCGCCCGCTCCAGCAGCAGCGCCCGCTCCCGCTCGTTCCGCGTGAGCGACGCCGCCCGCTCGAGCTCGATCCGCGCCTCCTCGAACCGCCCGAGCTTCGCGAGCAGGTCGCCGCGCACGCTCGGAAGCAGGTGGTACGCCTTGAGCGACGGCTCCGCCGTCAGCGCATCGACCAGCTCGAGGCCGGCGGCGGGGCCGAACGCCATCGAGAGCGCCACCGCGCGGTTCAGCTCCACGACGGGCGAGGGCGTGAGCCGCGCGAGCGCGGCGTAGAGCGCCGCGATGCGGGGCCAGTCCGTCTCCTCCGCGGTGTGCGCCCGCGCGTGGCAGGCGGCGATCGCGGCCTGGAGCGCGTACGGGCCGCGCGTCCCGCCGAGCCGCTCGGCCCGCTCCAGCGCCGCGAGGCCGCGATGGATCAGGAGCTGGTCCCAGCGCCCGCGGTCCTGGTCGAGGAGCAGGATCGGCTCGCCCGCCGGGCCGACGCGTGCGCGCAGCCGTGACGCCTGGATCTCCATCAACGCGACGAGGCCGTGCACCTCCGCCTCATTCGGCGCCAGCTCCGCCAGGATGCGCCCCAGGCGGAGCGCGTCCTCGCAGAGCGCGGGGCGCACCCAGTCGTCGCCCGCCGTCGCGGAGTAGCCCTCGTTGAAGATCAGGTAGATCACCTCCAGCACCGACGAGACGCGGCCGGCCAGCTCCTCGCCGCGCGGCACCTCGAACGGGACGCGCGCCTCGGCCAGCGTCCGCTTCGCCCGCACGATCCGCTGCGCGACGGTCGGCACCGGCACGAGGAACGCCCGCGCGATCTCCTCGGTCGTCAGCCCACCGAGCAGCCGCAGCGTGAGCGCGACGCGCGCCTCCGTGGCGAGCACCGGGTGGCAGCAGATGAAGACGAGGCGCAGCAGGTCGTCGCCGACCGGGTCGTCGATCGACGCGTCCAGCTCCGCCTCCTCGCTTCCCAGCCGGTCCTCCAGCTCGCGGGCCAGCTCCTCGTGCTTGCGCTCGACGCGCGTGCTCCGGCGCAGCGCGTCGATTCCGCGCCGCTTCGCCGTCGCCATCAGCCACGCGCCCGGGTTGTCCGGCACGCCCGTCTCCGGCCACTTCTCCAGCGCGACGACGAGCGCGTCCTGCGCCAGGTCCTCGGCCAGGCCCACGTCGCGCACGAGCCGCGTCAGCCCGGCGATCAGCTTCGGCGACTCGATCCGCCACACCGCGTCGATCACGCGGTGCGTGTCCGAGGCCGGGGCGCGGCCCGGTCGTTCGCCGGCGGGAGCGGGCCGGCCGCTCACGGGACCTTCTTCACGAGCACGAGGACCTTTCGCTGAAGGGCGATCTGGGGAGGATACCCGCCGCGGCGCGCCGGGATCGCCGCCCGCGGGGCGGCGCCCGGACCGCTCGCGCTACGCGGGCTGCAGCTTCCGGCAACGGTCCGGCAGGCGAGCGTCGCCGAGCCGCGCCGCGCACTCCGCGAAGTCTGCGGTCGGGCCGCGCCAGCGCAGCTCGTCCACGTCGCGGAACAGCGGGGCGTCGGTCCGCAGCGTCGCCAGCTCCTTGAAGAGCAGCGCGAGGTCGCGGCGGTCGCCGAGCACGTCGGCGGGGAAGTCCTCGATCGCGCCGTACCGGTTCAGCAGGCGCGCGGCGCCGGTCGCGCCGATGCCGGGGATCCCGGGGTAGCCGTCCGCCGCGTCGCCGACCAGGGCGAGGTAGTCGGGAATCAGCGCCGGCGCGACGCCGAACTTCTCGCGCACGCCGGCCTCGTCGCGCACCTTCCCGGACTTGCGGTCGACCTGCACGATTCTCTCGCCGCGGACGCTCTGCGCCAGGTCCTTGTCGGGCGTCCAGATGCGGACCTGCTCGACCGCCGGGTCCTCGGCCGCGAGCCGCGCCGCCGAGGCGAGCCCGTCGTCCGCCTCCAGCTCGACCATCGGCCAGACCGCCACGCCCATTGCCGCGAGCGCATCCTCCAGCGGCTGGAACTGCGCCTGCAGCGCCGGCTCGATCCCCTCGCCCGTCTTGTAGTCCGCCCACAGCTCGTTGCGGAACGACTCGACCACGTGGTCGGTCGCCACGCCGGCGTGCGTCGCCCCCGACTCCAGCGTCTGCAGCACCGTCCGCAGCACGCCGAGCACGGCGCCGAACGGCGGGTCCGCGCCCTTCGTGAAGCGGCGGATCCCGTAGAAGTGCCGGAACAGCTCGTACGTGCCGTCGATCAGGTGCACGATCATGCGACGACTCCCGCTCCCGTGCCTCGGTCCGCTCTCCCCGCGCCGCCCCCGCCGGCCGCGGCTGGCAAGGTCGAAGGATCGCGCGAGTCCGCGCCGCGGGGCAACCCCCCGCGCACGGATGGGAGGCACACGAAGCGGATGTTCACCTGGCGGGTGGGCCGGGACGGGAACGGAT
>DASTKT010000004.1:0-29128 GCA_035715725.1 Longimicrobiales bacterium | reverse complement strand
CGAGCGGATGGAGGTGGTGCTCGGCCCCGGCTCCGCGCTGTACGGGCCGAACACGGCGGACGGCGTGATCCACATCATCACGAAATCCCCGCTCGACCGGCAGGGCACGTCGGTGTCGGTGGGCGGCGGCACCCAGAGCGTGTTCCAGACGACGTTCCGGACCGCGCAGAAGGTGAGCGACAACTTCGGGATCAAGGTCTCCGGGCAGTACTTCCAGGCGAAGGAGTTCGACTACTTGGATCCGGTCGAGCTGTCGGAGCGGGCGAAGTTCCACGGCGACAGCGCGGCGTTCTTCCGGCAGCAGCTCATGCTGGCGTCGGGGCTGAAGGGGACCGAAGCGGACAAGCGCATCGCCGGGATCGGCAACCGGGACAACGATGTCCAGCGCTGGGCGGGCGAGATCCGGGCCGACTGGCGGCCGACGCCCGCGAGCTCGCTGGTGCTGGAGGGCGGCACCACGGACGTCGGCAAGGCCATCGAGCTGACCGGGCTCGGCGCCGCGCAGGCGAAGAACTGGCGCTACTCCTACGCCCAGGCCCGCTACTCCTGGAACCGTTTCTTCGCGCAGGCCTACATCAACGCCAGCGACGCGGGCGATACCTACCTGCTCCGCAACGGCGTGCCGATCACGGACAAGTCGAAGCTGTACGTCGCCCAGATCCAGCACGGGCTCTCGCTCGGGACGAAGGAGAGCCTGACGTACGGCGCGGACTTCATCTACACGAACCCGATCACCGGCGGCACGATCAACGGCGTCTACGAGGACGACGACCAGACGACGGAGATCGGCGGGTACCTCCAGTCCGAGACCGCGCTCACGAAGCAGTTGAACTTGCTCCTGGCCGGCCGCGTCGACCACAGCACAGCGATCCCGGACGCCGTCTTCTCGCCGCGCGCGGGGCTCGTCTTCAAGCCGACGGAGGCGCAGGCGTTCCGCATCACGTACAACCGCGCGTTCTCGACGCCGACGTCGCTCAACCAGTTCCTCGACCTCGGCAGCGCGTTCCCGGATCCGCGCATCGGGCAGCTCGGCTACAGCCTGCGCATCCAGGGGACGGGGAAGACCGGCTTCCACTACAAGCAGCCGAACGGCGGCTACCTGATGGTCTCGCCGTTCACGCCGACGCCCGGCCAGAAGCTCCCGGCCAACGCCTCGCTGATGTGGAAGGCGGCGGTGCAGGTGGCGGCGCAGGCCTCCGCGGCGCGCGGCCAGCCGCTCCCGGCGCCGCTCGTCCAGTACCTGGCGAGCCTGACGCCTAGCGGCACGGACATCGGCACGAGCTGGGTGAACCCGGCCGCGCAGGCCGCGCCGGCGCCGATCTCGAGCCTGGACCTGCCGGACATCCCGCCGATCCGCGAATCGGTCTCGAACACGTTCGAGGTCGGCTACCAGGGCGTCCTCGGCGACAAGCTGCTGCTGGCCGCCGATGGCTGGTACTCGAAGAAGGAGCGGCTGACGACCGCGCTCACGCTGTCCGCGCCGCTGCTCTTCCTGAACGGGCAACAGACCGGGGCGTACCTGGTGCCGAAGCTCACGCAGTTCTTCCAGGCGGCGGGAGATCCTCAGCCGGTCGCGCTGGCGAAGGCGCAGGCCACCGCCGCCCAGCTCGCCCCCGGCCTCGCCGGCATTCCGCTCGGCGCGATCACCACGCAGGAGGTCGACGCCCAGGGCGCCCAGCTCCTCACCACGTACTACAACGTCGACGACAACCTGAAGGTCTACGGCGCCGACTTCGCGGCCACGCTGCTGCTCTCGCCGGCCGTGTCGCTGAAGGGCACGCTCTCGCTCGTCAACAAGGACGTGTTCGAGACGGGCCGCGGCGACCAGGTCACGCTGAACGCGCCGAAGACGAAGGGCACGCTGAGCGTGACGTACCGCAGCGAGCGCTACGGCTTCAACGGCGAGCTGCGCGGGCGCTTCAACGACTCCTTCCCGGTGCGCACGGGCGTCTACAACGGCACGCTCTGCCTCGAGGGGACGCAGCCGGCGGGCGCCGAGAAGTGCGTCGACAGCGCCACGCTGGTCGACCTCGATCTCGGCTACACCATCCCCCGCACCGGCGCGACGCTGCAGCTCGCCGTGCAGAACGTGCTCGACCGCGACTATCGCAGCTTCCCCGGCGTGCCGACGACCGGCCGCCTGGCGCTGGTGCGCGTGAAGTACGGGTTCTGATCGGCCGTTCCGGCCAGGATGCGAAACGGGGGGTGCGGCATCGAGCCGCACCCCCCTCGTTCGTTTCCGCCGCCGGCGGGCCGCCGCCGCCCGGCTACGCCCGCGCCACCGCGCCGAGCAGCTCGCGGGCGTGCTCCAGGCTGGTGGCGCTCTCCGGATCGCCGCCGAGCATGCGCGCCAGCTCCCGGATGCGCTCGTCCTCCCGGACCTCGCTCACGCGCGTCAGCGTGGTGCCCTCCCGCTCCACCTTCTCCACCAGGAGCTGGTGGTCGGCGCGGGACGCGATCTGCGCCAGGTGCGTGATGACGAAGACCTGGTGGTGCTCCGCCACGCGCCGCAGCCGATCCCCGACCTGGAGCGCGACACGCCCGCCGATGCCGACGTCGACCTCGTCGAAGATGAGCGTCGGCACGCGATCGAGGCGCGCCAGGATCGTCTTGAGCGCCAGCATCACGCGCGAGAGCTCGCCGCCGGACGCCACCCGGGCCAGCGCCCGCGGCTCGAAGCCGGCGTTCAGCGCCACCCGGAACTCGACTCCCTCGGCGCCGTCGCCACCGATGGCCGGCAGCGCCTCGAGCGCCACCTCGAACCGGCCGCCGAGCCCCAGGTCGGGGAGCACGGCCATGACCTCCGTGCCGAGGCGCTTCGCCCCGGCGCGCCGCTTCTTCGACAGCTCGGCCGCGATGGCGGCCAGCGCCTCGGCGGCCTCGGCCTCCGTCCTCTCCAGCTCCCGGCGCTCGAGCCCCGCGCCATCCAGCAGGTCCAGCTCGGCGCGCGCCTTGGTGCCGGTCTCGATGACGTCCGCGAGCGTGGGGCCGTACTTCGTCTTCAGCCGGAAGAGGAGGTCCTGGCGGCGCCGGATCTCCTCGAGCCGCGCCGGGTCGTGCTCGACCGACACCGAGTACTGCCCCATCCGCCGCCCCAGCTCCTCCGCCGTGTAGAACGCCGAATCCAGCAGCTCGCGGGCGTCCTCCTGCGTCGGGTCGAAGCGGATCAGGTGGTCCAGCACACGACGCAGGTCGCCCAGCTTCGCGCTGACCGAATCCTCGCCGCCGTAGAGCGCCTGGTGGAGCGTGCCGGAGAAGCGCGCCAGGTCCTCGGCGTGCTCCAGGCGGTGCGCCTCGTCGTGGAGCCGCTCGTCCTCGTCCGCCTGCACCTTCGCCTTCTCGATCTCGTCCACCTGGAAACGCAGGAAGTCCGCGCGCTGCTCCGCCAGGCGCCGCCGCTCGTCCAGCTCCTCGAGCGCCCGCCGCGCCTGCTGCAGCCGCGTCCACGCCGCGCGCACCGAGGCGGCCAGCTCCGCCGAGCCGCCGAACGCATCGAGGATCGACCGCTGCTCCTCCGGGCGCAGCAGCGTCTGGCTCTCGTGCTGGCCGTGCAGGTCCACGAGCAGGCGCCCCAGCTCGCCCAGGAATCCCGCCGTGGTCGCCGAGCCGTTCACCCAGGCCCGGCTCCGCCCCTCCGCCGCCACCTCCCGGCGCAGGATCAGCAGGTCGTCCTCGGCCTCGAGCCCCTGCTCCGCCAGGAGTGCGGCCACGGATTCGTCGCCCGCCACGTCGAACACGCCCTCGACGACGGCCTTGTCCGCCCCGGTCCGCACGGCCTCGGCGGAGGCCCGCTCCCCCAGCAGCAGCGAGAGCGCCCCGACGATGATGCTCTTCCCCGCCCCGGTCTCCCCCGTGAGCACGTTGAGGCCGGGGTCGAGGCGCACGGCGAGGCGCTCGATCAGCGCGTAGTTCTGGATGCGGAGCTCGATCAGCATGCGCCAGTATACCCGTTTGCCGCGGGGCAGTTCGATGGCCGGAAGGGTCGATTCCGCCTCAGCCGCGCCCCTGCTCCACCGCGCCCCAGCTCAACTTCCGGCGCAGCGTGGCGAAGAAGCTCTGGCCCGGGAAGCGCACGAGCGGCACCGTCGGCTCGCCGCGGCGCGCGACCAGCCGGTCGCCCGGCCGGAGCGCCTCGCCCTCCTGGCCGTCGATGGTCAGGATCAGCTCCTCGCTCGGCGAGAGCACGTCGACCGTGATGATGACGTCCGCCGGGAACACGACCGGGCGCACGGCGAGCGTGTGGGGGGAGATCGGCGTCGCCAGGATGCACGGCACGGAGGGCTCGATGATGGCGCCGCCGGCGGAGAGGGAGTACGCGGTGGACCCGGTCGGCGTGGCCAGGATGATACCGTCGGCGCTGTAGGCGCCCACCTCCTCGCCATCCGGCCCGACGCGCACGGCCAGGCGGATCGCTCGGGCGAAGCCTCCCTTGTGCAGCACCGCGTCGTTCAGCGCGACGTAGGGAGCGCCGGCGTCGCGTCCGGCGCCTTCCACGCGCGCCTCCAGCGTCATGCGCACGTCGAGCCAGTACTGGCCGGTGAGCACGCGCTCGAGGGAGCCTTCCAGCTCGGCCGGCGAGATCGAGGTGAGGAAGCCGAGGTAGCCGAGGTTGACGCCCAGCACGGGGGTGTGGAACGGCGCCACCAGGCGCGCGCCGCGGAGCAGCGTGCCGTCGCCGCCGAGCGTGAGGAGCAGGTCCATCTCGCCCGGCCGGAACTCGCACGTGCCGGCGAGCATCGCCTCCAGCCGCGGCTCGACGCACAGGTCGAGGCCATGGCTCGCCGCGAAGCGCCCGAGCGCCTGCAGCGTGGCGGCCAGGTCGCCGTAGCGCGACTGGCCGATCACGCCGACCCGGCGCACCCGGCCGGCCGCCGGCTCGATCACGCCGTCTCGCGCACGGGGACGAGGTGCCCGCCGACCAGCTTCCGGGCCCGGTCGGCGATGGCCTCGGGCGTGAGGCCGCACTCCTCGAGCTGCTCGGCGCGGTTCGCGTGCTCGACGATCCGGTCCGGCACGCCGAGGATGTCCACGCGGAGCTCCGGGTGCGCCGCGCGGAGCGGCTCGATCTCGCGCTCCAGCGCGGCGCCGAAGCCGTTGACGACCGTCCCCTCCTCCACCGTCAGGATCGCGGGGTGGCGCTCGACGGCCCACGCCAGCGTCGACCGGTCCATGGGCTTGAGGAACCGGCAGTTGACGACCGTCGCCTCGATCCCCTCGGCCTGGAGCCGCTGCGCGGCCTCGACGGCCGGCGCGACCATGGTGCCGACGGCCAGGATCGCGACGGCCTCGCCCCGGCGCAGCACCTCCCAGGTGCCGTACTCGATCCGCGGGATCTGCTCGAGCGGCGGGACCGGCGCCGGCACCGTGTCGCGCGGGTAGCGGAGCGAGAACGGCCCGTCGACCTCCTCCACGCCGAGCCGCAGCAGCGCCAGCATCTCCGCCCCGTCCTTCGGCGCCGTCACCGTGAAGTTCGGCACCGCCAGCAGGTACGGGATGTCGTAGAGCCCCATGTGCGTGGGCCCGTCGTTGCCCACCAGCCCCGCCCGGTCCATGGCGAGGACGACCGGCAGCTTCTGGATCGCGACATCGTGGATGATCGAGTCGTACGCCCGCTGCAGGAACGTGGAGTAGATCGCGGCCACCGGCTTGATCCCCTCCGTGGCGAGCCCCGCCGCGAACGTCACCGCGTGCCCCTCCGCGATGCCGACGTCGAAGTACCGCTCCGGGTACGCATCGCCGAACACGCCGGTGCCGGTGCCACCCGGCATGGCCGCCGTGATGACGACCATCTTCGGGTTCGTCGCGCCCAGCTCGACCAGGCCGGCGCCGAACGCGTTCGTGTACGCCGGCAGGCCGCCCTTCTTCTTCGGCATCTCGCCGCTGAGCTTGTCGAACGGCGTGGCGCCGTGCCACACGACGGGGTTCGCCTCGGCGAGCTGGAAGCCCTTCCCCTTGACCGTGCGGACGTGGACGAGGCGCGGCCCCTTCCACTTCCGCACCTGCACGAGCGTGTCCAGCAGCGCGTCCAGGTCGTGCCCGTCCACCGGCCCCACGTAGCGGAAGCCGAGCTCCTCGAACAGCGTCCCCGGCACGAGCATGTTCTTGACGCTCTCCTCGAGCTTCAGGACCATGGACTCGACCGCGTCCCCGAGCGCCGCCGGCGTCTTGTGGATCAGGTTCTTCACCTGGTTCCGCACGGCGTTGTAGACCGGGTTCGTGACCAGCCGCGTCAGGTACTTGTGGATCGCGCCGACGTTCGGCGAGATCGACATCTCGTTGTCGTTGAGGATGACGATCAGGTCGGTGTCGGTGTTGCCGGCGTTGTTGAGCGCCTCGTAGGCGATCCCCGACGTCAGCGAGCCGTCGCCGATGATGGCGACGACCTCGAAGTCTTCGCCGTTCAGGTCGCGCGCGGTCGCGATGCCGAACGCCGCGGAGATCGAGGTGGCGGCGTGGCCGGCGCCGAAGACGTCGTACTCGGACTCGTCGCGCTTGAGGAAGCCGGACGGGCCGCCCTTCTGCCGGATGCGCGGGAACTCCGCGTTGCGGCCGGTGAGGATCTTGTGCGGGTAGCCCTGGTGGCCGACGTCCCAGATCAGCTTGTCGCGCGGCGTGTCGAAGACGTAGTGCAGCGCCAGCGTCAGCTCGACGACGCCGAGGCCGGGCGCGAAGTGTCCGCCGACGCGGCTGACCACGTCGATCATCCGCTCGCGCACTTCCTGCGCGACCGTCGCCAACACTCCCCGGGGGAGCGTCCGAAGGTCCGCCGGCCCCTCGATTCGATCCAGCAACGCCACGGTTGCCTCCATTGCCGATTCCAGCGGTCCGCGGATCAACGCGGCCGGCGGCCCGGTCCTAGTGCGCCGCAGAGTCCCATCCTACATCCCGCGCCCTCGCAAGGGAACCCCTTGCGGCCTCAGCGGTCCCGGCGCGCGGCGTAGCGGGCGAGGGCCACGAGCTCCGGCGTCGCGACGCGCTCGGCCTCCAGCGCCGCGACGGCACGGTCCGCCTCGTCGTCCGCGCGCCGCCGCGCGGCCTCGAGCCCGAGGAGCGCCGGGAACGTGGCTTTGCCCAGGTCCGCGTCGCGGCCGGCCGTCTTCCCGAGGCGCTCCGACTCGCCCGTCACGTCGAGCACGTCGTCCGCGATCTGGAACGCCAGTCCCACCGCAGCGCCGTACGCGCCGAGCGCCGCCACCACCCCGTCCGGCGCGCCCGCGGCCATCGCGCCCAGCTTCGCCGACGCCGCGAGGAGCGCGCCGGTCTTGGCGCGGTGGATCGCCTCCAGCTCCGGCGCCGTGACCGGCCGGCCCTCCGCGCCCAGGTCCAGCAGTTGGCCGCCGACCATCCCGCCGCCGCCGGCCGCCACGCACAGCTCGCGCACGAGAGCCGTCCGCGCGCCCGGCTCCAGCCCGAGGTCGGCGCCGCCGCGCAGCACCGCCCGGCACGCCAGCGGGATGAGCGCCGCGCCGGCGAGCACCGCCGCGGCCTCCCCGAACCGCCGGTGCGTCGTCGGCTGGCCGCGGCGCAGATCGTCGTCGTCCATGCACGGGAGGTCGTCGTGCACGAGCGAGTACGTGTGGATCAGCTCGATCCCGCAGGCGACGCCGAGGACGCCGGCCGCCGGCGCCCCGCCCGCCGCCTCGTACGCCGCCAGACACAGAATCGGCCGGAGACGCTTGCCCCCGGCCGCCACGGCGTAGCGCGCGGGCTCCGCCACCGCCGGCGGCGCCCCCCGCAGCAGGTCGTCGAGCGATCGGGCCAGGGCGGCCTCCACCGCCGCCCGCCGCCGGCGCAGCAACGCCTCGAGATCGAAATCGGGCATGGAGCCGTCCCTCAGCCGTCCTCCGGCGCGCGCAGCGGCTCGGTCTCGACGCCGGCGGCGCCGTCGATCAGCCGCTCGATGCGCAGCTCCGCCTCCCGGATCGTGCGCTCGGCGGCGCGAAGCTGCGCGATGCCCTCCTCGAACAGCGCCAGCGCGGCCTCGATCTCCAGGTCCTCGCGCTCCAGCTCCGCGACGATGTCGTCCAGGCGGCGGAGCCGCTGGTCCAGCCCCTGGGCGGTAGGCTCAGGCATTCGGCGCCTCCGGGATGAGCGGCGCGTCGGGCCGAACGTGCTCGACCCGGCAGCCGATCGTTGCGTCCACGACGCGGAGCAGGAGCGGCGCGCCGGGGAGATAGTCGGCGCCCCGGCGGAGCACCCGGCCGTCCTCCGTCAGCGGGACCGCGTACCCTCGCCGCAGTACGGAGAGCGGCGAGAGCGCGTCCAGCCGGCCCGCCACGAGCGCCATGCGCGTCCGGCGCGCGTCCACCGCCGCGCGCATGGCCCCTTCCAGCTCGTCCCGCACCCGGCTCACGTCCTGCCGCGCTCCGAGGACCCGGCGCCGGAGCGCCATCGCCAGCCGCGCGCCGGCGTCCGCCAGCTGCCGCGACAGCAGCCGCCCGTCCGGCACCGCCGCCTCCGCGGCGGCCGACGGCGTCGGCGCGCGCAGGTCCGCGACGAGATCCGCGATCGTCACGTCCGTCTCGTGACCGACGGCGCTGATGACCGGAACCGGGCACTCGGCGATGGCCCGCGCCACCGCCTCGTGGTTGAACGCCCAGAGGTCCTCGGCCGATCCGCCGCCGCGTCCGACGATCAGCACGTCCGCGCCGCCGCCGCGGGAGAAGAGCCGGATCGCCCGCGCCACGTCCTCCGCCGCGCCATCCCCCTGCACGCGCGCGGGCGAGAGCACGACCCGCGTCCAGGGCGCCCGGCGCCCGATCACGTGCAGGATGTCGTGGATCACCGCGCCGACCGGGGATGTGACCACGCCGACGGTCGCCGGGAAGGCGGGGAGCCGCCGCTTGCGCTCGGCCGCCAGGAGACCCTCGGCGTCGAGCCGGGCGCGCAGGCGCTCGAGCGCCAGGCGGAACAGCCCGCCCGCGCCCAGCCCCTCCAGCTCCCGCACCACGAGCTGGAAGTCGCCTCGCTTCTCGTAGAGGGTGACGGTGCCGAGGGCGCGGACCTGCATCCCCTCGGCCGGGTCGGTCGGCAGGCGCTGCGCCTCGGCGCGAAACATCACGCAGCGGAGCTGGGCGTCGGCGTCCCGGAGCGTGAAGTAGCAATGCCCGGAGCCGTAGCGCTTCCACCCCGTCACCTCGCCCGTCACCCAGACGGGCGGGCAGGCGCTCTCCAGCAGCTCCCGCACGATGGAGTTGAGCAGCGCGACCGAATAGTCCCGCCCCCCCGGCAGCGGGTCGGTGCGCGCCGGGCGAACGGCCGGCCGCCCGGGGATCTCGAGCGGCTCCAGCGAGCCGAAGAGGTCGGGCATCAGCGCCCTGCGCCCTCGCTGGCGGCCTCGATCCGCCGCGCCGCCTCCAGCGTGTTGTGCAGCAACATCGTGATCGTCATCGGCCCGACCCCGCCCGGCACCGGCGTGATCGCCTCGGCCACCTCGGCGACGCCCTCGAAGTCCACGTCGCCGACGAGCCGCCAGCCGCGCTCCCGCGTCGCATCGGCCACGCGGTTCGTGCCCACGTCGATGACCACGACGCCCGGCTTCACCATGTCGCGCGTGATCAGCTTCGGCCGCCCCGCCGCCGCCACGAGAATGTCCGCCTCGCGCGTCACATCGGCCAGGTCCGGCGTGCGGCTGTGCGCCACCGTGACGGTCGCGTTGCCGCCGCGCGCGTCCCGCATGAGCAGGAGCGCCACCGGCTTCCCCACGATGTTCGAGCGCCCGACGACGACGACGCGCTTCCCCGCCGGGTCGTATCCGTTCCGCACGAGCAGCTCGATGATCCCTGCCGGCGTGGCCGGCGCGAGCACGGCGCGGTCGCCGGCCGCGAGCCGGCCCACGTTGATCGGATGGAAGCCGTCGACGTCCTTCGCCGGATCGATGCGCAGGATGACACTCTGCGGGTCGATGTGCTTCGGCAGTGGCAGCTGCACGAGCATGCCGTGGATCTCCGGGTGCGCGTTCAGCCCGTCGATCACGCCGAGCAGCTCGTCCTCCGGCGTCTCCTCGGGAAGCAGGATCTCCTCCGAGTGGAAGCCGAGCTCGCGGCACGCCTTCCCCTTCATCCGGACGTAGACCTGACTCGCGGGGTCGTCCCCGACCAGCACGACCGCCAGCCCCGGCCGGACCCCGCTCTCCGCGATGAACTCCTGAGCCTCCGCGCCGATCTCCGCCCGCATGAGCGCGCTGAGCTCGGTACCGCTGATGATCTTCGCCATGCCTCTATTCCCCGCCGCGTCAGCGCGCGAAGTCCACCGCGCGCGTCTCGCGGATCACGACGACCTTGATCTGCCCCGGGTACTGCAGCTCCTCCTCGAGCTTGCGCGCGATCTGCTCGCTGATCTGCGCCATCCCGGGGTCGTCCACGTTCTCCGGGTTCACCATCACCCGCACCTCGCGGCCCGCCTGGATCGCGAAGCACCGCTCCACGCCGTGAAAGCTCTGCGCGATCTGCTCCAGCTTCTCCAGCCGCTTCACGTACGTCTCGAACATCTCCCGCCGCGCACCCGGCCGCGCGCCACTGATCGCGTCCGCCGCCGTCACCAGGAACGTCTCCGGGTAGCGGTGCGGCTCCTCGTCGTGGTGCGCCTTGATCGCGTTCAGCACCTGGTCCGGCTCGCCGTACTTCGAGCACAGGTTCCAGCCCAGCTCGACGTGCGTGCCCTCGTGCTCGTGCGTGAGCCCCTTCCCCACGTCGTGCAGCAGCCCCATCCGCTTCGCCATCGTCGCGTTCAGCCCCATCTCCGCCGCCATGTTCCCCGCCACCACCGCCACTTCCTTCGCGTGCAGCAGTTGGTTCTGCCCGTACGAGGTCCGGAACTTCAGGCGGCCCAGCACCTTCACGACCTCCGGGTGCACGCCGTGCACCCCGAGCTCGTAGAGCGCCTCCTCCGCCGCCTGCACCATCCCCTCCTCCACCTCCTTGCGGCTCTTCTCGACCACTTCCTCGATCCGCCCGGGATGGATCCGGCCGTCCGCCACCAGCTTCTCCAGTGCCAGCCGCGCCGTCTCCCGGCGCACCGGGTCGAACGCCGACAGGATCACCGCCTCCGGCGTGTCGTCGATGATCACGTCCACGCCCGTGGCCTGCTCGAACGCCCGGATGTTGCGCCCCTCCCGTCCGATGATCCGCCCCTTCATCTCGTCCGACGGCAGGCTCACCACCGAGACCGTCGTCTCCGCCGTGTGGTCCGCCGCGATCCGCTGGATCGCCAGCGAGATGATGTTCTTCGCCTCCCGCTCCGCGTCCCGCTTCGCGTTCTCGCGGATCTCCCGGATCGTGTTCGCCGCCTGCGCCCGCGCCTGCTCCTCCATCTCCCGCATGAGCTGGCGCCGCGCCTCGTCCGCCGTCATCCCCGCCATCGACTCCAGCCGCGTCCGCGCCGACAGCGTCAGCGCCGCCAGCTCCTCCCCCTTCTTCCGGACGTCCCCCGCCCGCCCCTCCAGCTCCGCCTCCCGCTGCTCGAGCTGGCGCTCCTTCTCATCCAGCAGGTCGTACTTCCGATCCAGCGCCGAGCGCCGCTCCTCCAGCCGTCGCTCCGAGCGCTCCACATCCTCCCGCCGCCGCCCCTCCTCCCGCTCCCATTCCTCCTTGGCCCGGTACGCCTCCTCGCGCCCTGCCAGCTCCGCCGCCTTGCGAATCCGCTCCGCGTCCTGCTCCGCGATGCCCCGGATCCGCGCCGACTCCGCCTCCGCGCCAGCCTTCGCCCGCGCGAGACGCATGCGCTCCGCCCACCAGCCCAGCACGAAGCCGAGCAGGCCGGCGATCGCCGCTCCGATCAGAACGGTCGTGGTCATGGTCGCTCCAGAAGGGCGCTCGCCGCGCCCGAGGTAGGCAAATACCGCTACGACAAGGCTTTATAATAACAAAACCGGCCACTTTGCGCACCGTCGGAGCCGGCAAGCTACGCGCGCTCAGCGGCCAGATGCAAGGTCCGCCGGCTCGAGCGCGGCCTGGATGTCCTCGGCGAGCCGCGACGCGACGCGGGTGAGCGCCTCGCGGAGGGCCTCGTTCTCGGAGCGAGCCTGGAACAACTGGTCGGTGAGCGAGAGGGCGGCGAGGATCGCCGCCTTGTGCCCCTCGATGAGCGACCCGGGGCGGGAGACCTCCGCGAGCGTCTGGTCGACGTACGCGGCGCAGGCACGGGTGTACTCCGGCGGCGCGGCCGCGCGGACCTTGTACTCTTCGCCGCCGATGATGACCGTGACGGGCGTCCTGGAGCTGCGCTCGGTCACGCTTCCTCCTCGAGGAAGTTGATGCGGGCCAGGAGCCGCCGGACGTGGGCGGCGGCGGTATCGAGGCGCGCGCGGAGCTGGCGGTTCTCCGCCTCCAGCGCGTGGACGCGTCCGAGGAGCGCCTCGGGGTCGAAGGCGCCGCCGGAGAGCTGGGCGACGGTGCCCTCGAGCTGCCGGACCCGCGCCTCCGCCTGGGCGGCGCGGCGCCGCAGCGCCGTGAACTCCTCGAGCATGCGCCGGACGGAGTCCTCGAGGCGCCCGAACTCCGCCGGCGGAGGCGGGTGGCCCGGCTTACCCGCGACGCTCGACACCGTGCTCCTCGCGCAGGCGCTGCAGCACGCGCCCGACGGCCTGATCGACCTCGCGGTCCGTGAGCGTCCGGTCGGGCGCGCGGAAGCGCAGACGGTAGGCGATGCTGCGCGTCCCGTCCGGGACCCCGGGCCCGCGGTACAGGTCGAACGTCTCCACGTCCTGGAGGTGGGGGCCGCCGGCCGCGCGGATCGTGCCTTCGACGGCCGCGGCGGGGACACGCTCCGGGACGAGCAGCGCCAGGTCCCGCTCGATGGCCGGGAAGCCCGGCAGCTCGTGGAAGGCGCGGCCGGGCGGCGTCGCCATGACGGGGGAGAGCTGGAGCTCGAAGCCCCAGATGGCGCCGGCCCACGCCGGTGCGTCGACGCGCTCGGGGGCGAGCTGGCCACCTTCGCCCACCGTGTCGCCGTCGGGCGAGACCATGCGAAACGACAGGCTCGGCACGAGGAGCGGCTCCGCACCGCTCGGCTCGAGCGCGCCGGTGCCGAGCCCGAGCTCGAGCGCGAGGTCCTCGAGCAGCCCCTTCAGGTCCCAGACGTCGAAGGGCTCGGTCGGCCCGGCCCAGTGCGGCGCGTGCCGCGCGCCCGTGAAGATGGCCGCGAGCCGCGTCGTCTCGACCGGCAGCGCGGCGGGCGGCCCCGGCGCGAAGACGGTGCCGATCTCGAAGAGCCGGACGTTGCGCTGGCCGTGGGCGAAGTTGTGCTCCAGGCGGTGGATCAGCGCGGGGAGCAGCGCGCGGCGGAGCCGGCCTTCGGCGGCGGAGAGCGGGTTCACCAGAGCGACGTCGCCTTCGGCCTCCGCGGCGAACCCCATGGTCCGCGACTCCAGGAAGCCGCGTCCCGCCAGGAAGGAGCGGAGCCGGTCCTCCAGCAGCGCGACGGGGTCCTCCGGCACGGTGTTCGGCCGGTAGGCCCGGAGCTCGTCCGGGAAATTGTCGTAGCCGTGCCGGCGCGCGACCTCCTCGATGAGGTCGACCTCGCGCGTCACGTCGTAGCGCCGGTGGCCGGGCACGCGCACCCGCACCGCATCACCGTCCTCGGCGGCGACCTCGAAGCCGAGTGGCGTGAGGAGGTCCGCGACCTCCGGCGCGCCGAACGGCACGCCGAGCAGGTGCGCGGCGCGCGCCGGCCGGAGCAGGAGCATCTGCGGCGCCAACCGGGCCGGATAGACGTCGGCGACGCGCGGCTCCGCCCGGCCGCCGGCCACCGCGAGGATCAGCTCGACGGCGCGCCGGCAGGCGGTCTCCATCCCGTCGGGATCGACGCCGCGCTCGAAGCGGTAGCTCGCGTCGGTCGAGAGGCCGAGCGCGCGGCGGGTGCGCCGCGTCGCCGCGGGATCGAAGAGCGCGCACTCCAGCAGCACGTCCCGCGTGGTCTCCGCCACCTCGCTGTTCTCGCCGCCCATGACGCCGGCCACGGCCACGGGCTTCTCCGCATCCGCGATGACGAGCATGCCGGGCTCGAGTGCCCGGCGCTCGCCGTCCAGCGTGGCGATCGACTCGCCGGGGGCGGCGCGCCGGACCCGGATCTCGCGCCCCGCGAGCCGGTCGAGGTCGAAGGCGTGCAGCGGTTGGCCGAGCTCGTGGAGCACGTAGTTCGTCGCGTCCACGACGTTGTTGATCGGGCGGAGCCCGACGGCGCGGAGGCGCGTGGCGAGCCACTCCGGGGACGGCCCGACGTGGACGCCTCGGATGAGCGCGCCCATGTAGCGCGGGCAAAGGTCGGGGTCCTGGATCGTGATGCGGACGCCTGCCACTTCGGCCGCATCGCTCCGGGTCTCGAACCGGGCGTGGGCGCGGAAGTCCGCGACGGCGTCCGCGTTCGCGCCCGCCGGGAACGGCGGCAGCGTGACGCCGGCCACGCCGCCCGGCGCCAGCTCCCGGGCGATGCCGAGATGCGAGAGCAGGTCGGGGCGGTTCGCCGTCACGTCGATGACGATGCGCACGTCGTCCAGGCCGACCGCCTCGACGAACGACTCGCCGGGCGTGAAGTCGCCGTGCAGCTCGAGGATCCCCTCGTGCTCGCGGCCGAGGCCGAGCTCGCGCGCGCTGCACAGCATCCCCTGGCTCTCCTCGCCGCGAATCCTGGCCTTGCGGATCGTCACGCCACCGGGGAGCGACGCGCCCACGGGCGCGAACGGGTAGGTTCCGCCCGAGCGCACGTTCGGCGCGCCGCATACGACCGAGAGCACCTCGCCCGTGCCGGCATCGACCTGGCAGAGCGAGAGCCGGTCGGCGTTCGGGTGCCGGCGCGCCTCGAGGACCCGCGCGATGACGATGTCACGGATCCCGGCGTCCAGCGGGACGAGGGCGTCCACGGGCGCGCCGTACATCGCCAGACGCTCCGCCACCTCGTCCGAGGTGGCGACGAGCCCCGGAGCCAGCGCCTTGAGCCAACGGTAGCTAATGTCCATCGACGCTCAGCAGAACTGCTCGAGGAATCGCACGTCCGACTCGTAGAGCAGCCGGATGTCGGGAATGCCGAAGCGCTGCAGGGCGATCCGGCCGGGACCCATGCCGAACGCGAAGCCGGTGTAGCGCTCCGGGTCGTAGCCGACGGCCTCGAAGACCGCGGGATCCACCATGCCGGCGCCCATGATCTCCATCCATCCGGTCCCCTTGCACGCGGGGCACCCCTTCGCGCCGCAGAGGAAGCAGCTCACGTCGACCTCCGCGCTCGGCTCCGTGAAGGGGAAGAACGACGGCCGGAAGCGCACGCGCGCGTCCGGGCCGAAGAGCCGGCGCGCGAATTCCGCCAGCGTCGCCTTCAGGTCCACGAGCGTCACGCCCTCGTCCACGACGAGCCCCTCGAGCTGCTCGAAGCCCGGCGCGTGCGAGGCGTCGAACGGATCGCGGCGGTAGACCATCCCCGGCGCGATGATCCGGATCGGCGGGCGGTACGTCTGCATGGTCCGGATCTGGACCGGCGACGTGTGGCTCCGCAGCAGCACACCCGGCGCGAGGTAGAACGTGTCGTGCATGTCGGCCGCCGGGTGGTCCAGCGGCGTGTTCAGCGCCGTGAAGTTGTACCAGTCCGTCTCGGCCTCGGGGCCGCGCGCACGCGTGAAGCCGAGAGAGCGGAACACCGCGTAGATCTCGTCCATGACCTGCGTGACCGGATGGCGGGCGCCCCGCCACGGCCTCCGCCCCGGCAGCGTGAGGTCCACGCCGGCCGCCTGGGCGGCGCCGCCATCGACCTCCGCGGCGCGCGCCTCCAGCAGCTCGGCCAGCACGTCCTTCACGCGGTTCGCCGCCGCGCCCACGCGCGGCCGCTCCTCCGGTGACAGCTCGCCGAGGCGCCGGAGGATCGCCGTGAGGCGCCCCTCCTTCCGCCCGAGCAGCCGGACGCGGATCGCCTCCAGCGCCACCGGGTCGCCAGCGCCCGGAATCGCCTCGCGGCCCTCCCGCTCGAGGGCCTCCAGCTCGTCGATCAATTCGGACATAAGATCTGTGAGGTCGTAACAACAAAACTCCCATCCGCGCGAAGTCTAGCCACTCGCTCGGATGGGTGCAAATGAACGGACCCGGCGAGGATGACCCCCCGCCGGGCCCGCGCCTCGACGCGTCAGGCCAGCGCCGACTTGGCCTGCTCGACCAGCTGCGCGAACGCCTGCGGCTCGCGCACCGCCAGGTCCGCCAGCACCTTGCGGTTGACCTCCACGCCGGACCGCTTCAGGCCGTCCATGAAGCGCGAGTAGTTCAGATCGTACGCCCGAACGGCGGCGTTGATCCGGGCGATCCAGAGACGCCGGAACTCCCGCTTGCGCTGCTTCCGGTCACGGTAGGAATAGGCCCAGCCGCGCTCCACCGCGTTCTTCGCGATGCGCCACAGCTTCGAGCGCCCGCCGAAGTAGCCGCGGGCCGCGCGGAAATACCTCTTCTTCTTGCGGTGGCGGGGCACCGCGCTCGTCACGCGCGCCATGACTCAGCCTCCCAGTCCGAGCATCCGCCGGATCCGCCGCGCATCGCCCGGCGCCGCGATGTCCGCGTTGCGCAGCTGCCGCTTACGCTTCGGCGACTTCTTCGTCAGGATGTGGCTCTTGAACGCGTGGCGGCGCTTCACCTTGCCGCTCCCCGTGACCTTGAAGCGCTTGGCCACGCTCTTGTTCGTCTTCATCTTCGGCATGCTGTGCCCTCCAATGGGATCCGGCGGCGCCTACTGCTGCTTGCGCGGCCCGAGAATCATCGTCATCGTGCGCGCCTCCATCATCGGCTCGCTCTCCACCCTGCCTACATCGTCGAGCGACTGCGCCACCCGCGACAGCACCTCGCGCCCCAGCTCCGGATGGGCCATCTGCCGACCACGGAACATCATGGTCGCCTTGACCTTGTTCCCTTCCTCGAGGAAGCGGCGTGCGTGCCGCACCTTGAAGTCGAAGTCGTGCGGCTCGATACCGGGGCGGAACTTCACTTCCTTGATCTGGATGTGGTGCTGCTTCTTCCGGGCTTCCCTGGCCTTCCGCGCCTGCTCGTACTTGAACTTGCCGTAGTCCATGATCCGGACGACCGGCGGACGCGCAGTGGGGGCCACCTCCACGAGGTCCAGCCCCTCGCTCTCGGCGGAGGCCAGCGCCTCCTCAACCGGCATGATCCCGAGCTGATCCCCGTTCGCGCCGATCACGCGGACCGGACTGATGCGGATCTGCCGGTTGACGCGGATTCTCTTGTCGACGCTGATGGCAGTCCCTCCCGTTCAGGAAACGAAAATCGGGCCCGTATTCGACGGGCCCGAAAGACGGGCTTCACCCCGCAGCTACCATGACGGGCGAAAGTCCCTGGCTTCGAGACCCGGCGGCACCGCAGCGCAGCGGGCCTCAAGGTGGGGAGGCGAGCCCTCCCACTTGTAATTTGCGCCGAAACATACCCGAACGCGGCGGATGTGTCAAGCTGGCATTACCGCCGGCCGCACCGGTCTCCGGGTACCCGCCGGCCGGCGCCGCCGGCGGCCGGGCTACGCCGCGCCCGGCACGTTCAGCGTGCGGTCCTCGACCTCGGCCTTCAGGCGCGCCACGAACTCCACGCGCGGCATGACCTCCTGCTTCTTTCCGGCGCCGCGCTCGCGCACGGCGACGGTGCCGGCTTCCGCCTCGCGGGCCCCGATGACGGCCATGTACGGGACCTTCAGGGTCTCGGCGTCGCGGATCTTGTAGCCGAGCGTCTCGGAGCGGTCGTCGAGCGAGGCGCGCAGGCCGGCGGCCTTCAGGTCCGCGACGAGAGCGGCGGCGCTGTCGCGGACGTCGTCGGTGATCGGGAGCACGCGCACCTGCTCGGGTGCGAGCCAGGTCGGGAACGCGCCGGCGTAGTGCTCGATCAGCCCGCCGACGAAGCGCTCCATGGAGCCGAGCAGCGTGCGGTGGATCATGACCGGCCGGTGCGGCTTGTTGTCGGCGCCGGTGTACTCGAGCTGGAAGCGCTCCGGCAGCATGAAGTCGAGCTGGATGGTCGGGCCCTGCCACTCGCGGCCGAGCGCGTCGACGAGCGCGATGTCGACCTTCGGGCCGTAGAAGGCGCCGCCGCCCTCGTCGACGTGGTAGTCGATGCCCCGCTCGACCAGCACCTGGCGGAGCTGCTCGGTGGCGGCATCGTAGACGGCCGGGTCGCCGATGGCCTTCTCGGGACGGGTAGAGAGGAACACCCGGTAGGCGTAGCCGAAGGTGGCCATCATGACGTCCACCAGGTCGAGGAGCGCGTTGGCCTCCTGACCGATCTGGTCCTGGCGGCAGAAGATGTGGGCGTCGTCCTGGGTGAAGCCGCGCACGCGCATCATGCCGTGGAGCACGCCGCTGCGCTCGTAGCGGTAGCAGGTGCCGAGCTCGGCGTAGCGGAGCGGCAGGTCGCGGTACGAGCGAGGCTCCGCGCGGAAGATCATGATGTGGTTCGGGCAGTTCATCGGCTTGAGGCGGTAGACCTCGTCCTCCACCTCGATCGGCCCGAACATGTTGTCGACGAAGGTCGGGATGTGCCCGCTGATCCGGTACAGCTCCTCGTTGGCGATGTGCGGGGTGAAGACCAGGTCGTACCCGCTCGCCAGCAGGGTGCGGCGCAGGTACTCCTCGATGGTGTAGCGGATGAGCCCGCCCTTGGGGTGCCAGTGGACGAGCCCCCGGCCGGCCTCGTCGTGAACGCTGTAGATGCCGAGCTCGCGGCCGAGCTTGCGGTGGTCGCGGCGCTTGGCCTCCTCGAGCCGGTGGAGGTACTCGTCGAGGTCCTTCTGGTTGAACCAGGCGGTGCCGTAGATGCGCTGGAGCATCTGCCGCTTCTCGTCGCCACGCCAGTACGCGCCGGCGGTGGAGAGCAGCTTGAAGTGCTTGAGGCGGCCGGTGGCCGGGAGGTGCGGGCCACGGCAGAGGTCGAGGAACGGGCCGTTGCGGTAGACCGAGATCACCTCGTCGTCGCCGAGCTCCTCGAGCCGCTCGAGCTTGAGCGGATCATCGGCGAAGAGCCGGCGCGCCTCGGCCTTGCTGACCACCTCGCGCTCGAACGGGTCGTTGCACTTCACGACCTCCTGCATGCGCCGCTCGATCTCCTCCAGCTCCTCCGGAGTGAAGGGGTGGTCGACCTCGAAGTCGTAGTAGAAGCCGTCCTGGATCGCCGGGCCGAAGCCGATCTTCGCCTCGGGGCGGACGCTGCGCACGGCGGTCGCGAGAATGTGGGCGGCGGAGTGCCGCAGCACGTCGAGCGCGTCCGCGCTCCGCTCCGTGATGATCTCGAGGTCGACGTCGTGGTCGAGCGGGCGGTTCAGGTCCACGATCTGGCCGTTCGCCCGGGCGGCGAGCGCCGCCTTGGCGAGGCCGGCGCCGATCTGCTCGGCCACCTCTCGCGGAGTGGTGTGGACCGGCACGGCGCGCGCGGAGCCATCCGGCAGCCGGACCTGGATCATGTCGGCGGAAGAGTCGGCCATGGTGTTTCCCCGTAACGTTCGCTGTTCAGGCGCTTCAAGTTGGCGGCACGCCGCCGTCGTCGCAACGGCGGGTGCGGGTGATCCGGAAACGCGACGCGGCCCCTCGGGTGTCCCGAGAGGCCGCGTTCCGTCCGGCGTCCGACCGCGCTCAGCGCACGAGGACCGGACCGGCGCCTCCCGGGGAGGGCCGCGTCGTCGTGGTCGTCGTCGTGCGAAGCGGAGCGCGCATGGTCGCCAATCGGTTCGGTTCGAGCCTATATCGAAGTCTACCCAGGGGCGGTGCCGGGGTCAAGGCGAGGCGCGCCGCCGCTGCGGCCAGGCATTGTTGCTCCGATCCACGTCCGGGAGCACGCCCCGCGGGTCCGCCTCCGCGGCGACGACCACGCGGCCGCCGGGCACGCGGTAGGCGAAGTGGTTGCCGAGGTTCCAGAGGTCGACCGGTAGCCGGACGGTGTCGGCGCCGCCGCCCTGGAACGTGAGCCGCAGCTCGACGGGCATGACCATGGTGCCGCGGTTGGAGAGGTACACCACGCTCCCGCCCTGCGGGCCCGCGCCGAGGGAGTCGACGGCCTGGTCGAGCCTCGCGGTCGTGTAGATCCAGCCGCGCCAGAACCAGTCCAGGTCCATGCCGGAGACGTCCTCCATGGCTCGGAAGAAGTCCGCCGGCGTCGGGTGCTTGAACGCCCAGGCGCGGACGTACTCCCGGAACGCGCGGTCGAAGCGCGCCTGCCCCATGACCTCGTTGCGGAGCGTCCGCAGCATGAGCGCCGGCTTGCGGTAGCCAGTCCAGAACAGGTCCCGCTGCTCGATCGGGCGGTCGGCCAGCGGTTGCTCCTGGCCGGGCACGGCGTGCGCCGGGTACAGGTGCAGCGGGGTCAGCCCCAGCGTGTCGCCGTAGGGCGTTCCCTTGAAGTACGCCTCCGCGCCGCCGATGTCGATGAACGTGTTGAAGCCTTCGTCCATCCAGGGGTAGAGCCGCTCGTTGGAGCCGACGACCATCGGGAACCACTCGTGCCCGAACTCGTGCATGAGCGTCCATTGCAGGTCCTCACGGCTCGCGCCCTTGGGCACGAACGTGAGCATCGGATACTCCATCCCCTCGATCGGCCCCTCGACGGTCGTGGCGTGCGCGTAGGGGTAGCGGAACCACTGCTCGCTGAAGTGCTGGATCGCCGAGCGCGCCATCCGGATCCCCTCCGGCCAGAGCGTGGCCGACGGGCGATAGAGCGTCTCGATCAGGATGCCGTCGTAGCCGACCGCGTCCCAGCGGAGCTCCGGCGCGCCCGCGAACGCGAAATCCCGCACGCTGTCCGCGACGAAGTGCCAGGTCAGCGTGCCGCTCGTCGTTGGCCGGGTCGAGGGCTTCCCCGCTTCCGCGGCGCCCACCACGGCGACGGGCTCGGTCGACGTGCGGGCGCGCGCCAGCCGCTCCCGCTGTGTCGCGGTGAGAACCTCGTCCGGGTTCTGGAGCACGCCGGTGGCGGCGACGAGGTACGTCGCCGGCACCGTGAGGCGGACGTCGAAGCGCCCGTACTCGAGGTAGAACTCGCCGGCGCCGATGTAGGGCTCGGGGTTCCACCCCTTCACGTCGTCGTAGACGGCCACGCGCGGGTACCACTGCGCGATCTCGTAGAGCGGGCCGTCATGACCCATCCGGCCGGCGCCGTAGGGCGGGACGTGGAAGCTCCAGGCGAGGTCGAGGTCGACGGCCGCTCCCGGCGCCAGCGGTGCCGGCAGGTCGACGCGCATGGTCGTGCCGAAGGCCTCACGCGCCAGGTCCCGGCCGCCGGAGCGCACCGAGGCGAGCCTGCCGCCGCCCTGGAAGCCCTTGCAGGAGAAGTCGAAGACCGCGTCCTGGAAGACGAGCGGCGGCTGATTGAGCTGGTTCGTGACGCTTCCGGGGGCGCAGATGTTCTGCTCCAGGAAGAGCCAGAGGTACGGCAGCGCGGACGGCGAGTCGTTCACGTAGTGGATCGTCTCGGTGCCGCGGAGCTCGTTCCGGGCCGGATCGAGCGTGGCCTCGATGCGGTAGTCGGCGCGCTGCTGCCAGTACGCGGGCCCCGGCCGGCCCGAGCCGGTGCGGTAGGAGTTCGGCGTCGGGAGGTCGAGTGGCCGGAAGAGCGACGTGTCGGCCACGGACTGCGCGGCGACGGGAAGCGGGAGCAGCACCGCGAGGAGGATGGGGGAGAGCCGCCGCATGTTCGCGCTCCGCATCGAGGGGGAACGGCCGGCGTCGCGACGCCGCGGGCCCGGCGGGCCTGCGCGCGCGGGCGACGGCCCGATCGGTGGCGGCAACGTTGCTGCGGCGAGCGCGGCCGGTCAAGAACGGACGCCGCGCCGGGCGCCCGGGCGGTCAGCGCGGCGTGGCGGAGGAGGAGCGCCCCGGCGGGCCGCCGACGTGACAGCGGTTGCAGGTGACGAGGTTGCGGTCGCCCATGCGCTCGGCGCTGAAGCCGGGGCCGTGGGGGTCGACGCCCCACCCGGCCTGGGAGTGACAACGCAGGCACGTGCTCTGGGCGTGGCAGGACGCGCACTGCTCGAGCCCCTGCCGGGCCGCCTGGCCGTGCTGCAGCAGCCACATCGGCTGGCCGTTGTGGAACGAGCCCCCGACGCCGGTCCGCCCCTGGGCGGCGAGGCCGACGCCCTTGTGGCAGGTCTGGCAGAACGCCTGCGAGTTGTGGCAGCTCGAGCACTCCGACCGGGCGGAGTAGGAGTCGGTCGCGTGCCGGGAGACGTAGTTGGCCGGGTGGAAGCCCGGCTTCACCGGACCGTCGTGGCACTTCACGCAGTAGCTGCGCTCGTGACAGCCGTTGCACGACGGCTGGTCGGTGGCCGCGGCGGTGCCGTGGTGGTCGGCGAAGTTGACGGGATGCACCCGAGAAACGCGCCGCACCTGCCCGTTCGCGGCACCCGTCGGCGCCGCCTTCTCACGGACGCCATCCTTGCCATCGACGGCGCCCTGGACGAGGAGGATGCCGCTCGGTCCGCCGGCGCGCGGAACGGGCAGCGCCGCGATGTAGCGCGCCGCGCCCTCGCCGATGTGGCACGTCCGGCACGCCGCCTGGGAGTGACAGTTCGCACAGGTCTCGACGCGCTTGCGCGCGGCCGCGCCGTGGCGGAGCCGCCACTCGGTGCCGGTGTGGCTCGCGGGGAGCGGGTAGGCGGCGGCGCGCCCGAGCGCGAGCTGCCCGAAACGCCGGTCCGAGGCGAGCGCGGCGATGGCCGGCACCTTGTCGCCGTTCAGGTGACAGCGCGAGCAGCTCTCCTGCGCGTGGCAGATGGCGCAGCGCTCACGGGCCTCCCCGGGCGCCGTCGCGTGGTTCAGGACGAAGTCCTTCGCCAGGTGCGTCTCCGGCTTCGGGAACGCCGCGATGGTGTCCACCGACACGCCCTCCGCCCGGGCGATCGGCACGTGGCACGTGACGCACCGGCTCTCGACGGCCAGGTGCTGTCGGGTTCGGGGCTCGTGGCAACCGACGCAGGCGTCCGGCTGGGCGCGGCCGACCGCCATCGTCGCCGGCGGCCCGCTCTGCGTGTGGCACGACCGGCAGGCCAGCGTGTCGCCCTTCGCGGTGAGCCTGGCGTCGTGGGCGGGGTGGGAGAAGCTCAGATTCGACGGCTCTCGTACCGGGCCGCTCCAGGCGACGGCCTTCCGTGCTCGCCCGTCATGGCAGCGCGCGCACAGGGCGGAATCCGGGTAGAACGCGGACCGGTCCCCGCTCGGGACCCCCTCGTGGCACCCGATGCAGAGCGGGAAGAGGGCGGCGTGCTTCGCGTGCGGGAATGCCGGTTCCGCGCGGGAGAGCGCCCACAGCGCGGAGCCGCTCGCGACGGCGAAGGCGGCGGCGAGGAGCGCGGTGCGGGCTCTCATGGGACTCGGCCTCCGACGCGGGCCCGCGGCTCGGAGCCCAGCGCCCAGGTGAACGAGAGCGAGCCGCGGAGCTGGCTCCAGTCCTGCCCCGAGACGGCACGGTCGCGGTGCTGGAAGGCGTAGACGTCGCCGTCCACGCGGACGAACGGCGTCAGGCGGAACCCGCCGTCCACGCCGAGGCCGTAGACGCGCCCGCGATCGACGCGCAGCTCGAACGCCTGCTGGAAGGCGAGGCCGTTCAGCGAGACGTAGTCCTCGGCGCCGAAGCTGCGCCGGACGGCCACGCTCTGGTTCGAGCGCGCGCCGCCGAAGCCGATCTCGGCCGCGTAGCCGCCGTCGACACTCCACCCGTCGGCCGGGCGCCAGGAGGCGCCGCCGTTCGCGGTCCATCCATCCCGGCGCAGGAGCAGCGTGGGGAACCCGGCGTTCGGATCCTGGTAGCGGCGCCACCCGCCGCCGAGCGTCACGCTCAGCGGCACGCCGGGGACCGCCCAGGCCAGGTCCCCCCGCCCCTCGTCGAAGCCGACGGGGGAGAAGGCGCCCCAGATCGTCCAGAGCTCGAAGAACGGCTCGTAGTGCCGCGCTTCCAGGGTGGCGGCGACGCCGGCGAGCGGCGGGAGCTGGAGCGTCAGCCGCGCCTCGTTGACCGCCGTGGACGCGACGTCGTACGCGAATGCCCCGTCCAGCGACGCGCCCAGCCAGCGCAGGCGCGCGTCGGCCGCGACGCGCTCGGTGTAGAGCCCGGCGCGATCGTTCCGGATCTCGCGCTGATAGACGGCGCCGGCGCCGAAGCGCGGGCCGGCGCGAACGCGGAGCTCGCCGCCGACGATGTAGCCGCGCTCCTTCGGGGCGAACGGCTCGACCGCCTGGAGCGCCTCGCTGTTGCGCGGCTCGTCGACGCCGCGGGCCAGGCTCCAGCCGCCGAAGCCCTCCAGCGAGAGGCCCGCGAGCGGCCGGACCAGGAGCGAGGCGCCGTCGAAGTTGTAGAAGCCGAGGCCGGACGTCTTCCACTGGCGGCCGGCCCGCGCCCGCAGCGCGTCCCGGTCGAGCTCGAGGTACGCGGCCAGGACGTCGAGATGGTCCTCGGCCCGTGGCCAAAAGGTATCCGCGTCGCCGACCGACTGGCGGCCGCGGAGCTGGGCGTAGCCCCTGAGCCCGGGGGTCAGGCCCCAGGCGTTGACGTAGAGGTCCTGCAGCAGCGGCGCGGCCCCGAGGTTCCGGTCGGCCGAGCGCTGGAAGTGGCAGTACGGCTCCCCTTGCAGGCAGCTCACGACGAAGCCGCCGGGCCCGTCGCGGAACTCGCCGTCGCCCGGGACCTGGGTGGCCAGAATGCTGTCGGCCACCATCGGGCGGAGCTGCACGTACTGCGCGGTCGTGGCGCCGGTGACGCGGATCCCCTGCGCGACGGCCGGCGCGGCCGCCCCGATCCCCGCGAGACCCACGGCCAGCAAGGTCCACGACCTCATCGGATGCTCCTTGGTGACAAGGCGGCGGCCGAGGTGGAGCCGGTTCGAGGTGAACGTGATGGAGGGTACGGAGACCCGGGCCGGCGGCCCCGGCGAGTCGGGCGCCGGCCAGGCCGGCGCCCTTCCCGCGCGAGTGACATCGTAGCGTACATCTGGACAGACCCGGGGCCCAGGCTCAGTGCGCCTGGAGGACGTTGTTCAGATTGAGCCCCGGCGCAGCCTGCACCTTGTACTGGTCCTGCACCGCCTTGATGCTGGCCGTGAGCAGCGCCTCCACCAGGAACGGGTTGTGGGCGGCCGAGCCGGGCTTATCGGCAAAGCTGGCGTTGAACGTCGCGCCCTCGCCCACCGTGTACTTCGCGTCCTGCGCGAACTCCGTCTTCGGGACCTTGGCCAGCAGCACACGGAGCTGCGCCGCCAGCGTCTGGATCCGCGTGTCCGCGACCAGGAGCGCGCTGCGAGCCGCCGCCTCGCTGCCATGGCAGCCGCTGGCGGTGCACGCCTTGAAGCTACGCTGCGTCATCTCGCACTCGCCCACCGTCGGCACGCCCTTCGCGTCGAGGCACGGAATCGCGTTGAAGAGGTGACCCGTCGCGTTCTGGATCAGCACCCCCTTCGAGTCCGTGACCGCGAGCGTCGTGACGTGGCAGCCGGCGCAGAGCCGCGGGTTCTTCTCCGAGCTGTGCGTGCCCGTGATCTTGTCCGTCGTCATGCCGGGCGGGATCCACCCCGCCTCACCCGTGACCAGCGGCCCCTCGGGCGAGTGCGCGCCGCGCGACTGCGACGTCAGGTCCGGCTGGCCGCGCTTGTGGTGGCACTTCATGCAGAGGTTGCCCTCCACCGACGGATCGTCGATCGCGAACCGCAACTGCCCCTCGTTCTTGGCGCTGTGCGGATCGTGGCAGACGATGCAGGTGATGGGCATGTCGAACTTGCCCTCCTCGAGGAACCGTCCCTTGTTCACGCCGAAGGCGATCAGCGCGCCCTGACCCGTGTGGCACGGCTGGCAGGACGCGTTGTCCTTCGTGTGGTCGAGGTCCGGGACCGCGCCGTGGGCCGACTGCGCCCACTCCTCGACGAACGGGTGGTGCGTGCCGTTGTGGCACTCGCCGCAGCCCTTGTCGAGCGCCGTCAGCGCCGTCGGCGTGGGGATGTTGGTGCGGTTCGGGGCCTGGACGTGGTCGGTGCCCGGGCCGTGACAGCTCTCGCACTGCACATCTTCGAACCGGGCGACGGCCAGCTGATCGTGGCCAACCTTCTGGCCGGTAGCGACCGCATTGCCGCGCTCGTTGATGCTGTGGCAGCCCTCGCAGACCGCGCTCGCGCCGGGATTCGCCTTCAGATCCTGCATGGCGACGGCGTGCTTCGTCTGCTTCCAGTCCGCCTGGACCTCCGTATGGCAGTTACCGCAGATGGTCGTCTTGTCCGCTTCCTTGCCCGCCTGGTACCCAAGGAATCCACCGGCCTCCGCCGGCACGCCTTCCAGGGGGTCCCGGTCGCGGAACACGACCTTCTCGTCCACGCACCCGCCCGAAAGGCTGCCGAGTGCCAGGCACACGACAATGCCCCCGAGCTGGAGCAGGGACTTTGAGGACCCACGACACCGGATCATGTGCGAGGCCTCCTCGCGCGTGTTGAGGTTCGGGATGGCGCGGGTCGGGCGGTCGGATCGGCCGTGTCCGCTTCAGCCGGCCCGTTCCCAGGCACGGGCCGAGGCGGCCGCTCGTCCGCTGCGCGGGTGGGGGCGGCCCCGGCGCATCGCCGGAATCCCGACACCCCACGTCGGCAGGGTCCAATGTGGAAACCGGGGGAGGGGGCAACAATCAGGGGTTACCCTACACTCCCGGCGAGAATCACCGACGCCCGTGTCCCGAGCCTGTGGGGAGGGCAGCGCCGGCCGGAAGGCGCCCGGGCTCGCCATCACGCAGCCTCCGTCCCGAGTGGAAGATGCGGCAGCGGTGGCCGGCGATGTCAATGAAAAAAACCCCGGGCGTCATCGACGCCCGGGGCCTTCCCGGCCGAGGCCGGATCCGTTCCCGTACCCGTGCCCCTGACCGTACCCGGCGAAGCTCAGTACATCCCGCCCATGCCGCCGGCCGGCATCGCGGGCGCCTTCTCCTCCTCCTTCTTCTCGACCACCACGGCCTCTGTGGTGAGCAGGAGGCCGGCGATCGACGCGGCGTTCTGGAGCGCCGTGCGCGTGACCTTGGTCGGATCGATCACGCCCGCCTCGACCAGGTCCTCGTACGTGTCCGACTGCGCGTTGTAGCCGAAGTTGGCGTTGTCGTTGGAGCGGACCTTCTCCACGACGATCGAACCCTCGGCGCCGGCGTTCTGCGCGATCTGCCGGATCGGCTCCTCGAGCGCGCGGAACAGGATCTGGACGCCGATCTGCTCCTCGGAATCCTCGACCTTCCAGTCGCGCATCTTCTGCTTCGCCCGCAGCAGCGCGACACCGCCGCCGGGGACGATCCCCTCCTCGACGGCCGCGCGCGTCGCATGCAGCGCGTCCTCGACGCGGGCCTTCTTCTCCTTCATCTCCGTCTCGGTCGCCGCGCCGACGTGGATCACCGCGACGCCGCCCGCCAGCTTGGCCAGCCGCTCCTGCAGCTTCTCGCGGTCGTAGTCCGACGTGCTCTTCTCGATCGCGGCGCGGATCTCGTTGATCCGGCCCTGGATGCGCTGCTTCTCGCCGGCGCCGTCGACGATCGTGGTCGTGTCCTTGTCCACCACGATCCGCTTCGCCCGGCCGAGGTCGTTCAGCGTCGCGTTCTCCAGCTTCAGGCCGAGCTCCTCCGAGATCACCTGTCCGCCGGTGAGGATCGCGATGTCCTCCAGCATGGCCTTGCGGCGGTCGCCGAAGCCCGGCGCCTTCACGCCGCACACCTTCAGCGTGCCACGGAGCTTGTTGACCACCAGCGTCGCCAGCGCCTCACCCTCGACATCCTCGGCGATGATCAGCAGCGGACGCCCCATCTGCGCGACCTTCTCCAGGATCGGCAGCAGGTCCTTCATCGAGCTGATCTTCTTGTCGTGGATCAGGATGAACGCATCCTCCAGCACCGCCTCCATTCGCTCCGGGTCCGTCACGAAGTACGGCGAGAGATAGCCGCGGTCGAACTGCATCCCCTCCACCGTCTCCAGCGTGGTCTCGAGACCCTTCGCCTCCTCCACCGTGATCACGCCGTCCTTGCCCACCTTCTCCATCGCGTCCGCGATCAGGTTGCCGATCTCCTCGTCGTTGTTCGCCGAGATCGTCCCGACCTGCGCGATCTCCCGCTTCCCCTTCGTCGCCGTCGAGATCCCCTTCAACTGCTCCACCACCTTCGCGACGGCCTTGTCGATCCCGCGCTTGATCGCCATCGGGTTCGCGCCGGCCGTCACGTTCTTCAGCCCCTCCCGGAAGATCGCCTGCGCCAGCACCGTCGCCGTCGTCGTGCCGTCACCGGCCAGGTCGCTCGTCTTCGTCGCGACCTCCTTCACCATCTGCGCACCCATGTTCTCGACCGGGTGCGACAGCTCGATCTCCTTCGCCACCGTCACGCCGTCCTTCGTCACCGTCGGCGCACCGAACTTCCGGTCGATCACCACGTTGCGGCCCTTCGGGCCCAGCGTGACCTTCACTGCGTCCGCCAGCTGGTCCACGCCACGCTTCAGCGCCGCGCGCGCATCGGTGTTGAACTCGAGTTCCTTCGCAGCCATGGCTGCCTTCCTCCGTCTCTAGGTCGAGGCTCGTGAGCGGCGGCTCACTGGCCGAGGATCGCGAGCACGTCCGACTCGCGCAGGATCAGATACTGCTCGTCGCCGACGGTCACCTCCGTCCCGCTGTACTTTCCGTACAGCACCCGATCGCCGACCTTGACCTCCGGCGCCACCCGCTGCCCCTCGTCCGTCGTCTTCCCCGGACCCACGGCGATCACCTCACCCTGCTGCGGCTTCTCCTTGGCGGTGTCCGGAATGTAGAGGCCGCCGCGCATCTGCTCGGCCTCCTCCAGCGGCTTGATCACGATCCGATCCGCCAGGGGACGGATCTGCGTTCCAGCGGCAGTCGCCATACGCGCTCCTCCTCCTCGTTGCTCGTGGTGGTTATCGGGGCGAATTGGCACTCGCCCCGCGAGAGTGCTAACAGAATGCGCGCAAAACATACCGTGCCGGCGCGGGGTGTCAAGCCGGTGCCGGCGCCGGCGCGCGCAAGCACGGGGCGTGCCGGGAGCGCGCGCCAGAACGGCATGGCGAGGCTGTCAGGCTGGCGGGGCGGGGGCCGCCGTGGCGGGCGTCGGCGGGATGGCGGGAGCGGGCGCGGGCGGGGTGGGTGGAAACGGTCGCGGGGAGTCGACGCTCGAGCGTCGAC
>DASTKT010000003.1:0-9957 GCA_035715725.1 Longimicrobiales bacterium | reverse complement strand
CCTGGGGGACGTCATGGCCATCGACCCGGTCGGCCCGGCGACGTGGCGCTGGACGATCCAGGGACCGCTGGGCATCCGGGTGAAATGGACCGTCAAGGTGACGGAGGAGCGTGCGAACGAGCTGATCCGCTACGAGACGGTGTCGCTGCCGGTGCTGAAGGCATCCTGGGAGATTCACTTCGCCCCTGGCGCCGAGGCCGGCGAGGCGGAGGTTCGCGAGGTGATGAAGACGCCGCTCGGGACGCTCGGCCGCGCGGCACTCGCGCTGATCGGAAAGTTCCCGGCCGAAGAGGAGCGTTCGAACCTGCAGCGGTTGAAGGAGCTGCTGGAGACCGGACGGGTGAGCGATACGAGCCATGCCGTCGCGGGGAAATTCGCTCCGCGCCCGAATCGACACGGATCGAACCCGTGAAAGCCGCGACAACGGACTCGTTGCCGGGGGCGCCGGGCACCGGAGCGCCGGCAGGGTGCGGCGCCCGGGCGCGGCGCCGCCCCTCGTCGCTTGACGCGCGGTCCGGGGTCGGTTATGGTGGGGGTCGACAATCGATCCGTGGTGATTTGCCGCCGCTTGCCGCCACGTAAAACAACGAGCTAAAGCGCATTCGCCCGGCGGCACGGACCGACCGGGCGTTCGTCATTTCCGGAGCCGAGATGATCTCCGTCCCGAACACGACTCGCCGCGCCTGTGGATGCACGCGCACCTGCGCGTGTACGTGTCGCTGCGCGTGTTCGGCTCTCCCCCGGGGAGAGGCGGGAGCTCGTCGTCGTCCGGAAGCTGGGGACGCATCGACGTAGCCGGGTCCGACCCGGCGAGCCCAGGCCCCCTCTCCCGCGGAGAGGGGGCCTTTTTTCGTGCCGTGCGCCGGCGGGTGCCGGCGGCGCGGCCGTCCACCCGGAGGGGAGGGAACGTTCATGGCGAGGAGCGAGGATCGCCCGATCGCGATCTATCACGAGCATCCGGACTGGTTCCGGCCGCTGTTCGCGGAGCTGGAGCGGCGGGGGACGCCGTACGTGCGGCTGGACGCGGCGAGCCACCGGCACGACCCGGCGGAGGTGGAGCCGCCGTACGCGCTGGTGTTCAACCGGATGAGCCCGTCGGCGTACCTGCGGGGGCATGGCCGGGGGATCTTCTACACGTCGCAGTACCTGGCGCACCTGGAGCGGCGGGGCGTGCGGGTGATCAACGGGACGGCGGCGTGGCGGACGGAGATCTCGAAGGCTCTCCAGCTCTCGTTGCTCGAGGAGCTGGGGCTGCCGTACCCGAAGGCGCGGGTGATCAACGACGCGGCGCAGGCGCCGGCGGCGGCGGAGGGGCTGCGCTTCCCGGTCGTGGTGAAGCCGAACATCGGCGGGAGCGGCGCGGGGGTGCGTCGCTTCGAGACGCCGGAGCAGCTCCGGCGGGCGGCGGAGTCGGGCGCGCTCGACCTGGGGATCGACGCGACGGCGCTGGTGCAGGAGTTCATCCCGGCGGACGAAGGGCGGATCGTGCGCGTGGAGGTACTGGACGGGCGCTACCTGTACGCGATCCGGATCTACACGCCCGGCGACAGCTTCAACCTGTGCCCGGCGGATGTCTGCCAGACGGTGGACGGCGCGGAGCTGGAGCGGGCGGCGTGCGCGCTGGACGCGCCGAAGAACGGGCTCCGGGTCGAGGGCTACGACGCGCCGCCGGAGGTCGTCGACGCGGTGGAACGGATCATGGCCGCGGCCGGCATCGAGATCGGCGGCGTCGAGTACATGATCGATTCCCGCGACGGCCGGCTCTACTACTACGACGTGAATGCGCTCTCGAACTTCGTCGCCGAGGCGCCGCGGGTGGTGGGCTTCGACCCGTTCGAGCGGCTGGCGGACTGGCTCGAGGCGGAGGCCGGGCTCGTCCCGGCGGCGCGGGAGGTGGCGTGATGCGCTTCGGCTACTGGCTCCCCGTCTTCGGCGGCTGGCTGCGCAACGTCGACGACGAGGGGATGGAGGCGACGTGGGCGTACGTCCGCCGCCTGGCCCGGCGCAGCGAGGAGATCGGCTTCGACCTGACGCTCGTGGCGGAGCTGAACCTGAACGACATCAAGGGGATGGACGCGCCCTCGCTGGATGCGTGGAGCACGGCGGCGGCGCTCGCGGCGGTGACGGAGCGGCTGGAGATCATGGTCGCGGTGCGGCCGACGTTCCACTCCCCCGCCCTGCTGGCGAAGCAGGCGGCGAACATCGACCACATCAGCGGCGGGCGGCTGGCGCTGAACGTCGTCTCGTCGTGGTGGGCGACGGAGGCGCGGCAGTACGGCGTGCACTTCGACCAGCACGACGACCGCTACGCGCGGACGGCGGAGTGGCTGGAGGTGGTGGACGGCCTGTGGCGCGAGCCGACGTTCTCCTTCTCCGGGCGCTACTACACGGTCGAGGAGGCGCTGCTGGAGCCGAAGCCGGTGCGCCGCCCGCGGCCGACGATCTACGCGGGCGGCGAGTCGCCGGCCGCGAAGGCGCTGATCTCCGAGAAGTGCGACGCCTGGCTGACGCACGGCGATCCGCCGGAGGTCATCGGCCGCAAGGTGGCGGACATGCGCGAGCGGCGAGAGCGGCACGGCCTCCCGCCGATGGCGTTCGGGGCGGCGGGCTACGTCGTGGTGCGTGAGACGGAGGCGGCGGCGCGGCGCGAGGTCGAGCGGATCACCGACGTGAAGCAGAGCGCGAAGGGCTTCGCGAACTACCAGGACTGGATCGGCAACACGCAGCTCGAGCAGCGCGTCACGCTGGAGGACTACTCCGTCTCGAACCGCGGGCTCAGGAGCGGACTGGTCGGCACGCCGGAGCAGGTGGCCGAGCGGATCCTCGAGTTCGAGCGCGGCGGCGTGGAGCTGCTCCTGCTCCAGTTCTCGCCGCAGGCGGAGGAGATGGAGCGGTTCGCGGAGGAGGTGATTCCGCTGGTTTCGGGAACGGCGGTTTTTTGACGCCGAAGCCCTTCTGGTTTCCCGGGAGCGGGAGCGGGAACGGCTTCGGGCGCGGGCGCGGTACGGCGCCGGGCTGCGTGCGCCGCCCGCGCCCTCGTCCGGGGCCCGGCCGCTGGCCCCGTGCCCCGGGCAGGGGGCGGGGGTAGCGGGCGGAGGCGATCGGTCGGGCGGAGGTTGCCGGCCTCGGGTTGCGCTCCCCGGACGGGAGCGGGGGCGCGAACATGGGGCGGGGTCGGGGAACGGGTGGAACGGCGGGCGCGAGACGCCAGTGAGCCTCCTGGCCTTCCAGCCCCATGGACGGGCGATTCCGGCCTCGCGGTTGGTGCCTCCGGCTTCGAGCCTCGGGGCGGACACGCGGACCGGCGGCCACGCGCCTCGCCGGCCGCCGCGGCGGCATGCCGCTCGTCGACGTGGATCCGGCATGCTCGTCCGCCTATACCGTGCCCGTCTGCGCCCTGCCGGCGGGGAGCGCTCCCCCGATCGCCGGAATCGCTGCCGCGAACTCCGCGCGCACGGACGTCCAGACGACGCTTGCGGGGATCACGGCGATTATTCGCATAAACTCCGCAAGGACGTTTGGCGGAGCGCATCCTTGCGGGGTTGACGGCAGTCCTGCGCCGGAACGCGGGTGCACCCCGGAACGCGGGTGCACGCCGGAACGCGGGTGCACCCCGGAACGCGGGCCGACCGGCGGACCAGTGGCCCGAAATGCCCGTCCCCCTGCTCGGCACTGGGAAACCCCTGCCCCTGCCGTTTCCCGTAAACGTGCCTACCTGCCTTTCGACCCCTGCCCGTGCACGTGACCCCTGACCCCTGCCCGAGCCGGTGATCCGCGCCGCGCGGGAGCCGGCGCCGCCTGCCGCGCCCCCCCGAAACCCGTCCCCTCCCCCAGCCGTACGGTCCCCCGTCCGACGAATCTCGACTCCCCCGACGCCCGGCACCGCCCGTGACCTCATTCCTCCACGACCTCCGCTTCGGATTCCGGCTGCTGCGCAAGAACCCGTGGCTGACGCTCTCCGCGGTCGTGGCGCTGACGCTCGGCATCGGGCTGACGGCGACGATGTTCTCGATCGTCTACGGCGCGCTGCTGCGCGGGCTGCCGTACGAGGACGGCGATCGGATCATGCACATGCTGCGCTCGAACCCGTCCGAGGGGATCGAGCGCATGGGCGTGCCGATCCACGACTTCACGGAGTGGCGCGAGCAGCAGCGGTCGTTCGAGGACCTGGCCGCGTACTATACCGGGACGGTGAACGTGAGCGGCGAGGAGCGCGCCGAGCGCTACGACGGCGCGTTCATCTCGGCGAACGCGTTCCGGCAGCTCGGGGTGCGGCCGATCCTGGGGCGTGCGTTCCGGGAGGAGGAGGACTCGCCGTCGTCGCCACCGGTGGTGCTGCTCGGCTACGACGTGTGGCGGAACCGCTTCCACGCGGACCGCCGCATCATCGGCCGGACGATCCGCGCGAACGGCCTCCAGGCGACGGTCGTCGGCGTCATGCCGCCGCGGTTCCGCTTCCCGGAGACGGAGGAGATCTGGCTCCCGCTGCGCCTGGACGCGCTGAAGGTGGAGTGGGGCGAGGGGCAGCAGCTCTCGGTCTTCGGGCGGCTCAAGCCGGGCGTCTCGCTGGACGCCGCGAACGTGGAGCTGAGCGGCCTCGCGAAGCGAATCGCGGCGGAGCACCCGGAGACGAACAAGGGTGTCACGGCGACCGCGCGCCCGTTCATCGACGACTTCATCGGCGACGAGCCGCGGGCGCTGCTGTGGACGATGATGGGCGCGGTGTTCCTCGTGCTGCTGATCGCGTGCGCGAACGTGGCGAACCTGCTGGTGAGCCGCGCGGCGCTGCGCGCGAAGGAGGTCGGCGTGCGCACGGCGCTCGGCGCGAGCCGCGGCCGCATCCTGGGGCTGTTCGTGACCGAGTCGCTGGCGCTGGCGATCGTGGGCGCGCTCGCCGGCCTCGGCCTGGCCGCCGTCGGCGTGCGCGCGTTCAACCGCGCGATCGCGAGCACGAACCCGCCGTCCTTCATCGACATCCGCGTGGACGGCGTGCTCGTGCTGTTCGCCGCGGCGATGGCGGCGTTCGCGGCGGTCGTGTCCGCGTCGATCCCGGCGCTCCAGGCGTCGCGCGCGGACGTGAACGAGATCCTGAAGGACGAGGCGCGCGGCTCGTCGAGCTTCCGGATGGGGAAGCTGAGCGGCGCGCTCGTGATCGGCGAGATCGCGCTCTCCTGCGGCCTCCTCGTCGCCGCAGGGCTCACGGTGCGGAGCATCGTGCGGCTGCGCTCGATCGACTACGGCTTCGACACGACCCGCCTGTTCACCGCGCGCGTCGGATTGCCGGAGGCGACGTACGCCGACTCGGCCCGGCGCGCGCTGTTCTGGGCCGAGTTGCAGCGCCGGCTGCGGGCGCTCCCCGGCGTCGAGCAGGTGTCGCTGACGACGAGCCTCCCCGCCGCGAGCGGCTCGATGTACTCCCCCTTCGCGAAGGAAGGCGCCGCCTACGCCGGCGACCGGGACTACCCGCGCACCCACGTCGTCGCCATCGGCACCGGCTTCTTCGATGCGCTCGGCTCGCGCGTGCTGGACGGGCGCGACTTCGCGGAGCGGGACGGGCATGGCGGCTTCCCCGTCGCGATCGTGAACGCGACGTTCGCGCGCAAGTACTTCCCGGGCGAGAGCCCGATCGGCCGGCGCGTGCGCGCCGGCGGCAGGAAGAGCGAGGCGCCGTGGCGCACGATCGTCGGCGTCGTCCCCGACCTGTACGCGGACGGCGTGCGGAACCGGCAGCCCGAGGCGCTCTACATCCCGGCGGCGCAGGACGGCTCGCGCTTCATGAGCATCGTCGCCCGGACGCATGGCGCGCCCACCGCCCTCGCCGGCCCGGTGCGCGACGCCGTCACCGCGCTCGACGCGGACCTTCCGATCTACTTCGTCAGCACGCTCGCGCGCGACATCGCGAAGAACACCTGGTTCTACCGCGTGTTCGGCACGCTCTTCATGGTCTTCGGCGGCGCCGCGCTGTTCCTGGCGGCGATCGGGCTGTACGCCGTCATGGCCTTCTCGGTCAGCCGGCGCACGCGGGAGGTGGGGGTGCGGATGGCGCTCGGCGCCGGCCGGAGCGACGTGCTCCGCCTCGTCCTGCGCCAGGGGCTCCGCCAGATCGGCATCGGCCTCGCCATCGGCATCGCGCTGTCGCTCGGGCTCACCCGCCTCCTCGCGACGATCCTGTTCGGCGTCGAGCCGCGCGACCCCACGACGCTCGCCGCCATCGTCGTGGTGCTGACGCTGACCGGGATGCTGGCGTGCCTGCTCCCGGCGCGCCGGGCGGCGCGGGTCGATCCGATGGCGGCGCTGCGGTACGAGTAGTGAGCCGGCGGGAACGGATTCGTGTCACACGGAGACACGGGGGCACGGAGGGACGGCGTTCGCCGGCGGCGTTCGCCCGGGGTCGCGGGCGTCCGCAGGCTCCTTCAACGGCAGCTCACACGAAGATGCGAAGATGCGAAGCCGCGAAGCCGCGGAGGGTGGCCGGGTGTTCGAGGCTTCGTGAGAATGAGAGGAAGCGCCCGGTGGGGATGAGACCACCGGGCGCCTTCGTTTCGTGAATCAGAACGGATGTGCCAGCGCCCGGCTCGGGCGCTGCGCCGCGGACCCGATGCCCGCGTCTCCCCCTTGGCGGCTTCGCGTCTTCGTGTGAGCTCCCCGACCGCTCCAGCGCCCGCGGGGCCCGGCGCGAGCCGCCCACGAACGCCGTCCCTCCGTGCCCCCCGTGTCTCCGTGTGACACAATTCCGTTCCCTACTCGTACCGCAGCGCCACGATCGGGTCGAGCTTCGCCGCGCGCCGCGCGGGCCACATCCCGAAGAAGATCCCGATCGCCGAGGAGAAGACGATCGCGAGGAGCGCGGCGCTGGGCGCGACGGCGGTGTTCCACCCGGCCAGGCGGTGCAGCAGGTAGGCGCCGCCGGCGCCGAGCGTCAGGCCGATGATGCCGCCGGCCACGCACAGCACGAGCGCCTCGACGACGAACTGGAAGAGCACGTCGCGGCGGCGCGCGCCGAGCGCCTTGCGGATGCCGATCTCCTTCGTGCGCTCGGTGACGGAGACGAGCATGATGTTCATGATGCCGATGCCGCCGACGAGGAGCGAGACGGCGGCGATGCCGGCCAGCAGGAACGAGAACGTCTTCGTCGTCTCCTGGAACGTGGAGAGCAGCGCGGTCTGGTTGCGGATCGTGACGTCGCTCGGGTCGCCGGGGCGGATGCGGTGCTCGCGGCGGATCACGCGGTCGATCTCGGCGGTCGCGGCGTCCATCGACTTCTCGTCGACCGCCTGCACGTCGATCTGGTTGACGCGGTCGGAGCCGAACGCGCGGAACTGCGCCGTCGCCAGCGGGATGTAGAGCATCTCGTCGGGGCTCATCCACCCCTGGTCGCCCTTGGACTGGAGCACGCCGACGACCTCGAAGGGCGCGCCGCCGATCTGGACCGTCTGGCCGATCAACGCGAGCGTGTTCACCCCGCCGAGCCGGTCGCCGACGTTCGAGCCGAGCACGGCGACGCGCCGCCGGCCGCGCTCTTCCTCCTGCGTGAAGAGGCGCCCCGCCTCGAGCTGCGCGTTGTTGATGCCGAAGTAGGCCGGCCAGGTGCCGAGCACGGTCAGGTTCGCGTTCGCGCCGCCGGCCGTGACCTGGAGCCGCCGCTGCATCTCCGGGGCGACGGCGGCGACGGCGACCGGCGCGCGCGCGAGCGCCTCGGCATCCTTCGACGTCATCTTGTTGTCGCCGCGGTCGACGCCGCCCATGAACTGCTGCCCGGGCCGCACCGTCAGCACGTTCGTGCCGAGCGTGGCGAGCCGCGCCTCGACGGAGCGCTGGGCACCCTGGCCCAGCGCCACCATCGCGATCACCGCCGCGATGCCGATGATGATCCCCAGCATCGTCAGGAAGGAGCGCAGCTTGTTCGCGCGCACCGCCGAGAGGGCGACGCGCATGACCTCCTGCCACGGCATGATTACCTCCCCCGGCGCCCGCCGCCGGCCGGAGCGGCTCCGCCCAGCATGCCGCCGGCCCGCTGCTTCATCTGGTTCTGCATGTCCTGCTGCTGCTGCTTCAGGCGCAGCGCGGAGGCCAGCACGACCTGCTCGCCCGGCTGCACGCCGCTCAGCACCTCGGTGTTGTCGAGATCGCTGACGCCGAGCGTGACCGAGCGCGGCTGCACGCCCGTCGGCGCGGACACGAACACCACCGCCCGCCGGGTCGCGCCGTTGCCGGCCGCCTTCCCGCCGCCGAAGCCGCCGGCGCCGCCCCGCCCGCCGCCGAAGCCGAGCTGCGCGCGGCACGCGCGCAACTGCGCGCGGTCCGCGTCCGAGAGCGACTCGAAGCCGCCGCCCGAGCGCAGCTTGTCGCGCAGCGCGGTGCACTGCGCGGAAGGCTGAGCGCCCGCCGCGGCGCCCGCCGGCTGCCCGGCCTGCGCGGCAGGCGTCACCGCGCCCCCGGCCGGCGCCGGCCGGTTGAAGAGCGCGCTCCGCACCTGCTCCTCGCTCAGGCCGAGCGCGGCGCCGACGGAGGGCGCGTCCTTCGTGTTCACGACCGCGTCGTTCGGGATGACGAGCGCGTCGCTGCGCCGGGCGATCTGCACCTCGACCTCCGCGTTCATCCCCGGCTTGAGCAGCCGCTGCGCGTTGTCGAGGCGGATCAGGACCGGGAACATGGTGACGTTCTGGTCGACGACCGCCTGCGGCTCGATCTTCTGCACCTGGCCGATGAAGGGCCGGCCCGGGTACGCCTCGACGGTCACGCGGGCAGTCTGCCCGGGCTGCACCTTGCCGATGTCGGTCTCGTCGACGAGCGCGCGCACCTGCATGGTGGCCAGGTCGGCCATCTTGAAGAGCGTCGTCCCGCCCGAGACGGTCTGCGACGCGGAGGCGATGATCTGCCCGGTCTCCACCGTCTTCTCGATGATCGTGCCGTCGATCGGCGCGCCGATCGTCACGTCGCCCATCTTCTGCTGCGCCAGCTCGAGGTTCGTCTGCGCCTTCACCAGCCCGGCGCGCGCGCTCGTCTCCGCCAGCCTCGCCTGCTCGAACTCCTGCTCCGTGATGATGTTCGCCTTGCGCAGCTCCTCGGAGCGCTTGCGCTGCTCGGTCGCGGTCTGCACCTGCATCCGCGCCAGCTCGATGTCCGCCTGCGCCTGCGACAGCGCGTTCCTCACGTCCCGCGGGTCGATCTCGGCGAGCAGCGTGCCGCGCTTCACCTCGTCGCCCGTCTCGGCGTGCAGCGCGACGACCTGGCCGGACGCCCGGGACTTCACCTCGACGACGAGCGGCGGCTCCACCGTGCCGGAGGCTTCCGCCGTGACGTCGAGCGGCTTGCGCTGGACCGCCGCGGTCTGCACCGCGTCAGCCTTCTCCGCCGGCGAGGCCGCGCCGCGGCCGAAGACCACGATCCCCAGGACCGCGGCCGCCACGACGATCACCGCCGCACCGACGAGCTTCGTGCCTCGCTTCACCTTGCACCTCCGTCCGTCCCCGTCCGCGCGGGGCTCTCGTTCGTCTCGTCCCGCTCGATTCTCCCGTCGCGCAGCACGATCTGCCGGTGCGCGTGGGCGGCGATGTCCGGCTCGTGTGTGACCAGCACGATCGTCTGACCGTTCTCCTGCAGCCCCGCGAAGAGCGCCATGATCTCCTCGCTCGTGCGGCTGTCCAGGTTGCCCGTCGGCTCGTCGGCCAGGAGCAGCGCCGGCTCGTTGACCAGCGCGCGCGCCACCGCCACCCGCTGGCGCTGCCCGCCGCTCAGCTCCGCCGGCTTGTGCGCCATGCGGTCGCCGAGCCCGACCTTCTCCAGCATCGAGGCCGCCCGCTCCCTGCGCTCCTTCGCCGGGACTCCCGCATAGATCAGCGGCAGCTCCACGTTGTGCAGCGCCGTCGCCCGCGGCAGCAGGTTGAAGGTCTGGAAGACGAAGCCGATCTCCTTGTTGCGGATCCGCGCCAGCTCGTCGTCGCTCAGGTGCGCCAC
>DASTKT010000002.1:0-47977 GCA_035715725.1 Longimicrobiales bacterium | reverse complement strand
TCTGGATCTCGCCGTTGGCGTTGCGGGCGGAGTAGACGAAGGTCGGCATTCAGCGTCTCCCGGCGTCGGGTCGGGTCGCGGCGCGGGTCACGGCTGGCCCGGGACCGGCTGGCCGGCCATGCGCAGCAGCTCGTTCGGGTCGGCGCTGTGCTGGAGCGCGTCCTCGAGCGTGATGGCGCCCTGCACGTAGTGCTGGTAGAGCGCGTCGTTCAGCGTCTGCATGCCGAACTTCTTCCCCGCCTGCATGATCGAGTAGATCTGGTGGATCTTGTCGTCGCGGATGCAGGCGCGGACGGCGGGCGTGCAGAGCATGATCTCGGTGGCGCAGACGCGGCCGCGCCCCTTCGACTTGGGCACGAGCGTCTGGGTGATGACGGCCTCGAGCACGAACGCGAGCTGCGCGCGGACCTGCGCCTGCTGGTTCGACGGGAAGACGTCGATGATGCGGTTGATCGTCTCGGCCGCGGAGTTCGTGTGCAGCGTGGCCAGGGCGAGGTGGCCGGTCTCGGCGATGGTGAGCGCGGCGTGGATCGTCTCCAGGTCGCGCATCTCGCCGATCAGCACCACGTCGGGGTCCTGCCGCAGCGCGTACTTCAGCGCCGCGTTGAAGCTCTTCGTGTCGCCGCCGACCTCGCGCTGGTTGACGATGCACCCCTGGTGGCGGTGGATGAACTCGATCGGGTCCTCGACCGTCAGGATGTGGCCGCGCTGGGTGCGGTTGATGTGGTCGACCATCGTCGCCAGCGTGGTGCTCTTGCCGGAGCCGGTCGGGCCGGTGACCAGGATGAGGCCGCGCGGCTTCTCGGTCAGCTTCTGCATGACCGGCGGCAGCCCCAGCTCCTCGAAGGAGCGGATCACGAACGGGATCTGGCGGACGGCCATGGAGACGACGCCGCGCTGCTTGAAGACGTTGCCGCGGAAGCGCGCCAGGTTCGCGATGCCGAAGGAGAAGTCGAGCTCGTCCTCCAGCTCGAAGCGCTTCTTCTGCGCCTCGGTGAGCACGGAGTAGGCGACCTGGAGCGTGTCGCGGCCGGTCAGCGTGTAGTCCTTCAGCGCGTTCGCGCTGACGAGCTGGCCGTCGACGCGCAGCTTGGGCTTCTCGCCGGCGGTGATGTGCAGGTCGCTCGCGCCGCGCTGGATCATCTCGTCCAGCAGCGCGCGCAGGTTGACGGACTGGCCGGGCTGCTGCTGCTGGCCGGTGGGCATCTCGGTGGTCGTCGTGCTCATCAGGCTGCGGTCTCCTTGATGACTTCCTCGAGCGTCGTGACACCGCGGGACACCTTCAGCATCCCGTCCATGCGCAGCGTCAGCATCCCCTGGCGGAGCCCCTGCTCGCGCAGGTCGTCGGCGCTCTGGCCGTGCATGATCATGCGGCGCAGCTCGGGGGTCATGGACATGATCTCGTAGAGGCCGGCCCGGCCCTTGTAGCCGGAGCCGCCGCACTGCTCGCACCCCTTGCCGCGGAAGAACTGCAGCGTGCGCGGATCGGCCATGATGCCGGCGGCCTCGAGCTCGTCCGGCTGGTAGGTCACCGGCTCGCGGCAGTTCTTGCAGATGCGGCGCACGAGGCGCTGCGCGGCGACGCAGTTCAGCGCGGCCGCGACGTTGAAGGGCTCGAGCCCCATGTCGAGCAGACGCGTGATGGTGGAGGGCGCGTCGTTCGTGTGCAGCGTGGAGAGGACCAGGTGGCCGGTCAGCGCCGCCTTGATGGCGATGCCGCCCGTCTCGATGTCGCGGATCTCACCGACCATGATGATGTTCGGGTCCTGGCGCAGGAACGCCTTCAGCGCCGCGGCGAACGTCATCCCGATCTCGGTCCGCACCTGCACCTGGTTGACCCCGTGGATGTTGTACTCCACCGGGTCCTCCGCCGTCATGATGTTGACCTCCTTGGTGTTCACCTTGGAGAGGGCGGAGTAGAGCGTCGTGGTCTTACCGGAACCGGTCGGGCCGGTGACCAGCACCATCCCGTACGGGTTCATGATCGAGTTCATGAAGTCCTGCTGCGCCTTCGGCTCCATGCCGAACTTCTCGAGGTCGAGGGAGAGGTTCCCCCGGTCGAGGATACGCAGCACGATCTTCTCGCCGAAGATCACCGGCAGCGTCGACACGCGGAAGTCGATGACCCGGTTCTTGATCTTCATCTTGATGCGGCCGTCCTGCGGCAGGCGACGCTCGGCGATGTTGAGCTGCGCCATGATCTTCACGCGGGACGTGAGCGCCGCCTTCATCTTCAGCGGCGGCCGGGTGATCTCCTGCAGCGCGCCGTCGATGCGGTAGCGCACCCGCATCTCCTTCTCGTACGGCTCGATGTGGATGTCGGACGCGCCGCGCAGCACCGCGTCCGTCAGGATCCCGTGCACCAGCTTGACGATCGGCGCCTCGTCGACCTGCGCCTGCAGCGCGGCGAGGCTGACCTCTTCGTCCTTGTCCTCGAGCAGCTCGACGTCGTCGTCGCTCGAGATCTCGTCCAGGATGTCGGAGAGCCCGGTATCCGCCGGCGTCTCGTAGTACTTGTCGAGGAACTTGCGCAGCGTGTACTCGCCGACGATGACCGGCTCGATCTCGTGGCGCGTGATGAACTTCAGGTCGTCGATCGCGCCCGGGTCCGTCGGGTTCGCCATGGCGACGGTGAGCACGCGGCCGACGCGGCGCAATGGCAGGACGAGCCGTTTCTGCGCGAGCTCCGGCGGGACGAGCTTGATGATCTTCGGGTCGATGACGACCCGGTTCAGGTCCACCGCGGGGACGCGATGCTGGCGGGCCAGCGCTCGGGTGAGCTGGTCCTCGTCCAGGAACCCGAGCTTGACCAGCGCGTAGCCGACGCGGGTGCGGTTCACCCGGGCGTCGTCGAGCGCCCTGGCCAGCTGCTCGGGCGAGATCAGGCCATCCCGGACGAGGAGCTCGCCGATCCGGTCGGTGGAAGCAGCGACGCTTACTGTCGACATTCCTTCTTGCTGGATAGGCCGTTTGCGGGGGGTCGTGATCCGGGCGAGCAGGCGATGGGCGTCGGGTCCCCGGGTCGGACCGTCAGCGTTAAGGATCGACCAATGGTTGCAGCCTCTTTAACAGCGCCGGGCCCACCCCCTTGACGCGGTCCAGATCCGCCAGCGCGCGGAACGGTCCGGCCGAGTCCCGGTAGGCGACGATGCGCCGCGCGAGCGCGGGACCGATGCCGGGGAGCTTCTCGAGGTCCGCGGCGGTGGCGCGGTTCAGGGCGACCTTCCCGTCCGTCGGCGTTCCCGAGGGGGCGAGTGGGGGTGTGGGGGAGTGGGGGCGGCGCGGCCTCGAGGCCCGCGGCTCCACGGATGGCGCGTCGCCCGTCGCATCCGTGCTCGGCGTTCCCGGTCTTGCGCCCTCCTCCGCCGCCGCGACCGCGGCGTGGACGCGGGGGCGGAGGCCGCTGCCGCCGCCGAACGCGAGCCGCGGCGCGATGTTCGCCAGCATCTTCGGGCCCATCCCGCGCACGGCGCGCAGGTCCGCCGCCGAGTCGTAGGCGCCGTTGCGCTCGCGCTCGTCCACGATCCGCTGCGCGAGCGAGGGTCCCACGCCCGGCAGCCGCTCCAGCTCCTCCGCGGCCGCGCGGTTCACGTCGATCGTCTCGCCTTTCCCGAGCGGCTTCCCGCGCTTGCGGTCCCGCTCGAGCGCCGCCTTGCTCGCCTTCTCCAGCGAGGCCGCGTCCACGTTCATGCTCGCCGGAAACGCGACCGGCGGCGGCTGACGGACGTAGCGGACGCCCGCGGAGAGGCCGACGAGGCCGAGGACGAAGGCGAGGGCGCGGGATTCGTCGCGGGAGAGCTTCATCCGGCCGGCTCCGATCTCGATCTCAGCCCCGCAGGCGCGGATCTCGATCTCGGGTTCTTGCTGTTCGAGCCCGAGCCAAGCGCCGCAGGCGCGGAGCCCGAGCCCGTCTGTTTCCTTCGTGCCTCTCCAGGAGCGCGCGGCACTACGGTGCCGCCTCTCCCCGCCTCGTCCAGCCGACGTACCATCGCCGTCAACATGGCTACGATGCGTGCAAGCAGCTCCTCGCACGGCCGCACCTCCTCCGCCGCGATCTCCCCGAACCCTCGCAACAGGTCGAGGATAGCCGCGGACTCGGTAGCCGAGCGTCGGGCCATCCGATAGAAGCGCGCCTTGTCCCTGGGGCTGAACTCGCCGCACCCTTCCGCGATGTTCAGGACGATCGACGCGCCCGCGCGAGTGAGCTGATCGATGAAGTAGCCTCGACCGGGCGGGAACCCACGACAGACGGCGTCCGCGGCGATCGCGTAGTCGCGAGCGGCGACGTAGACGTCCAGGCGCTGGTGCTCGAAGAGCGGCATCGGACGCGTCTTCCGGGTAGGAGTCGATGCTCGAGGCGGCGCAGAGCTGGAACGGACGGGCTCGGGCTCCGCGCCTACGGCGCTTGGCTCGGGCTCGAAACAACGAGGTCCGAGCCCACCGGGTTCTCGAGCCCGAGCCCGAGCCTCAGCCCGAGCCCGAATCAGTCGCGACGAACCCTATCCACCCCGATAAATCAGCCCCACCAGCGTCTTCCCCACCGCCCCCAGCCCCACCGGCGAGGTGTGCTCCACCGTGTCGCCCAGCGTGTGCCAGTACGCGTTGCCGGGGCCGTAGTCGAAGTCGATGATGTCGATCGTGCGGATCCCGGCGCGGTTGAGCGGGACGTGGTCGTCGTCGACCGGCGTGCCGGGGGAGCGGGGGAAGTACTGCGAGAGGCCGAGCTCCTCGGCGGTGCGCCAGACGCGCTCGACGACCTCGGGCGCGGCCTGCTGCGAGGTGGGCTCGATGGGGAAGACGGGGCTCTGGTCGCCGACCATGTCCACGAGGATGCCGTAGAGCGGCTTGTAGCCCGGCGGGAGGTGGGCCGCGAAGTGCTCGGAGCCCAGGTACATCGCGTCCGTGTAGTCCTCGCCGTCGGTGAAGAGTAGGTCGACGCCGAGGGGCTGGGAATGGCGCTTCAGGACATCCGCAAGTTGCATCAGGACGGCGACGCCGCTGGCGCCGTCGTTCGCGCCGAGGATCGGCTCCTTCCGCTTCGCGGTGTCCGGCTCGTTGTCCGCGGTGGGGCGCGTGTCCCAGTGCGCGAGGAGGAGGATGCGGTCCCGCGCCTTCGGGTTGAAGCGCGCGATGACGTTCGCGAGGCGGAGCTTCTCGCCCTTCGGGCCCTTCGCGTCGAAGGACTGCACCTCCACCGAGTCGGCGCGCTGGCGCAGGTAGCCCACCATCCAGTCGAGCTGCTTCTGGTGGCCGGGGGTGCCGGGGACGCGCGGGCCGAAGGCGACCTGCTCCTTGAGCAGCGTGAAGGCGGCCTGGTCGTCGAAGGGCGGGAGGTTCGCGGTGCTGGCCTGGGCCGCGCCGCCGCCGGCGGGCGCGCCGCCGCCGCGCTCGCCCTTGCAGGCGAGGGCCGCCACCATGAGCGCGCAGACGAGGAGGCGCCTCATCGGGGCTGGATCCCCGCGGGCGCGGCGCCCGGCACCTGGCCGGCGCTGAAGTTGAACTGCCCGAAGAGGCTGAGCTGGAACTGGCTGTTGCCGTTCAGCGTGCCGATGTTGCTCTGCCTCGCGTTGTAGCTCATCTGGAGGCCCACGCTCAGGTCGTTGATCTCGGTGTCGAGGGTCAGGTTCAGTCGGCGGGTAATGTAGTCGACGAACGGCACGCACGCTCCCATCTGGACGCTGGACTGCACCCGGCACTGGCGGTCGCCCTGCTGGGAGAGGCTCAGCGTCGCCTGGACGGGGTTCGGGATGGACGCCTTGAGCGCGGGCGGCATGTGGAAGAAGCCGGACACGGAGACGGCGTGGTTGCTGCCGTCCTTCTGCGCATCCCCGGTCGGGTCCGCGACGGTGCCGCTCGTGAGCGTGACGTTGTACGACGCGGTCATCGACGCGCCGATGCCGATGGAGGCCTGGAACGGCAGGCTCGTCTCGTCGGTGCGGCCGCGGCGCGTGAAGGCGGCCGGCTCATCGCCCGCGGCGAGGGAGCCGAACACGTCGGAGCGGAGCGTGCGCTGGACGCCGCCGGAGAGCGACGCGCGCGTGAAGATGCCGGAGAGCGCCTTCGGGATCGGGACCGACATCCAGGAGAGCTGCACGTTCGGCCACGTCCGCTGGAGCTGCTCGCCGCGGCCGCCGCGCAGGTCGAGGGCGTCGGAGCGCGAGCGGTCGTACGACGTCGTCAGCTCGGTGCCGAACGGCAGGCGCAGGCCGGAGCGCGCCCGGAACGCGTCGCGCACGCCGGCGTTGATGGCGGTGTCCGCGCCGATCAGCCGGAACGCGTCGAGGCCGCCCAGCCCGAGCTGGTAGCTCGAGCCCGGCGCGCTCCCCGCGCGCTGGAACTGCGAGTTGAGCCCGCCGTCCCAGGTCAGCTCGATCGGGCGGAACAGGTCGAAGACGCCGTGCGCCACGCGCTGGAGCGTGGTGCCGCCGATGCGGCCGGGCTTCTTGCCGACCACGGCGGTGATGAAGCCGGCGGGGTCGAACTGCAGCGTGCGCGAGACCTGGCGCTCCTGCTGGAACTGCCGCTGCATGACGGCGAGCGTGTCGGCGTCGCCGAGGGCGGTGAGCGCCAGGTAGGAGGGCGAGCGGTCGCCGCGGAAGTGCGCCGTGTAGGTGAAGCCGGGGCGCAGCCAGGCGGCGATCGTCGGCCGGAACGTGAGGCTGGTGGTCACGCCGCGGTTCGTCTCCCACCCCAGGTCGAGGCCGCCGAGCCCGGAGCGCGCCCGCGCGATGGCCTGCCGCTCCAGCGCCTGCTGCGTGGCGCGGTCCGGCGGGAGCAGGTCGCGCGTGCTGTTCCAGCCGATGTCCGCGACGAGCGACTCGAACGGGTGGAACGAGATGCGGGCGTCCTGGGTCAGCCCGAGCCGCGGCGAGAGCACCGGGACGACGCCCGTGTCCGAGGCCAGCGCCAGGATCCGGTCGTAGCGGTACGCGCGGGCGTTCTGGTTGTAGTAGCTCGACGAGAGCGTGACCGCCTCGGGGCTCCAGCGCAGCTTCGCGCCGGCGACGCGCTTGAACAGCTCGCTCTGCTCGAGCTTGTCGGGCACGAGCGCGCGCAGCGCGCTCTCGACGAACGCCGGCACGATGTCGAACTGGCGCGCGCCCGGCCGCTTCTCGTAGGAGAGCGTGCCGTCGAGCGAGGCGGACTCGTCGAGCGACTTGATCGTCCCCGTATGCGACGACGTGTACCCCAGCCGCAGCGACGTCCCGTCCAGCAGCAGCGAGGCGAGCGGGTTCGACGACGGCGTGCGGCGCCGCAGCGAGAAGCCGATGCGGGTGTTGCCGCCGCCGGTCTCGCGCAGCCCGATCAGCTCGTCGGCGCGCACGTCGGTCCCCTGCAGGAACGACGGCGTGAGCCCGGTCCGGCCGAGGGAGACGGTGAGCGGCGCCTCCAGGTTCCACGTCGCCGGGAGGATCTGCCCGAGCTGCGCCGTGACGTTGAGGAGCGCGTCCCCGGAGCGCTGGTAGGTGGCGTCCTGGTTGAGCTGGTGGAAGAGCGCGCCCTGCGAGGAGAACGACGCGTTGGCCGTGAGGAAGTCGCCCGCGCGGATGTCGAGCGCGACGCTGGCGGCCACGCCCGGATCGGTCATGGCGCCGCCGAGCCGCAGGTCGTTGATCCAGACCTCGGCCGCCTCGGGGAGCGCGCCGCCGTGGTAGATCGCGAAGGAGAGCTCGCGCACGGCGGCGAGGTTCGGCGCGCGGGCGCGGTCGTCGAGCACGACGGCGTAGGCGCTGTCGGCGCTCCAGACGGCGAGCGGCGGCGCGCCGGCCGGCCGCGCGCCGAGCTTGACCAGCGAGTCCTCCGCGACCGCCCGGAGCTGGAACCACTTCTCGAAGTCGATCGTGAGCTGCCGCCAGCTCCCGATCGCGACGGAGTCCACGGGCTGCTCGAGCCGGTCCCGGTAGACGTAGTAGTTGCGCGGGTCGCTGCCGAGCTTGACCAGGAGCTGGTCGCTCCCGCCCGCGCCCCAGGAGCCGCTACGCGCCACGGCCCAGAGCCGGAGCTGCCGGTAGTTCAGGAAGTTGCGCGGCTGCTGCGGGTAGCGGTAATAGACCTCCGCGCGCCGGTCCGGGCCCAGGCTGGTCACGCTCAGGCGCAGCGCCTTCTCGTTGATCTCGATCCCGCCCAGGTCGAAGCGCCGCGACGGGTCCTGGAGCTGGTCGAACACGCCCGGCGGCGAGCTGTAGCGCGTCCCCACCGTGAGCCGGCTCGCGGCGCCGACCTGGAAGCCGGCGCCCTCCGCGTCCAGCGTGGAATCGATGCCGATCGACCCCGCGAGCACGCCGCCCGGCTCGCGCTTCGACCAGCGCGAGCCGGCCAGGTGGAAGCGCGTGAGGTACAGCTTCCGCTGCGCGTCGGTGACCCCGACCAGCGTCATGCGCAGCTGCTTGATGTAGCGCCAGCTCCCCTCCCCCGCCCCGCCGACGTCCACCTTGCCGATGTCGCGCAGCGGGATGCGGTAGAGCCGGAAGCTCGTGCCGGTCTGCGTCGTGTCGCGCACGAGGTACTTCGACGTTCCGTCCAGCTTGACGACGTAGCGGAAGTAGGGTCCGTCGGAGAGCGCCGGCACGCCGTTGCCGTCCAGGTCCTCGCTGTCGACGACGCCGTTCCCCTTGGTGCAGTTCGCGCGCTCGTCGCCCTCGGGGTAGATCTTCCCCTGCTCCGCCTGGCACGCCTGGTCCCAGAGCCCCTTCGCGTCGAGCGCGGAGCTCCAGATCTCGTGGCGCGCCAGGCTCGCCTCCTCGTCCAGCTCGCCGAGCCCCCAGCGGTGCGCCGGGTCGTCCGCGTACGTCCCGCTCGTGCGCCCCTGCGCGTCGAAGTAGTACGCATCCTCGCTCACGGAGCCGAGGTCGAGGACGAGCGCCGCGTCCTGCGCGAACTGCGCGTTTCCGGCGACGTAGAACTCGACGTACTCGCTGCGGCTCAGGTCGCGCCCCGTCGTGGAGAGGACCGTCGTCAGCGAGCGCCACCGGCGCGCGGGCGTCTCGCCGCCGCCGCCGAAGAGCAGCTCCAGCGTGGGCTCCCCCTGCTGCGGCCCGGACGTCCGGATCTGCTTGTCGATCCGCTCCACCGGCACGAGCCCCTGCGGGCCGCTGCCGTCGTCGAAGACGTCCTGCCAGACCAGCTTCCCGGCCGTCGACACGTCCATCACGGACGGGAAGACGTCCTCCGCGCCGGTGCGCGCATCCGGCCGCGCGCCGAGCTTCCACGCGGTGCGCCCGAGCGAGAGCGGGATCTCGTCCGTCGCCTCGAAGTCGTCGAGGTAGGTGTCGCCGCGCGTGTTCGGGTTCGGCGCCGAGAGCGCGACCTCCCCCACCAGGTTCACGGCCGAGGGCGCGTTCACGCGCAGCCCCGGCACCCGCGAGAGCACCTGGTCCAGGAACGAGCCGCCCAGGTCGAGGCGCGCGCTCGAGCCGCCCAGGAAGATCGAGCCCGGCTCGACGCCCAGCTCCGGCCGCGTCATCAGCGAGCGCTCCGCCTGGTACAGCCCGATGAAGTTCAGCTCGCCGCGCTTCCCGAGCTGGAAGCGCGAGTTCAGCCCGAACACGCTGGTCGGCGCCTTCTGGAACAGCGCCTTCTGCTCCCACGTGGCCCGGACCTCGGCGCCCGGGTTCGTGCCGAACAGCGCCGTGGGGTTGACCAGCGTCACCGCGCCGATGTCGTAGTCGATGTTGTAGTCCTTGCCGGGCTCCAGGAGCTGCCCGCCGACGTAGATCTTCTCGCTCCCGTCGCGAATGCCGAGCGCGCCCAGGTTCAGCGTCGAGACCATCCCGCCCTCGACGCTGACGCGGTACTTGAAGTTGAGGCGGAAGCGCGCCGCCGATTCCCGCGCGATCGGGTCCGCGTTGTCGTAGATCGCCGCGTTCGCGTCCCCGGCGAGCGCCGCCTTCGTGTCCGCGGCGCTCAGGTTCTCGCTCGGCACCGGCGGCGGCGCCGCGAACGGGCGCAGCGTCGGGAAGAACAGGTACGTGCCGGTGACCTTCGTGGCGAAGCCGGTCGTCCCGGGCTGGTAGAGCCGCTCCTCGTCGAGCTGCTCGGCGGGCGAGACCTCGTCCAGGCCGAGCAGCTTCAGGTACGTGAGCTGCTTGCCGTTCGCCTGCGTGAACGTCTTCCCGCCGGACAGCTCGCCCACCGACACGTCGAGGCGCACCGACTTCACGTCCACGCCGTTCGAGGAGTCCACGCGGTAGACCTGGTGCATCTCGTACGCCCAGGTCGGCTGCCCCGGCTGGTGGATCGCCGCGTCGCCGCCGATCAGGCGCAGCTCCGGCGTCGTGCCGGCGGGCGCGGACTCCGCCGCCGGGTCGCCGATCGTGGCGCCGCTCTCGCTCACGTACGCGATCGCCAGCGCCTCGTCCTGCCGCAGCGGCGAGCGCAGCGTGATCCACAGCCCGCTCGGGTGGACGACGTAGTCCTCGTTCCGCGTCAGCCGGCGGAAGAAGCCCTCGTGCTTCGTCCGGCCGTCGTCGGAGACGGCGCGCGCCAGGAAGTAGCCGACCTGCCCCTGCTGCTGCTGGTTCGCCGCCGAGATGCGCTCGTCCCGGAAGATCGCGATGTCGGTCCCCGTCTTCGGCCGGAGCGAGGCCGGCGCGTCGAGCGCCTGCAGCCGCAGCGGGTCCACGTCCGGTGCGCCCCGCAGCGAGTCCGGGTGCACCAGGAAGTAGAACTGCCCCTTCGCGTACGCCGCGTCGTCCAGCACCACGGTGGCGTCCTGCACCAGCCCCTGCTGCGTGCCGCCCGCGCCGCCGCCCAACCGGAACTCCCGCTTCGAGATGTCCCCCTTCTGCTGCGCCCAGACGGCCTGGAAGTCCATCGGCCCGACCTGCCCCGTCGCCTTGAAGCCGAAGTTCCCCGCCGGGATCCCCTGCGTCAGGTAGCGCGACTGCGGCAGCCGGATCGAGACGTCGCCCACCTCGACCCGCTGGAGAACTTCGTCCTCGAACCCCTGGTAGTAGACGTTGATGTTGTTCGCCGCGTCGAACTCGCGCCGCTGGTCGTAGTCCACGTTCACGTGCAGCCGGTCCGAGATCGTCCCGGCCACCAGCACGCCGAACTGCACGTCCGGCTTGAGCTGCGGGAAGAGCGACGGGTTGCACGCCAGGCGCAGCGACGGGTCGCAGGGGTGATAGCGGTTCCAGGCCCCGCCCAGCTCGCCCCGCCCCGTGACCTTCATCCCGAGGTCGGCGTACTCGGCGAGCCCGGCCGGCAGCAGCGGCCTCGCCTTCGTCAGGGTGCTGTCCCCGGGAGCCGCGGCGGCCGGCGCGCGGGGACCCGCGCGGTCCCCCTCCTCGGCGATGGCCGGGGCGCCGCGCCGCGGCTTGACCGCGTCTTCCTGCAGCTCGATCGCGGGGCGCGCGGCGCCGAGATGCCGGTCCAGCCACGCCGCCGTGCGCTGCGACTCCAGCACGCCGCGCGTCCGCTTCCCCCAGTCGGCGGCCCAATCCTGGAAGCGGGGGCGCAGCCAGAGGACGCCGAGCCCCGGCGCCTGCGGCAGGTCCAGCGGGAAGATCGGCGCGATCGGCTCCAGCCCCAGATGCAGCGGCGCGCCGGCCGTGTCCGCCGGCGGGGGCGCGGCGGCCGGCTCCTGCGCCGCCAGCGGCACGCCGGCGAGCAGCAGCATCGGAACCAGGAGCCAACGTCGGAGCATGAGGGTATGCGCGGACTCTCCAGGGACTCGCAAGGACGCCGGAAGGCCGCCGATGGCCATCTCGCGGGCTTGTGAGGGCAACGGGGCCGAAATATAATAGGCGTTTACACTTCGCTCAACGCGCGACAGGGCCCGACGCCGGGCGCGCTGAGATGGGAACGAACGACGCATGCGTATCCTGACCCGCTACATCCTGCGCGCCCACATCGGGCCGTTCATTTACGCGTTGAGCGTCCTCACCAGCATCCTGCTCGTCAACTCGGTCGCGCGCCGCCTCGAGTCGCTGGCCGGCAAGGGGCTCCCCTCGTCCGTGTTCGTCGAGGTGTTCCTCTACTCGGTCCCGCACGTGCTGGCGCTGACGATGCCGATGGCCGTGCTGGTGGCGGTGCTCTACACGTTCTCGCAGTTCACCGCGGAGAACGAGATCACGGCGCTGAAGGCGAGCGGCGTCAACCTGCTGCGGCTGCTGGCGCCGCTGGTCGTGGTGGCCACGCTGCTGGCCGGCTGGATGGTCTTCTTCCACGACCGCGTGCTCCCGGAGGCGAACCACCGGCTGGCGAACCTGCTCCTCGACATCGCGCGCAAGGCGCCGACGCTCACGCTCAAGGAGCAGGTGATCAACGAGATCCAGACCAGCGACCTGCAGACCCGCTACTTCCTCCAGGCGGCCACGATCGACGCGGCGACGAACCGGCTCAAGGACGTGGTGATCTACGATCTGAGCGACCCGGGCCGGAGCCGCACGGTGTACGCGGACAGCGGCCGGATGGCTTTTAACCAGGACCGGACGGATCTGTTCCTGGACCTGTGGTCGGGGTGGATCCACGAGACGCAGTCGGGGCAGCCGGAGCGCTTCCAGCGGATCTTCTTCGACGACTACATGTTGCGGCTGAAGAGCGTGGGCAACCGGCTCGAGCGCGCGGGCGACACCTACCGCAGCGACCGCGAGATGGGGCTCGTGCTGCTGGAGAAGGAGATCCGCGCGGGACAGAAGGAGCTGGCGCAGATCCGCACCGAGACGCGCGAGCAGATCGCGAAGGCCGGGGCGCAGACGCTGGCGGGCGCGGGCGTGCCCGGCGGCCCGCGCCCGGCCATCCTCCCGCCGTCGGCCGGCCTCCCCCCGGGCGACGGCCGCGTCAACGACGAGATGGTGCGGCAGACCGCGCTCCAGCTCCGCGTCCTGAAGGACCGCACCGAGAGCGCGCAGGACCGCATCAACCAGTACTCGGTCGAGTACCACAAGAAGTTCTCGATCCCCTTCGCCTGCATCGTGTTCGTGCTGATCGGCGCGCCGCTGGCCGTGCGCTTCCCACGGGGCGGCGTGGGGATGGTGATCGCGATCTCGCTGGCGATCTTCGGCATCTACTACGTCGGGCTGATCGGCGGCGAGACGCTCTCGGACAAGGGGCTGCTCTCGCCGTTCTGGTCGATGTGGGCCGCCAACATCGTCTTCCTCGTGCTGAGCGTCGGCGGACTCATGCACATCGGCAAGGAGACCTCGACCACGCGCGGCGGCGGCTGGGACGACCTCTGGTCGACGCTGCGCAACCTGGTCACCAGCCCGCTCCGCATCGTCGGCCGGCGCCGCCTCGTCGGCGTGCAGGGGGACTGAGCCATGCGCATCCTCGACCGCTACATCACCCGCGAGTTCTGCCGGCTCTTCATCCTCTTCGTCTTCTCCGCGCCGGTGCTCTTCATCCTCGGCGACCTCGTCGACCACCTCGACGACTACCTGGACAAGGGGCTCACGCCGGTCAACGTCGCCCTCGGCTACGTCTACCAGCTCCCGCTCTTCATCCTCTGGTCGTTCCCGATCGCGGCGCTCATCGCTACGATCTTCACCGTCAGCAACATGACCCGCCACTCCGAGGTGGCGGCCGCCAAGGCCGGCGGCGTCTCGTTCCGCCGCCTCACCATGCCGCTCATCATCCTCGGCGTGCTCCTGACCGCCGCGGCGTTCGGCCTCTCCGAGCTCGTCCCGATCGGCACCCGCCTCAAGGCCCAGGTCATGGGCGAGAAGGGCGCCGCGCAGGAGATGCGCAACGACTTCGTCTACCGCTCCAACTCCGGCGACGTCTTCGCGATCCGCCGCCTCGACGTCGACCACGGCCACATCTACGGCCTCTCCGTCGAGCGCGAGGGCGACGAGCCGCGCATCCCGAGCGTGCACATCGAGGCCCGCGACGCGCAGTACTCGGCGAAGACCGGCTGGACGCTCGACGACGGGTTCATGCGCCTCATGAGCGGACCCGGCAAGGAGAGCTCCTTCCACTTCGGCCGCCTCATCCCCGTCCACCTCACCGAGACGCCCGAGCAGCTCCTGGCCATCCCGAAGGAGCCCGACGAGATGGGGTACGCCGAGCTCGGCCACTTCATCCACATCCTGCGCCAGTCCGGCGGCAAGCCGTTCCAGCTCATGGTCAAGCAGGCGCAGAAGATCGCCATCCCCGTGGCGACCGTCATCATCATCCTGTTCGGCGCGCCGATGGCCAACGCCTCCCCCCGCGGCGGCACGACCTACGGCATCGGCGTCTCGCTCGGCATCACCGTCCTCTACATGATGCTCTTCCGCTTCGGCGCCGGCCTCGCCTCCGGCGGCACCATCCCGCCCTTCCTCGGCGCCTGGGCCCCGAACTTCCTCTTCCTCGCCGCCGCCGTGGTGCTGCAGTGGAGGGTCGAGACGTAGGATCGGCGCGCGCAGCGCGCCGATCCTCCCTCCTGCTCCTGCTCGCCCTCTTGCTCTTGCCGCAGTTCCTGCCCGTACCCCTGCCCTTGCTTTTGCTTTTGCTCCCCCCTTGCTCTTGCCGCAGTGCGTACCCCTACCCCCACCCCTCGCGTCCCCTCCTATCGATTGCCGATAGCGAATCTCGATAGTACGTTCCCCGCGCCATCGAACGCGGAGCACGCATGGACGACAAGGAGCTCTACGCCGGCCTGATCCGGCTGCACATCCTCCACCACGCGGCGGAGGGGCCGATCTTCGGGCTCGGCATGATCGAGGAGCTGTCGCGCCACGGCTACCGGCTGAGCGCGGGGACGCTGTACCCGATCCTGCACGGCCTGGAGCGGAAGGGTTACCTGCGTTCGGCGAAGGAGCGCGTCGCCGGCCGGGTCCGCCGGGTCTACCTGGCGACGCCGGAGGGGGAGCAAGCCCTGGCGAGCGCGAAGGCGCGCGTCCGGGAGTTGTTCGGCGAGCTGTTCGAGCCGCGTGCCGGTGCGGAGCGGACGCGTCCCGCCGCGGCGGTTTCCGATCCTCCAGCCCCCCGAGACGGATGACGCTCCTTTTCGCTGCGCTCGTCGCGCTCGTCGGCCTGGTCGCGGCCGGCATCGCCGCCGTCACCGGCTTCGGCATCGGCAGCCTGCTCACGCCGGTGCTCGCGCTCGAGACGGGGACGAAGCTCGCGGTCGCGGCGATCGCGATCCCGCACATGGTCGGCACCGCGCAGCGCTTCTGGCTGCTGCGCCGCTACGTCGACCGGCGCGTCCTTTGGGGCTTCGGCATCGCGAGCGCCGCCGGCGGGCTGGCCGGCGCGCTGGCGCACGTGTGGGTGTCGAGCCGGGCGCTCGCGGTCGTCTTCGGCGTGCTCGTCACGCTCGCCGGCGTGTCCGAGCTGACGGGGTGGATGCGGCGCGTGCGGTGGGGGCGGCGCGCGGCGTGGGTCTCCGGCGCGCTCTCCGGCGCGCTGGGCGGGATGGTGGGCAACCAGGGCGGGATCCGCACCGCGGCGCTGCTCGGCTTCGACGTGCCGAAGGAGTCGTTCGTCGCGACGGCGACCGCGATCGGGCTCTTCGTCGACGCCGCGCGCATGCCGGTCTACCTGGCGACGGCGTGGCGCGACATCCTCGGCGTCTGGCCGCTCATCCTCGTCGCCACGGGCGCCGTGGTCGCCGGCACCGCGCTCGGCACGCGCGTCCTCGGCCACCTCCCGCCGCCGGTGTTCCGGCGGGTGATCGCGGTGCTGCTGATCGGGCTCGGGCTCTACATGCTGGTCGCCCGTCCGGGCTGACCGACGCCGGCGGGCCGGGCTCGCCATCGCGCTCACGGCGCACGTGTGTCACCGTTTCTCGGAGCCGTCCATGCGCTTCCGCGACCTGCTGAGCACGCACGCACCCGCGGCCACGGTCCTGATCCGGCTGCTCGTCGGCGCCGTGTTCCTGAGCGAAGGCGTCCAGAAGTTCCTCTACCCGGCCGCCCTCGCCGCCGGGCGGTTCGCCCGGATCGGCCTCCCGGCGCCGGCGGTGCTGGGCCCGTTCGTGGGCGCGGTCGAGATCGTGGGCGGCGCGCTGCTCATCCTCGGGCTGCTGACTCGCCCGGCCGCGCTCCTGCTGGCGCTCGACATCTCGGTGGCGATCGTGAGCACGAAGCTTCCGATCCTGCTCGGCCGCGACCTCGGCGCCTTCCACGTTCCGAAGCTCGAGCGCTACGGCTTCTGGAGCATGGCGCACGAGGCGCGCACCGACTGGGCGATGCTCCTCGGCGCGCTCTTCCTGCTCGTCGTCGGTGCCGGTCCGTGGTCGCTCGACGCCCGGCTGGCGGCGCGCCAGCCGGGCGTCACGAGCCGGAGGTCACAGGATGGATGATCGAACGCAGCCGGAGTGGACGCGCCGCGGCTTCCTGCGGGCGGGTGTGGTCACGGGCGTCGGGCTCGCGGCCGGCTGCTCGCGCCCGGAGCGACGCGAGCCCGGCTCCTCGACGGAGGGCGAGGCGGTGCCGGGAGGCGCGCGGCCGGCGGCCGGACCGGCCGATGTCACGATCCGCATCGGGACGGTGCTCGTCGAGCTCGCGCCGCACCAGATCATCAGCACGGTCGGCTACAACGGGAGCGTGCCGGCGCCGATCCTCCGGCTGCGCGAGGGTCGCCCGGTGACGGTGGAGCTGATCAACGAGACGGATACGCCGGAGCTCGTGCACTGGCACGGGCAGTTCGTGCCGCCCGAGATCGACGGCGCCGCGGAGGAGGGGACGCCTCCGGTCCCGCCGCATGGCAGGACGCGCTACACGCTCACACCGAAGCCCGCCGGCACGCGCTGGGTGCACACGCACGCCTTCTCCGGACCCGACCTGCACCGGGGCAAGTACACCGGGCAGTTCGGCTTCGTCTTCATCGAGCCGGCGAGCGAGCCAGGGCGCTACGACCGCGAGGTGTTCCTGGCCACCCACGAGTGGGAGCCGTTCTTCGGCGCGGAGGAGATGGACACGGCGGCCGAGATCTGGCCGCGCGGCACGGTGCCGCCGCCGTCGCCGCCCGATCCGCGGCCCAACGGCTTCGAGATCGGGTACCGCGCCTTCTCGATCAACGGCAAGGCGCTCGGCCACGGCGAGCCGGTGCGGGTGAAGCGCGGCGAGCGGGTGATGTTCCGGATCCTGAATGGGAGCGCGACGGAGAACATCCAGCTGGCGCTGCCCGGCCACGAGTTCGAGGTCGTCGCGCTCGACGGGAACCCGGTCCCGACCCCGCGAAAGGTCCGCACGCTGGCCCTGGGCGTGGCGGAGCGCATCGACGCCGTCGTCGAGATGAACAACCCCGGGGTCTGGATCCTCGGCACCCCGAATGACGACGACCGCCGGGACGGGATGGGGATCGTCGTGGAGTATGCGGGCGCCACGGGGGCGCCGCGCTGGATCGCGCCGCCCCGCGTGCCGTGGGACTACACGATCTTTGGCGCCTCGCGCGCGGCGCCGGCGCCCGACGAGACGATCCCGATGGTGTTCGGCAAGATCAACGGCGGCCCGAACGGCTTCAACCGCTGGACCGTGAACGGCAAGGAGTTCGAGCACAGCACGCCGATCGAGATCCGGGCCGGGCGCCGCTACCGCCTGGCGTTCCAGAATCGGACCGACGATGTGCATCCGGTGCACCTGCACCGGCACACGTTCGAGGTCGTACGGGTGAACGGCCGGGCGACGGCGGGGGTGATGAAGGACACCGTGGTCGTCCCGGGCTTCGGCACGATCGACGTCGACTTCGTGGCGAACGATCCCGGCGCCACGCTCTTCCACTGCCACCAGGCCGTGCACATGGACTATGGCTTCATGCGACTCTTCAAGTATGTGTGACGGCCGGCCTACCCGACCACGCCTTCCAGCACCACCCCCTCCGTCACCATCTGCGCCGGCCCGCGCAGCCGGATGGCGTAATCCTCCGCCACCGTCACCTCGACGCTCCCGCCCGGCATCTCGACCGTGACGCGCCCCCGCTGGACCAGCCCGAGCCGCGTCGCCACGGCGGCGACGGCGCAGGCGCTCGAGCCGGAGGCCAGCGTCTCGCCGGCGCCCCGCTCCCAGATCCACGCCTCCAGCCGGTCCGGGCCGAGCACGCGCGCGAACTGCACGTTCGTCCCCGCCGGAAACGCCGGGTGCGTGGCCAGGCGCGGTCCCAGGCGCAGGAACTCGTCGCGCCGCAGCTCGTCCATCAGCACGACGCAGTGCGGGTTGGCCAGCGAGACCGGGTTCACGCGCACGGTCCCGCCGCCCTCCACGGGGAGCACGAAGCCGAGCGCCTCCTCCGCCTGCGGCGCGAAGCCGACTGCCTCGCCGCGGAAGTCGGCGCGCCCCATCTCCGCCGAGATGTCGAGGACGCCGGCCGGCAGCTCCGTCTCCACCTTCAGCGTGACCTCGTCCTTCGGCAGCCGCACCCGGAACGCCTCGCCCGCCACCAGCCCGCGCCGGTGCAGGTACGCCGCGAAGATGCGCAGCCCGTTCCCGCTCTTCTCCGCCGGGCTCCCGTCCGGGTTGTAGATCTTCAGCGCGAACGGCCGCGCCTCGAGGTCCGCGAGCAGGATCCCGTCCGAGCCCGCGCCCCGGTGCCGGTCGCAGACCGCGCGGATCCGCTCCACCGTGAGCGGCCATGGAAGATCCGCCGCGTCGAGGACGATGTAGTCGTTGCCGAGCCCATGTCCCTTGGCAAAACGAAGATCGGGCATCCGCTCACTCCCCTGGATTCGTGGTCCCCGCACCCGCACCCGCCGCGGCGCACAACCTGCCGGCCCGACGCCGGCCCGGCAAGACGGAGAACGGCAACGGCGTTTCACCACGGAGACGCAGACGACGCAGAGAACGGTGGAAGCCGGTGGGGGAGCCGCGTTCGCGGTGGAGGCAGCGAATCTGAAGTTGGATCCGGGCTACGCCGATTCCGAGGCCAACGCAGGAATCCGTGGCTGCACCGGTGGATGGAGGGTCACCGGTCCAACGAACAAAGGATGGCTCGGATGCGACGAACCGGCGCCGCCCCGCTTGCCGTTGCCGTTCTCCGCGTCCTCTGCGTCTCTGCGGTGCAAGAATCCGTTTTCCTGCCCTGCCGGTGCGCTGCGAGGAAGCCGCCGCCTTGCCCGGACCGCCTCCACTCCCCCATCTTCGCCTGAGCAATCCCACATCCCCGGAGGGCGCATGGCTCGCGCGAGCCCTCTCGCCGAGGGCGCCTGGTGGCACGTGTCCGTCCCGGAGGCGACGGCGCTGCAGAAGCGCCTGCGCGAGCACCTCGTGCCGCATCCGCCGCCCGGCTTCGCGCCCCGCCTCGTCGCCGGCGCGGACATGTCGATGACGCGGTTCGCCTCGCGCGGCTACGCCGGCATCGTCGTCATCGACGCCGAGACCATGGAGACGGTCGACGCGGCGACGGCGGAGGTCGACCTCGAGTTCCCGTACGTCCCCGGCCTGCTCAGCTTCCGCGAGCTGCCGGCGATCGTCTCCGCCTGGGAGCGGCTCGCGACCCGCCCCGACGTGCTGATCTTCGACGGCGCCGCCATCGCGCACCCGCGCCGCTTCGGGATCGGCGCCCATGGCGGCGTGCTGCTGGACGTGCCGTCCATCGGCTGCGCCAAGTCGCTGCTCGTGGGCGCGCACGGGCCGCTCGGCGACGAGCGCGGCAGCACGGCGGCGATCTTGCACCGGGGCGAGGTGATCGGGGCGGCGGTGCGGACGCGGGCGGGGGTGAAACCGGTCTACGTCTCTGCGGGGCACCAGATGGACCTGCCTACGGCGATCGACATCGTGCTGCGCATGTGCGTCGGCTTCCGCGAGCCGGAGACGACGCGGCGCAGCCATCGCCTCGTGAACGAGCTGCGGCGGCGGGCGGAGCCATGACCGTGCGCGCCGCCCCGGCCGGCACGACCACGGCATGGCGCCAGCGGACGGCCGCCCTTGCCGCCCTCGTCGCCATCCTCGCCGGCTGCAACCGCGGCCAGGAGCTGGACGCGCCCGCGCCGGCGATCACGGAGGACGTGGACTCGCTCCCGCCGCTGCCGCCGTCCACGATCGAGGCGCCGGTCACGTACGACCTCGCCCCCGTCGTCGCGGAGCTGGAACGCGCCGTCCCCCGCCGCCTGGGCGACATCAACGAGCGGCGCCCCGTGCCGTCCAACTCGCGGGCGCACTTCGCGTTCGCGGCCGAGCGCGAGCCGTTCCGCGTCGCGCTCTCCGGGCGCACCGCCCGCATGGAGGCGACCATCCACTACATGGGGCGCGGGTGGTACAACCCGCCGCTCGCGCCGGAGGTGAGCGGGTCCTGCGGCACGGATGGCGAGCGGCCGCGGGCCCGCGTCGAGGTCGCCACGTCGCTCAGCCTCACGCCCGCCTGGCAGCTCCGCGGCCGCACCGCCGTGGGGCGCGTCGAGCCCTTCAGCGAGGAGCCGCGCGACCAGTGCAAGGTGACGTTCCTCAAGGTGGACGTCACCGACAAGGTCGTCGGCGCGGCGCGCAAGGCGCTCGAGGACAACCGCCGCGTCGTGGACCGAAAGATCGCCGCCGTCGACCTGCGCTCGCGGTTCGAGGAGTGGTGGGCGGCGCTCCAGCGGCCGATCCACCTGAGCGACAGCCTCTGGCTGCAGCTCAACCCGCGGGCGGTGCACGTGGACTCGATCGCCGGGCGAGGCACCATGCTGGTGGCGCGGATCGGGCTGGAGGCGTCGCCGCGCGTCCTCACCGGCCCGCGCCCGGAGCCGGGCCGTTCACCGCTCCCGCCGCTCGGCGAGCACCGCGGCGCGGAAGGATTCCACGTCCTCGCCGAGGGCGTGCTCGATTACCCCGTCGCCAGCGGGCTCGTGACGCGGGAGCTGAAGGGGAGGCGCGTCGAGTACGGCGGCCGCTCGGCCCGCATCCGCGACGTGAAGGTCTACGGCATCGGCGGCGGGCGCCTCGCCATGGCCGTCACGTTCTCGGGCGACGTCGCCGGCCGCATCTACTTCGTCGGGACGCCGCGCTACGACGCCGCCCGCGACGAGCTCTACGTCCCCGACCTCGACTTCGACGTGGCCAGCCAGAACGTGCTGGTGAACCAGCTCGAGTGGCTGAAGAGCGTCGGCCTGGGCGACGTCCTGCGCGAGCGTGCCCGCTGGCCCACCGCCGGCCTCATCCGCCGGGGCACGGAGGAGCTGTTGAAGGGGCTGAACCGCGAGATCGCGCCCGGCGTGCGCCTCTCCGGCGTGGTGAGCGACACCCGCGTGCTCGGCGTCCACGCCTCGCGCCGCGCGCTGCTCGTGCGCGCGGAGGTGGTGGGGCGGGCCAGGATGGATATTCGGAAGCCGGAGAGCTGAGGCGGCCCCGCGCTCGTCCGGCCCCGGCCTGGTTCCCGGACCCGGTCCCGGTTGTTCAATGCGGTAACGACCGGGACCGGGTCCGGGAAGTTACGGCCGGGTCCGGGTCCCGGAACTTCCTCAATCCGCCGGGACCGCCGTCGGCGCTTCCTCGGCCAGGCGGCGCAGATACGGCGGCGGGAAGCCCAGCACGTCGCCCGGCTCGAGCACCTCCTCGCCGGGCTCGGCATCGATCCCCGCGATCCCCTCGAACACGCGCAGCGCGAACGGCACCTTGCCGAACGGCGCGCTGACCTGGAGGCCGCGGACCTGCGGCCGCACGCGCTCGAACATCTCCCGCGCGATCGCGATCCCCTCCTCCAGCGCGAACTCCTTCCCCTTCTCGCTCGCGCGCCGCATCCGCTCCACGACCTCCGCCGGCACGACCACGCCCGGCACCTCGTTGGCCAGGAACTCGGCGTTGCGCGCGGAGACCAGCGGCCAGATCCCGGCGACGATGGGGATCCAGATCTTCCGCTTCTCCAGCTCCGCCGCGAACTCGAGGAGCTGGTCGGGATCGAAGACGGGCTGCGTGATCGCGTACTCCGCGCCCGCTTCGACCTTCCAGTAGAAGCGCTCCAGCTCGTAGTCGCGGTCGGCGGCGCCCGGGTTGACGCCCACGCCGATGGCGAACGAGGTCGGCTCGCCGATCGGGTTGTTCCCGGGGTCGAGCGCGCGGTTCAGGCGGCTGACCAGGTTCGTGAGGCCGATCGAGTCGATGTCGAAGACGGCCGTCGACTCCGGGTACGGCCCCATCTTCGGCGGGTCGCCCGTGACGAGCAGCAGGTTGCGCAGCCCGAGCGCGTGCGCGCCGAGCAGGTCCGAGAGCATCCCCAGCAGGTTGCGGTCCCGGCAGGAGTAGTGCAGGACCGTCTCGATCCCGACCGTCTGCTCGACCAGCACCGCCGTCGGCAGCGCCCCCATCCGCATCTGCGCCCGCGGCCCGTCCGGCACGTTCACCGCGTCCACGCCGGCGCGCTTCAGCAGGCGCACGCCCGCCAGCATCTTCGCCGGGCTGATCCCCTTCGGCGGCACGATCTCCACGGTCGTGACCAGCTCGCCCGCCGCGATCTTGCGCCCCCAGTTCGAGCGCTCCGCCAGCGGCTTGACCTCGACCTCCGGCGCCGGCAGCTCGTCCACCGAGACGTGCAGCCGCGCGCCGCCGGGCGCCGTGGCGCGCACCGCGTCGGCGATCCGCTTGATGTGCTCCGGCGTCGTGCCGCAGCAGCCGCCCACGAACTTCACGCCCGCGCGGATCAGCCGCTGCGCGAATTTGGCCATGTACTCCGGCTCGGCCATGTACATCTTCCGGCCGGAGATCTCGCGCGGCAGCCCCGCGTTCGGCTGCGCCGAGAGCTTCCGCCGCGTCACCGGCGCGATCTTCTCGATCGCCTCCAGGATCCCCGCCGGCCCGACCGAGCAGTTGAAGCCGATGACGTCCGCGCCCCACTCGTCCAGCCGCGCCGCGCACACGTCCGGCGCGGTGCCGTACGCCGTCGTGCCGTCCGCCTGGATCGTCATCTGCGCGACCACCGGCAGGTCGCACGCCTCCCGCACCCCCAGCAGCGCCTGGTGGATCTCCGACAGGTCGCTGAACGTCTCCAGCACGAAGAAGTCGACGCCGCCCTCCAGCAGCCCCTCCGCCTGCTCCCGGAAGATCTCCCGCGCCTCCATGAGCGACGTCGGCCCGTACGGCTCGATGCGGATCCCCAGCGGCCCGATCGCCCCGCCCACCAGCGCCCGTCCCCCCGCCGCCTCCCGCGCCAGCCGCGCCGCCGCCGCGTTGATCTCCCGCACCTGCGCCTCCAACCCGTACTGCGCCAGCTTCACCCGGTTCGCGCCGAACGAGTTCGTCTCCAGCAGCTCCGCCCCCGCCTTCACGTACGCCCGGTGCACCGCCTTCACCAGCTCCGGGTCCTTCAGGTTCAGCTCGTCGTAGCACCGGTTGATGAACACGCCCTTCTGGTAGAGCATCGTGCCCATCGCGCCGTCGAAGACGTGCGGGCGAGCGTCGGAGAGGAGGTCGAGGAAGGTGGGCATGTCAATACGCTCCCGCATCCGGATCCGCCTCCGAATCCGACTGTTGTTCCGCCTCCGCCTCCGCGCCCGCCTCCGCCTCCGGCCGTTCGCGTACCAGGCCGCCTCGCCCGGACTCCGCCCGTTCGTCCAATCGCGTCATCGGCGTCAGCATGGCTACCACACGGTCCAATTGCTCGCGACCCGAGGCCAGGTCCGTCCCCTCGGCGAGCCGCAGAACCTCGAGGACGTCGAGGATCGCGGCGCACTCGGTCGCGGACCTGCGAGCCATGCGGTAGAACCGCGCCTTCTCCGGCTTGCTGAACTCCCCAGCGCCTTCGGCGATGTTCAGCGGAACGGACGTCGCCGAACGTAGGAGCTGGTCGACGAGATGCCCATTGCCGCGGGGCATACGCTTCACGAGCCCGTGCGCCGTCGCGACGAACTGGATCGCGACGTTGTAGACGTCCAGGCGTTGGTGATCGAACCGCGTCATGATCGACAAACGTCCTTTCGGAGGCGGAGGCGGAGGCGGGCGCGGAGGCGGAGGGGGACCGCCTCACGTCGCGAAGTACTTCGCCTCCGGATGGTGCACCACCAGCGCCGCCGTCGACAGCTCCGGCACGAGCGCGCCCGCTTCCGTCACCTCCATCCCCAACCGCTCCCGCGCCGGCAGCAGCCGGAACAGCACGTGGTGCTGCCGGTGGTCCGGACACGCCGGGTAGCCCCAGGAGTACCTCAGGCCCCGCGATCCGGGCAGCCCCAGCTCCGCGCGGATGCGCCGGTTCAGCCATTCCGCCGCCGCCTCGGCCAGCCGCACGCCGAAGCCGTGCAGGTAGTAGCCCTCCGTGTAGTCGCCGCCCTGCATGAGCGCCTGCGAGCGGTCCAGCAGCCGGTCGCCGATCGTCACGAGCTGCAACGCGACGACGTCGCGCTTGCCGTTCGAGCCGGCGTCGGACCGCCCGCTCGCGTCGCCCGCGGCGAAGTAGTCCGCCAGGCACAGCTCCTCCCGGTCGTCCTGCCGCGGGAACTCGAAGCGCCCGGCCTCGCTCGACGGCGACGCCGGGTCGTAGACGACGAGGTCGTCGCCCGCCGCGAGCGCCGGGAAGTAGCCGTACACCCCCCGCACCGTCACCCAGCGGCCGGTCTGCGCCTCCTGCTGGTAGCGACGCAGCCGCGGCTCGAACTCCTCGCGCACCAGCCGCTCCCACTCGGCGCCCTTCGCGTTCTTCGCGCCCCAGTGCAGCCGGTAGAGCGTGTTCAGGTCGATCAGCTCGTACAGCTCCGTGAGCGGGATGCGCTCCAGCAGCTTCACGCCCCAGAACGGCGGCGCCGGGATCTCGACCTCGCGGGACGGCGCGGCGGCGCTTCGCGGCCGCGCCGCCCGCGCCCGCTCCTGCAGCGCCGCGCGCTTCGCGACGCCCTCCACCACGTCCCGGTGCCGCTCCGTGACGAACGCCTCGCGCCGCCCCGGGTCCACCAGCGCCTCCACCGCCGCGAGCCCCTCGAACGCGTCCTTGCAGTACCACACGCCGGGCGGGTACAGCTCGCCCCGCTCCGCGTCCACGAACGACGCCGTCCGCACGAACGAGGGGTTGATCGCCGCGCCGCCGCACAGCACCGGGAACTCCAGCCCCCGCCGGTTCAGCTCCTGCACGCACAGCGGCATCTGCTTCGACGTCGAGACGAGCAGCGCCGACAGCCCGATCGCGTCCGCGCCGACCTCCACCGCCTTCGCGATGATCGTGTCGACCGGGACCTGCTTTCCCAGGTCGTAGACCGTGTAGCCGTTGTTCGTCAGGATCGTGAAGACCAGCGACTTGCCGATGTCGTGCACGTCCCCGTACACCGTGGCGAGCACGACCTTCCCCTTCGTCTGCCCCTCGACCTTGTCCAGGTATGTCTCGAGCCGCGCCACCGCCCGCTTCATCACCTCCGCCGACTGCAGCACGAACGGCAGGATCAGCTCCCCCGCCCCGAACTTGTCGCCGACCTCCTTCATCGCCGGGAGGAGGACGGTGTTGAGCACGGCGACGGCGGCGCGGTCACGGGAGGCGGCCCGCCCCTCCGCCCCCGCCCCCTCCTCCGCAGCCGGATTCATCCTCGACAGGATCGCCGCGTCCACCCACCCCTCGATCCCCTCCTTCTTCCGGTGCAGGATCATCCAGTGCACCGCCGCGTCGGGCGTCATCCCCTCCGTCGGGTCCGCGGCGGTCTCCTCCTCCACCGCGTTCGCCTCGTAGAACGCGATGAACCGCGCCAGCGCGTCCTCGCTACGGTCGAAGATCAGGTCGTCCGCGAGCTGGCGCTGCTCCGCCGGGATCTCGGCGTACGGCGTGATGTGCGCCGGGTTCACGATCGCCATGTCGAGGCCGGCCTCGACGCAGTGGTGCAGGAACACCGAGTTCAGCACCGCCCGCGCGTGCTTGGCCAGCCCGAAGGAGACGTTCGAGACGCCGAGCGACGTCAGCACGCCGGGCAGCTCGGTCTTGATCCGGCGGATCCCGTCGATCGTCTCGATCGCGCTGCGGCGGAACTCGGCGTCGCCGGTCGCCAGCGTGAACGTGAGATCGTCGAAGATCAGGTCCTCCGGCGCGAGGCCGAACTCGCTGGTGGCGATGTCGTGGATCCGCCGCGCCACGGCGAGCTTCCGCTCCGCCGTCTTGGCCATCCCCTCCTCGTCGATCGTGAGCGCGACGACCGCGGCGCCGTGCTGGACGACGTGGGGGAGCACGGAGTCGATCCGCTTGCGCCCGTTCTCCAGGTTGATCGAGTTGACGACGGCGCGTCCCGGGTACTGCTTCAGCGCCGCCTCGACGACGTCGACCTCGGTCGTGTCGATCATGAGCGGCGCCTCGACGCCCTGCGCCAGCAGCTTCACGAGCCGCCGCATCTGCTCGGCCTCGTCCGCGCGCTCCGTCAGCGCCACGCACACGTCGAGCAGGTGCGCGCCCCCGTCCACCTGGCCCCGCGCCACCTCGAGGATGCCCTCGTAGTCGTCGGCCAGGAGCAGGCGCTTCACCGCGCGCGAGCCCTGCGAGTTCACGCGCTCGCCGATGAGCGCCGGCGGCGGATCCTGCACCATCGTCGTCGCCGTCATGGCCGAGGCGAGCCTGGGCACGCGCGGCGCCGCGCGGGGGAGCGGCGCCCGCCCCCAGACGCGCTCGACCACGAGCCGCAGGTGCTCCGGCGTCGTGCCGCAGCAGCCGCCCACGATGTTCACGCCGAACTTCGCGACGAACTCCTCGTGCGCCTCCGCCAGCTCCTCCGGCGAGAGCGGGTAGATCGCGCGCCCGCCGTCGTTGTGCGGGATCCCCGCGTTCGGGATCACGCTGATCGGCAGCCGCGAGTTCTCGCACAGGTAGCGCACCGGCTGGCGCATGTGGTCCGGGCCCGTCGAGCAGTTCAGCCCGATCACGTCCACGCGCAGCGCCTCGAGGATCACCATCGCCGCGGCGATGTCGGTGCCGAGCAGCATGCGCCCCGACGTGTCCAGCGTGACCTGCGCCTGGATCGGGACCTGCCGGCCGGCCTCGCGCAGGTAGCGCCGGATCCCGGCGATCTGCGCCTTCACCTCCAGGATGTCCTGGCTCGTCTCGATGAGCAGGACGTCCGCGCCCCCCTCGACCAACCCCCGCGCCTGCTCGGCGAAGACGTCCGCCAGCTCGTCGTACGTGATCGCGCCGAGCGTCGGGTCCGACGTGCTCGGCAGCAGTCCGCTCGGGCCGATGCTCCCCGCCACGAAGCGCGGCCGCTCCGCCGTCGCGAACCGGTCCGCCACGCCCCGCGCCAGCGCCGCCGCCGCCCGGTTCAGCTCCACCACGCGGTCCTGCAGCCCGTACTCCCGCAGCGTCAATCGATTGGAGCGGAACGTGTCGGTCTCGACCACGTCGCACCCGACGCGCAGGTACGACGCGTGGATCTCCTCGATCACGTCCGGGCGCGACAGCACGAGGTGGTCGTTGCACCCCTCCAGCGCCGGCCCACCGAAGTCGGCCGCGCCGAGCCCGAGCGCCTGGATGCTCGTGCCCATCGCGCCGTCGTAGACCAGCACCCGCTCCCTCAGGAGCCCGAGATAGCGGCTCTCTCCCATGGCCTCCGCTCGCGGAAACGAAAAACCCCCCGGCCACTTCCAGTGCGGGGGGTCGCAACGCCTGTAACCTGTCCCGGCACTTTAGGCTTTTGTTTCGACGTCGCCTCGGGGCGATGTCCGGCGGTAGCAAGCGGCCACGCAAATCCATCCGCCGTACGACTCAACTGTTCCTGCAAGGTACCCCGCCGGGGTGTGCGGGTCAAGCCGCGCCCGCCCCCCGGTCCCGCGCGTCAGCCGCGCGGTCGCGTCGCCCGGATCAGCACGACGCCGAACGCCGCGACCGCCAGCGCCGTCACCACGAACGCCGGCGCCGAGACGCTGTGCGTCAGCGCATAGCCTGCCGCCCCGACCTGCTCGCCCAGGAACTTGATGATCGCGTTCAGGATCGTCGCCATCGGGCCCCACCTCGGGCTGAGGGTTCCGCGCCGGGGCTCCCGCCCCGCGCCCACTGACGAACGGAGGAGGCCGCGCCTCGCTCCCCCCGCACCCCCCGGTCCGTGTCCCCGCACAGGGGCCGTGCTGCGCCCCTGTGCGGGTGGGAATCCACGGCGAGCCGCATCGCCCGTCCGCGGGCACCGTCACCCGCGAACCGCAGTCCCATCTCCGGACGGCACATCGGCGCGCCCGCGACATCGCGGGTCGAGCCGCTACCGGCTCGCCGACGGCCCGAAGCTCGTGCTGCCGCCTCGCGATGAATCCCGTCGGCGAGCTTCCCCTCGGCGCTGACGACGCACTCGGTTCGGAGCGGATCAGGGACGGAGGGGTCGGTCGCTCCCCCCGCATGGCACGGCGCGTTCCGACCCGCGCCGCGCCGCGTTACCCCCTGCCTATTCGGCGTCGCCCATTGCACTTCCATGCGCCGCCCCGGAACCGGCGGCGCCGGGGCGCCGGCCCCCGCCGTATCGGAACGTGGCGCGACGGATGTTCCGGAATGTTCCATACGGACGCCTGTAGAAAACACGCGGGGGCAGCCATCCACGATGGCCGCCCCCGGGGTGGGCGAGCGGGCGTTCCGCGGCGCGATGCTGCGCGGGGAGAGGCGCTCGAGATCCTCGAGCGGGCGTGCCGGCCGCGTGCGCGGGCGGCGACCACTTCACCGCCCCGCCAAGCCCGGCGGGCCCTCTCTCGGCCTCAGTCGCCGGTCAGGAACAGATCCCGCGCGCTCAGCGCGATGATCTGCTTGCACGACCGGCAGCGGTACGTCAGCACGGGCTGGTCCGGCTCGAGCGCGCCCGACAGGCGCTCCCGCAGCACGGTGAGCGCGTCGGTGACGAGCCAGACCGGCAGGGTCCGCGACGTGTGGCAGGCGCACCTTGCCTTGATCGGCACGGCCGGCGCGGGCGAGACGTTCAGCATGGTCGCCTCCTTCCGGGCGATCGTCGAGCGCATGATCCAGATCCTCCAGGCGACCGGTGCCGCCGGGGCGGCGGCCGTTCGGCCGAGCCCGGGGGTCCCGAGTGCCGCGACGGACGTTGTGGGTTCCACCGGCGGGCGAAGCACGAGCCATACCGCCCGCCCGCGAGGAGTCCGACCGACCCGTAACTCCAGGCGCCCGCTTCAATTCGACCGGCCGTGGCACGCGCTCCGTTACGAACGGTAACGGCGCGCCGCGGCGCGACGTATTGCCCCGTGACACGGCCCGTGTCACGATCCGTGACAGGCGAATTTTCGAGGTGTTGCCGGTCTCCGCTCGGCGGTGTGGTCGCGTCCTCGCGGGCACGGCCCGAGCGGTGCATCGAGGGAGATCGGAGGTTCGGCGGCGGGCGCCGTCACCGGGTCGGCAGGCGGCGGAGCGCGGGGAGGTGTGTCGATGCGGAGCAGCCACGAGACGGCTGCGGAGCGGCTGATCCAGGAGGTCGTCGCGCGGGTGGCGCGGCGCGACGAGGTGCGCACGATCCTGCGCGCCCTGGGCGCGCTCGGCGTGCTGCTCGTCGTGATCCTCGCGGCGCTGCTCGTGACCGTGGGCGGCTCCGTCGCGTTCGCCATGGTCCTCGAGCGGCTGGGGCGCTAGTCGGCGGCCCCGCGCTCCTCGGGCGCGAGCCGGGACGCCGCGTCCGTGGCCTCGCGCCCGCCGTCCCGAGGGAGCCGCACGGTGACGCGGGTGCCGGTGCCGGGCGTGCTCTGGACGCCGATCTGCCCGCCGAGCAGCTCCGCGAGCCGCCGCGCCACGCTCAGCCCCAGCCCCGTCCCGCCCGCATGCCGCGTCATGGCGTCCTCCACCTGCCAGAACGGCTCGAAGATCCTCTCGAGGTGCTCGGCGGGGATGCCGACGCCGGTGTCGTCGATCTGGAAGACGAGCTCGTCGTCCTCGACGGCGACGCCGAGCGTCACCTTCCCTTCCCGCGTGAACTTGATGGCGTTGAAGAGGATGTTGAGCAGGATCTGGCGGAGCTTCTCGGGATCGGTCTCGAGGTCCGCGTCCGTCTTCGGGAGCCGGACCTCGAAGCGGAGGTGCTTCTCGGCGGCGGCCGGTCGGACGAGCGCCGCCGTCTCCCGCACGAACTCGCGCAGCGGCACGCGCTCGAGGCGCGCCCGCTCGCGTCCGGCCTCGAGCCGCGAGAACGTCAGGATCTCGTCGATGAGCTGGAGCAGGTGGCGCGCGCTCAGCATGATCCGCTTGAGCTGCTCGCGCTGGCGCTCGTTCATCGGCCCGGAGATGCCGGCGTCGAGGATGTCGGTGTAGCCCATGATGGCCGTGAGCGGCGTGCGCAGCTCGTGGCTCATGACGGCCAGGAAGTTCGCCTTGGCCCGGCTCGCGGCGAGCGCCGCCTCGTACAGCTCCGCGGCGTCGAGCGCGAGCGCGGCGCGACCGGCCAGGCCCTCGAGGATGTCGATGTCGCTGGCGTCGAACACGCGCCTCGACCCGGCGGTGGCCACCGTCAGCGCGCCCAGCGTCCGGCCCCGCGCGATGAGCGGGAAGATGATCGCGGACTGGAGCCCCGCCTCCCGCAGCAGCTCCAGCTGCTCGGGATCGTGGGCGACCGCGCGCAGCAGCTCGTCCGTCACCTTCGGGTACACCTCGGGCTCGCCGGTCCGGATCACGTGCGACGGGCCGACCGGCGCGTCCGCCGCCGGCGGGTAGCGCCGGAGGTATTGCTCGATCTCCTCCGTTCGGTCCTCGCGGCTCGCCACCTTCGCCCGTCGGATCGAGCCGTCCTTCTCCACGATGTCGACGGCGCAGTAGTCGCCGACGGCCGGGATCACCACGTGCGCCAGCGTCCGCAGCGTCGTGCTGTACTCGAGCGACCCGGCCAGCGCCCGCCCGGCCTCCGCCAGGAAGCGCGCCCAGTCCGCGGCCTTCTCCGCCTCGGCTCGCGCGCGCTCGGCCACCACGCGCTGCTCCTCCAGCTCCTCGACCGTCGCCTCGAGCTCCGTCGCCGTCTCCTCGAGCCGCTGCTGCTGGAGGATGCGCTCGGACACGTCCCGCATGATCCCGGTGAATTCCCGCTCATCACCGTGGTGGAACGTGCCGAACGAGATCTCGAGCGGGATCTCGCGGCCGTCCTTTCGGAGCCCCGGCAGCAGCACGCCCGTCCACGGGATCCGGCGCTCGCCCGTCTCCAGGAACAGACGCATCCCCTCGTCGTGGCGGGCATGCATCCGCGGCGGCATGAGCAGCTTCAGCGAGCGCCCGATCAGCTCGGCCGGCGCGTACCCGAAGACACCCTCGACCGCCGGGTTGATCGACAGGATCGTACTGTGCTCGTCGATGACGGCGATGACGTCGGAGGAGGTCTGCGCCAGCAGCCGGAAGCGCTCCGCGCTCTCGCGCAGCGCATCCTCCGCGCGGCGCCGCTGGATGAAGAGGCCCATCTGGTCGCCGATCGCCCCGGCCATGTCCAAGAGGGCCGGATCGGGCTCCAGTGGCTCGCGCGTGAAGAACTCCAGCACGCCGTAGAAGGCGTGGCCGACGCGGATCGGGAAGGCGACGCCGGAGCGCAGGCCGACGGCGCGGGCCGCGGAGCGCCGTGGCAGGTCCGGGTCCTGCGCGACGTCCGTGAGCCACGCCGGAGCGTCGGTCGCCCAGACGCGCCCGGGGAGACCTTCGCCGCGCGCGAGCCGGAGGCGGCGCGTCGCTTCGATGAACGGCGTGAACGAGCCCGCGCTGGGATCGGTCCAGACCAGCTCGGTCTCGAGCACGCCGTCGCGCACCCGCCAGAACGCGCCGACCTCCCAGCCGAGGTGCTGGCAGACCGCGCGGAGGATGGCACACACGGCGGCCTCGGTCGTCTCCGACGCCGCCAGGGCGCGCGTCACCGCCTGCTGGGCCGCGAGGCGGCGGGCCGTCTCTTCAGCCGTCGACACGGTTATCGCTTCAGCAACGAGCCCACGAGCTCCCTGCGCCGGCGGGGCTCCGCGGGCGCGAACAGACCCATCGATGCAAGGCGTTTGCCACCTAGGCGCCCGCTACGAGCGCCGCCATCGCATCGGCGGCGGCGGGAAGCTCGCCCGTCAGCACCTCCGGGCCCTCGACCGTGACCAGCACGTCGTCCTCGATGCGGATGCCGACGCCGCGCAGCGCCTCCGGTGCGCCCATCGCCGTGCCCGCGATGTAGAGGCCGGGCTCCACCGTGAGGACCATCCCCGGCTCGAGCCGGCGGGCGGCGCCCCCGCGGGCGTAGTCCCCGACGTCGTGGACGTCGAGCCCGAGCCAGTGCGAGGTTCGGTGCGGGAAGTACGGCCGGTACGCCGCCTCGTCGGCGAGGAGCGCATCGACCTCACCGGCGAGCACGCCGAGGTCCACCAGCCCCGTGACCAGCACGCGCGCCGCCGCCTCGTGGATGGCGTCGAAGGGCGCGCCCGGGCGCGCCGCCGCGATCGCCGCATCGTGCGCCGCCAGGACGACGTCGTAGAGCGCCCGCTGCGGGCCGGAGAAGCGGCCCGACACCGGGAAGACGCGCGTGATGTCCGCGGCGTAGCGCCCGTGGAGCGCACCGGCGTCCACCAGCAGCAGCTCGCCATCCGCCATCCGCCGGTCGTTCTGGACGTAGTGCAGGACGGCGGCGTTCTCCCCCGAGCCGACGATGGTCTCGAACGCGGGGCCTTCGGCGCCGCGGCGGCGGAACCCGGCGTCGAGCGCGGCCTGCACCTCCCACTCGCCGGCGCCGGGGCGGATGGCGAGCGCGGCCTCGCGGAACGCGGCGGCGGTGATGGCGGCGGCCTCGCGCATGAGCCGCAGCTCGTGCGCGTCCTTCAGCAGCCGCATGTCGTCGAGCAGGCGACCCGGGTCCACCAGCGCCTGCGGCCCGCGCCCCTTGCGCGGCCGCGTCCGCCGCGCCTCGACCAGGATCCGCCGGAGCAGCGCCTCGACCTCCTCGCGGCCGCCGCCGAAGCGGCCGTAGACCGTGTCGTAGCCGGCCAGCAGCTCCGCCAGGCGGGCGGGCAGCTCCGCGATCGCGAACGCCTGGTCCGCGCCGAACTCCTCGCGCGCCGCCTCGAGCCCGCCGCGCCGCCCCGTCCACACCTCGCGGTCCGGGTCGCGCGGCCGCACGAACAGCGTGAACGGCGTCGCCGTCCCGGGCGTCAGCACGGCCACCGCCTCGGGCTCCGTGTATCCGGTCAGGTAGTAGAGGTCGGGGTCGACGCGGTAGGGAAGGTCCTGGTCGCGGCCGATGCGCACCTCGGGCGCGGCCGGCAGCACCATCGCGCCGTCGCCGAGGGCGCCCAACACTCGGGCGCGGCGGCCGGCGTACACGTCGCGGGCGTCCGGGCTCACGGGGATCCTTTCGCGCTGTCCGGCCGCACGACGACCCAGCCGATCCGCTGGCTCGTCGAGATCGCGGCCAGGTAATCTCCGGGCGGCGGCCGGGTCTGGGACGACTGGGACACCACCAGCGTGGCGACGAGGGCTCCCGCGGCGTCCCCGGGAATCCAGCGCGCGGGCACGTCGATGTCCGTCGGCGGCGGCCCGCTGCCGCCGATCTGGAAGTTGTCGCCGTTGCTCGCCGCCAGGCCGAGCGACCACTGCCGGAACCGCGGCTCCGGGGCGAGGCGCCCGCCGACCGTATCGATCCGCACGTGCAGGTCCGCGCCCGGCTCGAGCACGACCGTGTCGCGCCCGAGCCGCCGGACGGGCGTCCAGCTCAGCTCCACCGGCGGCGCCTCGATCCCGTGCACCGGCGGCGCGCGCAGCGTGACCACCTCGGCCGGCGCGGCGGCCGGGAGCTGGGCCGTGTAGCTCCGGCTCCCGTTCGTCTGCACGGCGGCCGGCCCGACGCCGCGCCCCTGCAGGACGATCGAGTCGTTCGGCACGACCCTCCAGTCCCGGCTCTGGGCGAGGCCGGGATCGAGCCGCGCCGAGAGCAGCAGCATCCCCGAGTCCGTCAGGTCCAGCGACGCCGAGAACGCCGCCGGCCCGGGCGTCGGCAGGTCGGGCGCCACGAAGTCGAGGCACCCGGTCAGCAGCAGCGGCGACGTCGCCAGCGCCAGGAGGCGCCTCAACGGCGCCTCGCCAGGTACTCCGCCTCCAGCTCCCAGGGGCGCACGTCGTGCTCGCGGACCAGCTCGCTCATCCCCTGGAGGATGTAGGTGGAGAAGTCGAGGTCCACGAAGCGCGAGAGCGCCGCTCCGCCCGGGAGCCGCGGCAGCGCCCAGTCCTGCGCCGGCCGGATCCACGCGCCGACCAGGAAGTCCTCCTGCAGCACGTGCTCCCGCTCGTGGGCCAGCGCCCGCGCCCGCGCGACCGGACCATAGGCCGGCACGTCGCCGTAGAAGATCACGCCGGCCTTCACGATCCCGCCGGCGTGCGCCGAGCCGCTGGCGATGACCTGGTTGTGCGTCTTGAAGACCGGCGCGCCCGCCGAGAGCGACGCGCCGCCGTCGAGGCTCACATCGTCCGAGAGCGCGCCGTACACGGTCCAGCCGAGCGTGACCGGGTCGACCCTGAACCGCAGCCGGCCCGGCGCGCGCGGGCTCAGGTACAGCCGCCCGAGCCCCACCGGCAGGATCAGCTCGTCCAGCATCGGCGCGCCCGCCGCCGCGTTCCGCACCACCGACGTGCCGACCGCCGCCACCTGCCGGCCGAGCAGCCCGGCACCGTCGAAGCGCTCCGCCGCGAGCCGCTTCCCCAGGTAGACCGCCGCGCCGCCCGGCAGCGCGCGCATGAAGCCGTCGCGGAACGACCCGCCGCGCAGCAGCTGCACCACCCCGGCCGAGGCGCCGCTGAGCAGCACGTTCGCGCTCAGGATCGTGAACTCGCCCACCCAGTGCGGCGCGGTGGCCCTCACGCGCCCCGTGTCGGGCACGAAGCCGCTCCCCTGCCCGGCCGCGCCGCCCGCTCGGGCCAGCAGGAGCAGCAGCGCCGCGAGCGGCGCGGCCCCGCGCGGCCGACAGCCCCTCATCGCAGCACCCGGCGCACCGCCTCGGACGCGCGCGGCACCAGCTCCGCCCACGCCGCCGCCGGCGACTTCAGCACCGTCACGAAGTCGTCCGCCATGAAGAGCCCCACCACGCCGTCCAGCGCGAACAGCGCCTCGGCGAGCGGGTCCCCCGCCGCGGCCGCCGCCGAGTCGAAGGAGCGCGAACCCGGCCCGTCCACGAGGCGACGATCGACCACGAACTTCCCCGCGTTGGGATTCGGCGTCGGCTGGAACCGAACCGCCACTTCCGCCATGCTCGTCCTCCGCTGTCGAGAGCGGTGCATCTTGCGGCCCGGCGTACATCTACGCAATGGCGGGCGAGCCCGTTCCGGCGCGCTCCGGCGGGCGGGCGCGGCCCCGGCGGGGGTGGCGCCCGCCTCCGCCCCCGGGTAGCTTGTGGGCTTCCACGGACCCGACGCCGGAGCCCTCCCCGATGCAGATCTTCCGCGAGCCCAGGATCACGCTCCTCGCGCGCCAGCAGTTCCTCGGCGCGCCGCACATCCGCTGGCAGAGCGACACCGACGTGCCCGCCCAGGTGCTGGCCGAGTTCGCCGGCCGGATCTGCTACCTCAGCTTCGGGCCCGACGCCGGCTTCGAGGGCGGGCACAAGCTCATCGCCGGCCGCACGTCGAACGCGGATTATGTCGCGAACATCCTCGAGGTCAAGCACGGCAGCGTCATCGAGCACGCCGTCTGGACCTTCCTCTTCGAGGGCGTGAGCCGCGCGCTCACCCACGAGCTGGTCCGCCACCGCCACCTCTCCTTCTCCCAGCTCAGTCAGCGCTACGTCGACGAGTCGGAGGTGGCCTTCGTCCTGCCGCCCGAGATCCAGGAGGGCTCGCCCGCCTTCGAGGTCTGGCGCCGGAGCTGCGAGCGCGCGAACGACGAGTACCGCGAGCTCCTCGCCCTCGTCGAGGAGCAGGTCAAGGACGAGCCCAAGGCGACGCTGCGCCGCAAGCGCGCCCGCCAGACCGCCCGCTCGCTCCTCCCGAACGCCGCCGAGACCAAGATCGTCGTCACCGGCAACGCCCGCGCGTGGCGCCACTTCATCGAGCTGCGCGCCTCCGCCACCGCCGAAACCGAGATCCGGCGCCTCGCCCTCGCCGTCCTCCGCGTCCTCCAGCAGGAGGCACCGGCGCTCTTCGGCGACTTCCGCGTCGTCCGCCGCGACGACGGCACCGAGATCGCCGAGACCGATCACCCGGGGGTCTGAGGCGACGGCCGGTCACGGGAGGGGCCCCGGAAACCCGAGGAGCCCGGACGCCTCGCGGCGCCGGGCTCCTCCCGCTCCCTCCTCCGGGGACCGCCCTACAGCTCCTCGGGCTCGTCCCACCCCTCGCCCCAGAAGCGCTCCTCCTCCTCCCGCACCTCGTCCCAGTCCAGCGGGTCGTCCACGGACAGCTCGCCCCGCTCCTCGATCTCCCGGATCGCCTGGTCCGTGAGCACGCTCCGCCGCGACATGCGCGCCTCCAGCCGCCGCCGCGCGTACGCCGCGGCCGCGATCCCGACCAGGATCCCCAGTAGCAGGCTGACGGCGCTCACGTTTCGTTCCGAATCCGACGGGTCCGAAGGTGGGATCCTCCACGACGCGTTCCGCCGGGCGGCGGCTCCCTACCGCGGCCGCCCGGCGGAACGATCAGGCCGCTTCCCCCAGTCCAACCTCCTGGCGGTGCTCGTCCTTCCGCTGGCAATCCACGCACAGCCGCGCCCACGGCACGATGTCCAGCCGCTCGAACGCGATGCGCGCGCCGCAATCCGAGCATTTCCCGTACTCCTCCGGCGTCTTGTACAGCGTGCGCAGCGCGTCGTCGATCCAGTAGACCAACCGCCCCTCCTTGCTGAGCAGCAGGAAGCCCTTCTCCCGCTCCATCGTGTCCGTGCCTTCGTCCGCCAGGTGGAAGGGATACGTCGTCAGGTCCCCGTCCTCGCCCCGTTCCGCCTGCTTCGTGCGCTCGTCCAGCGTGCGCAGCGCCCTGATCGCCCGCTCCCGTTCCCGGAGGAGTCGCTGCTCGAGGTGTTCCCTTTGCTTCGCCGTCATCTGGCCCTCGGTGCACAGGAGTCCGTCGTGGCCGCCGCCCGCGACGAAGCGGTCCCCCGGACACCGCCGGGCGAGCGACTGCCGCGAGACTGGAGCAACAACCGTTCCCGTCCTGGAACATGCGTTTGCCCACGCGAGGCCGAGCCAGGCGACGGGGACGCGCCGGCCGGATGGGGCGGCGAACGCCGCTCGGCTCAGCGCGGGCGAACGCCGCTCGGCTCAGCGCGGGCGAACGCCGGTGGAATCGACGGGCTTGCCGAGGAGGCGCACGCCGGGCGGCGGGGCGAGGTTCGGCACGCGCGGCCGGGCCGTGGGAACGGGCGCCGCGGGCGAGGCCGGCGCGGCTCCGCCTCCGGCTCCGGCGGGCATCGGCGCCTCCGAGGCGGTAGGCGTGCGCCGGCTGGCGGCGCGACCGGGGTGGAAGCGGTCGAGGTCGCCGGCCGCCGCGCTGTCCGGCGGCTGGACGGTCTGGCGGTACACGCCGGCGTCGCGGAAGAGCTGGAGCCGGGCCAGCGAATCCGGCGGAATCGCGGCGAAGACGGCCGGGTCGAAGGGAGGCGGGGGCGGGGGCGGGAGCAGGAAGGCGGGGATCGGGTAGCGGACGGGGCGCTTCACCTCGAAGCGGCCGTCGCCGTCGGGGTCCCACATCTCGAGCTCGACGATGCCGTCGCGGTTCAGGTCGAAGAGGTACTTGCGGGACTTGCCGCCGAGGTACAGGTCGAGGAAGCGTCCACCGTCCTGGGTGTCCCAGACGTAGCTGGTGACCTCCATGGGCTCCTCGGGCTCGCCGCAGCGGGCGGTGTTCATGCCGACGTAGCGGAGCTGGCCCATGGGCGGCAACGGCTGCTGCGGCTCCATGGTGGTCGCGTCGTAGAGCACGGGCCGCGCGGTGGGGGCCTGCCGCAGCAGCGTGGTGTCGAGGCGCACGGCGAGGAGGCCGGCCTGGCGGCCGGGCAGGCCGGAGCCGTCGAAGGAGTAGAAGACGCGGATATCGGCCAGTGTCCGCGGATCGGCGGGGGTGGCCGGGACGAAGTCCGGCACGGAGTCGCCGACGGAGACGCAGTACAGGGACGGCAGGATCGGCTCGATCCAGAGGGTGTCCGGCTCGGAGAGCACGGCCGGGAGGCGGCCGGGCTGGACGGTCGGGAGCGGTCCCCGGATCACGTAGCGGACGAGCGGATTGCCGGGGACGGTCTGGTGCGGCAGCTCCCTGCCGTCCCCGCTGACCAGGCGGAAGCGCGCCGGCAGGCTGAGGTCGAGCCGGTCCGGCCGCGCGGCGCGCGTTCCCGTGTTGCGCACGGCCAGGACGAGCGGGATGCGGGCGCGGGCGCCGTACGCGCCCTCGAACGTCGTGTCCGCCCACTGGCGCGGCAGCATCACGCTGGACTGGAACTGCCCGCCGGCGTTGAGCGCCACGAGCTGGAGCTCGGGGCGCGCGTTCCAGCGTCCGGGCAGGAAGAAATAGACCGACGCCGCGGCCGCGATGCCTGCGGCGGCGAGCACGCCGAGTCGGCGCCAGAACTTTCCCGTGCGTGCGACGAGGTGCTGCATCCTTCCGTCATCCGTCCGCAGGCCGTGTGCCGGCCGTGCGTTACGCCGTGATGTACTTCAGCCCGCTCCCCGTGTTGAAGAGCACGACCTCGTCGTCCGCCGAGATGGCGCCGCGCTCGAGCAGCACGGGGACGGCCGCCGCCGTCGCGCCCCCCTCGGGCGCGGCGAAGATCCCCGTCGTGCGTCCCATCTGCAGCACCGACGCCGCCATGACCGCGTCCGGCACCGCGACCGCCGCCCCGCCCGACGCGCGGATGGCCTGGAGGATCAGGAAGTCCCCGACCGCGCGCGGCACCCGCAACCCGGATGCGTACGTATGGGCGCCCTCCCACGTTCCCGCCTCCTCCGCGCCCGACTCCCACGCCCGCACGATCGGCGCACACCCCGACGCCTGCACCGTCACCATCTTCGGCCGCTCCGGCCCGATCCACCCGAGCTGCTCCATCTCCTCGAACGCCTTCCACATCCCGACCAGCCCCGTGCCGCCTCCCGTCGGGTAGACGATCACGTCGGGGAGCCGCCCGCCGAGCTGCTCGAACAGCTCGTACCCCATCGTCTTCTTCCCCTCCACCCGGTACGGCTCCTTCAGCGTCGACACGTCGAACCAGCCGAACGCCGCCGCCCCTTCGCCGACCCGGCGCCCGGCGTCCGTGATCAGCCCCGGGATCAGCTCCAGGTCCGCTCCCAGCGCCCGGATCTCCTCCACGATCGGCCGCGGCGTGTCGTCCGGCACCACCACGTGTGCCTCCAGCCCCGCCGCCGCGGCGTACGCGGCCAGCGCCGACCCGGCGTTCCCCGCCGACGGGATCGCCACCTTCTCGACCCCGAGCTCCCACGCGCGGGCCACCGCCATCGCGAGTCCCCGCGCCTTGAAGCTCCCCGTCGGGTTCTGCCCCTCGTCCTTCACCCACAGCCGCCGGATCCCGAGCTCCGCCGCCAGCCGCGGCGCGTCCACCAGCGGCGTGAACCCCTCCCCGAGCGTCAGCCGGAACGCGGCGTCCCGCACGGGGAGGACTTCCGCGTAGCGCCACATGGTCGCCTCCCGCCCGGCCAGATCCGCCGGCCGGAAGTGCGGCCGAATCGCATCCAGGTCGTAGCGCGGATAGAGCGGCTTCTCGCAGCACGGCGAGAGCCGGTACAGACGGTCGCTCGGGTGCGGCTGCCCGCACCGCGTGCACTCGAGATACGCGGCGCCCCGCGCACTGTCGCGAATGGCCATGACATCCTGGGGTTAGGGACGAACGGCGGCGGGAAGATAGCGGCGCCGACGGCGCCGCGCACGCCTCTGCGGCCTGCGGCCGCGCACGTTGCACTGTCGCTCGCCTGCGGCTCGCGCACGCTCGCGCTGCTCGCTGTCGTGGCGCCTGCGGCGCCACGTACGCTCACGCTGTTGCTCGCCTTCGGCGAGCGCACGCTCGCTCCGCTCGCTGTAGCGGCCTTCGGCCGCGGGAACGGCCACACCTCCGGCCGGGCCCGCGCACGGATTTCGGGGGCAGGAACCTGGCGGCCGAGATCGACGGCAGGTGAACGAACCGGATAGCGGTACCGGCAGCGACACGCGTACGTTGTCGAAGCACGGGTCGCCGGAACGACAGGGCAGCCTCAGGGCGCCGTGCCGGCGGCCCCGCACCTCGCGGCGCGCAGCGCCGCTACAGCGAGCGCAGCGAGCGTACGCGAGCCGCAGGCGAGCGACAGTGCAACGTGCGCGGCCGCAGGCCGCGACAGCGAGCAGCGCGAGCGTGCGTCGCGCCGCAGGCGCGACGACAGCGCCAGCGTGCGCCGCCTTCGGCGGCGAGAGGAGACGCCCGATGGCCCTCGACTTCAGGCACGCGACGAACCTCTTCCTCGGCACGGAGAAAGAGCTGGCCCTCGCCCTCGGCATCGCCGTGGGCGACGTGCGCGCGTTCCGTCAGAACCCCGAGCGTGTGCCGCCGGAGATCATGCAGCACCTCGGCAAGGTGCTCGTCGAGCGCGGCCTCGCGATGGAGCGCGTGGGCAGGATGCTCGCGGAGGACGCGGGGCCCTGAGCCGCCGGGCCCCGCATGCGAGGGGCTCAGGTCCCGGCGACGTCGCCCATCTTCTTGCCGGGGCGGCCGTAGTGGTCACCGCCGATCGGGTGCGCGCGCTGGAACGCGGCGCGCAGCGCCTGCTCGCCCATCTCGGCCAGGATCCCCGCCTCCACCACCACCCTCCGCGCCGGCAGGTTGGCGTCGCTGGAGCGGAACTCGAGAATCTCGTCCCCGGAGCGGACGCCGTCGCCCGATCCGGTCAGACTGGGGACCGCCCTCACCTCCCACTCGACGCCCTCGGCCTCGAACCGACGCCACATCAGCGCGCCTCCGCTCGCGGGTGCGTCCGGCCGGGGCGCGCCGTGACTCCGCGGTCGCGCCGCCGATCCCCCTCGGGGGCGAGCGGCCCCCGATCCCCCATGCGTCTGTTCATGCGGCTTCCTCCCTCCGGGTTTGAGGTCGGCGGAGGAAATTGCAAACCAAATGCCGTCGCGCCAGCGGGGCCAACCCCCGTGGCCCGACCGAGTTAGAGCGCTCTGTCCAGGGCGGGCGTGGACGCCGGCGGCCGGCGGAACCGCGTCGCCTGCTCGAACGCATAGGCGATCTCGATGAGGCGCGGCTCCGACCAGGCGTCCCCGAGGATCTGCAGGCCGGCCGGGAGCGCGCCGCCATGGACCCACCCCATGGGCACGGTGAGCGCCGGGAAGCCGGTGGGCGGCGAGAGCTGCCAGCTGTTGTTGCCGTCCGGCGTGTTCAGGTCGCCGATCAGGCGGGGCGGATTGTCCCATGTCGGGTAGACGAGCGCGTCCAGGCGCCGCTCCGCGAGCACGCGGCGCACGCCGTCGCGCAGCCGGGCCTCGTTGCGCGCGGCCTCCTGACAGACCGGGTTCGTCTCCGGCGTGCCCTGGAACTCGGCGTACGACCGGAGCCGCCCCGCGATGGTGGGGTGGAAGCGGTTGGAGGCGATGATCTCGGCCAGCGAGTGCACGGGCGCGCCCGGCCGCGCGGCGAGGAACGCGTCGATGTCCGGCTTGAAGCTCGCGCACACCGTCGCGCCGTGGATCGTGTCCAGCTCCACGATGCGCACCGAGTCGACCACCGTGGCGCCCTCGCGGCGCAGCACCGCGAGCGCCTCGTCGAAGCGACGGATCACCTCCGGGTCCGCCGTGGAGTCGGAGAGCTGCCGCACCACGCCGATCCGTTTCCCCGCGAGCCCGTCCCGCCGCAGGTGCGCCGCGTACCCTTCCCGCGGGATGTGGCGCGCCGCCTCCGCGGTGGCGGGGTCGGCCGGGTCGCTTCCGGCGACGACGTCCAGCACCGCCGCCGCGTCCGCCACGCTCCGGGCCATCGGCCCGCCCACGTCGCGGCCGAGGTAGAGCGGCACGATCCCGGCCCGGCTGGTCAGCCCCATCGTCGAGCGGATGCCGACCAGCGCCTGGTGCGCCGACGGGCCGCGGATCGAGTTCCCGGTGTCGCTCCCCAGCCCGAACACACCGAAGCTCGCCGCCACGGCCGCGGCCGTCCCGCCGCTGGAGCCCGCGGTCACGCGGTTCGTCGCGTACGGGTTGCGCGTGTACCCCGGCAGCATCGAGCCCACGGTCTCGTAGGGCGAGAACGCGAATTCGGCCATGTTCGACTTGGCCAGCACGATCGCGCCGGCCTCGCGCAGCCGCCGCACCTGGTACGCGTCCCGCTCGGGGACGTATCCGGCGAGCGAGAGCGAGCCCGCCGTCGTCTGCAGCCCGCGCGTCTCGAAGTTGTCCTTCACGATCACCGGGATGCCGTGCAGCGGGCCGGCGAACCGGCCGGTCCGCGCATACTCCGCGTCCAGCGAGTCGGCGACCCGCAGCGCATCCGGGTTCACCAGGATGATCGCGTTCAGCGCGGGGCCCTGCTTGTCGTACGCCGCGATGCGGTCGAGGTAGGCCTGCACCAGCGCCCGGGCCGTCAGCCGGTGCGCGCGCATCGCCTCGTGCACGCGCGCGATCGTCGTCTCGACGACGTCGAACGCGGGCGCCGTGCGCCGCTGCGCCCGGGTCTGCGCGGCGGCCCCGGTGGGAAGCAACAGGCACAGCACGAGCGCGGAGCGGAGGCGGAGTCGGGGCGGCATCGATCACCGTGGGTCCCGGAGTGGACGAGAGAAGGATCGGCGGAAGGATACGTGGGCAAAGGCCGCGCGTGAAGCGAGGCGGGGCACGTCGCCTATAGATTTTCCCGCTTGCGCTCGCGCTTGCGCGCCGCCCGGCGCTTCTGCCGATTGGGCGAGCGGATGAGCGGGAGAGTGGGTGAGACGACGATCACCCCCTCCACCGAACAGCCGGGCGCGCAAGCGGGCGCGCAAGCGCAAGCGGGAACTGCTTTAGTCGTCTGCCATCACGAGCCGCGACACCAGCCACACGATCGCGCCGACGCCCACCGCCGTGCCGGCAGCGCCATCGTTTGTTCCGTCATCAGATTTTATCCTGTTCATCCTGTCGATTCATTCCATTCACCTCGCGTCTGCCGGCGTCCCGTCGGGCGGTCCGCGCATCCCCGGCCGCGCGAGCGCGCCGTATCTTCGCAACGTGCCGTGCCCAGCCGCTCCACATCCGGAGGCGAGATGATGAGGCCGACCTGTCGCGCCGCCCGACGCACGTCCGCCCTCCCCCGCCGCGCGGCCGCCGTGCTGGCGCTGCTCGTAGCGACGATGCCCGCCGCCACGGTCCACGCGCAGACGCCGGCAGCCGGCGCGACACGACCCGCCCCGCCGACCGCCACCGCGCCCGCTCCCGGCTCCGCTCAGGCCACGGCTGCCCCGCCGAGTGCACCCCCGACGCTCGACCCCGAGGCCGCCACGCGCGCCTACCTCGCCACGGTCCCGGCGGCCGAGCGCGCCCGCTCCGACGCGTACTTCGAGGGCGGCTACTGGATCGCCCTGTGGGGGACGCTGATCACGATCGGCGTGATGCTGCTCGTGCTGGCGCGAGGCTGGTCGCGCGCGATGCGCGACCGCGCGGAGCGGTGGACGTCCTCGCGCTCGCTCCAGGTCTTCCTCTACTGGGCGCAGTTCCTCGTCCTGACCACGCTGATCACGCTGCCGTGGACGATCTACGCGGGGTTCCTGCGGGAGAAGCGGTACGGGCTCGCGACGCAGACGTTCGGCGCCTGGCTCGGGGACCAGGGGAAGGGCTTCCTCGTGGGGCTCCTCTTCGGCGGCGCGACCGTCGTCGCGCTGTACGCCGTGGCGCGCCGCGCGCCGCGGACGTGGCCGGTCTGGGGCGCGGCGACGGCGCTCGTCCTCAGCGCCTTCGGGATCCTGCTCTTCCCCGTCTACATCCTGCCGCTGTTCAACCGGGTCGAGCCGCTCACCGACCCGCGCGTCCGCGATCCGATCCTCGCGCTCGCCCGCGCGAACGGCATCGAGGCGCACGACGTCTTCGTGGTGGACGCCTCACGGCAGAGCACGCGCATCAGCGCGAACGTGTCCGGGATCTTCGGCACCCAGCGCATCACGCTGAACGACAACCTCTTGCGCCGCGGCACGCTCCCGGAGATCCGGGCGGTCATGGGGCATGAGATGGGGCACTACGTGCTGCACCACGTCTACGAGTCGCTCGTCTTCATGCTCGTCGTGATCGTGGTCGCCTTCGCGCTGCTGCGCTGGGCGTTCGACCGGGCGCAGGCGCGCTGGGGCGAGCGCTGGGGCGTGCGCGGCATCGCCGACCCGGCCGGGCTCCCGCTCGTCGCGCTCATCCTCGCCGCGTTCGGCTACCTCATGACGCCCGTCATGAACACGTACGTGCGCTCGAACGAGGCGGAGGCCGACATCTTCGGCGTGAACGCCGCACGCGAGCCGGACGGCTTCGCGACGATCTCGCTGAAGCTCGGCGAGTACCGGAAGCTGGCGCCCGGCCCGGTCGAGGAGTTCCTGTTCTACGACCACCCGAGCGGGCGGACGCGCATCCTGATGGCGATGCGCTGGAAGGCGGAGCACGCCGGGGAGCCGCTGCCGCGGTAGCGCCGGCCGCAGCGGCGCGTCGTGACCGCCGGGAACGGAAATGTGTCACACGGAGACACGGCGTCCACGGAGGAGCCACCGACGGAGGCCGCAGCACCCCGGCCGCACCCCGAGCCGCCTGCGTGCGCCGGAAATGACATCAAAGGAAGGTGCGCTCCCCGATGGGTCTCCCGTGCCCGGCAACCCTCCGTGCTCTCCGTGTCTCCGTGTGACACCTTTCCGTTCCCGCACGCAGCGGCGCCCGCGAACGCCGATGAACGCCGATAGACGGGCCCGGGCTCCGCGCCCCGCCGGCGCCCTCTCGGGCTCGAACACCGAAACCCCGGGAACGCGCGGCGCAATCCGGTCGGCCGCGGCCGACGTACTATGCGGGAGTCCGCTCCGTCCCTCCGGCCAGGACGCGCGCGGACCCGGCCCCGCCCGCCCCGCGGGGATGGTGTGGCGCCGCCGGCCGACCGCGTGACCGGCGACCGTGCCCACCTTTTCTCCCCGCGTCTCTTCGCATCATATTCCCGCACCGACCGCAACTTGCAGCGAGACCCGGCCCCGCGCCCGCGGGGCCGGGCCCACCCTTCCGGAGACCGAATGCGACGTCGCATCCCCTGGCCCGCGATGGCCGTCACGCTGTGCCTCGCGGCGCCGCTCTCGGCCCAGCACGCGCCGCTCCCCACCCCCGAGTCCGTGCTCGGCTTCGCCCCCGGCGCCGACTACAAGCTGGCGCGCTACGAGGAGTCCGTCGCCTACTTCCGCAAGCTGGCGGCGGCGACGGACCGGCTGAAGCTGCTCGAGGTCGGGAAGACGTCCGAGGGGCGGCCGTGGGTGCTGGCGGTGATCTCGTCGCCCGAGAACCTGGCGAACCTCGAGCGGCTGCGCGCCGTGGCGCAGCGGATCGCGCACCCGGACGGGCTGACGGACGCGGAGGCGCGGCGGCTCGCGGCGGACGGGAAGGTCTTCGTCGACATCAGCGGCGGGCTGCACGCCTCGGAGGTGGCGGGCGCGCAGCACACGATCCAGCTCGCGTACGACATCCTGTCGCGCGCCGACGAGCCGAAGGTGCGGCGCATCCTGGACGACGTCGTGCTGCTGCTCTGGCCGTCGCTGAACCCGGACGGGCAGGACATCGTCGTCGACTGGTACCGCGAGAACGTGGGCACGCCGTACGAGACGGCGCCGCTCCACGAGCTGTACCAGAAGTACATCGGCCACGACAACAACCGGGACGCGTACATGCTGAACGTCCCGGAGTCGCGCGTCATCACGCGCACGTGGCGGCATTGGGAGCCGCAGGTCATCCACGTGCACCACCAGTCGTCGCCCTTCCCGACGCGCATCTGGCTGCCGCCGTTCGCGGAGCCGATCGCGACGCGGGTGCCGCCGCTGATGTCGCGCGAAGTGAACACGATCGGGATGACGATCGCGCAGGAGCTGGAGGCGAACGGCCAGCCGGGCGCGACGCACATGGGGACCGGCTACGACGCCTGGTACCCGGGGTACATCGACTACCTGCCGATGCTCCAGAACATCGCCTCGTTCTGGACCGAGACCGCGCTCTACCGCTACGCGACGCCGTACTTCTACACGATCGAGGACTTCCCGAAGAACGACCGCGACCTGCGCCCCGAGTCGCTCTACCCGAGCCCGTGGAAGGGCGGCTGGTGGCGGCTGCGCGACGCCGTGGACTACATGCGCACCGCATCCATGGCCGTCCTCGACTACGCCTCGAAGTACCGCGAGGAGCTGCTGTACAACCGCTACCAGGCGGGCCGCGACGCGATCGCCCGCTACCGGAAGGAGCCGCCGTTCGCGTACCTCGTCGCCTCGGAGCAGCACGACCCGAGCGCCGCGCCGGAGCTGCTCCGCCGGCTCGCGTTCAACGGCGTGCGCGTCTCGCGGCTCGCGCGCGAGGCGACGATCGAGGGCGCGACCTATCCGGCCGGCACCTGGGTCGTCCCGATGGACCAGGAGTACGCGGAGCTGGTGCGGCAGGTGCTCGAGGCGCAGCGCTACCCGGACCTGCGCGAGTACCCCGAGGGCCCGCCCGAGCAGCCGTACGACGCCGCCGGCTGGTCGCTGCCGCTGCAGATGGGCGTGAAGGTCGTGGAGGCGCGCTCGCCGCTCACGGCGGAGTTCCGCTCGGCGCTCCAGCCGGTGCGCGGCGAGCCGGTGGACTGGCGCACGGCCGTGAGCGCGCCGTTCGAGACGGACAGCGTCGCCGCCGGGATCGCGCCGCCCGCCGGCCGGATCACCGGCGGCGGCGGCGAGCTGGCGCTCGACCCGGCGCAGACGAGCGCGTTCCAGCTCGTCGGCCGCGCGCTCGCGGCCGGCGGCACGGTGCGCTACGACCCGGCGCGCGGCCGCTATCTCGTCTCCGGCGTGGCCGGCGACCGGCTCGAGCGCTGGGTCTCGCAGCTCGGCGTCCAGGCCACGCGCACCGGCGACGCGCGCGGCGTCGTGCTGCGCCCGCGCATCGCCATCTACAAGCCGTGGCGCGCGTCCATGGACGAGGGGTGGACGCGCTGGCTGTTCGACCGCTTCGAGCTGCCGTACACCAGCATCACGAACACGGAGATCCAGGCCGGCGACCTGGGCGACCGCTTCGACACCATCATCCTCGCCTCCGACCCGCCCGCCGCGCTCCTCGACGGCTACGCGAAGGGCTCCGTCCCGCCCCGCTACGAGGGCGGGATCGGCGAGGCCGGCGTGCGGGCGCTGGACGCGTTCGTGCGCGGCGGCGGAACCCTCGTCGCCATGAACCAGGCGGCGGACTTCGCGATCCGGCAGCTCCGGCTCCCCGTGAGGGACGTCGTGGACTCGCTGCCGCGCAAGCAGTTCTTCACGGGCGGCTCGCTCCTCGAGGTGACGACGGACCCGGCGCACCCGGTCATGGCCGGGATGCCGGCGCGCGCCAGCATCTTCGTCGACCAGAGCCCGGTCTTCACCACGACGGACGGCTTCGAGGGCTTCGCGCTGGCGCGCTACGAGCGGGCCGGCTCGCCGCTCGCGTCCGGCTACCTCCTCGGCGAGAAGCACCTCCAGGGCTACGCCGCCGCGCTCGACGCGAAGCACGGCGCCGGCCACGTCGTCCTCCTCGGCTTCCGCCCCCAGTGGCGCGGCCAGCCCTACGGCACGTTTCGCGTGCTCTTCAACGCGGCACTCTACGCCCGCGCGGTGGCGGAGCGGGCGAAGGGGACGGCCGGCTTCTGGGCGCCGCCGGCGGCGGCGCGGGTGCCGGCGGTGGCCGGGCCGCAGAGCGGTGGAGCGGAGAGGTAATGCGCCGCCGTCCGCGGCCGAACCTCACGGCCGACCGCGCCGCCCGGTCGCGGTAGCGCCTGGACGCTGAGATCGATCGGCTCAGAACCTCCAGGCGACAAGAAGCCCTCTTGAATGGGCAACGGCGCGTACGCGAGTTCGCCGCATTCACCTGCTGGACGCGGCGGCGCCGGACGGGACGTCACGTTGCACAGGACACCGGCGGTGTCTAGTGTCAGCGTTGCCTTCGCGCTGTTTCGGTGTATCTTCGGCAAAAACCACCGCCCAGTATTCCGCCAAGGGACCATGCGTGAACGCAGCGCCATTGAATGGACAGACTCCACGTGGAACCCCGTCACGGGTTGCGCGCGCGTGAGCGCTGGCTGCGACCACTGCTACGCCCTCACGTTGGCCCATACCCGCCTTCAGGAGACCTATCTGAAGCGGCT
>DASTKT010000001.1:0-14349 GCA_035715725.1 Longimicrobiales bacterium | reverse complement strand
GACGCCCGGAAAGCGGTGCAGCGCGTCGGCCAGGTGCGTGCCGTCGGCGAGCCGGCCGCTGTGGTTCGACACCAGCGCGACGCGCTTCCCGCGGATCAGGTGCGCGAACTCGGTGAAGAGCCGGTCCGCGCCGGTCGTGACCGGCGGCGGATCGGGCGTGCCGACGCGCGCGGCGTCGCCGCGGACGGGGAGGAGCGTGAGGACCGCGAGAGAAGCGGCGAGCGCCGTGACCGCTCGGCGCCAGCCGAAGCAGACCACCGCGCGTCGGATCGTCCGCCGCCCACGCGAGCGCGTCGGCGCCGGTGCCGTGCCGCCGCGCGCCGGCGAGCCGTTCGCGACGCCGGGCCGACGCCGCCGCGATCTGATCATGTCGTGTCTCTCCGTCGAAGGATCCGATGCGCCGCGAGCCGCGGGCGGGGATAGTAGGAGACGGGGCGGACGGGGCGCAATTTCGGGCGGGGATGCGGGTGGGGCCGATTTCGCGGGTGGGCGCAGGCGCCGCGCCCGAGGCGAGATCGGGCCCGGGGCACGCGCGTTAGGGACGGGCGCTCCCGACGCGCGCAGCCGGCCTCCAACCGCCTCTAATCGACAGGACGAACAGGATACGATCCGATCGTCGGTTGTTCGCTTCGCTCAGCGGCCCCGCGGCGCGCCGGAGGGAGGCGCCCCGCCGGGCCGAACTCCTTCGGAGAGATCATGGCTATTTCGCCTCCCCTGACCCGCGCGACCGCGCTGCTCGCGGTCCTCCTGGCTGCGCCCGCGCTCGGCCAGGAGCCGGGTCTCGACACGATCCCGGTCGCTAGCGTGGATCTCTACGGCCTCCGAACGGTCCCCGACAGCGCCGTGCGTCGGGCGGTGGGGATCACGCCGGGCGCGCCGATCCCGGATTCGGCCGCCCGGGCCGCGGCGATCGCCCGCGTCGAGGCCCTGCCCGGCGTCAGCCGGGCCCGACTGGAACCGGTCTGTTGCACCGCGGCCGGCGGCCTCATGCTCTACGTCGGCGTCGAGGAGACCGGCGCGCCAACGCTGCGTTCCGCCCCGGCGCCGAGCGGCGCCGTTCGCCTTCCGCCGGAGGTGCTCGCGGCCGGGGACGCGTTCGAGCGCGCGTTCGCCGAGGCGATCGCGCACCGCGACTTCGCCGAGATGGACACGGCGGGCCACGCGCTCATGCACTGGCCGGCCGCGCGGGCGGTACAGCTCCGCTTCGTCGATCTCGCGGCTCGCTACGCTCCCGAGCTGCGCGACGTGCTCCACCACGCGGCCGATCCGGCGCAGCGCGCCCTCGCGGCACAGGTCCTCGGCTACGTGGCCGACAAGGGGACCGTCGTGGAGGATCTCGCCACCGCGCTCCGCGACCCGGACGAGACGGTCCGCAACAATGCGACGCGGGCGCTCTGGCTGACCGCGCTGCTCGGGCAGCGCCGCCCGGAGCTCGGCATCCACGTACCCTACGAGCCGCTGGTCGCGATGCTCGGCTCGCCCGTCTGGACGGACCGCAACAAGGCGTCGCTCGCGCTGATGCAGCTCACCGCGAGCAGGGACCCGGCGTTGCTCGCGCTGCTCCGCGCCCGCTCCCTCCCGGCGCTGGTCGAGATGGCAAACTGGCAGAACATCGGGCATGCCGGAGCCGCGCTCATGATCCTGGGACGCCTCGCCGGCATGTCGGACGAGGAGATCGCCGGGGCGCTCCAGCGCGGCGAGCGGGAGCCGATCTTACGGGCCGCGGCGGGGATCGCCGGCCGAGCGCCCTGATCCGATGACGGATGGACCGCAGGTCGCATCGCCCCGGAGTCTGCGGCAGCCGGATGGCGCCTGCGCACCGCCCTCCGCTCATCCGAATGCGATCCCGTTCATCCTGTCGAATATTCCGCTCATTATCCTGTCGAGCGGCCGCCGCGCCGCCGAACGGCCCCGACCCACGACCCCGAAGCGGCCGTCCACCGGAGGCAAACCATGGTCCGACCCAGGACATCCCTCACCGCCACGCGCGCGCTGCTCTGCGGCGCCCTCGCCGTCGCCGTGCTGGACATCACCGACGCGCTGGTGTTCTTCGGACTGCGCGGCGCCGCGCCGATCCGCATCTTCCAGAGCATCGCGAGCGGGCTGCTGGGCCGGGCCGCGTTCCGCGGCGGCCTGGCGACGGCGGCGCTCGGCGGGGTGCTTCAACTGTTCATCGCGGCGTGCATCGTCGCCACGTACCACCTGGCCAGCCGCCGCGTGCGCACGCTGGCGCAGCGGCCGCTGCTGTGGGGGCCGCTCTACGGCATCGCCGTCTACGGCGTGATGAACTTCGTCGTGGTGCCGCTGTCGGCGGCGGCCGGCGGGCCGAAGACGCTCCCCGTGGTCCTCAACGGCCTGCTGATCCACATCTTCGCCGTCGGGCTGCCGAGCGCGCTCTCCGCGTGGCTGGCGACGCCGCCGCCGGCGCGGGAGCCGGAGGCCGCCCCGGCCCCGGCGTGAGGCCGGGACGACGCACGCCTCCCGCGGCTCCTCCGCCACAGCGCCCGCTCAGCGCCCGGGCCGGTTCGCTCCGGGCGCCGGCGTCAGCAGCGGGCCCGCGCGGTCGCACACGAAGAACGCGACGAGCTTCGCCGGCGCCGTCGCGCTCGCGTTCGCCGACACCCGATGCTCGCCGTTCGGTGCCTCGTAGAAGCTCTCCCCGGCGTGGTAGACGGCTTCCGGCTCGCCTTTGACCTGCGACCGGATCGCGCCCTCGACCACGTACCCGATCACCGGGCATGGATGGCTGTGCGAGCGCGAGGACTCGCCGGGGCCGTACGGGACCTCTACCACCGTCGCCCGGAGCCGGTCGCCCGCCAGCCGGGGGAGCGCGTGCGAGAACGGCGGCGGCACGCCGTCCGCCGATCGGGCCAGCGGAGTGCGCGCGAGAACGATCCCGGCGACGCTCGCCGCCGAGATCGCCAGCGCCGCGGAAACCAACCACGCGCGAACCATCATGGTGCCCTCCTTTCCCCGGTGGCGCCGGACCGCGAGGCGCCGTGGCGGCCGACCCTCGCCCGCGCGCCCCTCGGCCGGCCGAGGGGCGCGCGGGCGCAGCGCCTACCCCGCCACGCCGCTCGCCGCCAGCTCCGCGGCCGGCGCCGCCGCCACTGCCGGTTGATACGTGCCAGCGACGGAGCGGAACGCGATCGACAGCCGGTTCCACCCGTTGATCGCCACGACCGCCAGCGTCAGCGCGACGACGCCGGCCTCGTCGAACTGCTCCCGCACCTCGTCGTATACCGCGTCCGGCACGTGCCCGTCCGCCACCAGCGTCACCGCCTCCGTCCAGGCCAGCGCAGCGCGCTCCCGGTCGCTGTAGAACGGCGTCTCCCGCCAGGCGCTCAGCGCGTACAGCCGCTGCTCCGTCTCCCCTCGCGCCCGCGCATCCTTCGTGTGCATGTCCAGGCAATACGCGCACCCGTTCAGCTGCGATGCGCGCAGCCGCACCAGCTCGAGCAGCGCTGGCTCCAGCCCCAGCCCGGCGACGTAGCCGTCCAGCGTGCCGAGGATCCGCTCGGCCCGCGGCGCGATGGCTTCGAGATCGATGCGCGGCTTCAGTGGCGACATGAATCAGGCTCCCCGTGACGGTAACGTTCGCGGCTCGTTCGAGCCGCGCGACGAGCCAAGTCTACCCCTTGTTTGGACCCGTTACAAGCTCCAAATTCGTGCATTATGCCTGGTCCAAATGAGGCCCCGAGAGAGGCGCGGCGGCGGGCGGCCGACGCGCCGGTCGTCCTGCTGGCGCTCGATCCGGCGGCGGCCCGGCCGCTGCACCGGCAGGTGTACGACGGGCTGCGGGACGCCATCGTCGCCGGGCGGCTCGCGCCGGGCGCGCGCCTGCCGTCGACGCGCGTGCTGGCGGCGGACCTGGGCGTGGCGCGGAACACCGTGGCGCTGGCGTTCGAGCAGCTCCGGACGGAGGGGTACGTGGTGGGCCGGCGCGGGGGCGGCACGCGCGTGCGCGGCACGATTCCGGACGCGCTGCTGAGCGTGCGGCCGGGCGGCGCGCGGAGGTCGTCGCCCGGCGGTGGGCGGCGCGCCGCTCCCGGCCGCGCGCCCGAACGCCCCCGGGCGCCCGCGGCGGGGCTCCGATCCGCCGGACTCTCGCCGTCCGGCGGAGCCGCGCCGCCCTCGCCATCCTCGCCATCCTCGCCGCCCTCGCCGCCCTCGCCGCCCTCGCCGCCCTCGCCTCGCCTCTCCGCCCGCGGCGTGATGCTCGCGGCCGCGGGGGCGCCGCTGCTGCGGGTGGCCGGAGGGACGCCGGTGCCGTTCCGGATCGGCGTGCCGGCGCTCGATGCGTTCCCGTCGCGGCTCTGGGCGCGGCTGGCCGCGCGCGGGTGGCGCCGCGGCGGCGTGTACCTGGGCGACGCGGATCCCGCCGGGGAGCGGGCGCTGCGCGAGGCGATCGCGGGTTACGTGACGAACGCGCGGGGGGCGCGGTGCACGCCGGAGCAGGTCGTCGTCGTCAACGGCACGCAGCAGGGGCTGGACCTCGCCGCCCGGGTGCTGCTGGATCCGGGCGACGCGGTCTGGGTGGAGGATCCGGGGTATCCGGGCGCGCGTGGACCGCTCGCGGCGGCGGGTGCGCGGCTCGTTCCCGTGCCGGTGGACGCGGAGGGACTCGACGTGCGCGCCGGCGAGCGTGCGGCTCCGGCCGCGCGGCTGGCGTACGTCACGCCGTCGCACCAGTTCCCGCTGGGGTCGGTGATGAGCGCGCCGCGGCGGCTGGCGCTGCTGGAGTGGGCGCAGCGGGCGGATGCGTGGGTGCTGGAGGACGACTACGACTCGGAGTTCCGCTACACGGGCCGGCCGCTCCCGTGCCTCCAGGGGCTGGAGGCGGAGCGGCGCGCCGCGGATGAGCCGGCGCGGGTGCTCTATGTCGGCACGTTCAGCAAGACGCTCGCGCCCGGGCTGCGGCTCGGCTACCTCGTCGTCCCCGACGGCCTGGTCGATGCGGTGCGTGGCGTGCGTGCCGCGCTCGACCGCCACACGGCCACGCCGCTGCAGGGCGTGCTCGCCGACTTCATCGGCGAGGGTCATTACGCGCGGCATGTGCGGCGGGTGCGCGCGCTCTGCGCCGAGCGGCAGGCCGTGCTGCTGGAGGCGGCCGGCGCGGAGCTCGACGGCCTGCTCACGCTCGCGCCGGACGTGGCGGGGCTGCATCTCGTCGGCTGGCTCGCGGCCGGCATGACCGACCCCGAGGCGGTGGCGGCCGCCGCCGCGGAGGGCGTGCAGGTGCTCGGGCTGTCGCGCTGCAGGCTCGCGCCGGCGCCGGCGGAGCGCGGCGGGGTGCTCCTGAGCTACGCCGGGTTCGACGGCGCCGCGATCCGGGAGGGGGTCCGGCGGCTGCGTCGCGCGCTGGAGCGAATCCGGCGGGGGTGAGGCGGCCCGTTCTCGCGGACCGGGTGCAGGAGCGGAGGATGACGGAGCTCTCGAAGCGTGCGCTGGGCGGGGCCGGCCAGTTCGTGGTGGCGCTCGCGCTGCTGCTGTTCCTGCCGGCCTGGTCGCTCCGGTACTGGCAGGCGTGGGTCTACTGGGGCGTGCTCTCGGCCGCCGTGCTCGTCATCACGCTGTACTTCCTGAAGCGGGCGCCGGACCTGATCGAGAGACGGCTCGCCGCGGGCCCGGCCGCCGAGCGCGAGCGGAGCCAGAAGGTGATCCAGGGCGCCGCGACCGCCCTGTTCATCGCCCTTCTCGTCGTCCCCGGGATCGAGTGGCGCAGCCGCGGCACGCGGTTCCCGCTGTGGGTCATCCTTCTCGGCGACGCGCTCACGGCCCTCGCGTTCGCGACGATCTTCCGCGTGTTCCAGGAGAACCGTCACGCCTCGAGCGTCGTCGAGGTGTCGTCCGGGCAGCGCGTGATCACGACCGGACCGTACGCCGTGGTGCGGCACCCGATGTACGCGGGCGCGATGCTGCTGTTCTTCGGCACGCCGCTCGCGCTCGGCTCGGTCTGGGCGCTGGCGATCGCCGCCGCGCTCGCCGCGACGATCGTGGTGCGGCTGCTCTACGAGGAGCGCTTCCTGCGGGCCAACCTGCCCGGCTACGACGAGTACCGCCGCAAGGTCAGGTACCGGCTCGTGCCGTACGTCTGGTGAGCCGCTCGCCGCCGACGCGCGGCGCCCGCGCGGCGCCCGCGCACCGGAGCGCGCGGTGGCAGCGCGGGGACGGCCGCCGCCATGCCGTCGCGAGGCGTCCCGCGCTCGCCCCTCCCGGTCAGCGCACCCGGACCGGCATCGACACGAGCAGCTCGCCCACGCCGGTCCTCACGTCCACGTGCAGCGCCCCGGGCGCCGCCGGCACGAACTCGAAGTCGTACGTCTCGCCGTTTCCGATCTGGATCGACGAGCGCGCGATCGTGGCGCGGGACGGCGGCAGGTCGGCGCCGTCCTTGGCCAGCGCGCGCCAGCGCAGCAGCGTGGAATCCTGACTCAGCTCGATGCGCAGGCTCGGACGGTAGGTGTGGATGTTGATCAGGCGCAGCCGGTAGCGGGTGCCCGTGCGCAGCTCGAGCGGCGCGGGCGACGTGCTGCCGTTCAGGAACGCGCGGTCCCGGTCCGCGTCGCGCCGCGGCGTGCTCACGAGGAGCACGATGTCGGTGGCGGGGTCGAACGTCGCCTCCGGGTCGATGACGACGAGAGCGCCCGAGAGGCCCGCGCGCTGCTGCCGCAGCTCCTCCATGTGGGTGTGGTAGATGAACGTTCCGGCGCGGGGCGGGGTGAAGCGCGCCTCGAAGGAATCCCGCGGCGCGATGGCCGGCGCGAGCCGCCCGGCGCTTCCCGCGAAGTCCGCGACGCCGTCGAAGTAGCTCTCCAGCTCGATGCCGTGCCAGTGCACGGATGTGACTTCCGGCAGCTCGTTGACGACCGTGATGCTCACGGGCTCGCCGCGCTTCAGCACGATGCGCGGCCCCGGAACGGACGCCGGCGCGGGCGCGCGCGGGCTCGAGCCATCCTCCAGCGCGAACGCGTACGCCGGCTCGCCGGGCGTGCCGCCGGAGTCCACGCGGGCGACGAGCCGGAGCCGCCGCCGCGGGCGTGGATCGGCCGTCGTCGCCATCCCCGGCCTCGGCCGCACCTGCACGCCCATCACGAGTCCGCCCATCGTCCGGAGCGCGTGGTTGCCGGCGTGCGCGGGCGCTGCCTTGGCCGGCTCGCCCGCGCCGCCCAGCGGGCCGCTCGGCTGGATGTGCGCGTTGTCGTGGCAGTGGAAGAGCCAGTTGCCCGGACGCACGGGGACCCAGGTGAGCGACATCGTCCGGCCCGGTCCCATGCGCTCGGTCACGACGAGCGGCGCGTCCGCCGGGGCGTACGCGGAGTCTCTCGCGCCGTCGCCGCGCCGGTCCACGCGGTAGTAGAAGCCGTGCAGGTGCATCGGATGGACGGCGGCACTGGCGTTCACGACGCGCCAGCGGACCGTGTCCCCGGCCGTGTAGGCGAGGCGCTCGGTGTGCGGCCAGGCCTTGCCGTTGATGACCATGCGCAGCGGCGTCCGGCTGCTGTCCAGGATCTGCGGGAGCGGCACCTCGCTCCACACGCCGATCACGAGCACGCGGTCCCGCGGCGGGGCCTCGCTGCCGGCCGGGTCGATTATGAGCGCGCCGTAGAGCTGGGACTCGCGCCCGCGGAAGCGCACGGCCATGCTGGCGGCGTCGCGCGTCGAGCCCCAGTAGCAGTACGTCCCGGGCGCGCCGGCCACGAACCGCACCTCCCTCGTGGCGCCGGGCGCCACACGGATCGTGTCGCCGCCGCCCGGCGCCGCGGCGCGCGCGCCCAGGCCGTGCACCACGAGCGTCTCGTCGGGGAGCGGGTTGCGCACCGAAGCGCGGATCTCGGTCCCCTCGACGACGCGGATCAGCGGGCCCGGGATGCGCGGCGGGCCGCCGTCTTCCGCGAACGCCAGCAGCTCGATGCCCGGGTCGTCCTCGCCGTCCGGGCGCCAGTCGGACCGCCGCACCTCCACGCGCACGGTCAGCACGCCGCCGCGCAGCGTGCCGGCGGGCGTACGGTTGTCGTTCACGACGACGCGCTCGGGGGCCGGACCCGCGGAGGCCTCCGGGCGTGGCACGTAGGCGACGGACGCGGTCGCGGGCACGGCCAGGACGAGCATGGCCAGGGTGAGTCGTGCCATCGTCGTTCTCCGGGTGCGGGTCGGGACCGGCCGGCGGGAGCGTCGATCCCACGGGACTCGAGGCGGGGCATGCGCCTCGTCGTTACGTCCGGGAGGCGCCCGAGTCAACGGTGGCATCGTAGAGGCCGGCGGCGCCCGCCCTCTCCGCCGGCACGATCGCCGTCCCGCCGGTGTACCGGCTCGTCATCGTGCGGTGAGGCGGGCCGCGAGACGACGGCCGCGCCCATCGCGCCGCGGCCGACCTCCACCTCCGACTCCGCTCCGCCGATGCCGATCGCCTGGACGCCCGCCGAGATCGCGCTCCTGGACTCGCTCCGCTCGCCGGAGGAGGTCCAGGACTACCTGGATGCGATTCCCTACAACGACGAGATCACCTGCCGCTCGCCGCGCCGCGTGATGCGGGACCGGAAGGCGCACTGCATGGAGGGGGCGCTCTTCGCCGCGGCCGCCCTCGAGCACCTCGGGCACCCGCCGCGCGTGGTGGACCTCCGGGCCGAGCGCGACGACGACCACATCCTCGCCATCTTCCGTGTGGGCAATGGCTTGGGTGCGCTCGCAAAGTCGAACTACACCGGCATCCGCTACCGCTCGCCCGTCTACCGCTCGCTCCGCGAGCTCGTGATGTCGTACTTCGAGGACTACTTCAACCCGTCGGGGGAGCAGACGCTGCGCGGCTACACGCGCCCGCTGCGGCTGACGAGCCGTCTCTTCGGGGCGTGGCAGACGCGCGAGGACGAGCTGGACGAGATCGGCGACCACTTCGACCGCATGGACGTGATCCGGATCGTGACCGCCGCGGAGGCGGAGCGGCTCCGGCCGGTGCCGCCCTACCTGTACGAGGCCGGGCTGCTCGGCGCGAACCCGAAGGGGCTCTACGGCCTACACGATTCCATGCTCCAGGAGTGAGCCGGCGGCCGGCCTCGCGCCCCGTCCGCTCACCCCCCGCCGCGAACGGAGGCGCCGCCGGCCAGGCGGCGCAGCGCGTCGCTCCGCGGCAGACCGAACCACAGCAGGAGGTAGATCGCGAAGGGCGCCGCCGCGAGGCTCGCGGCCGGGACGAGGGAGCCGAGGACGAGGCGCGCCACGAGGAACAGGTCCGTGCCGATCCCGATGGCGAGCGGGGCCATGCTCCAGAGGAGGAGGCGGGAGGAGATGACGATGAAGCCGGCGCTCACCTCTTCCGGCTCGAGCTGTCGATGCAGCGCCGCGGGGGTCATCACGAGCGCCACGGCGAGCGCGACCAGCGCCGTGGCCGTGAGATGGAGCAGTTGCTCGCCCGGGGAGAGCTTCTGCGCGAACCCCTGTTGAAGACCGCGATGAGCTGGAAGCCGAAGAGGGCCTGGATGCCGGGGAGCACCATCCGCGCTCCGTTGCGGCAGGCGACGTTCGACTAGGAACGGGCCCGCGGGGGGATCGGCCGGCGCCGAGCCACTCGGGGCCCGTCGGCGCGCCGGGACTCTCCGACGACGAACGGCGGCTCGGTCAGGATCGGAACGCCGAGGGCCGAGCCGCCGGGCGCCCGCGGCGTCGGCGGGCCCGGCGGCAGGCACGCGGCGCCGCGGCCCGCATCCGCCCTCAGTCCCCGTCCTCCCGGATCCTGAGCACGACCCGCCCCAGCACGTGTCCGCGCTCGACGCGCGCGTGCGCCTCGGCCGCCTGCTCCAGCGGATACACCGCCGCGATCGGCACCTGCACCTTCGCCTCGTCGACCGTATGGTAGAGCCGCTCCCACTCGCGCGGGTCGGCCACCGCGTCGTAGCCCTGCGGGCGGAGGGTGTCGCGCCGGCGCGGCTCGGGCTCGACGCCGTTCGGGTACGCCACCCGTCCGCCCGCACGGACGAGGTCGATGGCGCGCTCGAGCGCGTCGCCGCCGGCCAGGGCGAGGACTGCGTCGAGGCCGGCGGGCGCCAGCTCGCGGAGCCGCTCGACGAAGTCGGCGCGGCGGGCGTCGGCCACGCCGTCGGCGCCGAGGCCGAGGACGAGCGTGGCCGCGTCGTCCCCGGTGGCCGTCCCGAGGACGCGCGCCCGGCGCCGCTTCGCGAACTGCACGGCGAGCGTGCCGACCGCGCCGGACGCGCCGAAGATCAGCACGGTCTCTCCGCGCCGGACGCGCAGGTGCACGTCGATCCCCTGGAGCGCGGTCAGGCCGGTCACCGCCGCGGCGCCGGCCCGCAGCAGGTCCAGCTCCGCAGGTACGCGCCCGACGTGGTCGACGTCCACGGCCACGTACTCGGCGTAGAAGCCGCCCGTGGGGTTTGCGTACTCGTAGGCCCAGACCCACTCGCCGACGCGGAAGCGACGCACGCGCTCGCCCCGCGCCGCCACGACCCCGGCGCCGTCGGCGCCGAGCACGAGCGGGAAGCGCTCCTCGCCGCTGGCCCAGGTGCCGTCGCGGATCTTCGCGTCCCAGATGCCGACGCCGGCCGCGTGCAGCGCGATCAGCACCTCGCGCGGCCCCGGCTGCGGCACGGGGACCGTCCGCACGCCGAGGACCTCCGGCGGGCCGAACCGGTCGATGACGGCGGCCCGCATCGTGGTGGGGATCGCCGGCGCTTCGGCCGGCGCGGCCCGCGACGTCGTCGCGGCTTTCGAGTTCGCCATGGCGCACCTAGATGGGATACAAGCGGGGTTGCTCCTGCACCGAGATCCAGTGGTGGGTCGTGAACTCCTCGAGCGCCCATTCGCCGCCGAAGCGGCCGATGCCGGACGCCTTCTCGCCGCCGAACGCCGTGTTCGCCTCGTCGTTCACCGGCCAGTCGTTCACGTGCGTCATGCCCGCGTCGATGCGGCGGGCCACGCGCACGCCGCGCTCGAGGTCGCGCGCGAAGACGGCGCTGGAGAGGCCGTACCCGGTGTCGTTGGCGATGCGGATGGCCTCCTCCTCGTCGCGGAAGCGCAGCAGCGGCGCGACCGGCCCGAAGACCTCCTCACGCGCCACCGGCATGTCGTTCGTGACGTCGGCGAGCACCATCGGCGGCAGCACCAGCCCCGACGGCCGGCCGTGGAGCACCGGCCGCGCGCCGCGGGCGAGTGTCTCGTCGACCTTCCGCATGATGCTCTCGAGCTGCCGCGCGTTGATGATCGGGCCGATCGCGGTCTCCGGGTCGGCCGGGTTGCCCACCCGGAGCGCGCGGGCGCGCGCCACGAAGCGGTCCAGGAACTCGTCGTAGCACCGGTCGGCGACGAGGATGCGGTTGATCGCGATGCAGATCTGCCCCTGGTGCAGGAACTTGCCCGCCACCGCCGCGTCGCACGCCAGCTCCAGGTCCGCGTCCTCGAGGACGATGAACGGACAGTTGCCGCCCAGCTCGAGGCAGACCCGCTTCACGCCGCGGCCGGCGTGCTCCCCGATGCGACGACCCACCGCCGTGCTCCCGGTGAACGAGAGCACGCGCGGCACCGGGTGGTCGATGAACGCGTCGCCGATGTCCTCGCCGGCGCCGACGACGACGTTGAGCACGCCCGGCGGCAGCCCCGCCTCCTCGAAGAGCTTCGCCAGCAGCAGCCCGCCGGTGACGGGCGTGTCGGAGGCCGGCTTGAGCACGACGGCGTCGCCGACGGCCAGCGCGGGCGCCACGGAGCGGTTCGAGAGGTGCAGCGGGAAGTTCCACGGGCTGATCACGCCGACCACGCCGGCCGGCCGGCGGTAGACGCGGTTCTCCTTGCCGGGGATCGCGGAGGGGAGCAGGCGGCCTTCGGTGTGGAACGGGTCGCCGGCGGCCTCCAGCATGCGCTGGTGCGTGAGCTGCCACTCGAACTCCGCCTTCGTGCGCGTGCTCCCCGACTCCTTGACGAGCCAGTCGACGATCTCCGGCTCGCGCCGCTCGAGCAGGTGGGTCGCGCGCTCGAGCACGTCGTGGCGCTCCTCGGGGAGCGCGGCCGCCCACCCGGGCTGCGCCCGCTCCGCCGCGCGGTACGCCGCGTCCACGTCGCTCGCGTCCGCGAGCGTGATCTCGAGCAGCGGCTCGCCCGTGTAGGGATTCAGGTCCTTCGCCGTCCGGCCGGAGCTCCCGGCGCGCCAGCGGCCGCCGATCGGCATCCGGTCGAAGCCGTCATAGCGCGGCGGCGGCGCCGTCCCGGCCCCGGCCCCGGCCAGCGCGAAGCCGGCGCCGCCTTCCCGTTTGGCGTGCATCAGGGCCTCCCTCCTGCCGGTCACCGCGTCCGGCCGCGCTCAACCCCGCCGGGCCACGAGCTCGGAGACGGCGGCGAGGATCGCCGACCGCTCCCGCGGCCCGTCGTAGCGGTGGCCGTTGATGAAGAGCGTCGGCGTGCCGTTCACGCCGTCCGTGATCCCGTGGCGGAAGTCCGCCTTGACCTCGGGGAGGTAGAGGTGCGCCATGATCTCCCGGTCGAAGCGGGCGACGTCGAGGCCGATCATCGCCGCGTACGCCCGCAGGTCCTCGTACTCGAGCGCCCGCTGGTGCGTGAAGAGCGTGTCGTGCATGTCCCAGAACCGGCCCTGGGCGCCCGCCGCCTCGGCGGCCTCGGCCGCGAGCGTGGCATGAGGATGGATCGTCGCGATCGGGAAATGACGATAGACCAGCCGGATCGTGTCGGGCTCCTCCTCGACCAGCCCCTCCAACACCGGCCGCGCGGCCGCGCAGTACGGACACTCGAAGTCGCCGTACTCGAGGATCGTGACCGCGGCGGTCGGCACGCCCAGGCACCAGTCGTCCTCCGTGATCGGCGTCCGCTGGATGCGGTCATCGAGCATGGTGCGCCTCCTCGCGGGTCGCCGGGGCGATCCGTTCGAGCGTGTCGAAGATCAGGTTCAGGCCGGGCGCGATGTCCGGATTCTCCGCCACCCACAGGTCGCGGAGCGTGCCCGACTTGTCGATGAAGAAGAGCGCCCGCTCGCTCGTCCCATCCTGGTCCCGGAAGACGCCGTACCGCTGCGCCACCGCGCCGTGCGGCCAGAAATCGCTGAGCAGCGGGAACGTGATGTGCTGCGCCCGCGCCCAGGCGCGGTGCGACCAGTGCCCGTCGACGCTCACCCCGAGCACCTCCGCATCGTGACCGCGGATCTCGTCCAGCGTCTCCTGGATCAGGTTCAGCTCGTTCGTGCAGACGGGCGACCAGTCCGCCGGGTAGAAGGCCAGCACCACGTTCTTGCCACGGTAGTCGCTCAGCTTCACCGGCCTGGAATCGCCATCGGGGAGCGTGAAGTCGATCGCCGGCGTGTCCGGCTGCGGTCTGGGAGCCATCCGGTCCTCCTCTGCCCCAGGTAGTCGACAGCATCGACATGGACGCACGCCCGCGATGCGGCCGGCGACGACGCCGTGAAGACGTGCGGGGTCGAGCGGAGAACGGCGCGGGCCGACTGATGGCGACGGTACCCACCGACCGCGGACGTACCAGGCGCTCGTTGCCGGGAACTGCGGCCGGATGGATCCACCCCCGAGACGGGACGGGTGGCTGGCCGCCGCGGATACGACCGGAGGCGCGAACTGCCACTCCAAGCCTGACCTCACTGCGGGCACCCGGCCGAGGGGGCAAGAAGTGAACCGCGTGGCGGGCGCCGTCGGCCGGCGCGCCGGGCGCACGGATCGCGCGGCGCGCATCCGGCATCGCGGCCCCACGGGGATCGGACCCGCGCCCGCCCACCGCGTGCGACGGCAGCCGTCCCGGTCGTCGTCCGGAGCGCGCCGTTCCGGAGCGCCCGATGGTCCCGACCCGGCAGGGACGCCCCCGCCGCCCGCGGCACGGAGTGACCCGAGAAGGAGGTGGAGCACATGACCGTTCGACTGCACGACAGCGGGTTCGACCACGCCACGGAGCTCGTGAAGGAAGGAAAGGTGGTCGTGGACGAACGGGATGCCTGGAGCGAGCACCAGCCATCCACGCAACAGGAGAACGAGTTCATCCAGGAGCACGGGATGAACGAATACGGCCGATGGCACCTGGGGATCGACGATGAGGTGCCGGAGGGCCGCAAGGAGCGGTACAAGTTCCCCTACGGCGACTTCTCCAGGGTCCACCGCTGCGCGGTGCTCTCCGCCGAGAGCCGGGCGGGACAGTACAAGTACCTCGACGTCGAGCGCGCCGCGGCCCACCTGCACGGGATGATCGACGCGATGAAGCGGTAGCCCGCGCGACCGGGGGCGCGCCCGGCCGGTCCGGCGCCCCCGGCCCGCCTCAGTCGGCTCGGGCCACCCCGCAGCGGCAGCAGGTAGAACAGGGCCACGAGCGCCACCAGGGCCGCGCGGCCGCGCCCCC